>JBAZNY010000003.1:0-180001 GCA_041649025.1 Bdellovibrionales bacterium | reverse complement strand
GACAGCGGGCTCGAAGCCCAGGAACCCATCGTCGTCCGCGCCGCCGAGGGGGTGTTGCAACACCCCCTCGGCGCTTCCCCTGATGCTACTCCCTCAGAGAATGCAAACAACACATAGGAACCCAGTTAGCCTTTCCGCAAACGCTTCGCCTGTCCTATATTAAATAGCTCTTTATCTATCTCAATTTCCTGCAAACCAACCCTGTTTACAGCAGCCCGCGATTGAGGGATAATAGGGCATGATTTTCCGCCCCCGCCTCCTCTGCACATGCGCCTTTGCCCTCCTGCTTTCGGGCTGCGTAACTGTTCAAAGCGAAAAAAACGCTGCGGACGCAAAGATCCGCATGCTCGGCATGCCGAAAAGCGCCGTGCTGGCCTGCATGGGAGAACCCAAGGATAAAAAGCAGGAAGGAAAAACGGAAATCTGGACATACTACTCGTCCGACGGGCACGGCGAGCACCCTGGAAGCGTCTACAACCCGGCAGGGTTTGCTCTTTCGTCCGGCACTTATGAAAAAAGCTTCTGCCTTGTTGTCGTCGAAATGAAAAACGGCGTCGTGCAGAGCCTCGAATACCTTGGGCCGAAGTCCACCAATTTTTATAATAAAGACGATCAGTGCGGCTACGCCGTCGCCGCGTGCGTAAAATAAAATCGCCCCACCATCGTTAAAAAACCATCGTCATTCCGGAACGCGCGCTTTTTTATCTCTCGTCATTCCGCAAAATTTTCTCTTCGCGCAAAAGCGCGAAAGAAAATTTATGCGGAATCCGATTTGTTTTCTTGGTTTCTTTCTCCGTCATTTCGAAGAAGCGCCTAAGCCAGCAAATCGACAAGGCTCCCGCGCGGCAATCTCGCCATCGACGACGTTGCGTTGCTCTTTGACGCATCCGGAACGGAAAAAACTTTTACCGGCGCGACGGCAGTCGACTCCCGCATCTGGGCTTGAACAGCCGTCAGAATGCTCGAGCTGCGCAACGCATGCGGCTGCGTCAGCGTGACGGCGCGGCTGGTCGGCGGAAAATTTGTGGCACTGCCAATGGAATCAATCATGGGTTCCCCTTCAAGGAGGCTACCCCGTCCTAGGCTTCGGATAACGCGATCATCCTAATCGCGAGGTTAAGCGAATCAACAACTTCTATAGTTAAAAAAGCCTAGCCCCCGGAGTCCGGTTTGTCAAAAGCGATACCTTATTATGTAGCTCTCAGGGAAGTATCACAGTTTTTTTCATTTTTTCGTGATAATTCCCTTGACATAGCATTCTACATGGCGTATTGACACACCCACGGCGCATTGTATCCAAATCGCCCCCTCAATAAACAAGACCGAAAAAGAATAACAACGCCGCTAATGACTATCGTCATTCCGGAACGCGCGAAGCGCGTATCCGGAATCCGATTTGTTTTCATTTTTCCTCTCCCCTTGAGGGAGAGGAAGCGAAAACTTGGACTTACGCAGTAAGTCCTTAGTTTTCGCAGGTGAGGTGACCGCTTATACCGAAACCCTATACAAAAAAAACCATGACGACAGAAGACGCCAAAATCACCAGCGAGGCCATCGCCGCCTTGCGGACGGCTTTGAGCAACAACGAAGTCGCGCCCTCGAGCGTGGCAGCCGCCAAAGCCCTACTCAAACAATTTGCGCCCCCCAAAACCGATGAAGAACAAAAACACGAGGCTGAAGAACGTGATCGAGCTTTTACAGAGGCGTATGGACTCCTTACGGAGCTTGCCCGCTACAAATATGCATTCCATCGCTTACAGAATGCGCTGGTTACGGCAAGCAAGACCAGAACAACTGACCCCGCCGGGAAAATGGCGAGTCTGGCTGATTCTGGCTGGGCGTGGCTGGGGAAAGACGAGAACAGGGGCTGAAGACCTCGCACACTACGCCCTGTGGAATCCGGGCGTGCGCTGCGCCGTCATCGCGCCGACGTATGCCGACACGCGCGACACGTGCGTCGAGGGCGACAGCGGCCTCCGGCGAGTCATCCCTCCGGCATGCCTCGAGAAATGGAACCGTTCGATGGGCGAGATGGTTCTCACGAACGGCAGCCGCATCAAATGTTTTTCGGCCGACCAGCCCGAAAGGTTGCGCGGACCGCAGCATCACCGCGTGTGGTGCGACGAATTGGGCGCGTGGGAAAAACGCGACGCCTTCGACCAACTTTGGTTCGGATTGCGCCTGGGCAAGGACCCGCGCGTGATCATCACGACAACCCCGAGGAACACCGAAATGCTGAAAGAACTCTTCAAACGCAAGAACGACGACGTGCTCCTGACCAAAGGACGCACGGCGGACAACGCCGACAATATTTCGCCGTGCATCCTGCAGCAACTCAACGAACGCTACGGCGGCACAAGATTGGGCAGACAGGAACTGGACGCGGAACTTCTGACCGATACCGAAGGCGCCTTATGGAATCGCGACCAGATCGACGCGCTGCGAGTCCAAACCGTGCCCGAATTGCGCCGCATTATCGTGGCCGTCGACCCCGCCCTGTCGCACAACGCGAACTCCGACGAAACCGGAATCATCGTAGCTGCGCGCGGGGTTGACGGGCTTCTCTACGTGCTTTCGGACTGGTCGGGACGCTACGCGCCCGACGCGTGGGCCGAGCGCGCGATCATGCTTTACAACGACATGCGCGCGCAAATGATCGTCGCCGAAGTCAACGCGGGCGGTGAGCTGGTCGAGCGCATTTTGCGCCAGAAAGCGCCGCACGTGTTGTTCAAGCCCGTCCGCGCGCTGCGCAACAAGGTCGAACGAGCCCTGCCCGTGGCGGCGCTTTACGAACAAGGCCGCGTCCGCCACGTCGGAAATCTGAAATTGCTCGAAGACCAGATGTGCGCCTTCACGACGAATAACAAAATGGAAAACTCGCCCGACCGCGTCGACGCGATGGTCTGGGCGCTGACCGAGCTTAGCGAAACCTTCCGCGGCGAACCGAAAATAAGATTTTTATAGCTTCGTCATTCCCGCGAAAGCGGGAATCCAGCGGAGCGCGTCTGCGCGACGCATGAGTCCCGATAATCGTAACAATAGGTGACCCAACATGAGATTATTCGATCTTGTGGCGTACAAAGTGCGCCCCGCGGAAATTAAGTCCAGCGCCGCAGGCCCCATGATCGCATGGAGCCACGTGGGCGCGCCGCAATGGACTCCGCGCCGCATGAATAATCTGGCCGAGGAAGGCTTCCGCAAAAACGTCATCGCGTATCGCTGCGTCATGCAAATCGCGACGGCGGCGGCAGCAGTGCCTTGGCTTCTGTACGACGACGCCGGAAACGAACTCGCGGCGCATCCCCTCCTTGACCTCCTTGCGCATCCGAACCCGTTACAGGACGGCGTCACGTTTATGGAAAGCCTCTACGCGAATTTGCAGATTTTCGGCAACGCGTACGTCGAGGCGATACGCCCCAACGGCGCCGCCGCGCCGGTCGAACTTTACGCGCTGCGCCCCGACCGCATGAAAGTGGTGCCGGGCGCGACGGGGCTGCCGCAAGGTTATCAGTACACGGTGAACGGACAAACGACGACATGGCCTTGCGACGCGCTTTCGGGAGCCTCGAACATTCTCCACATCAAGCAGTTTCACCCGCTTGACGATTGGTACGGCCTCGCGCCGATGGAAGCGGCGCTGCAATCCATCGACCAGCATAACGCGTCGGGCGCATGGAATCAGGCTTTGCTCAATCAAGGCGCGCGGCCTTCGGGCGCGCTTGTTTATGCGCCGAAAGACGGAGGCCCCGCCTCGTTGACCGACGATCAACTGCAAAGGCTTCGCGAAGAAATGGGGCAACTCTATCAGGGCGACCGCAATGCAGGCCGCCCGCTTATTTTGGAAGGCGGCCTTGAGTGGCGCGAAATGAGCCTGTCGCCTAAGGATATGGACTGGCTTTCGGGGCGCAACAACGCCGCGCGCGACATCGCGCTCGCGTTCGGTGTTCCGGCGCAGCTCATCGGCATTCCCGACGCGCAAACGTACGCGAACATGGAGCAAGCGCGCCTCGCGTTTTACGAAGAAACCGTCATGCCGCAAATCACGCGCATGATCGCGGGGATAGACCACTGGCTGTGCCCCATGTACGACAACCGCCCCGAATTGGACTACGACCCCGACGCCATCAGCGCGCTGACCGACAAGCGGCAGGCGCAATGGAGCAAAATCGACGCGGCGAAATTTTTAACGCGCAACGAAAAGCGCGAAGCGGCGGGCTACAGCCCCGTCGCCGGAGGAGACGAGGAAGACACCGGCGACAGCGACGTCGACCGAGGGGGAAAAAACTTCTGCGCCCCCAAATACAGCGAAAATCAACCCCGCGTCCCCGCCGGAAACCCCGACGGCGGCCAATGGACAAGCGGTGGCGGCAGCGAAGATAGCGGCGATGGTAGAAGCGAGGCTGCGCCGGAATCCGAATACCCGGATGCAATTACCCCTCTTTTTACATGGCGAACGATAGTGCCTGTGCTTGCCGCACTTTCCGGCGGTTCAGTCATTTCGGCAATAAGATACATGCTCGGCAACATCGCCCGCGACGAAGTCGGGAGCGCAATCCAAGACGCCGCAGCCGCAATCGAAGACTATTTCGGCGGAAAACCTGACAGAACGATTACAAATCGGGATGGAGACTTAGTAATGATGAAAGACGGCAAGAAAATCCGCTTTGATATCAACAACTCCAGCAACGACGATCCACATTTTCATATTCAAAAAGAGAGGCCCAACGGAGATTGGGTGGACGCCGGAGATCAACATAGATATTATTTCCGCGAAGAGGAATAACCCATGAAACTAATCGCCGATATTAAAAACCCGCAGTCCCTTCGATTCATAATTCAGCATGATTCTCGCGCCGGATATTATCTATACATGTTCATGGGCGATTTCTGCATTCGCGATCACCTGCAAGATACTTTCGCCATAGCCGTCAATCAGGCTTCGAGAGACTACAACGTGCCGCCTGAAACATGGAAACAAACGGATTCGGAACCAACAAAATGGAATTCAGAACCGATACGACAAGAGCCTATAATTTATTCGATTGAAAGCGCACCTCAAGACACATTTAGCATCCTCATTTATCAAAATGACCGAATTCTCTATAATCGGGAACAAAAGAATCTTGATAAAGCAAAAAGCTTTATGCTGGAAAAGTTTCATATTCCCCTAACCGCTTGGAAACAGATCGAATAAGAAAATGAAATGGGAAGCAGAAACCACATCACCCAAACTTATGAAGTTTGTGATCGAACAACAAAAACTTACAAGCCTGACGCCTGGGGTGCCGGATCAGTTTGGTTATTACCTTTTTGTCTATGAGAACGGGAAAGATATCTATGACTATCTACAAGATACCCTTGCCATAGCCATGGATCAGGCCTTTGAACAATTTGGTGTGCCCAAAAACTCATGGAAACAGATCGAATAAGAAAATGAAATGGATAGCTGATATATCTTGTCCCGTTCTCATGCATTTTGAAATTCAGCATGATTCTCGCGCCGGATATTATCTTTATGTCTGGGAAAACGGAAAAGGCCTCTATGATTATTTGCAAGACACCTTTGCAATAGCGGTTGACCAAGCTTTCGAGGAATTTGGTGTGCCTAAAAACTCATGGAAACAGATCCCCGAAACGCAAGACGACAAGGCACCCGGTTAAATATAAAGAAAAGGCGAAAAAACGGAGCTTTTCGCCGTATGGTTAAGATAGTTTCGCGGGTGAAGAATGGAGAATTATTATTGCTTCAATTGATCCGTCGGTTTTTGCGGATTAAACGGCGAAGGCTTATCCGGCGCCGCTTTAGGCTCAATTTGCGTCGGTTGCTGCGGCCCCGTCTGCGCGCACTTCGCCTCTTGTTGATTGAGCTTGCAAATATGCTGCGCCAAATGCCGCATCGCATTGTCGCCTTTAATCATCGCCGTAAACGTGCCTAAATTCTTTTCGCGGAAAGGAGATCCAGAAATCACGCCTTCCGGAAATTTTTCGAACGTGTGCGAACCCATTCCATAGGGTTTAAGCCCTAAGTCGCGCAAAGTTTCCCACTCAAGGGGATTTGAATCTTTAAGGCTAACGCCGTAATGATGAAAATTATTCCAAAGAATGCATTCCGCATTGTTGGGGAGAGTATAGTGAACGACGGGTAAAAGAATTCCCTCTGCTTCGTGAGCGCCTATAACCTCTATTTTATCTTCGCGCCCGTCGACCATTTCGCGCGAAAGTTCTTTTAAATATTCGCGCTGAAACCGCGCCAGGTTGGCGGCTTTGTTATTTTCGTCGATAGGATTTTCAATAAAAAATCTCTCAATCGGGTCAGCCGCTAAATACTCGACAAACCGATCCAGGTGATCGTCGTTATTGAAATAGGCTGAAAATTTTTTCTGGTTTTGGTCAAAAGAACCATGAATTCTGCTTTCCGGAAAACCCAAATGAGGATTGGCGGACTTTTCCTTCGGCATAAACAGGTATTTGCCCAAAACTTTCGGGCTCAGCGGCTGCGCGCTTTCGACGGACACGGCATATTCGAAAAAATTGTCTGAAAGGATGACAAAAGAAGAACCGTCGCGAAGCTTAAATTCGACGGCGGGCACCTTGATTCCGTTTGAGAAAAATTCTCCGACAACTCGGACGTTTTCTTTAAGATCGATCTTCAGCTTGCTGGCGATTTCGATAAAGCGCTCTTTTTGCCTTTGCGCGTCAAAACTCCAATCGCTGTCGGCAGGGATCGGGTTTTCAACATAAAATTGGTCAAACGAAATAGTCAAAATTTTATCCTCTAAATTTACAAGGAGCATTTTACTCCAAATACGCCGTTTATTCCGCGTCAATCAATACTTTCGCGCAGAGGCTAGCCTTAACAAAAAGTAAATATTTCCACCCTGCGATCTCGGATATTGAGGCGAAAATCGTGATTTTTTTGATTTTCAAGCGGAGCGTACTTCCTTGCGTACGTGAGCATTGAAAATCAAAAAAAGCGCGATTTGCAGCCCAAGAGACGAGATCGCAATAAATTTATAAACAACGAATGGGAATAAAATGAACATAAAACACATGTCCCTCCCCCTCAGTGTGAAAACGCTGGGCGGCGACGGGATTTTTACGGGCTACGCCTCCGTGTTCGGCGAGTGTGACCTGCAAAACGAAATCGTCGCGGCGGGCGCGTTTGCGCGCACCCTCGCGAAGTGGCGTCGGCAAGGCCGCACGCCGGCGCTTTTGTGGATGCACGACCCGACGCAACCGATTGGCATCTGGCAAAGCGTCCATGAAGACGCAAACGGCCTTTATGTCGAAGGACGCTTGGCCGTGCGCACGCAAAAAGGCGCGGAGGCGCACGAGCTTCTCAAACTCGGCGCGCTGACTGGCCTTTCCATCGGCTACCGCGTCGTGTCGAGCAAAATCGACGGCAAGCGCAAAGCGCGCATTCTCACCGACGTCGATTTATTTGAAATTTCGCTGGTGACTTTTCCGGCGAACGAAGCGGCGCGCGTCAGCGACGTCAAAAAAGGAGACTCGCGGGGAAAACCCAAACATCCCGCGACTTCCGAAGCCGCTGAAAGACTCCGCCAGGCGGCGCGCGCTTTGACGGAACGTAAGTAACCCCTACTCATTTTATAATAAGGAGAAATATATGATCGATATGAACGAAGTAAACTCGGCCACTGAAACGTTGGCGCGAGCCTTTGAAGAATACAAAAGCATCAACGACCAGCGCCTCGCCGACATCGAACACCGCGGAACTGCGGACGTTTTGCTCGACGAACAGTTGGGTCGCATGGACAAATCCATCAACGCCATCCAGGGCGACATCACGAGCCTCAAAACCTCGATGCTTCGCCCGAACAAGGCGGGAGTGTCCGCAGCGCCCGACAGCGCGCACAAGCAGGCGTTTTTGACCTACATCGCCAAAGGCTACGAATCCGGCCTCGCGACGTATGAATCCAAAGCGCTTGAGGTGATCAATAGCGCCGAAGGCGGCTTTACGGTTCCGCCGGAAATGTCCGAACGCATCGTAACGCGCCAATTCGACACGACGCCGATGCGCCAGATCGCCACGGTCATGAACATCTCGACGGAAGCCGTCGAAATGCTTCGCGACACGGCAGAGCCCGTCGCCCAATGGGTGTCCGAGCTCGGCACGCGTTCCGACACTGCCGACAACGGCATAGGCCGCATCCGCATTCCGGTTCACGAGCTGTATGCGCAGCCCAAAGCCACGCAGAAATTACTCGACGACTCCCTCATTAACGTCGAGGAATGGCTCATCAACAAAGTCGCATCCAAATTCTCGCGCGCCGAAAACAACGCGTTTGTGGTCGGCGACGGCATCGGCATGCCGCGCGGCTTCACCAGCTACACGGCACAAACGACGGACGACGCCACGCGCGCATGGGGCGTCTTGCAATATGTGCCGACGGGAGTCAGCGGCGGCTTTGCCTCAAGCAATCCTGCCGATTGCCTCTTTGACCTGATGCACAAGCTGCGCGTCGGTTATCAGCCCGAAGCCGTGTGGGTGATGCCGCGCGCCGTGGCCGATACCATCCGCAAGTTCAAGGAAAACTCGACGCAAGCGTACATCTGGCAACCCGGCCTGCAACAGGGAACGCCGGCAACCTTGCTCGGCTTCCCGGTTGTCCTCGGCGAGGACATGCCGAACGTCGCGAACGGCAGCTTCTCTGTCGCCTTCGGCAACTTCAAGGAAGGCTATACGATCGTCGACAGAATGGGCATGCGCATCTTGCGCGATCCGTACACGGGAGCGCCCTTCATCAAGTTCCGTTGCACCAAGCGCACGGGCGGCGATGTCGTGAATTTCGAAGCCATCAAGCTCCTCAGCTTCTCGGCCTCGTAAGAGACGGGGGCCGATTGCCCCTCGTCGGCCCCCAACCCTTCTTTCGTCATCCCCGCGAAGGCGGGGATCCCATTTTCTTGTTTTTTTTCATAGGAGTACTTCCAATGACCATACGCGATCTTTTACGCACACAACTCGTTTCTCAGTCGCTCTCACCGGCGGCGCGAGTCAACGGCACGGCAACGGGCGCGGCAGTCGACCTGCGCGGCTTTGACGGCGCCGTGATTACGGTTTCCTTCGGCGCTTACACCGACGGAACGCACACCCCGACTGTCACGCATTCGTCGGACGGCACGACGTACACGACGTGCGTCTTCGGCACGGATCTCGACGGGCCCGCAGACCTGACGGCCGTCAACAGCGGCGCCGGAGCCAACACGATCCAACAGATCGGCTACATCGGCGACAAGCGTTACGTTAAAGTCGTCATGACGACGACAGGCGCGACGACGGGCGCGCTCAGCGCTGCAACGGTTATCGCAGGGCATCCGCGCAACGCCCCGACCCTGTAAGGCAAAGGCTCGGTAAGTTTTTGCTGCAGTCGATGCGATCTCACCCCTTTTCCCCTCCCCTTGCGGGAGGGGATTAAGGGGAGGGGTCAAGCGGATAAGCCTTACAAAAATCGGCGACGGGAATATTTTCTTTCCGCCAAATCAAATTTTTATTCGAAAATATAGGCTCATCATGTTCTCATTCTCTCTTTTGACGCCTCCGGCGGTCGAGCCCGTAACACTGGCCGACGTCAAAGCGCATGCGCGCATCGACACGGCGGCTGACGATGTCCTGCTTGCAAAGCTTATAACCAGCGCGCGCCAATGGGCGGAGCGCTATACGGGACGCGCCTTTATTACGCAGACATGGAAATTGGCGATTGACATGCTTGTGCCGGAAAATCGCTGGCCGGACGAAGTCAATGCGATCAATCTTCCCCGCGCGCCGTTGCAAAGCGTCACAAGCGTCCACTTTTACGACGATGCGGACGCAGAGGCGCTATGGGCGAGCGGCAATTATTTCGTCGATACGTCGCGCGAACCCGGGCGCCTGGTTTTGCGCAGCGGTTCCGTCTGGCCATCGCCGACGCGCTGCGCCAACGGCATGATCATCACCTATGTCGCGGGCTATGGCGCCGACGCTTCTGCCGTGCCCGAACCCATTAAGACGGCGATTTACGAACTTGTCGCGCATTTTTACGAGCATCGCGGAGACGAAACCTCCCCGCCCTGCTTTGCGGCGCAAGCGCTGCTCAATCCTTACCGCGTTCGATACACCGGACTTTAGTTTTTTTATTCGATAGCCTTGCATAACCCGCTCGGACGGAGGGAATGCGAGGTCGCGGCGCGAACAATGCAACGGCTAAAGAACTGAAGCATTGCCCGCGAAGGAGCGCAGAACCGCAAGCGTACTCTGATGTACGTGCGGATCCGAGCACCGAAGCGACAAAGCAGTCACCCGTCCGAGTTAGGGTTAGGCCATGGCTATTGGCACGCTACGCAAAAAAGTCTCCATCCAGACTGAATCGAAAACGCCCGACAATGCAGGCGGCTACACGCTCGCGTGGACGACGCTTGCGACAGTGTGGGCGAACATCACGCCCATATCCGGCAAAGAAGTCTTTGCGGCAGGGCATCTGGAAGGCCGCGCGACGCACAAAGTAACAATACGCTGGCGCGGCGACATCGCCCTCACGCCCGACATGCGGCTTTCTTACAATTCGCGCGCGTTCAACATCCGCGCCGTTTTAAACAAAGGCGAAGAAAACAAACACTTCCTATTATATGTCGAGGAAGGCGGCGCTTCATGAGCGATATTCTTTTCAGCGTCCAGCAAGCCGTTTTAAGCGCGCTGGCTGCAAGTCCCGCCGTGCAGGCTGTTCTCGGCGCAACGCCGCCGCTTTACGACCATGTGCCGCAAAACGCGGCGTTTCCCTACGTCGTCTTCGGGCCGGTGCACGTCGCGCCGAACGACACGAAAAGAGATATCGGTTTCGAGCAAATCCTGACGCTTAACATCTGGTCGCGCTATCGCGGAGGCAAGGAAACGCGAGAAATCTTTCAGGCGATTTACGACACGCTGCACCGCGCCGCCCTGAATGTTTCGGGGCAAACTTTTGTCAGTTGCGAATTTCACAGCGCCGATTTTTCACTGGATTCGGACGGCTTGACGTATTTCGCCGCCGCCCGCTTTACCGTAGTCACCCAGAATAATTAGGATGCGAGAAACATAATATAACGGACGTCATTCCGCAAAATTTTCTCTTCGCGCAGCGAAAGAAAATTTATGCGGAATCCGATTTGTTTTTCTTGCAGCAAAGAAACCAAAATGACCAAAAAACACTCCTCCATCGACCAGCTTTCGTCCGCCTCGTCGCGCCGCGCGCAAAGCGAAGCCGCAATGCTGCAAAGCGACTTGAAAAAACTCCGCACGAGCCTTTTAAACATGGATCGCGGCGTTCGCTCACCCAAAATCAAGGCGAAACGAACATGGACGAAAGCAAGCTACTCGATTATGAGCCCCCTTTTACGGGCTCAGGCACAAATTCTTGGAAATTTAATTGGCGGCGCGATTAAATCCGAGTGGGGAGATGACCAAACCTCTTCAGGATCAAGCGGGGGATCCGGCAGCACGGACGATACTCCTGCATATTTAAAATCTGCTTACCTTAGCGAATCCCAGTTAGCCGGATCTCTTCTTGCAAACTTAATTACAGGCCAAAGAATTCGTTGAGAATTTTATCATGACCTTTTCTTTAAAACGACAAGCCGTTCACGCCCATGCGCGAGCCGTCGCGGCGCAGTATTACATCCGGCGCGGCTACGTTCCGGCGCTTCCTGTCGAAATCGCCAAGGCAACGGCTTCGGACGAAGCGTTTCTAAAATACCGCGAGGATCAACCCCGCGTACCGGCGGGAAACGGGCGCGAAAGCGGAAGATGGACAGACGAAGGCGGCGGGGGTGGAAACGGAACGACATCGGAATCCGAATATCCCGATGCTATTAGGCCTATTTACCCTGTAGAAACATTTTTGGCCGCGCTTTCCGGCGGTTCAGTCATTTCAGCACTACGCTATGTGCTCGGAAGCATCGCCCGCAACGAAGTCGGAAGCGCAGTTCAAGACGCAGCCGCAGCTATCGAAGATTATTTCGGCGGAAAACCGGATAGAACCTTTAGAAATCCCTCCGATGACCTGATTATGATGAAAGGGGACAAAAAAATCCGTATTGACATCAATAAATTTGCGCCACACGATGAACCGCATTTTCACATTCAAAAGCAAAATTCAAATGGCAAATGGATTGATGCCGGAGAGCATCATTGGTATCCCTTTAGCAAGGAATAAAACATGAAATGGGCAGCAGAAACAACATCTCCTAAACTCAGGAAATTTGTAATTGAGCAACAAAAACTCACAAGCCTGACACCTGGGGTGCCGGATCAGTTTGGTTATTATCTTTATGTCTGGGAAAATGGAAAAGGCCTCTATGATTATTTGCAAGACACCTTTGCAATAGCGGTTGACCAAGCTTTCGAAGAATTTGGTGTGCCTAAAAACTCATGGAAACAGGTTGAATAAGAGCCTTTAGCTCTCGCCTTCCAATATCATATTTAAATTATACTCAAACAGGTTCTTTCATGTCCTTTGACGAAACAGAACTGCCGCTTCGCGTCGCTTTCGGCTCGCGCGGCGGGCCGAATTTTTCGACCGAAATCATTGTCATCGACAGCGGCTTCGAACGGCGCAATCAAAACTGGGCGCAGGCACGGCGCGTGTTCGACGCGCAAGGCAGCGTGCGCTCTGCTGCGGACGCCGCGACGCTTTTGAACTTCTTTCACGCCCGCGCAGGCCGCGCGCGCGGCTTCCGCCTGCGCGACTGGAGCGATTATTCAAGCGCGGCGGACAACATTTCCGCGCCCGCATTTACCGATCAAACTCTCGGAACGGGCAACGGCGCGACGGTCGCGTTTCAACTTGTCAAAAATTATTCAAGCGGCGGCATCGCGCACGCACGCGCCATAAAAAAACCCGTCGCCGGAACCGCGCTCGTCGGCGTTAACGGCGCGCAACTTTCAACCGGATGGAGCCTCGATGCGACGACGGGCGTCCTCACGTTTGCCGCCGCGCCCACCGCGGGACAAACCGTCACGGCGGGCTTTTTGTTCGACGTTCCCGTGCGTTTCGATACCGATTATCTGTCTTTGTCGGCGGAAAATTACGCCTCGTATCAGGCCGAAGTGCCGATCGTCGAAATCCGCGTGTGATAGAGAGGCGTCATTCCGCAAAGTTTTCTCTTCGCGAAGCGAAAGAAAACTTATGCGGAATCTGATTTGGTTTCTTTCGGCAAGAAAATCAAATCGGATTCCGGATAAATTCGCATTTTGCGAAGAGCAAAAAGCGAATTTTCCGGAATGACGCTGTTTAATTGAGGTTAAATTCAAGCAAATATAATCATGAAATCAATTTCTACAGCACTGCAAGCTCATTTAAACCTTGAGCTGACCACGCTTGCCTATCTGGTGAAAATCACGCGTACGGATGGAGTCGTAAAAGGCTTCACGACGCACGACCGCGATCTCGTCGTTGACGGCGTGACGTACAAGGCCGACGGCGCGCTGACCCCCAGCGCCATCGAAAGCCGCGCGGGACTTGCCGTCGATAATCTGGAAGTCACGGGCCTTTTGGACAGCGACGAAATTTCCGCCGCCGACATCGACGCCGGATTTTACGACTTCGCCCGCGTCGATGTTTACGCCTGCAATTGGGCGAATTTGTCTGAAGGAACGATCCAGCTCCGGCGCGGCTGGCTGGGGCAAGTGACGCGCGCGGATTTGCATTACGTCGCCGAATTGCGCGGCCTGCACGACCTTTTGCAGCGCCCCGTCGGCGAAACGTACACGCCCGAATGCCGCTTTGATCTGGGCGACTCGCGGTGCTGCGTCAATTTAGCGGCGCTCGCATCGACCGGCAGCGTCACAAGCGTGACCGACAATGCAATTTTCAAAGACACGGCGCAAACTGCCGCGAACGGCGTTTACGCCTACGGCAAATTGACGTGGCTATCGGGCTCCAACGCCGGGCAAAGCATGGACGTAAAGGCATGGAAGAATTCGACGCATCAATTCACGCTTTGGCTGCCGATGCCCCGCGCCATTCACGTCGGCGATGCATACAACGTCACGCCCGGATGCGATAAAAGATTTTCGACGTGCAAAAATACCTATGCAAACGGCGCAAATTTCGGCGGTTTTCCTTATGTGCCGGGCGTCGGCAACATTATGCAGTATCCATCATGACCGACGTATCCACACGCATGATTGCCGCGGCGCGCGCGTGCCTCGGCACGCCGTTCCACCATCAAGGGCGCGCGCCGGGCATAGGCCTTGATTGCATTGGGCTTGTCATCGTCGCTTTGAAAGCAACGGATTTTCCCGTGCACGACCGCACCGATTACGCGCGCCGCCCCGACGGGAAAAGCCTTATCGCTGCGCTGAACGAGCACGGCGCGAAGCTTGTCGATGAAATTCAAGCCGGAGACATTTTGCTTTTTCGCTACGACAGGCAACCGCAACACGTCGCCTTGGCGTCGAGCGCCGAGACGATGATTCACAGCTTCGCCCCTGCGGGCAAAGTCGTTGAAACGTCCATCGGCGATTATTGGAAACGCCGCCTGACCGGCATTTACCGTTTTTCTTTTTCGGACTGAACATCCATGGCCTCTGTCATCCTTAAATCCGTCGGCTCCGTCGTCGGAAACATTTTCATGCCCGGCTTTGGCGGAGCCTTGCTCGGCGGATTGGGCGCAGGTCTTGGCGGCCTTATCGACAACCAGTTGGGGCTTGGCACTACTGTCACGGGGCCGAGGCTTGAAAATCTTTCGGTGCAGGATTCGCGTTACGGCGCGGGCATCCCCATCGTCTACGGCAACGCGCGGATTGCGGGGAACGTCATCTGGTCGACGAAACTTCTTGAGACCCAGCACACGGATACAAGCGGCGGCAAGGGCGGCGGAGTCACAACAAAAACATATACGTACAGCGTCCATTGCGCCGTCGGCATCTGCGCGGGGCCCATCGCGGGCATTAACACGATCTGGGCGGACAGCGTCGTCATTTATCAAAACGGCGTCTGGACGTCGGGGCTTTTCGACGGCGTCACGATTTACAAAGGGGACGACGCGCAAACGCCCGACAGTTTTATGCAATCCATTCTCGGCATGGGCGACGTGCCGTCCTATCGCGGGCTTGCGTACATCGTTTTCGATAATTTGCAGCTCGACAGTTTCGGCAACCGGATGCCCAACCTGACGTTTGAAATCGCGGCGGCGGCTGCGACCAAAGACCCCGTTTGCCTCGGCACCGTAAATCCCGCGATCTCGGCGTGCGCAAGCGCCGCAAACGGCTCGATGCTTCCGATTGTCTTGCAGAACAACGGCGCGGACGTTCAGAAAGTTTTGATCGGCGGCTTTGTTCCAAATGGCGCAACATCGACTTTCCTCGCTTCGGCCTATGACGTGATGGGGAACGCGCCTGTCCTTTTGGAAACCGTAAGCAGCGAAAGTTTTTCCACGGCGGGAACCCGCCTCGACAGCGCATGGGCGCTTTCGCCGGATAAACGCTTTGTCGTTTTTTATATTCAGAACACTGTCGCGCCTTCGCACAGCTTTGCGATTTACGACAGCGAAACAAAAACCTTCGGCCCCGTGTTCAGCAGCGCCCTGTCGGCTTCGTCGTCGTCGACCAAGCAACCGGCGTGGATCGATGCTCAGCATTTCGTCATCGACGATATTTCGGGCGGCGTTCGCGGGCTTCATGTTTTCGCGCGCGCCGGAATGTCGATCATCGACCTCGGCTTTACGGGATTGTGGGGCAGCGGCAGCGCCTCAAACTCGAAACCGTTCTATGGCGCGCAGTTCACGCCCTACGCCGACGGGCTTTTGGCCTACAATCTGGTCACAAGCTCCTCGACGCTCAGAGCGCGCACAATAGCGTGGCGGAACAATCAGTTATCGCTTGGAACGACCTATACTGTGGCCGCCAATTTGCCCTTGGGATCGGGCAGCGGGCCTCACGCGCTCTTTCTCAAAACCGGAAGCAACGAGTGGACGCTGCTCTACGGAACCGTCATGTATTTTTGCCTGATGTCGTTCGAACCTTCGGACTCTTCCGCCGTCCTCACGCGCCCTTGGCAAATGTTCGAGCAAGACTTCGGCATCGGCTCGACCAACTTCCCGCTTTTTTACGGCGACCGATTATTAATCGTGCAGAACGGAATCGACGGCAATTTTTATCTTCTTTCCGAAGTGTCGCTGAACGCCGGAAGCTTTACCCTTTCCGTCGACGCCGCCGAAGTCACCGGCCTTTCGGGAATCTACGATGTTTTTTACGCCCTCAAGCTGGACAGTTCGCGCCTTTTGTTTCTGGGCGTCGGGGGATCGCCTTACGCCGTGCGTCAGGCGGCGATTTTTGAGCGCAATGCGCTTGGAAGCCTCGCCGCCATTCTGTCCGACATTCTGACGCGCGCCGGTTACGCGGTTAATGATTTCGACGTGTCGGCTTTGGCGGACTCTCTTATCCAAGGTTATATTCTGCAGGAGCCCATGAGCGCGCGGCACGCCATCGAGCCGCTTCAAACGTACGCGCCGTTCGACCTCATTGAAACGTCGGGACAACTGAAAGCAGTGCGGCGCGGCGGCAATGCCGCAGTTTCCGTTCCGGCCTCAGAGTGGCGCGCAGCAATGGAAGATAAAAATCAGCCCGCGCCCCTGCTCGTCACGCGCGCGCAGGAAATGGATTTGCCGCGCGAGGTCAATATCGACGTCGTCGATCCGTCGCGGAATTTCGAAGTGAATTGCCAGCGCGCGCGACGCCTTGCGTCTTCCGCCCGCATGAGCCAAAAAATTTCATTGCCTGTGGTCTGCACGGCAGATACAGCGAAAAAGATAGCCGAAACAAAGCTTTATACGGCATGGGCTGAGCGCGACCTGGTCAAAGTGTCGGTCTCCCGCGCGTATTTTGCGCTCGACCCTTCGGACATCATAGACCTCGGCAACGGAGACAAACTGCGCATCGCCTCGGTTATGCAAAGCGGCGGGCTGATAACGCTCGAGGGCTTTTATAGCCAACCGTCGAGCCTGAGCAGCGACGCGCTTGCCGACGGAGGCCAAGGCATTGCCGCCAACGGCAACGACCCCGTGTCTTCCGTTTTGTATTTGATGGATTTGCCGCTGTTGCAATCCGCCGACGACCAGCCGGGCGTTTACGTTTCGGCAACGGGATTGTCGGGATGGAAAGGCGCCGCGCTTTTGCGATCGGGCGACGGCTCGTCCTACGCGTCCGTGGTCTCGCTTTCAAAAGCATCGACGGCCGGAATTGCCGCAACCGTTTTGGGATTCGGCTCGGCTCTTTATATTGACAAAAATAATTCCGTGAACGTTCAGGTCACCCAAGGAACGCTTTCG
The DNA here is from genome assembly GCA_041649025.1 of Bdellovibrionales bacterium. GTDB lineage: Bacteria > Pseudomonadota > Alphaproteobacteria > UBA9219 > UBA9219 > CAIXLI01. Next base: position 162,700 of record JBAZNY010000003.1, on the reverse strand, counting down.
AGCTGCTCCGAAATCGATTTGCTGAACGGCGCGAACGCCGCGCTTTTGGGAGATGAAATTATTCAATTCCAGACGGCGACGCTCGCGGGCCCGGGTCTTTATACGTTATCGAATTTATTACGCGGAAGGCGCGGAACCGAAAACGCAACATCGGCACACATCGTCGGCGAACGTTTTGTTCTTCTGCAATCGGGCACGACCGTTTTTCTTCCCGACGTGCTTTCCGACCGCAACAAGGCGTTCAATTTCCGCGCGCTCAGCACGGGGCAAAATCTCAGCGAAGCGCATGATTACGCCTTTACTTACGGCCTTAAAACGCTCTGCCCGTTCGCCCCCGTGAATATCAAAGGCGCGCGCGCGGCCGGTATAAGCGGCGATTTAACATGCACGTGGACGCGGCGCGCGCGACTGAACGCCGAATGGGTCGATTACATCGACGTGCCTTTGGACGAGCCGCAGGAGCTTTACGAAGCCGATATTATGAACGGCTCGACAATCCTTCGCGCTTTTACGGGATTAACGACGCCGACCGTAACCTATACCGTTGCGCAGCAGACGGCGGATTGGGGCGGAAGCATCCCTTCGACATTTACAGTGAACATTTATCAAGTCAGCGCGCGTTATGGCAACGGCAACGCGGCGACGGCACTTATTTAAGGAGCATCTATGACCACAACACCAAATCTTGCATTGACCTACATTGCCTCGTCGCAGGCGCAAAAAGAAATCACGCATAACGCGGCGCTGAACGACATCGATTTTCTGGCAAAAACATCCGTCATCGATACAACGGTCTCAACGCCGCCCGCTTCGCCCGCAACCGGCGACGCTTATATTATCGGCGCATCGCCTTCGGGCGCGTGGACGGGTTTTGCGGGCAGCCTCGCGGGGTATTACGGCGGCTGGTCGATCAAAATGCCCGTCGCGGGATGGACGGCGTGGACGCGCGCGACAAGCCGCCTGCTTTATTATACGGGTTCGGCGTGGGCGTTGCTCACGACGCCAAAGATCGACGCAACGACAACCTGGAATCCCGGAACCGTTGCCTCCGCGTCGGGCGCGACGTCTTCGGCAATCACGGTAACAGGCGCTGCTCTTGGCGATTTTGCGATTGTCGCAGCCCCGTATGACTTACAGGGCGTTCAGGCTACGGCCACCGTTAACGCCGCCAATTCCGCGCTTATCCGCCTGACTAATCTGACAGGCGCAAGCGTCACGCTCGCGTCCGGCTCGTGGCGCGTGCGCGTGATTAAAGCTTAAAAAGATTGAATTCAATTAAACATCGTCATTCCGCAAAACTTTCTCTTCGCCGTATTTACGGCGAAAGAAAGTTTATGCGGAATCCGATTTGGTTTCTTGTGGCAAGAAAAATAAATCGGATTCCGGATAAATTTGCATTTTTGCGAAAAGCAAAAATGCGAATTTTCCGGAATGACGACTCTGTTTTGTTCAAAATTTATCGGTGCCTTTTTGGCTTTAACTACATTCAGGGATAATTTTAATGACGCTCATATCCGACGATCCCTTTTTCATGCGCCGCACCAATGAAGCAGGCGTCGAGTTGATCAAAAAATTCGAGGGGTTGCATCTGACGCCTTATCTGTGCCCCGCGAAAACATGGACGATAGGCTATGGACATACACGTACGGTTTATGCGGGTCAAAAAATTACGGTTGAGCAAGCCGATGTTCTGCTCGACGAAGATTTACTTTTGTTCGAGCGCGCCGTGTCGCGACTGGTTACCGTTCCGCTGAGCAACAACCAGTTTTCGGCGCTTGTGTGCTTCGCGTTCAATGTCGGAGCGGGAAATTTAGAGGACTCCGAATTGCTGTTTCTGCTCAATCGGGGTTGGTACGACCAGGTTCCCGTCCAACTGCTTCGATGGAACCGCGCCAAAGGCGAAATCTTGGGCGGGCTTTCGCGGCGCCGCGAAGCGGAAGGGCGATTGTGGAAAAAAACATTATGAACACGAAAAGCTTTCTCATCAAAATGGTCGACTCCGACGACGCCGAAGTCGAAGCGCATCTTGTTTTGCTGTGCCTCGGCGCTTTGGCGCTTATCGGCTTGTCGGTTTATCACGTCGTTTTTTTGGGGCTGGCCTTCGATCCGGAAGCTTTCGGAAGCGGGCTGGGCTTTCTTATGGCCGGAGGCGGCGCCGCCGCGTTCGGGCAAGGCCTTCAACGCTCCAAACAAAGGGATAAAGGCAATGGATATTACCAATAAACTGGCGCTTGGCGGCGGCGCGGCCGTTGCCGTCGCCTTTTTTTGGCTGTTTCTCGCCAATGCGAACCTGAAAGTAGAGTTGGCAAAGGCGCAGACGGACATCATCGCCTGCCGCTTGGCCAATGACTCGTTCATCGCGCACGTCGCGAAGCAAAACAAAGCCGTCGAGCAAATGAAGGCCGACGGCGCGCGGCGCGAAAAACAAATGCAGGAAGCGGCAGACGAAGCGCAAGAAAAAGCGCGGCTGTTTTTCGTGGCCGCTGAAAACATCCGCAAAACAAAAACGCGCGGCGACGACTGCCAAGCCGCAGACGCCCTTTTTAAGGCTTATTTAAAGGACACCCCATGAAACGCGCCCTTGTTTTTCTTATTCTCTCGGCCTGCGCATCGGAAGCGCCTGTTTTTAACCCTGTCGAGGTTGAAGTGCCCGTCCCCATTCCTTGCACGCCGCGTGCCGTTCCAAAACCCGATTTTGCGTTAAGCCATGTCGGTCTGTCGGAAACGCTCGCGCTTAAGACAAAAGCGGCGCTTATCGAACTTAACCAGCGCCGCGCTTACGAGGTTCTTTTGGAATCTCAGCGTCCCCAATGCCAATAATTTTTTTACATAAGGAGAAACCATGACGACTGAAACTTCACGCAATGCCGATTACGCGCCCTTTTCCGCAACTTTCCGGCTGCAAGCCCCCGTTCCCCAAACAACGCATAATCTGCCGGCTTCCATTCCTGCCAACAACTCCGTGCAAACGAGTTTGATCCGGACGGGCGGCTATTCTTTGATTTCTGCCGGCATCACGGCAACGCAAGCCGGAACGCTGTCGATTCAACGCTATTTGGACGACGGCGGCACGCAGGTGCAAGGTGCTCCCATTTCCATCCCCTTGGCGGCAAATACTCCCTCAAACCTGGATGTTTTGGATGGACTGCCTTTCGCCTCCTTTATTTTGACGGCGGCAAACGGCACGGCTTCCGTTTCAACCATTACGGGTTTCGCGCTATTGCTGCAATCGAGCGACGCCAATAATAGCAATACTGCAACCGACGCCTCCGGCACGATCACGACGGGCGGCACGGCTCAAACCCTTTTCGGGGGCATCGTTCCAAGCAACGGATTTGCCGTCTACAACCCCGACGCCACAAACGATTTGTGGATAAGCGACACCGTCACGGCGCTCGCCAACGGAACCGGAAGCATAAGGGTTGTCGCCAATGGCGGCGGATTCGAGACGCCGCCGTTCTGCAAGCCCTGCGGCGTCGTCAGCATCGTCGGCGCGACGACAGGGCAAAAGTTTACGGCGCGGAGGTGGTAAATGGCGCTTATCTTTCCTCCCAACATCTATGCAAGTGGGGGCTTCAATTTCAGGACGTACAAAATGGGCGTCGCGCCTATTTTAAGCGTGGGGCTGAACTTCAATTTTCTCTCCGGCTCCCTTGACGATTCCCTGACCTTCGCCCGCGCTTCGACGGCTTCAGTGTTCACCTCGTCCGGCGTTCTATCGTCGGCGGCTATCGATACACCTCGCTTCGACTATAATCCCTCGACGCTTGCGTTAAAGGGCTTGTTGCTTGAAGAGCAGAGGCAAAATCATTTATACCCCTCCACTCTGGTTGGAGCATGTTCGGTTCAACGAGCTACCGTCGGTAATGCTGCAGGAATAACTTCTCCCGACGGGGCAACGGCGGCCTATTTTAACGATACGGAAACCTGGGGCACACACGACGCTTTTCCGTCTGTGACTTTTTCGTGGGTGCAAGATACTGTCTACACCTCAAGCATATACGCCAAAGCAGGCGCACAATCAGTCCTTCAACTTAGATTTTCAACGACAATATCGGGGACGATTTTTGCCAATTATGATTTAAGCGGGTCTGGGGCAATTGGTTCTTATACCGGATGCACGCCATCCATTGAGAACGTCGGGAACGGATGGTTTAGATGCGTTCTGACGGTAACGTCGCCCGTAACAGCGGTCAACACCACTCTCGTGTTTACGCTCACCAATAACTCAACGACTGCCGGATACAAGCCCAGCTACACAGGCGTTGGAAATGGCGTCTATTTATGGGGCGGACAACATGAAACGGGGAGCAAGGCTTCTTCGCATATCCCGACCACGACAACCGTAGTAACCCGCGCCGAAGAGGCTCTTACTTTCACCGTACCAAGCGGCGTGAACGTCTTGCGTTACGTCTTTGACGACGACAGCACACAGGATGTCAGCGTAAGCGCAGGAACATACACCATTCCGACAAACCTCAATCGCGCGTGGATTAAGAGCATTGCCGGCGTTTGATTTTATCGTTACGCGCGGCGGAACGGATGAGCCGGATATACGCCTAAAACCTTGACCTCGTGCGCGAAGAAAGCCAACTCTTCGAGCGCAAGGCGAAGCGGCGTGTCCTTCGGATGCCCTTCGACGTCGACGTAAAACTGGGCGGCCGTAAAGTTGCCGCCTACCAGATAGCTTTCCAGTTTTGTAATATTAACGCCGTTTGTCGCAAAACCGCCCAGCGCTTTGTACAAAGCCGCCGGAACGCTGCGCACGCGAAAAACAAGCGTCGTCATGCAGTTTGTTCCCGGTTTTGCTTCGATCTTTTTGCGCGAAAGGATCAGAAAACGGGTCGTGTTCTTCGGCCCGTCGGCGATGCCCGTTGCCAACGTTTGCAATCCGTAAATTTTACCCGCTAGTTTTGAGGCTATCGCGGCAACCGTTTTGTCGCCGCGACGTTTTACCTCTTCTGCCGCGCCTGCCGTATCGGCATGAACGACGGAATAGATGTGGTGGCTTTTCAGCCATTTATGGCATTGAGCCAAAGCGTGCACATGGCTTTCGACGCGTTTGATGTCTTTCAGTTTTGCTCCCTTGAGGACAAGCAAATGATGTTCAATCGGCTGGTAATGTTCGCCGATGATGTGCAGTCCGCCCTGCGGCAAGAGATGGTGCACATCGGCCACGCGCCCCGCCACCGAATTTTCGACCGGGATCATCGCCAGATCGGCGCGCCCCTCGACGACGGCTTCAAAGGCATCGTCAAATCCGATGCACGGCAACGTTTTGCCTTTTGGAAATACGGCGCGGCAAGCCAAATCCGAATTGGCGCCGAAGGCGCCCTGAAACGCTATTTTCATCTTATTTCTTTCCCTAATAGATGTCTTAAAAACTGTTGAGCGCTCGCTTTCCACGAAAAGCCTGAAGCAAACGCTCGCGGATTTTCAGGATTGTCGGGCATCGAGAGCGCGCAATCAACCGCTTTTTGAAGGCACGCATCCATCACGGCAAAAGCGCGCGTTTTTTCGGACGCGAAAATATCGACAGGCCCCGCTGCAGGATACGCCGCGACCCGCAATCCCGACGCACAGGCCTCCAGCAAAACAAGGCCGAAAGTGTCCGTTTTTGATGGAAAAACAAAGAGATCCGCTGCCGCAAAATGCCTTGCCAAATTCTCACCTTCGAGGGAACCCAAAAAATGCGCATCCGGATAGTCACGGCGTAGCGCGGCACAATCCGGCCCGTCGCCGATCAGAACGATGCTGCCCGATGTTTTCAATTCCAGAAAAGCTTGGAGATTTTTTTCGACTGCGACACGGCTGACGCAGAGAAGTATGGGCCGCGGCAAGTTTTGGTAATCGCTTATCGTTTTTCCGTAGGGTTTAAACAGGTCTAAATCGACGCCGTATGAAAAGCGTTGGATGTTGCGGAAGTTTCGCGCGCGCAGATCCTCCTCAAGGGATTCTGTAGCGACCATAACCGCGCATGACGGCGCATGGAACCGCCGCAGAACGGCGAAAGCGGCTTTGGTGATAAGGGGCGCGAGAAAAAGAGGGCTTCTCTTGACAAGATAATCGGGAAAATTCGTATGATAGGCCGTCGTAAATTTTCTGCCCTGACGCAAGCAAATACCGCGCGCTGTCCAGCCCAAGGAGCCCTCGGTAGCAAGATGGATGGCATCGGGAGAAAAATCGCGCATGATTTTTTCCAACCTGCGCCGCGCAAACAATTCGAGTTTTATTTCGGGATAACAGGGCAATGAAAAAGTGAAATGCCGGCTTGCGTCCGGCCCCGCGATAAGCACAACGTGCCCCATGAGGGTCAGTTCGCGCGCCAAAGCCTCAAGCGCGCGCACAACGCCGTTCACCTGCGGTTTTCCTGCATCGGAAACAATAAGGATCTTCATGAGCATCGCCGACAGATAATAAAGGACACGGGGGACACAATATAATGGGCTTGAAGGGTTTGTCCCTATTCCAAAGGCATTTAAGCCCATTTTATTGTGTCCCCATCGCTCTTAGAACAATGGACTTTTGGCTCGAAGTCAAGTCGGCTTTCGGGGTTTAAACTCTCCTTAAAGCTTCTTATGCTAGCTCTGTAAGGATTGTTATTATCCATCGCTTCGGGTGTTTTTGATGTTGGCCCTGTCTCACGCAAAAAAACGGCGCGGCGTTTCTTTGGTCGAAACGTCAATCGTTCTTGCCATTGTGGGTGTAGTTTTGGGCGCTATTTGGGTCGCAGCGGCTAGCGTCAGGGAAGAACAAAGGGATAATGACGCCGTCACCCAACTTCAAATGGTCGTTCATAATATTACCGTCCTGAAGCAAACGCAGGGAGTGTCCTTTTCGGGTGCTTTTCCGTTGAATATCACGTCCTCTATGATATCGGCAGGCGCTATTCCCCGCACTTTTGTCAACGCAACCGCAACGACAACGGCGGATACGCCCTGGCGCCCGGGTCTATTTGTCATCTTCCAAATAGCGGCAAAAAAGTTTCGCGTATCGTTTTATTCGCCCTCGTTCCGGGGATGCGTGCTGTTGTTGTTGAATGCAACGGCTTGCACCGTTGGAGACGCCGAATGTCCTACTGCAATTGTTACAAGCAGCGGCGCTTATTCTTTGTTGCCCGACGCCAGCATCGGCTGGAAAAATATGACCCCCACGGCGGCAAACACGGCTTGCAATGCTAATTCTTCCAATCCATCGGTAGAATTTGACTACGTCTTTTAATCAGCGGATCCTGGGGTTCGGCTTTTGAAGCGCGGCGATAAAACGCGGCAATGCCTTTGACCATATAAGTTCCTGTTGCGCGCGCTTTTTAGCGGCCTGGCCGAGTTTCCGGCGAAGTGTTTCATCGTCGAGCAGTTTCAAAAGCTTGATCGTGACTTCGGTTTGATTTTCTCCGTCGCATATAAGACCGGTTTTTCCGTCTATGACGGCGTCTTCCGCCCCACAGCCTGCGCCGCCCAAAGACGGAACGCCGAACCAAGCCGCTTCGATATAGCTGATGCCGAAGCCTTCGACCGAGGTGCCGACGCGGCGCACGGGCATGGCAAAAACGTCCGAGTTCGCCAAAAGCGCCAGTTTTCTTTCATTGCTCACGGCGCCCAGAAAAACGACGTTTTTAGCGACGCCTTTTTCCTTCACCAAGTCTCGCAAACGCCATTCGTCATCGCCGCTGCCGCCGATAAGGAAAACGACGGAGGGATATTTGGCGATAACGGCGGGCATGGCCGTAATAATGCGGTCAATTCCTTTGCGGGGTTCAAGACGCGACAGAACGGAAATGACAGGAAATCTCTCGCCGATTTTTTTTCTCATTTTTTCGTGCGCTTCGGGCGAAGGATTAAGAAGCGGGCTGATGGGCGGGTGAACGACAATCAATCGCGGATCGTCGGATCTGGCAAGATAAGGACGAACCACGTCTGCCGTAAAACGCGAGTTTGCAAGAATTTTCGTGCTTTGCTCGAGCGCCGTGATAATGCGATTTCCTTTGCGCCGTGAAGGAGTAACGGGATATTCGGCTCCGTGCGCAAGCACGACGATGGGCGCGGAAAACGTTTCAGGCAAGGCTTCGACGCTTTTCCAAGAGTCGCAGAAAACGCCTTCGATAACTCTCGAATCAAAAAGTTCGGCAACGGCGCGGCGTTTCCTCCATCTGCGATAAGGCCGCCAGCCGCTAAACCGGCGTAAAATGTAGTTGGCCTGCGGCGCATAGTTTTTGTCTTTGCCGTCCGCAAAAACGACAACCTCGCGCCCTGCCCGCGCAAGCTCTTCGGCAAGCGTCGTCATATAGACTTCCATGCCGCCTGTGGCCGGTGCAAATGTTTGTGTGACGATAAGGATCATTAACTTGTATGCCCAAGCTAAGTTATGCGCCGTCATTCCGGAATATTTTCTATTCGGCTGCGTCAGCAGACGAAAGAAAATGTATCCGGAATCCGATTTGGTTTCTTTCTAAAAGAAAAACACATCGGATTCCGCCCCTGCTTCGCTAAGAAGCTACGCAGGGTCTTTGTCATCTCGTCCGCCGTAGCTTCTTAGCGTAGGCGGGATAAATTTTCTTTCGCATGCGAAGAGAAAATTTTGCGGAATGACGGGATCAATTTATTATGTGTACTTCTCACTCTTCGTCTTCAACCTTTGGCTGACAAATCGGGCGATCAGAGCCTGAGCGAATAAAATCGATGATCCGCTCGACCTGAGCTTGATTCTTGTATTGCGTCGCCGTTTCTTCGACCCGTTCGCCGAGCGTGCCTTCGGGCGCGAACAACATGCGGTAGGCGCTTCGTAAAGCCCGAATGTCTTCACGGTTGAAGCCGCGCCGCTCAAGCCCGATCAAATTCAGCCCCGACAGATGCGCGCGCTCGCCCTTTACAAGGCCGAACGGAATGACGTCTTTCTCGACGCCCGACATGCCGCCGATAATGGCGTAAGGCCCTATGCGCACGAATTGTTGCACTGCCGACAAGCCGCCGAGAATAACGTAATCTCCGATCGTGACATGCCCCGCAAGCGTCACATTATTGGCAAAAACGACATTGTCGCCGATCTTACAGTCGTGAGCGATATGCGAACCGATCATAAAAAGGCTGTTGTCGCCGACTTTCGTCAGCATGCCCCCGCCTTCGGTTCCGGGATGCATCGTCACATATTCGCGGATTTGGTTTTTCTTGCCGATTTCGAGCTCTGAGGCTTCGCCTTTATATTTCAAGTCCTGCGGGCGCAAACCTAGCGCGGCGAAAGGATAGACTACTGTATCGTCGCCGATGGTCGTGCGCCCATCGACCACAACGTGCGAAATAAGCCGGACGCGATCGCCCAATTTGACCGACGCGCCTATCGTGCAATAGGGGCCGATGAAAACATCTTTGCCTAATTGCGCGGAGGGATCGACAATCGCGGTAGGATGAATCGTGGAGGCCATTTACTTTTCACTCTTTACGTCGTCGCGCGGCACGAGCATGGCGGTGAATTCCGCTTCGGCGCAAAGCTTATCGCCGACAAAGGCTTCGCCTTTAAATTTCCACACCGCCCCGCGCGTGCGTTCTTTTTTCACTTTGATGTGCAACGTATCTCCCGGGAAAACAGGATTGCGAAAACGCGCGCCTTCAATCGTCATAAAATAGACGACATGCGTGTCGCAGGTAACCCCGTCCAAGGATGCGACGACAAGCGTCGCCGATGTTTGCGCCATCGCCTCGATGATAAAGACTCCCGGCATGATGGGATGACCGGGAAAATGACCCTGAAAGTAAGGCTCGTTAGCCGACACGTTTTTAATGCCCGTGCAACTTTCGGACGGCACGATATCAATGACGCGGTCGATAAGAAGCATCGGGAAACGATGCGGAATGCGCGACATAATGCCGCCGATATCAAGCTCAGTCGGAACTTTTGGTGCTGTCATTTATAAACTCCACTAGCCCGCGACTGTTTTTCATATGCCCACATGTGAAAAACGTGAATCGCCGGACTAAAACACAACAATTCGCAGGTGTTTGTAGCGCGGAAAGGCTTGAAGGGGCAAGGGAAAGGAATACGAATAATGCAAAAACGCAAAAAGCAACATCATCCCAACCGATTGTTTAATAACGTCATTTTTGATTTTCTACCAACGCGGATTATTCGTTTTCTGCCGGATGCCAGCCATTTTCGATATAGCACCTGCGGGTAGCCGCCTCGCGCGCCGCGCGGTTATCGTCCATCGGCGCATAGGTGGGAGGAACATACTGCCCGCCGCTTGTTGAGCAACTGAGCGTAGGCCCGGACCCCGTGCATCTTGTTGAGAAGGGCGTCATGCGTTCGCCTTCAATTTGGATTTGCCTCAACAAAATCGGGAAGCGTTTTAACGCCTGATTGTCGCAGGATAATTTCATTTTTTCAAAATCCTGTTCCGTTGCGCCCGGTTTTTGCCATTTCTCGGCGCAGCCGGAAAGGAACAAAAAAGCCAACACGCAAGTCGCGAGGAGAAATGTTCTGTACTTCATGTTGACCTCCTTCTTTTGAGGTTAAGGAACTTTTGAGGCTTTTTCCTTTATATATCTTTGCGGCTTGCTAAGGTAGCGCGTTTTTGCATCTTAACATAGATCAGGTTTTGACATGGATATCGGCGCATTTTTCAATGCTTGCGTTCTGGGCATTATCGAGGGGTTAACGGAATTTCTGCCCGTATCGTCAACGGGGCATATGCTGCTTGCCGACCATTTTTTCGGTTTTCAAAATCAAGGCGGCGTTTTCGAGGTTGTCATTCAGCTCGGAGCCATTCTTGCCGTCGTCGTCGTTTATTTCGAGAGGCTTTGGAGAGCCGTTTCCACCCTGCCCTCGCGCAAAGAATCCCGCGCGTTTGCCGCAACCGTTATTGCAGCGTTCATTCCTTCGGCTGTCATCGGCGCGGGCGCGCACGGATTCATCAAGGAAGTTTTGTTTGCAAGCCCCGCGCTTATTGCGTGGGTTTTGATTATCGGCGGCATTATCATTCTTCTTGTCGAGCGCATGCCCAAAAAAGAAATTCACACGAACTCTGAAAATCTTCCCATCAAGACCGCGCTTGGCATTGGCCTCTATCAATGCGTGTCGATGATTCCGGGCGTTTCCCGTTCGGGCGCGACGATTATCGGCGCTATGTTGCTTGGCGTCAGCCGCAAGGCCGCGGCGGAATTTTCGTTCTTTCTTTCGATCCCCACGATGGTCGCGGCCGCCGGATACGATATATACAAAAACCTCGGCGTATTAAGCGGCGGAGATATTCAGTCTATCGGCATCGGGTTTATAGTCGCGTTTATATCCGCGCTGATTGTCGTCAGAAGCTTTATCGGCTTTATCACGCGCTTTGGGCTTATTCCGTTCGCATGGTACCGCATTGTAGGCGGCGCGGCGGTTCTTATCGCGCTGGCGTGCGGGATTTAAACTTAATCGCCAAGCCCGACCTTTGACACGATAATGGGGCGAACCCTCGCTTCGGTTGGCTTGCCGCGCTCAGGCGTCCAGTTAAAGTGATGATCGACCCAACGAACGAAGCCGACGTTAGACGCAAATTCCACAACAGCCCGCTTCCATTCTTGAACAGTTCCGGGCGGATCTTCGAAAAGATTGGGGTCAAACAGTTCATCGCTCTCGGGGTTTCTCACGCGGACTATTTCGGAAGTCCAATAGTCGCTCGTGCCTGATCCATTTGCAGACAACGGGTACGTTCCCATGAAACTACGGGTATTTCTCGCCATAAAGAGAGATTGCACGCATATCTCGTCTTCCCTGACGTAGCCGCTGCGGGTTAAATCGTAGTTTCCGAGAATCACCCTGCGGTGATATTCATCGCTTTTGGATTCTTTGTTGAGCCTGACGATTTCATTGACAACGTCGGATTCATAGTAAAAACGAAGGCCTTCGTGATCAAGCCATCCCTTGCTGCTCGTGAGTATTGATATTGCAGCGTCAAAACTGAATTCTGTTTTTTTGCCCTGTTTGTCGGTCAGGTTTTCCGACATGCTGGAAAAAGCGATCAAATCGCGGCCGCCGTCGGCGTTCGGCACAAAGAGGCTTCCCAAATAGAGGCCATCGTTTTTATTAACCGGCTTTCCGACTTTAGCGGCGCAAAGAAATTCGTGAGGCGACAGGCTTAAAATATCTTTAGTCATAAATCTTTCTCTTCCGGAAATTGCGTAAAAAATTAAATTAGTTCAAAACTCTGCCTCAGCCGCTATGTTACAAGCATCAACACAGTCAATGCAATGTTCTTCCCTCGGCGCAAGAGGCGTTAACCTAAGGGTTTTAAGGTTAAACGCAAGCTTTGTTAACGTGTTGATATAAAACAATTTTTCATCTTTTTTACTTTCAGTCCGCCCCTTGTGCGGGTAGACGGTCGCACTATGATGATCGGACGTTAGGGGCGTGGAGGAAAAGTTATGAGCAACGATTGGTGTTTTGCCTGCGGTAAATTGAACCCAATCGGGTTAAAACTGAAATTTGTCGAGGAGAACGGCGTTTACATATCCCGTTTTACGCCGCGTCCCGAACATCAGAGTTACGACGGCACCATCCACGGCGGCATTATCAGCACGCTTCTTGACGAGATTATGGGGCACTACCTTTATGTCAAAGGACGGAACGTCGTGACAGCCAAACTGGAAACGCGTTTTCGCAAGCCCACGCCTTTGGGGCAAGAGCTGACAATCCGCGGATGGGTCGTGAAGGAACGGGGTAAAGTGATCGAAATGGAAGCAACCGTCGCCCTGCCCGACGGCACAATCACCGCCGAGGGCCGCGCGATGCTGATGGATGCGGGGAAGGCTTAAGATGTTTCGCCTCTTCTGCCTTTTTCGACAAAGCGCCCTTCTTATGCTATTTCCAAAACCCTAATCCCAGTCACGGAGGCTTCTTGTGTTGAACAAACTTTTTGCGCTTTTGGTTTTGGCGTCGGGCGTCATGTTGATCGCGCTGCGCCCGTTTAAGCTTGGGGATCGCATCGAGACATCGGGCAAAGCGGGCGTTGTTTCCGACATCAACATTTTCTCGACGACGCTGAAGACCGACGAAGGCCAAAGGATCATTATTCCGAACGGCAAGATCACCAGCGACATTATCGTCAATCATTCGTAATGCCGGCGCGGATCACTATCATCAAGGGCGACATCACGGAGCAGAAGGTGGACGCCATCGTCAACGCCACGAATAACGAGTTGCTTGGCGGAGGCGGCGTGGACGGCGCCATTCATCGCGCCGCCGGACGGGCGTTGCTGGATGAATGCGAACTGTTGGGCGGTTGCGCCACGGGCGACGCGAAAATCACGAAGGGGTACAAGCTTCCCGCCAAATGGGTTGTGCATACCGTCGGCCCCGTCTGGCACGGAGGAAACAAAGGCGAAGAGGCGTTGTTGGCATCGGCCTATCGGCGCTCTCTTGAAGTCGCCGCGAGCGCGGGAGCAAAAACCGTCGCGTTTCCGAGCATATCGACGGGCGCGTATCGTTTTCCCGTCGGGCGGGCGGCAAGCATCGCTATCATGACAATCAGGGACTACATCGTCCAACACGACGTGTTTGATGAAATCCGCATTGTGTGTTTTGATGGTGGGACGTTAAGCGTGTACCAAAAGGCAGAAAACAATTTATGTCAGTAAATGAATCAACGTCCACCTTCGGAAAAAGTCGGCTCTTACCCCTTGATATGCTTCGAGGCATCGCTGCGCTGCTGGTTGCCATAGGTCATTTCGGCGAGTGGGGAGCGATACGGCTGGAGGAAACTTTTTCGTTTTGTGTTCCGTTTTTCTTCATGCTTTCGGGTTATGTTCTCGCTCACGCTTATGGCGACGCTATTGCAAAAAGAGCGTTGGATTTTAGAGGGTTTGTCGCCCTCAGAGTGGCCCGCCTTTATCCTTTGCATATTGTCACTTTTCTTGCCGTTGTTGCCTTTTATGCAAGCATGGAAGTCTCTCGGCTTTTTGTGACCCTTCCCGTTTCGGACGCCGTCGGCCTTCATGCGAATTTATTAAAACTCATAGAAACAATGACGCTTACGCACTTTCTTCTTGGGCAGGGCGTAAGCTTTAACACTCCGTCGTGGAGCATCAGCATAGAGTTTTGGTGCAGCTTTTATGTTTTCGTTCTTTGCTCAACGAGATTGTCTCGGCTTTTAAAATTACTTGGCGCCTTTGCCGGTTTTGCCGCCCTTGCCGCCGTTCAGGTCAAAGGCGGCCTGTACGGCGCCGATCGATATTGGTTTGGGGCAATTAACACGACCTATTTGATCGGTGTCGGATGCTTCGCCATTGGATGGGGGCTGAAGGAAATAAGAAACAAAACAGAGCGCATCGTCTGTCGGCTGCCAAGGTTTTTTTATTGGGGGTTAGCCTTTGCAACGTTCTCTTTCATGATTTTCACAAGCGACGCCAAGATTTTCGATTCAGCAATCTATCTTTCATTTGCGATCATGATCGCCGGTTTGTCTGGAAGCGAGGTCAGGGGTGAAAAAATTAAATGGGTCATGAAAAGAGCCGGCGATTTGTCTTACGGCATTTATCTTTGGCACATGCCCTTAACGCTCGCGATTGCGGCAGTGGCGCATATATTCGAAAAGCTGGCGGGGCTAAATTTGCTGCACACGGTTATTCTTGATCTGATTTATATTCCAGCGCTTCTGTTGATTGCGTCATTCAGCTACCGCTTGATCGAGTTACCGGCAAAAGTTAAAATGAGAAAATTTCTATCGGGCACGCTTAGATCCACTGCCGTTTTGGCTAAATAACTTGGCTTTCAGATAGGGAGACTCACCTTGAAAAAGTTTTTGGCGCTTTTGGTTTTGGCGGCGGGCGTTTTGTTCGCCCCTGCGTCATGGGCGGAAACCGCCGTACTGAACGGCCATCCCGTCTATTATACGGACACGGGCGTGGGCGAAAAGACCCTTATCCTTGTGCACGGATGGGGCGGAAGAACGACTTTTTGGGACGGGCAGATTGACGCGCTGGCCGAAAAAAACCGCGTTATCGCGCTCGACCTTCCCGGGCACGGTAGAAGCTCGGCTCAGCCCCGCGCCTATACGCAAGCCTATTTTGCCGCAGCCATCAAGGCCGTTATGGACAAAGCAAAAGTCGATAAAGCCGTTTTGGTCGGCCACAGCATGTCGGCCTCTACCGTGCGCTGGGCGGCAAAGCTTTATCCGAAGCGCGTAGCGGGATTGGTTTTAATCGACGGCGTGATTTACCCAATGTCGAAAGACAAAGCAAAGCGTCAGGAGTGGCTTAAAGAAATGAAGGGCTTTATAAAGCCGCTGAAGGGGCCGGACGGCAAAAAAGCATTGATCGATTTTTTGAACATGTTGCACACCGAAAACACGCCGCAGGAAGTGAAAGACGCCGTGGAATTCAGCGTGTTGAAAACGCAAAAGCATGTGCGCATGTCCGCCCTTGATAACCTGTTTACGATCGAGGCGATGGATTTACCGCCCATCGACGTGCCGACGCTGGCGCTTTATGTGCGGAATGCCGATTTGCCGCCGGATTTTGAAGCGCAGATGCGCCCCCTGTTCCCCAACATGACGTATGTGGAATTCGAGGACGCGGGGCATTTTATGATGATGGAACAGCCGGACGACGTGAACGAAAAGATTTTAGAGTTTGTCGAGAAGTTATAGGAATGCCGGAAGAACAAAGCGCCCGAAAATTGAATTCTTTTGATATCATCATCGTCGGCGCGGGGCCTGGCGGATTAATGGCCGCGCAGATTCTTGCCGAAGCAGGATGCGCCGTCACGATCTATGATCGCATGCCTTCCCCGGGCCGGAAGTTTCTTATGGCCGGTAGAGGCGGGTTAAACCTGACTCACAGCGAAGACCTTGAGACGTTTGTGTCGCGCTATGGCGAGGCCGCGGAATGGCTGGCTCCTTCGATCAAAAAATTTTCCCCGGAAGCCTTGCGGGGCTGGTGCGAAAAATTGGGGCAGACGACGTTTATCGGCAGCAGCGGGCGCATATTCCCGACAGGTTTTAAATCCACGCCCCTGTTGCGTGCCTGGCTGCGGCATCTCGACAGCCTTGGCGTAAAGTTTCTGTTTCGCAGGCAGTGGGTCGGTTGGAACGACGGAGACGAATTTCTTTTTAAGAGCTCCGACGGCGAAACGACAGCCGTCAAAGCCTCCGCCGCGTTGCTTGCCTTGGGCGGCGCCTCTTGGCCACGTCTTGGTTCGGACGGAAATTGGGGGCCCCTGCTTAAAGAGAGAAAAATCGCTGTCGCCCCGTTGCGCCCCGCGAATTGCGGCTTTGTCGTCAATTGGTCCAAACAGCTGATTCAGCGCTGCGAAGGCCAGCCCATTAAATCTTTACGCGCTATCTTCGGCGACAAGTCCATTCGCGGCGAGGCCATGATTACATCGGCAGGTATCGAAGGCGGCGTTATCTATGCGCTTTCGTCCGTATTGCGCGAGGCCATCGAAAAGCATGGCATAGCGACCTTGCACCTCGATCTGCGGCCCGATCTTTCGCTTGAGCAATTGACGAAAAAACTTGAGGCTCCGCAAAAAGGCCAGTCGCGTTCAACGTTTTTACGGAAAAGCGCGGGAATGTCGCCGGTTGCCATATCTCTTGTTCAGGAATTCCTGCACAAGAACGCAAAAGCCGCCGAATCTCCTACAAGGTTGGCCTTTCTTATCAAGGCGCTGCCGCTGACCCTGACGGCGCCGCTTCCCCTCGCGCGCGCGATCTCGACGGCGGGAGGCATCTGCCGCTCATCGCTTGACAAAAACTTTATGCTGATCGAAAAGCCCGGCGTTTTCGCGGCAGGAGAAATGCTCGACTGGGAGGCCCCTACCGGCGGCTATTTGCTGCAGGCAACCTTCAGCACCGCCGTGGCTGCGGCAGAGGGCATGATGAAGTGGCTGGAAAGCCGTAAAGAATAAGCCCTGCCGTTAGCGCTTCTTCCAGCTTCCGTCCTGCGCCTGGTACGAACTGCCGGGCGCAAGATTGGTGATGATTTGCTGCGCGGCCAGCTTTGCGACGACATCCACCGATTGGCCGTTTTGCTTCGAGATGCGGGCGTATTCTTGGCTGCGCTTGGCGTTCACGTCCGCGACCAAAGCCTTGACCTCGGGCGTCTGAGCAATCGCCGCCACATAGCCGCTTGTTAATTCTCCGACCTGCCCGCCCGATCTTGCCTGATGAAGGTCGAGAGCAAGTGCAGGCGTGGCGATCAACAGTCCCCAAAGGGCTACCAGAGTTATGAAGCGTGTTTTCATGTGAGACTCCATTTAAAAGACATCGGGGTTTTTGGCGATCGCGTCCCGAACGTCTTTTTGAATTTCGACCTTGATGTGCTGTTCGATATTGACGTTCAGGTTGATTTCGATGGGTTTGTCCGGCGCCTGCAATTGCACGGTCGGCGTGCACGCGAACAGAAAAGCCGTGAGGGATAAAAGGACGCTAAGGTTTCGCATTTTTTTCTTGCTCCATAATCTTCTTGGGATCGGTCAGCCATAAAAGATTTTGCTGCGCGAAGCCTAGCACATCGCCGTTCAGAGTCACATTCATTTTGACGGAGCGACCTTGTTGCACTTGCGGATTTTTGCCTTCAAGGCTCAGGCGCACATCCGTTCTGTTGTCTTTGCCGCTATTCAAATTAAGGGTGAGCGACGTGTAATGAAAATCCTTAAGGATTTCGCGCACGAGCGCAACCTGCGGATTGTCGCCGGGAATGACGTCGGGAGATAGCGCGAGAGTGCCCGGCGCGTCGGCCTGCAGTTGACCTTCGCAAAAAACGATGCTGTCGCCTGACGCTAGCGTCATCGGCAATATGCCGGATATTTTGCCGGTTGCCGTCGCGCGTTTGCCCGTGAGCTGCTGCATTAAGGCATCGGCGGAGACCTGGTCGATCTTAAGATTTATGTCGATAGGAAATTTGGTCACAAAGGGAATTTTTATGTTTTGCGCCGACAGGGTTCCGCCGCTCCACGGCATGCTAAAATCTGTAACGATCAGAGTCGATTTTTTGGAGGCGCCAAAGAGGGCGGTCGATTCAAACGTCAATTGAGCAGCGGTGTCGGCGGCGCGAAATTGGCCTTTTATTATTGTTTTGTCGAATTGGAGCGAAAGCGACCCTTTGCCGTTAAAAACCGGAAAGGGCGTATTGGCTTTAGTGATTTGGATGTCTTTTACTTCCCATTGGCCGTCCCAACGTTTGTCCGTTGCTTGCAACGCGCCGTTAGTTGTCGCGTCACGCGCCGTAATGCCGAGATCATTATTTTTGAACGCGATGTCCTTGAGCATCAGGCGCGTGGGGCTAATGTCAAAAAGGGTCAGGCGGACGTTCGTAAATCCCTGCGCTTCGAGAAGCCCTTTAAGCCTGTTTTCCAACGAAAGTTTCCAAGGCAAGGCCGCCGCGATAAGCGCAAGCAGAACCGCCAGCGCGATGAGCGCACAACCGAATTTATGTCTTTGAAAAAGAGAGATCATGTTTCTTCCCTGCCCCATTATGGCAGATTGGCAGGTAGTAACGGAAGGAAAACATTAAATTTGCCAATCTCGAGAGTTGCTGTTTTCCAGCGCAGAAATGCTTATTAATTACTGTTGTTGCATCTTGCGGAGGATGGGGAGCATGACCTCGAACGCGCCTGACGATTCATCGGGCATCGTCGTCGCCGTCTGATCCGTTTTAACGCGGGGGAGGCGTTCGCACGTCACGTCCAACTCCCGGAAAAATCTTTTTATATCAACGCACAGGATTTCTCCGGCGGCTTTCGCCATAACGTATTCCGCCATTCCGCACGGCCGCTCGCCGATATAGACCGTCGACGGGTAGAAGATTTTCATGGGAATCTTTTTCTTCGATAACGCGCGGCACAGATTGTAAAAACCTTCCACGTAAAAACGGCAATAATCCTGAAAAAGGCCTTTATCGAACTGCGTGGCGTCGCGCGAGCGAATGGGTTTCGTCGCAAAATAATAAACGTGCGACGGCGTCGTTGTCAGGCGTTCAAGCTGCTCTTCCGCATCCTTGAGCGCATCGTAGGGCAACATGTCGGCTTGGCCGCCGAAGGCCTTGATCTCTTTGACAAGGGCTTGCGCCTCGGCGCTGCCCACGGCGTAGGATAGCGTGACCGTGCCGCCGCCTGCCGCTATTGCTTTGGCCGTGCATTCGCCGAGGCCTCGCGATCCTCCGATAATCAAGGCGTTTTGACCCGCAAAAAAATCGGGCGCGATCTGCTTCGACATTTCCGTAAGGCTCTGCTGATCCTGCGGCGGCATGCGAACGAGCGCAGCCACCGTTCCATCTATGCCGCCTCCCGCCACGCGAATGCCGAGGCGGCGGAAGCGGTTGTCCGCCGAACGAAGGGTGTAAGTCAGTTTGGCTTCGGGCGCGACGGGCGTCAGGCCGATATCGGCGCCCAGAAAAAGGGAGTGAAGACCGGGGCATTTCATTCCGACGACGGGGGACAGAGCCGCAAGCGCCGCGACGCGGGCGCTGCCCAGCCATCGGCTGGCGTCGGGGAAAAGGGCAGATGCCGCGCGGCAAAGAGGGTAGCCGTTGTCGATGCCGACGGTTTGCTCAAGCTGCGCAAAGCTTTGATCAACCGGCTTTTGGCGCGGAATGTGGTTCTGCGCCTTTTCCGCAAGTGGAAGCGCGGGAAAGTCTGCGGACGGGTCGAACGCAAGTTTGATCGTCGTGACCGTTGTGCCGTTGACCCGGGTGGCCAGATGAATTTTATCGCCTTCGCGGCGGTCGATTTCGAAAGAGATCGTTTCGCCGACGTAAACGGGGTTTGAAAACGAAATGTTTATCTTTGAGCAAAGACGCGCATGGGGGTCGTGCTTAGCGAAGAAATCGAGGCAAAGAAGCGCGCCGTTCATTCCGTGAAGAACCTGCCCCCCCGTTTGAGTGCGCCGCGCGGCAAGAGGGTCCATATGAACGGGATTCCAGTCGCCCGACGCCTGCGCAAACCGTTCTTGCAGGGCCGCATCGACGAGGACTTGCCCCAATAATTGATCCATTATCGAACGACTCCCGTTTTTCCGCGTCAGGCCGCGAGAAGATTTTTAGCTGAAAAAGGGCTTTGAGTAAAGGTTACCCGCCGAGGATTATCCTTGCAGAAAACGAAGGCGGATTGATCGATCATATCAGGCTGACGCGCACGACAATCGAAACGGAACAAGACGCGCATTTGATATTTTAACGTCTATCCGATAACATCGGAACCAAGGCGCACCGCCATACATACATGGGAGTTTCTACAGTGGACATTCCGCGGATATTTACCATCGCCGAAAGCACCCATCGCATCCATAATCCATTCACACCGGAAAAGCTCGCCGCTCTCGGCGCGGCGTTGCGTTTGGAACCAGAAACCCGTGTGCTCGATCTCGGCAGCGGTTCGGGCGAGATGCTGTGCACATGGTCGCGCGATTATGGAATCAGCGGTACGGGTATCGATATGAGCCCGCTGTTTACCGAACAGGCGAAACGCCGCGCTGATGAACTTGGCGTCGCCGATCGGGTCAACTTCGCACACGGCGACGCTGCCGGCTACGTCGCCGACGAAAAGGTCGGTGTGGCAGTCTGTGTCGGCGCCACTTGGATCGGCGGGGGAGTCGCCGGCACCATCGAGCTTCTGGCTAAGAGTCTTCGCGCGGGAGGGGTCATCCTCATCGGCGAGCCATACTGGCTGAAATTACCGCCGACGGAAGATGTCGTCAAAGGATGCCATGCCGGTTCTACTTCAGACTTTCTCTTGCTTCCGGAACTTCTCGCGTCTTTCGGCAACCTCGGCTACGACGTCGTGGAAATGGTTCTGGCAGACCAAGACAGCTGGGACAGGTACGAGGCGGCCAAGTGGCTCACGATGCGCCGATGGCTCGAAACGAATCCCGACGATGCCTTCGCGAAAGATGTTCGAGCCGAACTGACCTCGGCGCCAGAACGCTACGCCACATACGCCCGTGAATATCTGGGCTGGGGCGTGTTCGCGCTCATGTCGCGGTGATGTGAGACAACTGCCGTGCAGCGAGGTGTTTATTCTTTGCAGCGCGGCTTCCTGCTACGCTTATCAAGCTTCAAAAGACGAGTCGGGAGACCCGTCAGGCGACGCGCAAGAGCTTGATTGATCTTCTCTGCCAACGGCAGGCTCGGGACGAGGAACCTCTTCCTTCAAATCCAAAAAGGAAGAAACGCACCGAAAACCGGCTTCAGCAAGCGCGGGTGACTTGGGGTTGATCACAAAAGCCCGATCAACAGATTTCAACAACTCGATATCGTTCACATTATCACCAATGGCCCAAGTCTCGGTTATTGGGTTGTCGTCCCGAATCTCGTCCCGAAAAGCCTGCAAAACATGCTTCTTCGAAACGCGGGAAGCAGCGCCAACATCGGCAACAAACGCCGGGTTAATCTGAAGCAACCCCGTGCAAACCCCATTGTCAAACATCAGGGAATGAGCCAACGCAAAATCCGCAAAAATGCGACGACGAATTATCTCCGCCGCAACAAAGTAGCTGTCGCTGATAATGCCGACCATAAAGCCCTGACGTCGCATATCCTTCACAAAATCCAAAACCCCCTCGCGAATCTCCATTGATCGCGCGGCCTTCTCAAAAACGCTCTTGTGAACAAACCGAAAAATCTGGCTTATCTTGCCGGTTCGCTCAACAGACTTTGCATAATCGTGGCTCAGCTGCGAATCCAACTCATTCTCGCCCAAAAACGCCATTAATTCTTCCTCCTTGCCGCAGGCTCTGGCAAGCTCCACAACGAAGCGCGACGGCGAAACAGTTCCGTCCATATCCAGCAAAAGAATTTTTTGCTGTCCCTTGCGGCGCGATAGAATATACGGAAGCGTAGAGGCCGCTTGACACTGCGTTTCCAGCATACTTGCGACTTGTTCGACGTGCAGGCGCCCCACCTTTTTCGCGCGATCAAATATAACGCGGCTTACCTCCATTGCCATAATCGCCAGATCAGGCAACGATTGGCTTTCATGCTCGAGCGCGCCAATATCCACTTGGACAATATTGGCGCCCGCCGAAAAAGCATCCAGAAGAATCCCGATATCAACGCCGTAATCGTTTTCAAAAGACAGTTGATTAAGCAACGTCTTGCGCGCGGCAATAATTCCGCCCAAGGGTTGAGCTATCCCGGCAAGCTCTGGAAAAAAAATCTTAATCATGGGCTTTGCAGTCAGCTCCGTCACACGTCCGCTGCTGCGCCCGAACTGCGCCTTTACCAAATCAACGTCATCATGGATCAACGGCTCACAAAGATCGGAAATAATCTTCGGGCGCAATCGTTGCAGATCGCCATCCAAGAAAACGATGATTTCGTTTTGCGCTAAGGCAACCCCATCGCCCATCGAAGCGCCTTTGCCCAACATGCTGCTTGTAAAAACCTTTGCGCCGGCCTGTTTAGCCAACTGGACGGTATCGTCGATGGATCCATCATCAATCACGATGACTTCTGCCGTCGCCGGATCTTTTAAAGCATAGGCAACGACATCGGCAATGGTCTTGGCTTCATCCAGAACGGGAATAATAACGCTCGCGCACGCAGTGGGCCCGACCGGGGCCCCAACCACGGCTCTCCGTCTTAAAATCCGGAGGCGTTTTTGAAGACGTAAACGCCTAAGGAAAAGCACGCCTTTTGCCACAAGATCGGAAAAACTAATCAGATGACCCCCCGACTTCTTTCTCCACAAGAACATCCGTATTTGCATACAAGAAAAGCTCTTGCTGGCACGAACGGCGAAAAAGATTTTTGCTCAATAGCACAGCAATCGATTAAAGGCAAAAAACGCTCAAACGCGCGCCAAGATAACCAAGCGCGAACACCGCGCAGGTTTAATTGTACAGGTGACCATGGCTTTATTCCAAGACCCTTCCGCTTACGCTAAAGCTAAGGGGAAAAGGTCTCGGCGCGGCGCGTTTGCCCCTGCGGGCGTCAGCGCTTCACGCCTCCGTCCAAAACGCTCCTGATCGTCGCGTTTTGTCGAACTCTGTGAGTTCTTCAGCATCACACCCAACCGCAATAAAAAAGGAGCCGATTGGCCCGTTTTTAGATTGGCGGGGCAGAGGTAACTGGCGCGACAATTACTATCGAGCTAAGGCGTTGATTTAAAATGGGTTGTTAAAATTATCGAGCCATATCTTTACGCATTTCCAGAAATAATTCTTCGAATGCTTTTTTTCTGGCATCGCTTTGTACATCGGCGCTTGTGTCGATGTATCGCTGGGATGCTTCAATGACACCATGACTGCCAAAAAGTTTGCACCGATTGTGCCAATTTCCGTATGCCTTTGCGTTTTCAGGAGATGGATGAATTTCGGATTCATGCATCGCGTTAAGGAGTCCCAAATATGTTTCTCTTTTCTCATTATAGAGACGATCATTTGCCTTTGATTTTGTGGCTAGAAAATAATCAACGATCCCCTTTAGCAGAGAGCCAAGTCCCAGCCCACCGATTAAAGGCAAAAACCAATCCATCATGGTGCGATCTCCTTCATCAGTTGCTCGATGTGTGGAACAACGTGTTTTGTCCACGGTTCGTTTGCCATGTCCTTCAGGTCGCTTGACGAGAATATTTTGTACGTAATCTTTCGGTACTCTTTATATTCGAGGAGAAACCACACGGCAGCAATCTGCTCTGTGATACGCGGAGTACTGCCATCAGGGCGATTTCCTGAGATAGTGCTAATCAACCCCATATATTTTGAGTATCGTTTTTCCTTCAATTCCAAGCGACGAATATCAATCCATTTTATAAAGGCAAAAACACCGCCAATGACGGCAGTAAGAACGCTTAAAAGCTGCGAATTTTCTGTGATGAAATTCATATAGGTTCCTTTGCCTGTTTTTAGTTTCGACTCCTTACCACTCGTAATACAACCACAACACCTAACCTGTTGACTTAAATGAGCCGTACCGAGTCAACAGCTACCATAACTTTTAGAGAGTTTTGGCCTATCTGGCAATCGGATGCACGGAGGATAAGGATTTTGAACTGGATTACGGCACCAACCCGCCTACGCTAAAGCTACGGCGGGCATAAGATTTTCTAAGCCGCGCAAGCCGCGGCAAGAAAAGATCGTATGATCAACGGATAAGAACATCGCTCTTAATCAGGGCATCCCGTTTCTTTTGCGATAGATAAAACAAAAGCGCGCCGCCGATCAACGCGGGGAAGACGAGCAGAAAATAATCGAGTTTGCCGTTGGTATTCAAGGCGCCGATGATCGGGGCCAGAACAACATAGGGCAAGACTCTGAAAAACGATGCAATAGAAAGAACGGTTGCGCGCTGTTCTTCGCGCGCAAGGTTATTGAATATTTCGCTGAGAAAGGGGCGGAGAATGCTTTCGCCCGAGAAAAGCATAAGAATAACGCCAGAGCCCCACGCGCCGATATCCGCAATTGACGCAAGAAGGCTCGCTGCCGCGCAAATGGCGATCGAGCTCAACACCAACTTCTCGCTGATTTTTTCGGCATGATGATGAATAAAGGAAAGCGCGGCAACGGTTGAAAGCGTGCATAAGGCAACGACAACGGAACCGGCCATCGGATCAAAATGAAAGCGGTCGAGCAGAACCATCCGTAACAGACCCCAGCTTGTCGCATAAAAAAGGGCCTGAACCGTCAGAATGAGCGGAACATAACGAAAGAACTTGTGCGAGCAAAACTGCGCGAATCCGTCCTTGATATCCCTGAAATGATTTTTTAGTTCCTTGCCGACGGAAAGCTTTTCTTTTACGAAGTCCCGATCATTCACCCGCCAAATCAGCAATGCGGAGCCGAGAAAAGCGATCCCCGTCAGAATCCATGGAAGACGCGGATTAATTGTGTGAAGCCAGCCGCCGATCAATGTTGCCGTCAGTATGCCGAGCAACCTCATTTGGGATCCGCGCGTCACCAATTTTCTCCACTGCGCAGAATTTCGATCAAAATTGATTTTGGCGAAAAACAAGGCTTCATCTGCGCCGGAGGTCAACGAAACCCCGATCATCGTGATGCTGTTGCCTATAAAAAAGGGCGCAATACTACTGCCTAAGCCTTGAATGATGAATCCGCAGCCGGTAAGGATAAGCCCCAAACGCGCAATCCGGCCGCGTCCGAATTTATCGGCAAGCACGCCGGACGGAACTTCGGCGATAAGGCCGATACCGAAAGCAAGTCCATCAAGGATTCCGACTTGCGCGTCGGTAATAAACAAGCGGTAGAAATAGAGCCATACGGCGCTGGTGAAAAACAAGCAGCTGAGACATTGATAAGTTAAATATGTCCGTACTACGGTTTTTTGATAGTTTGTAATTTTCTCAAAGATACTATTGGTCATGTTTTTCTCACTACATCCGCCTTGCCACTATCAAAAAGGCCCCCGATTGGGGGCTTTTTATTGGCGGATGGGGTGTCCGTATAATAGTTTGTTCTCCCACAACCCTGATAATTCCAGACCGTGTTAGAAATGCCTTGTAAATAAGGCTTAAATGGCATTATTATGTCCCTGATAATTTCTGGTTGTTCCGCCTTATCGGCAACAGACTTGTGGGACAACTTGTGGGACTGGAGGGCTTCCGCCATGGTCGAAATCAACAAACTTTCTCCGCTTACTGTTTCCCGTCTTAAAACAAAGGGCATGTATCACGATGGCGGCGGGCTTTATCTGCGCGTCAAGCCCAATGGCGGCAAGTTTTGGGTGTTGCGCTATACCCTGCACGGCAAAGCCCGCGAGATGGGCTTGGGCGCGTTCCCTACGGCTTCCTTATCCGACGCCCGCACGAAAGCCTCAGAATGGAAAAAGCTTCTTGCCGAGGGCAAAGACCCTATCTCTGCCCGCGCCAAGGGAAAGGCCAAAGACAAGCAAACAAAGGATAACGAGAAAACCTTCAAGGATTGTGCCGAAGCTTACATAGACGCTCACAAGTCCGGCTGGCGCAATTCCAAGCACGCCCAGCAATGGAGCAATACCTTGGAAGCTTATGTTTACCCCTTCTTTGAAACCGTGCCCGTGCAGGATATTGACGTATCCTTGGTTATGAACGTGCTGGAACAAAGGAAAGCCGACTTTGGCAAGGGCAAGACCTTTTGGACGGCAAGGGCTGAAACCGCCTCTCGCCTGCGCGGGCGCATTGAATTAATTTTGGATTGGGCGGCGGCAAGGGGCTATCGCACGGGTGAGAATCCCGCAAGGTGGCGCGGGCACTTGGAAAACCTTTTGCCGCATAGGGCAAAGGTTCGGCGCATCGTTCATCAACCCGCCCTGCCCTACGAGAAGATTGGCGAGTTTTCCGACGCCTTAAAGGAGCAGGACGGGATGGCGGCAAAGGTTTTGTGGTTTACCATCCTAACCGCTTGCCGCACGAGCGAGGCAATCGGCGCAACATGGCAGGAAATAGATTTAGACCGCAAGCTTTGGGTTATTCCCGAAATCCGCATCAAGGCAGGCCGCGAACAGCGTGTGCCACTATCGGATGCGGCGATAAAGCTTTTGCGCGACATTCGGGGCAAAGAAAAGGTTAGCCCCACCGCTTGGATATTTGCCGGACGCAAACGCGGGAGGCCGCTTTCCAATATGGCAATGCTTGTTCTGTTAAAACGCATGAAGCGGACGGATATAACCGTGCATGGGTTTAGGTCGTCTTTCCGAGATTGGGCGGCAGAACAAACGAATTTTCCGCGTGAGGTTGCGGAAGCCGCGTTGGCGCATGCCGTGGACGACAAGGTGGAAGCAGCCTATCGGCGCGGCGATTTATTTGAAAAGCGGCGGCAGCTTATGGACGCATGGGCAAGGTATTGTGCGGCACCTTCTATTAAGGAAAAAAGTAATGTAACCTCCTTACGCCGCGTCAATAAGTCGGGGGCTTAAATGTTAAAAGCATTAATTCTTTTTGTGACCGTGCTGCTTTTGCAGGGATGCGGGGATGAATGCAGCAGTTATTCTGATTTTACTTGCGGACAAATTGAGAAAGCAAAATACAACGCCTATTTCTATTTTCCTGATGGAAGGGAATATTTTCTTGGAGAAACCCAAGGACTTAGTTCATGTGCAGGAAAAGCGCGCTCTTATGCTGCCAGTAAAGAAATGTCTTTTAATGATAATTGGTCTTACATTTGTTGCATGATTGCGAAGGGTTCTGGCTGTTACGAAAAGCACAAATGAAGTAATGTTCTTTTTAGGCGCGGCTAGGTTTGGCCGCTGAAAACTCTGTCCGCACAGAGCCGCCGCGCCGTTCAATTCATGCGGATGCCATGCGGAAGGTGCCATAATGAATGAGAATGAGAATGAAAAAGTAAAGAGTTGTGCCTTAAAAATATTAGGAGAACTTCCCAAATTTAGAGTCTGGAGTGACATCTCTTTGGGGTTTTGCCATCAACAGGCTCTACAAATAGCACTGAATACTCTGAAGGATACGCACGCAGACAAGCAAACCAGCATTCTAAATGAAGTGCTAAACATATTTGAGCAGTGGAAAAATGAACTTGGTGTTTATCCTTCACATGGAGGGATTTTCGGCATAGTCCCCAGAGAAAAACGAATGCCAGCTAAAAATTACTGCAAGCAAATGATTATGGCGGCAAGACTGTCCGGTAAAGAGGTAAAGGTACCAGCGCCTTGGGAATGCTGTCCACACATAGAAACGCCAGTTGGTTTGTTATGGAAGCTTTTTGGAAACTACAAGCCCCTTCAAAAATATTTGAAGGAAAACGCACTTATTTTTGACAAGATTATTGCCCTTCTCATACTAATATCAAATAGGCCAGACTCGGAATATCAATCCAGCGACTGTATTGACTCGGCTTTAAAGCTTGCTGACTTCAGGTTGGATATACTGAGCTCAGAAAATAGGAGCATGCGACCGGATGCAGAGGCGGCCTTTAACAGAAGAAAGCAAAAACGGATAAAGGCTACGGCCAAAAAGGAAGAGACAACACGCCTCATTCTTCTTGCTTACAATCAATGTTTGAAAAAAAACAAAAAGCCTTTATTAAAAGAGCTGGCAAGCATCACCAAAAAGTCGGCCTCCACAGTAAGCCGATGTTTGTGCAATGTAGGTATTAAGGGGTATAATACAAAAAAACTTTCCCATAGTTGAACCATGAAATTTTGCGGTTCAACTGTGAAAAGCTCTTCGTTAGAAAGCATGTCTTTGATGCCATAAAATATTCCCATGAATGCCGCACAATGCGGCGAAACTTCAGGGGGATTAAATGGACGACACTAAAGAACTAATCACAATACCGGAATTTCTTACTCGCTATAGCTGTAGTAGGACGGCTCTATACAGAGAGGTGAACGCAAAGCGTTTACGTCTCACCAAGAGAGGCCGCAGAAGCCTTATAGCGCGAGAAGATGCGCAAGCGTGGCTTGCCAGCCTTCGCCAAAACACCCCCCAATCAGTCTGAAAAGAAAAGCCCAGCAACCGGTTGCACGGCTGACTGGGCGGAAGGAATAGAGCTATGTCTAATACATCAAAATTCTGTCTCAATGCCAAGATAAATGATTCAAACTTCAGCACTCGGATACTTCTATTAAAAGGACGCGACGCATGGACGCTTAACGAGCTTGTCCGATGCGGCGAGCGCGGATGCACGCCCATAGATAATCCCGCGCCTCGATGGAGCGCCTACGTCCACAGCCTTCGAAAAGAAGGCTTTCGGATTGAAACCATCACCGAGCCGCACGGCGGAACCTTTGCCGGAACACACGCTCGCTACGTCCTGCGCACCCCCGTGACCGTCGAAATGGTAACGATGCCGATGGGTTCAATGTCCCATGTCTAGGGGCAAGGGCACAAACCAGCGCGGCAGGAGCAAGGGAGAGGCTAGGCACATTAGGCACTATGACTACGAGCTTGTCTCCCCCGCCTATCGTGCCCTGCCTTGCGTTGCCCGTGCGTTGTACACCGAGATAAAACGCCTCCATAACGGCACAAACAACGGGCAGTTGTTTTTAAGCGAACGCATGGCCGCCCAAATGCTTGGAGTAACCCAAAACACCGCAAGAAAAGGGTTTTCCCAGCTTCAAGAAAAAGGGTTTATCCGCGCCAATTGCAAAGGGGCTTTTTCATGGAAAAAACGCCATGCAACAACTTGGATTATTACCGAGTATCCGGTTGGAGACACACCGCCGACGCGGGATTACCAAAAATGGAAACCGGAATCAGAAAATCAAAACACGGACGCAAATTTTAAGTCTAACAGCATTAAAAAATGATGCCGTGAAGAATCCCGATTGTATCTGACTGTTTTGTACATCGCGCCACAGCATTAAAAATTCAGTCTATGCCGCCCATTTCTTTGTGCCCACGGCATCAAATTTTCATGCACAATTAGTTTACCATAGGGAGAAGGAAGAAATGTCTTTGCCGCAGCGCCGCGAGCGGGCGCATTCAGCACGCGAAGCGAAGCGGCGCAAGGCAACTAGAAACAAAGAACCGCTGCGATAGCAGCGCTTGGTCTGCTTATACTGAAGTATTAAAATATCTGATGAGCTTTCCTTATTAGGTATTCGATATACGAAATTTGCTGGTAGGAATTTACGACCCCACGCCCCTCCTCACTTGAGTGAACAAGTTTTGATAGAATACCATCCCTCATTGACATTTTTGGTTCATTCGAATTACTAGTCTGACAGCTCCAGTTTCCAGCATTAAAAACTTCACACTCGTCATATCTGGAAACCCATAGACCATTATAATATACAACATACTGTTTCTCGAAATTTACATGGAATGAATTTTTTACAAGAAAAGTTTCCCCCCCTAGTTTTTCACAGTCATAAAAATTTGCAGATTTTGAGCACAAAAGTGCATAAACAGTAATTTGATTTGTTAACCCCTGAAAAAATCCATCAAAAATTGAACTTAAAAATGAACCGAAAAACACCAAACAAATAACCAGCACAAGACCCTTTGCAATAAGCTGCAAAATCTCAGTAGCCCCTCTTTTTAAATCGGAAACTTTTTCTTTAATTTTGTTGGCGAGTTCATCCTTCATTATTTTGCCTTCTCATAATGAAACCGAATAAATACAAAGTATACTTTGCCGATACACTGTCAATCATACTGGTGTCTTTCATTTTTCTTATTATGAAGAACGAAATAATGTTATATTTCAATGAATGATTTTTAAATTGCCTAATGATTTCGTATTCTGTGGGGAACTATGAGGGGCGGTTCACGTTATGGCGCCGGAAGACCATGCTGGCATGGAAAGGCTGAACAATATCGTAAAATAGATATTCGCCGATGGGCGCGTGAAGGCAAACTCAGAACAGGTAATTACTTTGGCTGGTGCTGGACGCGGGACGAAGAGCAAGTGGCGTCTATTGGCGTTCTGGTCGATAGCGAATACTCCCTAACCCTCAAATACAGTCGCCAAAACGACGAAGAAGAAAGGAAAGACATTTCTTTCCCTATTCGGCTATTGCGAACGCCCTGTAATTTTGGCGGAAGCCGCGTCTGGTTTATATGTCCCCATTGTGGCAAACGGACAGCCAACCTTTATCTGGCAAGAAACGGATGGTTTTGCCGTAAGTCCTTGCGCCTAGCCTATGCGAGCCAAAGCGAAGACCCTATGAGCCGAATGCATCGGCGCATTGCTAAGCTTGAAAGCAAACTTGAGGACGAATGGGAAAAGCCTAAAGGCATGCACTGGAATAACTATAACCGGATTGTTGATAAACTAAACGATGCCCAAAGCAGGTTGGATTTTGCCTTCATCCAAAGGGCGGCATCTATTTTTTGTTAGAATCTCCCCTTACAGAAAATTTATATTGTCGTATTGCCTGATAAGCAAAAAGCATCCCAACAAATATGTCTATAACGCCCCATACCTCTTTAGATAAATGTATCGGGATAATTGGATTAAACAAAATAGCTATGCCTCCCCATACAAAAACCCAAATGGATTTATTATTTTCACTCCACGCCGCATACAAAAATATTGCACTTGCCACACAAATCGCTATGCGCAGAAATGTGTAATAACCATAAGGCAGTGGCGCTATTGCGAGAAAGAGAAGAGCACACAATACCGCTGCGAGTTTATAGAAAAATGCTGCATTGTTCATTTTATGCCCGCGCAGGCGGAAAAGCATTCTGGAAAAACAAGAACGCTTCTCCGCTTTCCTATAGGTTAATTAATGGCAGTGATATCCGCCATTTTTGTGGTCATAATGGCACCCATTCCTATCTGTCCCCCCAGAATGAGCCCAAGCGCTGGCTCCTAACGAAAACAAAACCGCCACAATTAATCCAATCATTGCTAGCTTATTCATTTCATCCTCCTTGGTTTAAGTTGCGCTAAAACTCAACTATCGAAACACATACGCAAGCGTAATGGCCGCATGTTTTATTCTCTCACTGGCGTCCATCTCGTATCCATTCCAATTGGTATACACCTTCACGTGATGGCTTAAGTTTCATTCTTGCTTTCACAGCTGCAGGGAGAATTGGACAATCAATTCTTACGTCTAAGTATCCGCCGTTTTCCCCACGGCATCGCCTCGCTTTGCCTATTTCAATAGAAGTGTTTACGTTTTCCCCAGCAATTAACACGGCATATGACTTACCGCTTTCTAACGGGATGATTGCTATTGGAATATTATCCAGTCCCATTCCATATAACCGACCAGCAAAGCCATCTTCTGCACTATGAAAGGTTCCAATTATCAAGTGATGTTCTCCCTCACTTTAGTTATATGAAGGCATCGCATGGGTTCTGCAGTCATATCTGCCTTTTATTTCTGAATTATAAAACCTTCCCATAGATGCAGCGGCCAACAACTCACTCACTGTGTTACTGCCTATTTCACAGTAATGATAATATGTCCCATTTAAACTGATAACCATGTATTGATTCTTTTTATCGAAACACACACGTTCTATAAAACTACTGCGAGTAATATCACTGCACTCAAATGATTTCAGGTCAACTTGACCTCGGTATTTTACGTAAACATTTTCTGCTCCAGCATGAAACGAAAATAGAAGTACAATTAAAACAACCCAAATCGTTGCCGCTGTTCCGCAATATTTAAGGATATTCTGGTGTATCATCATGGTTAGTTGCATCCACAAGAGGGGCTTAGTTTACCATCACAACAAACCGCTCTACCATTAGAACAACCACATACACCGCCATGCCAAGAGCAAC
Source organism: Bdellovibrionales bacterium (assembly GCA_041649025.1). Taxonomy (GTDB): domain Bacteria; phylum Pseudomonadota; class Alphaproteobacteria; order UBA9219; family UBA9219; genus CAIXLI01. The sequence continues at coordinate 130,596 of JBAZNY010000003.1, read as the reverse complement.
AGCCAGAACGCGCTACTGAACCAATGGGGGTCATTTGGTAAGCAGATGATGTGGAAGCGCAGGGAGAGAGAGAGAGGCCTAAGCTCAGCAGTATTGCTAGTATTGCTTGCATTTTTTCCCCTCTTTTGTGTAGCTAACTTTTCCCCAGCGATGTTCCTTATTTCTTGGAAAGCGTAATGTTCACAGGACTATCATATTTGTTGTCTGAACCTGTTGCCGAGTCCACCCCCCAGCCTATCAGTCCACCCGCCACAATGTTTCCAAAAGTGGCTCCGGCAGAACTTGATTTATTCATATATGTAGCGGTTTCATATCCGGTTTTGCTGCAGATGATTTTAATATCGTCTTTTGTTTTTTCGATATAAGCACAAGCTGGCGTCGGAGAAACGGTTGTTAGGGTTTCTCCTTTTCTGACTAATTTACAGGCTGCCCCTTCGGGATTCGTATTGATTTGTATTTGTTGGGAGCGACCTTCAATAATCGTCGAACAACCGGAAACCATTAGCATTGCGAAAAGGACAAAAGTCGAACGCATAATTGAACCCCCGTTTGTGGAATTTTGAGCCTACTTACTAATAGAAACCACACGAAAGAGTTCAACCATTGCGCTAAATAAAAATTACCGCAAGAGGGGGATTCGTAGAGTTTTATGCTCTTTTAAATGGCTGCTATGCCGTATTTTTGCCGTACAAAATGAAAAAACCGCTCTCTCCGGCGGCTAATTCATTGTTTTGTTTGGCGTATAGTACATGACAAATTTATGTGAAGGAAGGAAAGCTGTTCTGAAAAAGGGGTTTTTGAAGCCCCTAAAAGGAAGCGGCTGAGTTTTCTTACACTATAAAAAAGACGTGTTTTTAGTCGCCTTTAAATAGCCTTCTTTTTCGCTCTCGTTGGAAACAGCCTTGTGGGACTAGTTGTGGGACTAGACCTTCCTGTTATTAATAACTATTTGATAATATTACATTATATAACATGTAATGGCGGATGGGGTGAGATTCGAACTCACGGTGGAGTTACCTCCACGCCAGTTTTCAAGACTGGTTCCTTAAACCACTCGGACACCCATCCGGCAGGGTTTTTCTTTACAACAGACTGCCCCGCCGTGTCGAGGTTTTGGGCGGCTAAAGCGCCGATTTCCTTCAAAAAGAGCCCTTAACAAGGCAGATTCTTGTGTCGCGCGGACGCGCGACGCTGGATTCCCGCTTTCGCGGGAATGACGGGAAAAGAGGGGATGACGAGAAAGAATAAAGGATAGGATGAGCCTGACCGACGACCCCTCCCCTAACCGCGTTATCACTACTGATGTGTTTGTGGCAATTGCCGTTTCGCGCCCTCAAGGGGAGGGGAGCTTCACTATTTTACCTTGTCGATAAAGAAGTCGAAGGGCTGGGTTTTGCCTTCTTCCACGCGGTACTGCAAAATTTCGGAAATCTCGTTCTCGCCCTTAAACGTCAAAACGCGCGGGCGGTGGCTGCATAATTCTTCTGGTTCGATCTGCTCGGTCGCCGCGATGATCACTTCGTCGCCGACCTGGCACGTCCGCGCCGCCGCGCCGTTAAGGATGCAGCACTTTGATCCCGCTTTGCCGTAAATGACATACGTCGAAATCCGCGCGCCTGTGTTTTTGTTCCAGATGTTCACGAACTCTAAGGGATATATTCCCGCCTGCGCGCAATGCTCGGGGTCAAGCGTAATCGAGCCGTGATAGGTGATATCCGCACCCGTCACCCGCAATCCATGCAATTTGGCTCGAATAATGTTGATCATGCCGTGTGCCGCCGCCATCCGTTTTTAAGGGCGTTTCCCTTACACTACTTCTTTTCCTTAGTACATAATGTTTTTTAACATATTCTTACCGCCTTTGCCCCTTTGGGCTAAAAAGCCATGTTTTTCGGCACCTTCGGGATAAAATTTGCGAAGCCAGTTGAGGAACGATACATTAACGCCGTGATGGAAAACCTGACCCCAGCGCCCCGCCGCCCCACCCTCACGCTTCGTTTCAAGCGTGTGCTGCCGCGCAGCCTTTTTGGGCGCACGCTGATGATCTTCGTGCTGCCGACGTTTATTATGCTGGTGGTCGCGACGTACGTCTTTTTCAACAGGCATTGGTATACCGTCACGCAACGCATGACCAACGGCCTCGCGGGCGATACAGCTGTCATTGTCGAACTTCTGCAAAGAAGCAATGCCCCCGAAACGACCGAGGGCATTAAACACCTGGCTCTGAAAAAGATGAGTCTGGCCGTCACGTTCGCGCCCGGCGAGGTACTGCCGCCCCCTATTCCCATTCGGGGCCCCATTGCCGTGATTTTAAAACGCTCGTTAAACGATCGGTTGTCATACCCCTATGTTCTCGACACGACTTATGCGCCCGATACCATCCGAATCCGCGTGGGCGTGGCGCAGGGCGTTTACACCATTCTGTCGCCCGAAAAGCGCGTTTATACCCCGACGACGCAAGTGTTCATTCTGTGGATGACCGGAAGCTCTATTTTGCTGACGTTCATCGCGCTTCTGTTCATGCGCAATCAAATCCGCCCCGTTCGCCGCCTTGCCGCCGCCGCCGAAGCCATCGGCAAAGGCCGCGAGGTGCCATGGTTTAAGGTCGAAGGCTCGACCGAAGTCCGGCAAGCGGGCGCCGCGCTGATGGTCATGCGCGATCGCTTGAGGCGCCAGATTACGCAGCGCACCGCCATGCTGGCGGGAGTAAGCCACGATTTGCGCACGCCTCTGACGCGTATGAAGCTTCAGATCGAGATGATGGGCGCAACGCCCGAAACGTCCGAACTTTCAAGCGACATCGCCGAAATGGAAGAAATGCTCAACGCTTATTTGGCGTTTGCGCGCGGCGAAGAAACTGAACCTGCCGTGCCTGCGGACATCGGCGAGTTGCTGAACGAAGTTGTGGCCTCGGCGCGAAGGCAAAATCCGAATATCGAATTGAATGTGCCGCCGGGCATCGAGTTTATCGTGCGCCGCAATGCCATGAAGCGTTGCCTGACCAATTTAATCGGCAATGCCCTTCGTTACGGCACGCGGGCCGAAATTAACGCGGGAGCCAGCGAGCAAACCGTTTCGATTACCATCGACGACGACGGCCCCGGCATTGAGCCAAGCTTACGCGAAGAAATGTTCCGCCCCTTTACGCGCGCCGATGAATCCCGCAATCCGGCAACGGGCGGCGTCGGGCTGGGCCTGACCATCGCGCGCGATATCGCGCGCTCGCACGGCGGCGACGTTATTCTGGAAGACAGCCCGCTCGGTGGGTTAAGAGCGCGGGTTTGGCTGCCGGTCTAGGTATGCGCGACACAGCATAAGAGAAAAAACTTAAAGTATTGCGGCCTATCAGGTAGTGAGAACGTTCTCTTCCGCATCGAGTTTTTCCGCCTCGCCTGCGAGACGGAAAGCTGCAACGGCGACAAAAGGCCCTATAGTTTCAAAAACAACGACCATCGTGAGAATAATGGCGGAAACTTGATCTCCAAATTCAGGGACAAGATTCCGAAGGGTAGTAACAAGGCCGATAGCCATGCCCGCCATCGGTATCAGAAGCAACGATGTCGCGGCACATTCCTTTATGCTGTGCCCACACCTGTTTTTGACGCCGAAGATGCCCACAAACTTGCTCGCAATCCTGGCCAAAACCAGCAAAAAAGGAAGAAAGCCTGCGACAGCGACGGCGCCGATATTCAAGTGAGCTCCGGCCATAACAAACAAGATAATGAAAAACAAATCCGCGCCTTCACTAAGGCCCGTAGTAGAAATCATGGCGTGGCTTTTTTCAAAGCCCCTCGTTGCGACGCCCAACGTCAGCATCGAGAACAATAAAGACGTATGGAACATCATGGACAGGCCTAGCGCCAGAGCAATGCTCCCCGCAATAATCGTGAAGTGATAATGTTCATCACGGTACCTTAATACGCTTGCGATACGGGTTGAAATCCACGCCACTGCGACGCCGATAGCGGCAGCAATGACAAATCTATATAAGGGCAATAATAGTATTTCGACCCACGAGACTTTCTTGACGGACAAGGCAAAGGGCAACATAGCCGTAAAGCATAAGAAGGAGATTATATTGTTCATGGCAACCAAAGACTTGGTTCTTTCGGTCACCGGCCCCTTGGCTTTCATTTCCTCGGAAACATGCACAAGAACCGCCGGCGACGACGATATTGAAATGGCGCCGATAAGCGCCGCGATGGCGACATTGTAACCGCAAGCCATAACGATAAACATAACGCTGAAAAAAGTCAGGCTCGTTTCCAATAACGATGTCAAAAGAAGCGTCTTGTTACGCAAAATATGCCGCGGATGAATCATATTCCCCAGCTTGTAAAGAATGAGCCCTAAGGCAATATCGACAAGCAGCTCAGATTCCAGCAATATAGATTCGGTAAAGATGTTGATTCCGTGTGGACCAAAAACAAGGCCTATCAGCATGAACGCTGAAATCGTCGGGAGCCAAGAAACACGATTGGCTAATACCCCCCCAAAGACGCCGAACAACAAGAGCAGCCCAAACGCAACGAGCGTATTGGGCTCCAAGCTGCCATAGTGACTGATAATGCCGTCCACGCTCGCTCTTTCTCGTTTGTCGTCCTTCGCTTATCGTCCTTCGAAGGCAGGTAAAGGGGTTTCTCCGCAAACATCTTTTGCGAAGAGTTTTTCTTTCTTGATTTCTATGAGCTGCGTATCCGCCGACTTGGGAAAAACGTCAGAACACGCAAAAGAAGCTTCCGGGGCAAGATGCTGCGGTTTCATTTGTTTTTGAAACAGCATAACCCGCCCCGCTTTTAGATGACCCGTTTCGTCGCTTGTTGCTCTTCCAGCCTGCGATGAACGGCGTCAGACAGCCCGTCGCCCGTGCTTTCCAGCTGGTTCAAGATCGTACGCATGGAGTTCATCAGATCTTCGCCCTGCATCTTGAGCGCAGCGCGCATATGATCGGTGCGGCGTTGCATATCGTCGATGCTCTTGTTCATGCTGAGAACCTGATTATGCGCCTCGCCCACGCCCTTGGTCAGCGAGCCCGTCTGGTCGCTGTAGATCTGGCCGATGCCGCGCATAATGCCCGCCGCCGTTTGAGCGCCGGACGTTAGCTTGCTCATCTGCGATTGAACCGCCGTGACGACTTCGTCCAAACGTTCGATCGCGCGCTGGCTGACGTCGCCCGACAGCGCCTTCGCGCCTTCGAGCTTCTCGGCTATCGAGCCGAGCTGACCCAACATGCGTTGCAGATGCTCGATCGCCGTGCCTTCCTGATACTTGATGTCGGCTCCGGCTTGCGCCATGTGGTCGATCATTTGGTCGAACTTTTCGCTGAATCCGCCGAGAATTGTTTCGACGTCTTCCGTCGCTTTGCGCATTCTTTCGGTTTCCGCAGCAACCTGAGACGCCGCCGCCGAGCCTGTTTCTCCGAAACGCTGGCCGACGCGTTCGACGTCCGCCACCGCACCGACCGCCGTCGAGCGCAAATTGGCGCCCGTGCGTTCAAGCTGAGCCGTAATCTGCAGCAAGCCGCGGCTGATCTCGTCGATCTGGCCTTGCAAGCCCCCGCGGATGCGATCCAACTGGTCGCGCAGCGTATCGCCGACGCTTGTGATGCGGCCTTCGGCATTGGCCGTCGCCACCGATATGGCTTCGACCTGCTTGGAAATGCCTTCGCCCGCCTGCGCCAGACGCCCTCCCGTCATCGCCGCGCGCTGGTCGAGGATGTCGAATTCCTGAACCAAACGCTCTGCCGTTGATATAGCTTCGGTACGCAGTGCCAAAAGACGCTGGCTGGCTTCGGCCAAGGACGTGACGCCAAGGCTGGCCTTTTCGACCAGGTCTTGCTGTTCGCCCGAAAGCATGGCCGTGTTCTGCCTGAGTGAGGCCACTTGCTCGACCAACAATTGGTTGAACCCATCGAGAATCTTTCCGGCGTCGTCGGCGATGCTGCTGACGTTCTTCATTTCCTCGGCAAGGTTTTCGCGCGCGTGCGCCGTAACCGAGATAAAGCGATCGGCTGTGCCGACCATCGCCTGATCGACTTCCGTCGTATGGCTCTTGAAAAGCCTGGTCGCAGCTTCGATTTCGGAAACGCCGCGATTCAACGTGGCGGGAATCTGCTTGGCCTCTTCGCGAACGAGGTTCGCGGCTTCGGTCAACGCCGATTCCGACGACGACAGATTGGCGCGCAGTGCGTCGCTTTGCGTAACGAGAGTCTGCGTGGCGCCCGAGACTTGTTCGACCGCCTTTTGCGACTCGTCGACCAGATGCTGCATCTGGTCTTTAAGCAGAGCCTTGACTTCTTCGATGCGTCCAAACGCATTGACGGCTGTGTCACGCCCTTCCTTGTCCGTTTCGGCCATCGTGTCGCGCAATGAAACCAGGCGTTTGGTCGCAAATTCGGCGGCGTTCGCCAACGTCTGCGTTTTCGCCTCGGCCTTATCGCTGGCTTCGATAACCTGCTTCATTTGCTCGCAGGCCTTGGCGTTGGCCTGACTCATGCGCGTTTCGGCCTGATCCATGGCGACGTTCAATGCCTGCGTCTGAGTTTGCAGGAGATCGGCGCCGACTTGCGTGACGCTTGACAAGCGTTGTGTCGTCTGATCGAGATCCTTCGTCGTTTCGCTGTCCTGCGTCTTGAGTTGGTTTGTCGCCGTATCGAGTTTGTCGATGACGCTCGACAGAAGCTCGACCACACGACCCGTCTCGGATTGTATGGAGTCGCGCATAGCCTTGGCGTGATCCTGCATGCCGGACGTCGCCGACATCATATTGCGAACCTGCTCTTCGGCCTGCTGACCCTGCAACTTGATTGCAACCGCCTGTTCGGCAAAGCCGCTGACGGAAGCCTGAACGCTGGCCAATGTCGTGCTGGCCTGAGCGCCGATCAAATCGATGCTGGTGGCAATGCTTTGTGCTTCTTCGTTGAGGCGCGAGGCCGTGCGTTCGGCAACAGTGACCGTTTCTTCCTGCGCCTGAGCGAAGCGGGAGAGCAAGCCGCCTATCGTATCGCGTTGCGCGTTGAGCGAGGAAACCAACGACGTCTGACGCTCATCGAGAGTCTTTACGGACTCGGCCAGGACAGCGCTATGCTGCGTGACGTTGGCGTTGAAGTTCGTCAATGACGTTTCCGTCAGCACGCTGGCGCTGCGGATATCTTCGGCCCCGAGCTTGACCTTGCTCAGCAAGGAACTGAGCATATTGCCGGTCGAGTCGCCTTCTTCGCGTATCGAGTTACGCAGCGTGTCGATCTGTTCGCGCATGGTCGTGGCAGAAGCCAAAACCTGTTGGGCATCGGCAACGGCCAGTTGTGCATTCTTTCCGATGACTTCGGTTTCGTAAGAGAATCCTGCCGATGCCTTTTGCACGTGGTTTAACGCATCCTGAGTGCGGGCGTCGATAACCTCTACGTTTTGCGCAATCTGCTTCGCTCCTTCGGTCAAACGCGAGACCGTGCGTTCAGCGGCAGAAGCCGTCTGATCCTGTGCGGCTGTTAAGCGGTTCAGAAGATTGCCGATCGTTTCCCGTTGCGCGTCAAGCGCCACAGTCAGCGTGCGTTGGCGTTCGCCGATCTTTTCCATCTCGGTGTTGAGTTCCGCCGTCTGAGAGCTGAGCGCGCGTTGCAAATTCGACAAAACAACGTTCGTGCTAGTGCCCATCTCGCGCACTTCCGTGCCGCCTGTCGTCAAACGGCTGAGCAAAGCGCCGAGGCTTTCGCCTGCGCGTTGGCTTTCCGACTGCAAGCTGGCGCGCAATTGAGACGCTTGTTCTTGTAATGCCGACGTTACCTGAAGAACGGTGCGCGCCTGCTGTTCCGCCGCCTGCGCGTTCTGCAATAAGAGAGCCGACTGATCCGAGAATCCGGCGCTGGCAATCTTGATATTGCCGATGGCCGTTTGCGACCTGTCGCTGACGTCGCCGACCTGATGGTCGATTTCTGTAAGCGATTGAGACAAATATGAAATTGTCTTTTCGGCAACATCCGAGGCCTGTTTATGCGCAACGGTCAATCTATCGAACAAATCGAGCAATTGGACGCGCTGTTTTTCATTGGCGTCAAATAACGTTTTCTGCTGTTCGCCGATCTGGTCGCCGACGATCGTCATCGTCGCCGCCTGTTGCGTAATATTGACGCCCAATTCGGAAAGCGTTTTTTCGACCCTCTCCGCTGTGGTGTACAACTCTTGTGTCGTGCTGCTGATGCGCTTGTCTGCGACTTCCGTCATTTCGTTAAAGCGAGCCGAAGCCTTGTCCGAGCCTTCCGTGACCGCCGTGATCAGCTTCCGGAACTCGTTGCCCGTCGAATCCAACTGCGAAACCGAGTCCGTCAACTGCATCAAGAGACGGCTGTTCTGTTGCTCCATGCTGTGGCGGATCGTCGAAGCCTTTTCCGACAAAGCGCTGGTTGCTTGCGTCAGCTCATTCAAGACGCCCGCGATCTGCTGCCCGCAATTAACGAGCTTGTCGGCTTTCTCGTCGAGCGTATCGCTCGATTTGATAACGGCATCGGCTGCTGTTTGTGCCGAAACGATCATCGCCGTCGTGCTGTTCTGGAACGCCGTGGTCGTTTCGTCCAGTTTATCGATGGCTTTATTGCTATGAGCGACGGCCGCATCGTGCGTGTCGATCATCTTTTCTTTAAGTATAGACAGCCTGTCGACGGCATTGTTGCCGGCTGCCGTGATCTCGACGGCATGCTTTTCGATCTTCGATGCGCTGGCTTCGATTTGGTCGGACTGCCGCGTCAAGGCGGCATTAAGCGTTTCGACCTTGCCGTGCGCAGTCTCAACGTTGGCTTCCAGCTTCTCGGAAACATCGCCGTAATGAGCTGCTGTAAGATCGATCAAGGCATGCGCCGCATTGGCCTTCTCGCGAATGACTTCGCTGAGCATATTGAATTTTTCTTCGGCGCGCGACAATTCGGCGCCGACGCCGTCGGTCTGGCGGCGTATGACGGCTTGAATTTGCGCCGCTTCGGCCTGCAGGGATGTCGCGACTTCCGTAATCTGCGTTCCCGAAGATTGAGCTTTTTCCATCATCTGATGGGATTGCTCGCCGACAAGCATCGCCGCCTGTTGCAGCACTTCGATGGCCTGAGCCGCCTGATTGTCGAGGCTCGTCACCTCATGCCGCAAACTGTCCGACATAGCGGAGAACTGGGACAACATGTGCCGCGCCGTTTCTTCCTGCGAAGCGCGAACCTTGGCAAAACGATCGCCCAAGGATTCGAAGGCGCCGGCGGATTCCGCCGTTGTCTTGGTCATATCCTGGCTGAGGCCGCCGATGCGGGTATGGAATTCCTGCAGGCGTTCCACTTGCGCGGACAAGCCTTCGCCGAAATTGCCCAACGTCCTTAGCCCCTGCTCTGCGCTCGCATCGAGGCGTTCGACCGCCTTTTGGACGGGCGCCACCGCCTGCGCGGCGAAGCTTTGCAGCTTTTGGTCGGTCGCGGACATCTGGCCCTGAGCTTCGGCCAAGAGGTTCATCAGGCTTACCGTCTGCTCGCGCAAGGATTTGCCCGCCGTTTCGGCCTGAGTTTGCAGTTTTTGCACGGTCTCTAAAAGCACGGCTTCGCTGGCGCGCGCCTTGCCCAGGATTTCGCCTTCCTGGCGTCCCAAATTCTCGGTCGCGGCGCTGATCGCGCGCGCGCCCAACTGAGCCGTTTCGTTGAGGCGTTGAATCATCTTCTCGTTCTGGTTCACGGCCTCGCCGATGTCCTTGACGAGAGCCTGACCGACGGAATGCGTCGCGTCGCGCGCGGCAAGGACACGATCCAAAACGTGTTGCAAATTCTGCAAAGCGTCGTTGGCGCGTTTCTGCACTTCTTCGCCCGCATGGGCTGAAGCGGCGCTTAATTTCTCGAATTGCGATAAGTGCGACACGACCTCTTCGGTCATTGTCTTCATCTGAGCGCTGCTGTCGGTCGACAACGCGTGCATACGCGTGACGACATCTTCGTACTTGCCCGTTGTATCGGTCAGATGCGCGGACACGGACTCCGCATTGCGGCGCGTTTCGTCGTTGACGACGGTGAAGCGCAACAACGAATTGCCCATGCGATCGTTGAGATTATCGATCGACTTCTCCCACGAGCCGAAGAAACCGGTAGCCGTGGTGTCGATGCGTTCGGCCAAATCCTTCAAATCGCCTTGGCGACGATTGATGCCGGAACCGATTTCGTTAAAGCCCTCCGCAAAACGGTTCATAAAGTTTTGAAGCCCGTCAACCTGATGCGACAGCTTCTCGCTGAGATTGACCGCCTGTTCGCGCGCAAATTGTTCGCTGGCGTACAAACGATCGGCAACGCCGCGTAAAACGGACTCGGCTTCGCTGACGCGCGCCGGCAATGTCACGCTGAAATCGTCGAGCGTTCTGGTTTGCGCATCGAGGGCTTGAGCCATCTGCGTTGCTTCTTCGCGCGCCGTCGAGGCGCGTTCGAGGAAACGCGCGACGCTAAGGTCGATCTTGCTGGACAATCCACCCAGCGTTTCCGCTGCCGATTCAGCAGCTGTCGTAAGGCTTGCTTCCTGCAAGCGCGAGGTTTCGGACAATTTTTGGCTATCGCGTTGGGCGCGGTCGAGCGCATCGGCGATTTGCGTGGACGTTTTCTCGACGTCTTCGAGCATCTGGGCAACTTGCCCGCCAACCGTTTCGACCTGCCGCGCAAAGCCTTCGCCGTTTTGCTGCAGCTTACCGTCAAGAACGCGCAGCATGGTGAACTTGTCATCCATCATCTGCTCAATCTGGAACATGCTGCGACGCACGACGTCCTGGATTTCCTTAACCTGTTGCGTGCTGACATTTTCGAAGCGTTCGAGATCGGCGCGATGCTGTTGCACGCGATCCATGACCGCTTCCATATCTTCCTGGCTAACGTTCTGCGCGCTGCGCAACAATTCGATTTGCTCGCGGATAGCTTGGTTAAAACGACGGATGCGCGCATCGGCCGCGCCGGATTCGCCGGTGATAAGAGTCAACTGACGGCGCAAAGGATCGGTAATCGTTTGAATGTCGGTTGCGCGCTGTAAATACGCGGTAACCATCCACACCATGGCGACGGGAGAAACGGCGGCGGAAATGCCGACGGCCCAATCGGCTAACGCAACGCCGCCAAAACTATGCGCGGCGCCTGCTTTGCCGACAACGGCGAGAACAATCGTTACCCAGGCAAGAGAAATGCCGAGGCCAACCCAGAAAGGCATGGAAGCTTTCCCGGACGTCTTGGGTGAGACCGGTTTCTTAACTTCTGCTGGTTTTGCAGCAATGGGCGTCGGAGCATGAGCTGGAGAAGAACTTAGTGGAGTCGTTTGCGGAACCATTTGATCCTCTAATTCCCGTTATTACCTGATAGATGGAGAGCCTGATTCTTATCGTTTCGACAAGAGAACAAACCGTGTCCCATCCGTGTGCGACATGAGCCTTGCACCATAACAGTTTTTTGGGGCGGAATGGAAGCGTTAACAGAACGTAAATAAAAATTTTTGCGAGTAACTTCAAAGGCACAAAACCAAAGAAGAACGATTCGACACCGAAACAAAGACAGCTTTAAAAACGCCGCCTAAGATCGCGAATTATCGGATTTTGTATTTTTCCAACTCATTCAACCTGAAGTCAAATTTTGGTAATTTCTTGCCAGTTCTTGGTGTGCTTTGCGCCCACACGCCCCCCTTCCCTCTTCGATGAAAGTATTTAGCGATGAAAGGAAAGGGAAAACCGCGAATCACCCCGACGGATCCCAAAAACGGGAACCGTTTTCCGGATTAATCGCAGGTATGGTAGCGCACAGGACGACGGCATCCAGCTGTTGCGCAGAACTTAAAGCTGCCGGGCGATTTCTTCAACCTCGAAGCACTCGATAACGTCGCCTGCTTGAATGTTGTCGTAGTTTTCAAACGCCATGCCGCATTCGAAGCCTTCGCGAACTTCCTTCGCTTCGTCCTTAAGGCGCTTGAGCGTTTTGAGAGAACCTTCGTGGATGACGACGTTGTCGCGAAGCAAACGAACCTTTGCACCGCGCTTAACAACGCCTTCGGTGACTTTACAACCTGCGACTTTGCCGACCTTCGTAATGTTGAAGACCTGCAGAATCTGCGCGTTGCCAAGGAAGTTTTCGCGTAAGGTCGGCGCCAGCATTCCCGATAAGGCCTGCTTCACGTCGTCGATCACGTTATAAATGATCGAGTAGTAACGTAGTTCGACGGCATCGCGTTTAGCCATTTCACGAGCCTGCGCGTTAGCGCGTACGTTAAAGCCGATCAACATGGCGTTCGACGCCTTGGCGAGCGTCACGTCGGATTCCGTAATGGAGCCGACAGCGGAGTCGAGCACACGAACCTTCACTTCGGTATTTTCGTCCGTCAGCTTGACAAGCGCAGTTTTGATCGCTTCGACGGAGCCGTGGACGTCGCCCTTAATAAGCACTGCCAATTCTTTGGCCGCGCCCGTCTTGATGTTTTGCATCATCTGCTCGAAATTGCCGCGCGGCGTCGAGGCCGCTGCGGCAATGGCTTTCTTGCGGCGGAGGCGGAATTCGGCGATTTCGCGCGCTTTAGCTTCGTCGGAAACGACAAGGAGTTCGTCGCCCGCGCTCGGCGTGCTGTTGAGGCCCAAAACTTCGACAGGCATCGACGGTGTTGCAGAAGCTATGGGATTGCCCCGATCGTCGACCAACGCGCGCACTTTGCCCCATTCGCTGCCTGCGACAAAGATGTCGCCGACCTTAAGCGTCCCACGTCTGACCAGAACCGTCGCAACGGAGCCGCGACCTTTTTCAAGTCTGGCTTCGACCACGGAGCCTTCGGCTGTGCGGTCGGGATTGGCTTTAAGGTCGAGTATTTCTGCTTGCAGCAAAATCGCATCCAGAAGCTTGTCGAGACCCTTTTTCGTTTTGGCGGAAATTTCAACCGACAGCACTTCGCCGCCCAGCTCTTCGACTTGAATGTCATGTTGCAGCAATTCCTGACGCACGCGGTCGGGCTTTGCAGCAGGCAAGTCGCATTTGTTGATCGCGACAACAATCGGCACGTTTGCAGCCTTAGCGTGTTTAATAGCCTCGATCGTTTGCGGCATAATGCCGTCGTCGGCCGCTACCACGAGAACAACGATGTCCGTAATTTGAGCGCCGCGTGAACGCATCTCGGTAAAGGCCGCGTGACCCGGCGTATCGATAAATGTCACGCAATCGAAGCCATGGGACTTTTCGGGCAGAATAATCCTATACGCACCGATGTGCTGGGTAATGCCGCCCGCTTCGCCCGCGACGACGGAGGTGTGGCGCAGTGCGTCAAGAAGCGACGTTTTGCCGTGATCGACGTGGCCCATAACGGTAACGACGGGCGCTCTGGCTTTCAGGTTTTCCGCCGTATCCTTAATTCCGCCGATGTCTGATTCAATATCGGCTTCCGTCACGCGCTTGATACGATGTCCAAATTCAGTCGCAACCAGTTCTGCCGTGTCGGCATCAATGGTTTGCGTAATGGTTGCCATGACGCCGAGCTTCATAAGAATCTTGATCACATCGACGCCGCGTTCCGCCATGCGGTTGGCGAGTTCCTGTACCGTAATGGCTTCAGGAATGGTTACGTCGCGCATAACCTTGATGGGCTCTTGGTGCTGCTGCTCCATCGCTTCGCGGCGATGACGTTCTGCGCGGCGGCGCATGGAAGCGACTGAACGGCGGCGACCTCCGCCTTCTTCGTCGGACAACGCCTGCGTTACGTTGACTTTGTGACCGGCGCGGCGTTCATCGCCTATGCCGCGGCGCGGCGGAAGGCGACCCGGTTTACGGAGCCCCCCTTCTTCTTCGTCCTCGCGCTTACCGACGGCGCGATGCGACGGACGTCCCGAAAGACTTTCGCCCGGACGCGCCACAGCACTGCGGCTTCTGTCTTCGGCTGTTGTTCCTGCGGGGCGGCGCGCCGCCTGCAAGTCGCGATGGCGAACTTCGTCTTCTTGTTTCTTTTTCGCGCTTTCTGTTTTTTCCTGTTCTTGAATATGGCGAAGCTCTTCCATTTCGCGCTGGCGCAAACCATCGCGCGTCATCGGGGTTGAGGGCGTTTCTTCCTCGACGGAAGGACGAACGACCTCGGCCTGAAAATAATCGTGCTCTATCCGGCTTGGTTCTGCTGCGGCGCCGCGTAAAGCGCGGGCGCGCGCTTCGCGTTCGCCCGCTGTCAACGTATGCAAAACAGCGCTGGTCGAACGGCCGCTTTTATTGACGCTAGATGTTGTTTTTGAGGCGGGTCCTTTGGTTCCTTCGCCTTCGCCGCGCTTGACGGTTTTCTTGGCTTCAACGACGACGGCTTTGGATCGGCCATGCGAAAAACTTTGCCGCACCGTTTCCGATGCGCCGCCGGAGGTCGCTGCGACCGGCTTTTTTAATTCCAGTTTGGGACGCGCGCCGAGACTTAAAACCGATTTTTTCTTCTCTTCCGTCATCTTATCCTTCACTCTTTCCTTTGGTAGGCAAAGTAGTCATAGACCTAAGCCGCTTAATTTCCAGCATTAGTTTTTTCGTAATTCCGTGAGGCGCAAGACCAGCATAGACGATTTGCTCGTAACCAAGCGCCGCCCCCAAAGCGTCGCGGGAAAAAAGTCCGCAATCGGGAATAGAATTTCGGTTATCAAGCTCGCGCGTCGCGTCGGGCGCATGCAGATAAAGCGCGAGTTTATTGGCTCGAAGAGCAGATTCGGTCTGGGTTTCGCCTAAAACGGCAATCCCCGCCCCCTTCGCAAGCCCCAGAAAACCCAAACAACGCTTGTGAAGAAGTTTAGCGACGTCCTCGGCTAATGTGGCCGCCGGGCGCACGCCCCCTTCTTTGGAAAACACATTTTTCTTGGCTGCTTGATGAACGGCATCGGCTGTCGCCGTGACCCATAACCCGTGTCCGGGAAGATTTTCGGAAAGATCTGGAACGACGGCGTTCTCAGGCCCTATGACAAAGCGGATCATTTCTGTCCGCGGTCTCGATTCGCCCGTGACCAGACAACGGCGCCCCTCTTCGGGGATTTTCATCCCTTCCGGGCTTTCCGCTTTTTTCCGAGCACGTTTGAAAACTGCTGTCATTATGGGTTTCGGTCCTCATCTCACGCCGACGGCGGATCGTTGAACCAATGAGCTCGCGCAGCCATGATGATCTCATTGGCTTTGGCCTCATTCAGTTCATCGTTTCCGACAATCTCGCGCAGCTCATCGCTGGCGAGATCCGCGACATCATCAAGAGTCTTGATACCCTTCTCACCGAGCTTGACCACCATTTCGATAGCGAGTCCCGGCAAAGCAACGACTTCGTCAACGACGCCCAGTTCCTTGCGCCGAGCCTCAAGCTTGGCGGCGTTTTCAGCCAGCCAATTGCGGGCGCGTTCCTGCAATTCTCCGGCGACTTCGGAATCGAAGCCTTCGATCTCGCCCAACTCATCGATAGGGGTATCCGCAATTTGCTCAACCTTCGTAAAGCCTTCGGTCACGAGCAAATGCGCAATCACGTCATCGACGGCCAAAGCTTCGATGAACAAGGCAGTGCGCGTTGAAACTTCTTGCTGACGGCGATCGGATTCTTCCTTTTCCGTCAGAATATCGATGTCCCAGCCCGTAAGCATCGAGGCCAGACGGACGTTCTGTCCGCGACGGCCGATGGCGAGCGACAATTGTTCGTCGGGAACGACGACGTCCATGCGGTTGTTTTCTTCGTCGAGCACGACCTTGGCGACTTCAGCCGGAGCCAACGCGTTGACGACAAACGTCGCAGGATCGGACGACCAAGGAATGATGTCGATTTTTTCTCCCTGCAATTCGCCGACGACTGCCTGAACGCGGCTGCCGCGCATGCCGACGCAAGCGCCGACGGGATCGATGCCGCTGTCGTTCGACACGACGGCGATTTTAGCGCGGCTTCCGGGATCGCGCGCAACGGACTTAATCTCGATGACGCCGTCGTAAATTTCCGGAACTTCCTGCGTGAACAGCTTGGCCATAAACAAAGGATGCGTGCGCGACAGGAAAATCTGCGGCCCGCGTTGTTCTTCGCGTACGTCGTAAATGTAGGCGCGGACGCGGTCGCCGTTTTTGAAATGTTCGCGCGGCAAGCTTTCGTCGCGGCGAAGCATGGCTTCGGTGCGTCCCAGATCGATGGTGATATTGCCGTATTCGACGCGCTTGACGATGCCGCTGATGACTTCGCCGACGCGATCTTTGTATTCCTCGAACTGGCGATGGCGTTCGGCCTCGCGCACCTTTTGCACGATGACCTGCTTGGCCGTCTGCGCCGCAATGCGTCCCATTTCGATGGGGGGAAGGTCGTCAACGATAAAGTCGCCGACTTGCGCGTCAGACTTGGTTTTCTTCGCGGCCTTGACTGTTATTTGCGTAAATTCGTTCTCAATGGGATCCGCCACCTGAAGCCAGCGCTGCAAGTGCACTTCGCCCGTTTTACGGTCGATTTCGGCGCGGATATCGTGTTCATGCCCGTATTTCGCGCGGCCGGCTTTTTGAATGGCCTGTTCCATCGCGGCCAGAACTTCGTCGCGTTCGATCCCTTTTTCGCGGGAAACAACTTCGGCAACCTGTAGTAACTCCATTTTCACTTCTCCTTAGATTTTAGCAACTCATCCGTAAGCACCAACTTTGCGCGTTCGATAGTTTGAAACGGCACTTTCAAAACTCTTGCGTCCAGAGCGAACTCAATCTCCTCGCTCGAAACGGATTTGATCTTGGCCTGAAAACGACGTTGGCCTTCGATCGGTTTGTTCAACTCAACTTTCGCAACGTGACCTAAATACTTTTCATAGTCCTTTATCTTCACAAGCGGCCTGTCGATACCCGGCGAACTGACCTCCAAACCAAAACGATCCGCCAAGTCCGCATCCGCCTCGACAATCAAGGACACGAGGCTGCTGAGGCCTGCGCAATCTTCAACCGTCATGCCGACGCCATCCTTGCGTTCGGCCATAATTTGCAACGTCGCGTACTTTCCGCCGCCCACAATCTGTATACGGACGAGATCGTATCCGGCGGCTTCAACCTTACTTGCGATTAAATCCGCAATCCTGCTTTCAACGGCCTTAGACATTCACAAATACGTTCCGAAACAAAAACATCTTCCGTCGCAATCGCGACGACATCAAAGAGGTAACAAAAAAGGCGGGCTTTCGGCCCACCTCCAAAATCACCTATATGACGCCCCGACCATAGCCAATTGGGCTATAAATGCAAGGGCTAATACCAATAAACGGATGAAGTTCCCAGTTTGGGTCACGAGCGGTTGCGTGCAGCGTGATGCGAAAAAGCAGGTGTTTCAACAAGATATAAGCGGAGCGCAGAGCGAGTGATGTTTAACGGCACGGCAACGTTCATTGGTCGTTTGGTATAATGCCCATTTTAAGTATAAATAAAAAGAAATCGCCCCTACAAAAAAATTGTAAGGGCGATGATTCTTAAGGATTTTCTGAATATTTAAGGCGCGGCAGCTGCAGGAGACATACCGCTTCTCCCTATATAATAGTGTTCAATGTCCTTCGGATGAGACGGATCAAGCTGAAACACCTCTTGCGTAGTCCATGCCTTGAGTACTCCGGCGGCGTAGTCTTCGTATCCGTGTCTTGATATTTCTATGATTGAAAATTGAATTGCTTTATTTGCCGCTATCTTTTCCTCACGCGACGCCTCCCCCTCAAATACTTTTAGTCCGTCTTGCAAACAGCGCACCGTTGCAAACAGAGGAAGAGTGCAAAGCCCTAAATAGGACTTGTCCTTCGGCGTCCGGACAACTCTCGGAGACCTTTCGATTTTATCGATCAAGCTCTCGGTCTTAATTTTCGTATCGCCCCATTTAAAGGGAATGTAATTTTGGTTTTCCATCATATGAGACACCTTTAAATAATAGTGGCGGCTATAGCCAAAAAATATTCGAGCTCTATTTCTGAAAACAGCCTTTTTGCTCCCAAAAGAGAAAACGCTAATAATTACCGAACGTGCTTAATAATATTAGTTCTAAACTTAACATTAGTTGTTACGCCAACGGGTCGCGTAGATCTAAGCGCCTTGCCGCTTTCCACAATAAGAACCTCTGGTTCTGGAAAGAATTGTTTTTCAATCTTTCTTACAAAAGTCCCATATTTATTTCTTAGAGGGTCAAGCGCTATTTTGGCCTGTTTAGTAGCGACCTCCGTATCATCGGATGTTTTCGCTTTCTGTAACTTGCGAATTGCGTCCACAAGCAATGTCGCTTGATCTTTCAGAAACTTTTTTTCCCTGTCATTCTGATATGTCTTTGTCTGAGTAAGGGTAGACGCCTCCATAAAACCACTTTTCTTACGAGCGGACATAGCAGCCGCAAGCTCACACGTGAGAACGATATCAGCGGCAACCGCCTCGACAATTTCGTTTTCTCTGATTGTCCCAAGCCGCCTGTTTTCCCGAGTATCCTGCTTGTTGTTGTTTTCCAAATCCGTTCTGAAATCGAATCCCAACATGATAAATTCCTTCAAAAATAGAGTTCGAATATGGAGACACTATATCAAAATAGTCTCAGCAAATTCTTAATATTGAAAATTATCGTGTGTTTTCAGTATGTTGGGGTTTGGGAAAATCAAGGTATATCATAGCGATAGAGGCGGAATCAGCGCCAGACCTAGTAAGGTGTCTTCCCTACTTGTATTCCATGCAAAAATAGTGCCAAATCGTAAAATCTAAATGATTCGTTAATGATTTTCCCTCTACTTTTCAAACATAGCTTCTCACAGAACCCGCTCGGACGAGGGGAATGCGAGAAGCGAGGAGCACAGGACCGCAAGCGTACTTTCTCGTACGTGCGGATCCGAGCACCGCAGCGACAAAGCAGTCCCCCGTCCGAGTTAGGGTTATGTGAGAAGCGCACCAATGAATCTCGTCCAACGCATAGATCAACGGCAGATACAGACCCTCGTCATGACGCCTCAATTGCAGCAGGCGATCAAACTGCTACAAATGACGAACATGGAATTGGGGGCTTTTGTCGAAGAGGAGCTGGAAAAAAATCCCCTTCTCGAACGCGACGATTTGGATCAGGCCGAAGATTCTCCGGAAAAAATTGCCCTGCAAAGACTGGAAAGTATTTCCCGCTCCATTTCTTCAGATGCGCCCCTCAATCCCACTAATCACGAAAGTACGCCGGAAGCGCCAAGCGAAGATTCTTGGGCGAGTGATGGGTATACTGACGAAGATCGTTTTTCTTCCGTCGGCTCGGGCGGATCTTTTGACGACGACGAATTTTCGGCGACGCAAAACATTCCCGAAAAGCCGAGTTTGCGCGCGCATCTTTTGGAACAAGTCAGTGTCGATTTCAATAATCCCGCCGATCGCCTCATTGCCGTTTCTCTGGTCGATGCTTTAGACGAAGCGGGATATTTGCCCGCCGATCTTGCGGCTTTGCGCACGCAGCTCGGCGCAACCGAAGATCATTTCGAACTTATCATCGCGCGGCTGCAACGTTTCGACCCTTGCGGAATATTTGCGCGCTCTCTGCACGAATGTCTGGCTTTGCAATTGTGCGAGAAAGACCGGCTCGATCCTCCCATGGCGATTTTGTTGCAGCATCTCGACCTTCTGGCAAAGCACGAAAACGCCCTGCTGATGCGCCTGTGCAACGTCAATGCCGAAGACCTTGCCGGAATGGTTGCGGAAATCCGGCGGCTTAATCCGAAACCGGCGTTGGCCTTTGCTTCAGATTTGGCGCCGCCTATCGTTCCAGACGTCTTTTTGCGCCCTCAGCAGGGCGGCGGCTGGCATATCGAACTCAATACGGAAACGCTCCCCCGCGTTCTGGCCAACGAACGCTATTATTCCCAAATTCAGGCCTCGGCATCAAAAAAGGCCGACAAGGAATACATCGCCAATCATTGGCAACAGGCGAATTGGCTGGTCAAGGCCATGCATCAGCGCGCCACGACCATTCTAAAAGTCGCGGGCGAGATCGTGCGCCAGCAGGAAGCCTTTTTCGTGGGCGGCGTGCATCATCTGAAGCCCCTTATCCTGAAAGACATCGCGACGGCAGTCGAGATGCATGAATCGACCATCAGCCGCGTGACACAAAACAAATACGTCGCCACGCCGCGCGGCATGTTCGAACTGAAATATTTTTTCACGACGGCCTTGGCGCGCAGCGACGGGGGCGACGATATGTCCTCCGAGGCCGTGCGCGCGCGCATCCGCACCATGATCGAAAGCGAAAAGCCCACGTCTATTCTGTCGGACGACCATCTGTCGATGAAGCTTCGCGGCGAAGGCATAGATATCGCCCGCCGCACCGTCGCTAAATACCGCGAGGCGATGCACATACCGACCTCGGCGCAGAGGCGGAGAGAAAAACGCTGATAAGTTTTTAGGGTTGCTTTTGGATGGGCGCGCTGGCCGAAACCTTGATCGGCGCCGTCAGGCCCTTTTTCTCGATCAGGCTGGTGTATTCTTTATAGATGTGCGCTTGTCCGCTCTTGAATTGAGCTAACTGCGCGCCTTCCAGAACACGACCTACAGGGGTCTTGATGCTCAGCGGATTGACCTGCCTACCGGCGACAATCACTTCATAGTGCAGATGCGGCCCCGTCGAGCGTCCCGAACTTCCGACATAGGCGATCACCTCGCCCTGATTAACGCGGGCGCCGCGATAAAGATGCGAATTGAAGCGGCTCATATGGCCGTAAGCCGTCACAAGGCCGCCCGGATGGCGAAGCTTGATATAGCGGCCATAACCACCATTAAAGCCTATCTGTTCAACAACGCCCGAACCGGCGGCAAAGATGGGCGTCCCCGGTGACGCGCCAAAATCGACGCCTTGGTGCATTTTACTGTATCCCAGAAGCGGATGCATACGCATGCCGTAGCGGGACGTCACGCGAGCCGCGGCAACGGGCGTACGCAACAAGGCGCGGCGGGCGCTGCGGCCTTTGGCATCAAAATAATCGACCGTTTTGTCGGCAAAGGTCACGCGGTAAATCGGCTTAATCTGACCATCCATATGGATAGCGGCGTAAATGATAGAACCTTCGCCCACGGGCTTACCCTGAACCGTTTTCGGCTGATCGTAGAGAATTTCGAAACGATCGCCGGGGTGAATATCGCGTTGAAAATCTATGCTGTGCGCATAAACGCGGATCATGGCGGCCATAACCGCATAAGGAACGCCTGCGCGCTCGCCGGCTTCAAAAACGCTCGATGAAATCTCGCCTTGCGCCGCGACACGCTCACGGACGATGGGGATCATCTTGGCGTTGGCGACAAAGGTGCCGTCAGCCTTACGAACAATAGTCACTTCTTTTGTGTCCTCAGGCTGGAAAACCGCGCTTGTAAAGGTCTCCGCCTGCGGTGTACGACTGAAGGTAAGGGTTACGTTCTGCCCTGCACGGAGCTTTTGCAGCGGATAAGCACGCGAAAGGGCGTTCATGGCGGCCTTGGCATCTACCGTAGCAATGCCGGCATCGCTCAACATATCGGAAAAGTCCTGTCCCCCGCCGATTTCGACCTCGCGAGTCACCGCCTCAGGAGGAACGATGGCGTTGATCACAGCCCTGTTAACCTTGGCTACCGTCTGACCAGGCGTAGACCTTTCGACAACACGCGCCGCGTTATGAATGGCGGGTACGGCTGAGGCCGTAAAAACGGCAGCCGGACGCTTCCAGTAGTGACCACTCAAACCAACGGAGAGGGTCAACGTACTAATCAAAAGCATCCGAAGAACCGGGGCGGCGTACAACGAGTCTGCACGCACATAACCAAGAGGAGATTTCAGCAAGACTTGCCTTTTGCTGGTTTCCATTAATAACCTGCGGCGGAGGGTGTCCATAACGCCCCCGCCTGTCAACGTCCTTTTTCCCTTCAAAAGGTCGTCCAGGCATCTTCTATAATAGCAAAAGAAGGTGAATATTTTGTTTTCACATTGATAATAAAGGATTTTCTCGTCAATGAATTATTGTTTTGGCCTCGCCGAAACAAGTAATAAAGTTTCTTATTGTTTGTAATTGAGAAATTTTATTTCTCTTGAAGGATGGTTTTTCATCCCCGAGTCCTTAAAAAGCGGTTTCTTAACCATGGTTCTCTTTTGGAGCTTTCTAGGAGCCGGAATTTTTTTTCGAGCAATTTTTTGTTTAAAAAAATTTACCACCAACGGTAAAATATGGTTTTTTTAATTATATTAATAATATTCAATGGGTTATAGATATAACAACAAAGGCTTAGGCATCAAGGTTGACTTCCCTTCCCCTCTTAGGGTCTAAACCCTGTCTTCTGGCTTCTTCCTTCACCCTATGGGATAAGACGTAATCATGACCGACAAAGACAAAGAATCTTCCCTGCCCAAAGAATCGGCTGTCGAAAACGGCAAGGAAACCTTGCGCATGCTTGTTTTTGCGCTGCTGATTGCGCTTTTCGTCCGCACTTTTGCTTATGAGCCTTTTAATATTCCTTCGAGTTCCATGATCCCGTCCTTGCTGGTCGGCGATTTTCTTTTCGTATCCAAGCTGTCATACGGCTACGGCTCGAAGGGTACTTTTCTTGGTCTTATTCCTTTTTCGGGGCGCCTTTTTGGAAGCGAGCCGAAACGCGGCGACATCGTCGTTTTCAAACTGCCGCGCGACCCATCCGTCGATTACATTAAGCGTCTGATCGGGCTTCCGGGCGACACCGTTCAGATGCGCCAAGGCATGCTCTATGTTAACGGCGTTCCCGTTGAACGTTCCCGCTTACCGAATCTGGCGGAAGAGGAAGCAACAAAACCTCCGTCCAACGCCGTCGATTACACGGAATTTCTGCCGCAAAGCCCCGCCCATATTATTCGGAAGCTTAGTGACGATCAGCCTCTCGACAATACTGAAGTCTTTGCCGTTCCTCCGCATCATTATTTCTTTATGGGCGATAACCGGAACAATTCCCAAGATAGCCGCACGCAGAACGTCGGGTTTGTTCCCGAAGAAAATCTGGTCGGAAGAGCCGAGCTTCTTTTCTTCTCGATCGACGAAAATGCTCGTTTCTGGGAATTTTGGAAATGGCCGTGGGCAGTGCGGTGGTCAAGGCTTTTAACAAGGATTAATTAGGAATGTCTCCTCCCTCCCAAGAGAAACCCGCTCCTGCGGTTTTTGCCGAAAAGCTTGGGCATGCCTTTGCCGATCTGCATCTGCTTGAAGACGCTCTGACGCATCCTTCGTTGGCTGGCGCGCGCCCGCGTAAAAAAGGCGCTCCTTACGAACGTCTGGAATTTCTTGGCGACCGCGTATTGGGACTGGCGATTGCCGAATGGCTTTATGAAACATTCCCCGCAGCTGCCGAAGGTGAAATGGCCAAGCGCCACGCCGCAATGGTTAACCGCGACGCCTTGCGTGCCGTCGCCCTCGATATCGGTTTAGCCTCGTTTGTTCGACTGGCGCGTGGCGAAGACGCCCAGGCCGCCAGAAAAAATCTGGCCACTTTGCCCGACGCCATGGAAGCCGTTATCGGTGCGCTGTACCTGGATGGCGGATTTCCGGCCGCGCGCGCCTTCATTCATCGGTATTGGCAGCGGAATATTGCCGTTTCAGAAACTCCAGCCGACCCCAAAACAACTTTGCAGGAATGGGCGCAAGGGCAAAGCCTGCCTTTGCCGACGTATCGCGTTGTCGAAAACTCAGGCCCTGCCCATGCGCCAAAATTCGTGATCGAGGCCAGCGTTAAGGGCTTTCCTCCCGCCGAGGCCGAAGGTAACTCCAAGCGCGACGCGCAAAAAGCGGCTGCGGCAAAATTATTAAAAACGGTTCTCAAAAAATGAGTTCAAAAAAGGCTTCTCCAAAGAAAAAAACCCGCGCCGGGTTTGTAGCGATTTTGGGCGCCCCCAACGCCGGAAAATCGACGCTTCTCAACCGCCTTGTCGGACAAAAGGTTTCCATCGTCAGCCCCAAGGCTCAAACCACGCGTATCCGCACGCTGGGCATTATGACCGAAGGCGCTATTCAGATCAGCTTTATCGACACGCCCGGCATCTTCGCCCCAAAAAACCGCCTCGACCGCGCAATGGTTCAGGCCGCCTGGAACAGCATGGGAGACGCCGATGCGATTGTTTTGATCGTCGATGCCGCCGCGCGCAAAGAAAACGAAAAAATCGCGGCAATTATCGAGGAACTTAAAAAACGGAAAAAATCGGTTATCCTCGCGCTCAACAAGGTCGATGCGGTTGAGCCTGCCAAGCTTCTGCCTCAAGCGGCGGCCATGAACGACACGGGTATTTTCTCCGATATATTTATGGTCTCGGCTCTGACGGGCGACGGCGTCGACGATTTAAAAAGACACCTTATAGAGCTGATGCCCGAAAGCCCGTTTTATTACGGCGAAGACCAGGTTTCCGACCTTCCTTCGCAAATTCTGGCCGCCGAGATCACGCGCGAGCAATTGTTTTTTCAATTACAGCAAGAGCTGCCCTATGCGGCCGCCGTTTTGCCCGAAAGCCTTGAGGAAAAACGCGACGGCTCGGTTATCATCCGCCAAACCATCGTCGTCTCCCGCGAGAACCAGCGCCCCATCGTTCTGGGCAAAGGCGGGGCGCGCATCAAGGCCATCGGCGAAAAAGCCAGAACCGAGATTGCCAAAATTTTCGAACGTAAAGTCCATTTGTTCCTTGAGGTCAAAGTCGATGAGAAATGGCAAGAACATCCCGCTTTCTACCAAGCCTTCGGTTTGGAATTTGGGAAGAAATAGAAAAAGATGGATCCCCGCCGGAGCCTGCCCCATGCTTCGACACGGGGCGGGGATGACGCCTGTAAGAGTAGCCTTCGCGCTTTTAATTCTTTGTTCCCCCGCACGCGCGGACGAGGGCACAGCTTTTTTTCGTTCCACAACGCCCCCGCAGCTTGTGCCGTCCTTGGTTTTCGAAGACGAGTCCGGCGCGCAGCATACGTTGGCCGACTATCGCGGAAAGTTTATCCTTTTAAACGTCTGGGCGACGTGGTGCCCGCCGTGCGCCGAAGAAATGCCGGCGCTTGACGCACTGCAAACAAAATTCGACCCTAAAAAATTCATGGTCTTGCCATTGGCGGAAAATTCGAACGACGGAATCGTAAGCGCCTTCTATCGCGCGCACAATATTAGACATCTGCCGATAGCGCTCGATGCTGCATCGCGGGCGACTTCGGCGCTTTCGTTGCGCGGACTGCCCGTAACGATATTAATCAATCCGGCGGGAAACGAGATCGCGCGGGCGGAAGGAAACATTGAGTGGAATAATCCAAAAACTTTACTTTTTATACACCATAAATTAGGAACAATCGATTGATTTTCCCTATAAAAAAATACCCATAACTTGTCGGACAATTAAGTAAAATTTTAATCATTTTGTCTTAAACTGGGCATCATAGAAGAATGACTCATTTTATGGATGCATATTATGTTTTCTCTTCGCGTCATATATCCGAACTTCGGATCAAAGGGGAATAAGGCTCCCGCGAAAGAGTATCGCGCTTATTCCGCGCAAGAGGAAAAAAGCCCTCCCTCGAAGAAACCTGTATGTGTGATGCATCCGGAAAATGCGCCGAGAATGATCCGCGACAGCGGTTTTCCGAGAGATTTCCAGTTTTATGAATATGCGGGCGCAACTTTGGAAGTATTGCCGACCGTTGGCTTGAACGGCAAAACCATTCGCCGTCCCGCTTTGGTCGCCAAGATGATCCATAGAAGCAAGATGGAAGACGGCAACGCCTTGGTCGAAGTCGAGATGACGGCCTCGTTAAGCGATCTTCGCAAAGAAAGACATCCCGATGCCGAAGCCATCGCGGCGGCTTTGAAAATGTATTACGAAGAAAAGGTCGAAATTAGAGAACGGGCTCTTAGGAAACAACCCGCCGTGACGCAGAAGACCACTCCGGTCGCGGTACAAGCGGCGCAAGCTCCTGTAAACGACTTCTTTATGAGAATGAATTCGCCGTTGCCTCAGGCGACGCAGGCGAGATAGTTCCCCGCACTGTTATTCCACATGCCCTTTGATGCGACTCGCTAGGGAAGCTCGCAAGAACATATCTATGTCCCCATCCAAGACCGCCCCCGCCTGGCTTGTCTCGGCACCCGTACGGGCGTCTTTGACCATTTGATAGGGCTGCAATACATAAGAGCGGATTTGATGCCCCCAGCCGATTTCGCTTTTCTGCGCTTCGATGTCGGCAGCCGCCGCTTCTTTTATTTTCAGTTCGCGTTCATAAAGCTTCGCGCGCAACATCTCCATGGCCTTGGCGCGGTTTTTATGTTGGGAACGTTCTTGCTGGCACGCGACGATAATGCCCGTTGGAATATGGGTGAAGCGCACTGCACTTTCGGTTTTGTTGACGTGCTGGCCGCCTGCCCCGCTTGAGCGAAAAGTATCGACCTTCAAATCGACATCCTTGATTTCGATGGGAACGTTTTCGTCGACGACGGGCGTTACCGATGCGCTGGCGAAACTGGTGTGGCGGCGGGCATTAGCGTCATAGGGGCTGATGCGCACAAGACGGTGCACGCCCGATTCTGTTTTGAGCCAGCCATAGGCGTTGAGACCCGATATCTGGATTGTCGCCGACTTGATGCCTGCCTCTTCGCCGACGCTTTCGTCGAGCCACGTGACCTTATACCCGTGCTGCTCCGCCCAACGAATGTACATGCGAAGAAGCATTTGCGCCCAGTCTTGGGCTTCGGTTCCGCCTGCCCCCGCGTTGACTTCAAGATAGCAATCGTTCGCGTCCGCTTCGCCCGACAGCAGGCTTTCGAGCTCGCGCTGCGCGGCTGTCTCGCGCAAGGCAAAAACGGCGTTTTCAGCCTCGGTCACCATCGGCGCGTCGCCTTCGGCTTCGGCCATTTTGATCATTTCGACGTTATCGGAAAGACCTTTGATAATGGCGCGATAGCCCGTCAAAGCATGATCGAGCTGTGTGCGTTCGCGCATGATCTTCTGCGCTTTGGCGGAGTCGTTCCAAAGTTCGGGGTTTTCGGCGAAACTGTTTAATTCGTCAAGGCGCGCGCATGCTTTGTCGTAGTCAAAGATGCCTCCTCAGCAGAGTCAGCGATTTCTCGATGTCGGCTATGGCTGTAAGTATTTCGGCACGCATATGTTTTCTCGCACTAAATTGAGGGGACTTGATGGCCTGATTAGGGAAATAAATCAAGGGGGATCAAAGACAATGGGACACTCCGGGAGCGCCTCGCTCAAATCTGCTGTTCTGGGGATGCATTCCCCTGGTTATTAAATATATTCTTTCAAAAAAAGCCTCGGAAACGTCGAATTTAATGGGCGAGCCGCCGCCTCCGTCCTCATTCATGGTTTTTTCCGTTGGCCTATGGTTACGGAAGAAGCGATGAAGAAATTTAGGCAGGTATCGATGTGTTTCCTTGCCGTCCATTCCCATGATCGTAAATTGCTGTTCTCCGTCTTGGGAGTCGCTTTTGTTTTTCCACTCGAATGAATTTCGGAAATAGCCCGGATTATTGCTGCGCCGGCGCAATTGGGAATCCGCAAAAAGCGCCGCAGCAAAGGGAAGCCCCCAGGTTGGAATCCCGTCGGAAGCAAAGGCAAGCGCCTTATATGTTGCATTTTCTTTTTGATCGTTCTCGTTGGGCCAACGGCCAGTCAATTCGTGCCAGAGGAATCCTATTGTCTCATTGACTTTGCCTTTATTATCTTCCGCGGCTTTTTTGTTTTTTTTGACGTTCTCTATGCTTGGATTAAAGCCAATTTTATTGAAAACAAAATCAGCGCGTTTTTTTCTTTCCTTGCACAGGTCTTGAGGCGAGGCGCTTTTTAACGAACCGCACATAGTTTTGTCGAGCGGCCTTTCAGTACAGACATATTCGAGCGCCGCCATTGGGCAGCTCTCTCTGTCTTCGATTTTGACGTGTTCAAATTCGAGCTGGGGAACTTCCCCTCCCCTTCCCTCGTAGAAAAGAGAAACGGGTCTATTACAGTGTATGCAAAAACAGGTTTTTCCTTCTTTTTGCATTTTTTCGTATAGCTCTAAATCAACCAACTCTGTTTTCGGATTGCCCCTATCATCGAGCGTAACGACAGGCCTTTTCTCTGCGGAAATCTTTCGAGCCGAATCCCACTTTAAGGACTCCAGATCAACCGTTGTCGTAGTTGGGGTGCCGTCAAAATCAAGTTGAATGATACTCGCTATCTTCATGACGTAATTTTACCATAAAAAAGCGAAAGTAATTAGGGCGATCTGTGTAAATATTTTTAACCTTAACCGTCAGCTAAGTCTAAGAAGCGTCTCACTTCGCGTCAGGCCGTGGCGAAAAACGCGATTTTCGAGAACCGCTTTGCCAGCGTACGTTGAGGTACGTGCGTAGCGGAAGCGCAGAGCGCGGCAAGAACACTGATGGCGGTTTAAGAACAGAAGCCCTGCCCGCGCCGCGTTTTGCAGCCCGGTCTCACGCGAAGGGACTATTGCGCCATTAGCTTAGCGGGATCTTCGCGCGCGAATTTAACGAGCTCCTGCACCATTTCCTGAATCACCGCCGATGTTGCGCTTGATTCAACTTCACCCTTTTCCGTATGCAGAACCACGCGACGACGAACCTCTTGCCGCGCCGAACCGCCCGGGAAGTATTTGGCCAAAACTTGCCGCGCCGTCGCCGCGCCCAAGGCTTCGTACAAACTGTTTCTGAGCATAACGTCTTCGACCGAGGTCGAGAGCGCCCAAAGCTCGATGGGACCCAATGTATTGACCAGATGTTGTTCGTAGCGGCCTTCATTGGTGGAAAGAAGCAGCAAGACAGGAGCGCCCGCCGGCCTTGGCCCCGTCAGTCTGTAACGCATGACCCAACGCGCGGTATCGGAAAGACCGAAGACTTGCGCGGTATCGGTAATAGCGCGATCCGAAACCGCCGTGCCGCATATCCACACGCCGGTCGCAAGATCGACCATGTCTTTTGTGAAATCGCTGAGAAGCTGCGAAGCCAGAACGATTTGCACGCCCCATTTGCGTCCTTCGCGCACATCGCGGATGACCTGCGCGCGCACCGCCGCGCTTCCGCTTGTGCGATGAAATTCGTCGTAGCATATGCGTTTCGGCGTTTCGCGAATATCGCGAATACGCGCCTCGTGATAGACGCGGTATTTATCCGGAACCGAGCGCAGCATGTCCGCGCCGAGCCACCACGAGCGTACCGTCACATGGCGCGCCAACATATACATGATGGCAGTCTGCCGATCCGCATTCGCATCGCCTTGGGGCGAAACGTCCTGAAGATCGACCGCAACAACCCGCGCGCCGCCGACATCGAACCGCGTGACCGAAGCCAAAATCGGGAATTCGCGCACCGCCGAAGCCACCATGCGCTCGAAGGCATGGATGACCGTTTCCGCCGAAGAACCTATCTGCGTCTCTTCCAAGAGAGCTCTGATTTGAGGCCTGCGCGCCGCCGTAACGGCGTCCACCAGCGTCGGCGCCGCATGACGCTGCGCCAACATGGCTTCGTGATGGGCTCCTGCGTCAAACAAGGCATCCACAACATCCCACCAGTAGGGATCTGTCGGCAAATGAACGTTATGCGTTGCCAAAGCCTCATCGACTTCAGGTTCAATGCGCACCAAATAAGGACGCGGCTCGGCATTCGCGCCGCTGTCGTCGCGCCAACGATACATTTCATCGATGCAAAGGCCGACCAACTGCATCATGCCGTCATATGTCTCTTTTTGCCCCGGAGATGTGCACAAAAGCGTCAGAAGTTCGGTCAAATATGAACGTTCCTCCGGCAAAGGATAACGGCATCCCAATTGCGTATCGAAAGGATTGATCGCGTAATCGGGAGTCATGCGCAATTTGACGTGCAAAACTTCGTGGCGGCGCTCAAGCGGCAACGCATCGCGAATGAGGGAGATCAACCCCGAAGACGAAGGCCCGATGTCGAGAACGGCCACATAAGGCAGATGCGCCATACCCGCCGAGAGAATCGTGCCGAGGTTAAGCGCGTTCATTAAAACCGATTTGCCGGCGCCGGGTTGCGCAAAAATCAGATCGAACCATAAAGACGTTAGAGCCGTTCCGGACTGGTATGGCCAAATTCGCCCATCCGGCGTGCGGAAAATAACGGAGCCTTCGTTGAACGGCGAGGAGGCGCGCTGCCACGGCAGTAATTTAATGGTTTCGTGGAAAGGCATGATGACGGGCGGCGCCGTCGATCCGCAGGCAACGCCTAGCGCCGACGACATAACGACATCAAGAGGATCTCCTCCCGCCGACGAAGCCTGGCAATATCCCCACGCTTCTATGGCCTGCGTGAGCGCGCCTATGCGGGTTTCGAGAAGCTTGCGGTTGTTTTGAGGCGCAAAGGTCGAAAATGACACGCGCATTTTTACGACGGGTTCGCTTTGAGACAGTTTTTGCAAGGCAAGCAAAGATTCCCGGATTTGCTTGTTGACCTGATTGGTAAAGCCCAGAACGCCTGCCGCAAAGGCGCGGAAAGACGATCCGTGAACGCCGCCGCTTTCGACGAGAAACGACATGCGGAACGGCACATCGTTGTCGATCAGGCGGGCGAGAAGCTGGGGAAAGGGCGATGGTTCGGATGGCGCCAAAGTCAAATCGACGCCGCCCCACAAAAGAGACCCGATACGTACGATGTTTCCAGAAACGACTGCCGCATCCTCGGTACATAATTGGCGACGCAAGGACGGCCACAAAATATCGGAAACATCGGTTTCGCCGTGCTGGGGGGCGCGCGGCAACAAAGGATCGCCCGGCAAATTGGCGTGCCAGTCTTTGTGTCCAAGTTGCGGATAAAGGCTCAGTCTAACTGCGGCCAACGCCTCGTGCGTTGTCATCACCTGAGCTTTCATGCCCAGCTCTTCAAGCGCGCTCGTGATGGAAGAGACGTAGCTTTTGTGGCGCGTCCGCAAAGCTTCAAGCGCCTGCATGGGATACTGCGCGTTCGTAGCCTTAACCCACTTTTTGCCGCCTCTTTGCTTGATCGCTTCGGTCAGTTCGGCTTTGCCGAGCGACGACGGCCGCGTCCATAAAACAAAATAAATATCTTCATGCGCCATATATTTTGCCAAATGGCGGCGACGTTCATTCAAAAGGTCGCTTAAATCCAGATCTGCCGCGCGCATAGCGCTGCGGTTGTTGTTGATGACGCTGTCGATGTCCTGCTCGGCCAAAGACGGATCGCGCATGAAATAAATCTGCATGGCGTAGCCGGGGCGATCAAAGCGGGCTCCGAGCTTGATCGTCGCCTGATCGATAATCCACTGATATTCGACATCGCCGATAATCTGGCGCGCGCCGAACAGTTTAACGATTGTAACCAAAGACCCGTCGCCGGCAGCCAAAGTCGTGCCGTCGTCCGCCGTTTCCAATTGGATGAACGATTCGATCGGCTGATGCAAACTGGTCATCAGCGCCGCAACGGATTCTTCTATAATTTCGAACATTCAGTCATGCGCGTTGAAGGGATCTGTGTCGTATGTACCTGCATCCTAGATGAAATTCTATGAAGAAATGCCTAATGAAACGGTTAAAATATCGTGAAAAGGCAAAGGGTTGAAAGAAAGCACGGATCGCTTTTTTTGAAAAACGGCAAAACGCAAAGAAGGGGATGGGAATTTTTTCCCATCCCCTCCCTGAATTTAAACAATTCATTTACGCTTTGTTTCTCGCCAAGTCGGATAACTGGCGCTGCAAGGCGGCTATTTTGTTTTGTACGTCTTCGCCGGAAATAGCTTTCTGAGCCGCGGCTTTCGTCGTTTCGGGCGTTGGCACCACCGCCGCTATTTTCTTTTTAGCCGCAGGCTCCTGTTCCCTGGCCTTTTCTTTAGGCTTGGCATGAATTTCGGAAATAGTTGCCGGAGCCGAAACTTCGCTGCTCGCCTGTTTTGCCGCAATACTGCATTGCGAGACAGGCTGCGAATTTGGCTGCAATGCGGCGCAGCATTTTGCGCCTTCACTCTCGTCTTTAGCGTTCATAACGCCGAAGGGAGAAAACATTTGGGGAGAAAACATCTGCATCGTGTTTTCGAACATCGCCATATTTTGCTTGCTCATCTGCTCGAGCGTGCTGTTAAACGGAAACATGCTGCCGAATGTTTTTTGGAAGTAATCGCGAATCTGCTCCTGATTTTTCGTCAGGGATTGCAGGCTGTGCTCCAGATACTTGGGAACAAGCCATTGCATATTGTCGCCATAAAAACCGATGAGGCGGCGCAAAAAGCTGATGGGCAGAAGGTTCTGGCCGGTCTTGCCTTCTTCTTCGACGATGATCTGAGCGAGAACGGAGCGCGTAATGTCTTCGTTGCTCTTGGCGTCGTAAACGTTAAATTCAATGCCGCCCTTGACCATCTCACCAAGGTTTCCCAATGTTACATAGGTACTGGTGGCCGTGTTATAGAGGCGCCGATTGGCATATTTCTTAATAACCACCGACTCGTTTGCAGTTCCGCTCATGGAAAAAACCCGCGTTTGGTTAATTTATTGTTAACCTTTGACACTTTGCCCCTTAGATTTCAAGTGATTTATTGCAGCCCTGAGAAATTATGCTGCGCAAAAGACTGCGAACGATGAGGAAGGTAAGCCCCCTTGGATGTAAAAATATCGAGGAGGGAAAGCAACTTACTATGGGCGGTTGGCCTTCGCCAAAGCTCAACATTGAAGTGCGAATTATTATTACTAAAGCGATGTGTACACCCCATAACAAAACAGGGAAGCACGTTAAGGTGCTCCCCCGTTTAGATAGAAAAGGGGAGAGAAAATCTTCCCCCTTCCCTAAGTTTTTAGAACCGATACGCGGCGCTTGCCTGAAGGCGGTTCATGAAGCCTTCCGCATTGTTCTTGTCCTCTGCGCGACCCCAGCAATATTCGAAGCCCAAATCCACGCTTGGAACAGGGCTCCAGATCAGGTTGGCGTGAACGGAATCTGACCTTTTGTGAGCACCGGCAGGCATAAAAGACTTCAGCGTCGTCTGGCTGTGGCCATAAACGACGGATGAACGCAATCCATCTGCCCAGAAGTGCTGATAGCCAACATTGCCTCCCCACGTAGTTAGGGCATGCAGGTTTTTGCTTGAATCAGTGGCGGCGGCCAATGAAACGCCTTCAGCTACATACCGGCCAATGCCTGTGCCGCCTTGAATAAGGAACATAAAGCTGTCCTTGGCATAGGCTGCCTTTTCATCCACGAACGGCTTGAAACGTCCTGAAGCGGCGAGTCCATAGCCCCACGTTTCGTCGTCATAAACCGAGGCATCTCCGGGGCTGCTCTTGACGGCATTGTTGCGCACAAGGCCGCGCAGACCAAAGTGACCCCACCCGGCTTGGTGTTTCCAGCCCGCAATCAAATCAGGATAATGATTAATTGTGGTCGCCGTTGCCGATGTTGAAGTCGTATCCACATCCGACTCCGGATTTTCAAGTGCCGCAAACACCGTATTCCCGTCTTTAAGGTCATAGGTGTAACGAATTTGGGCTTGGCGCATGGCCGTTTGACCTGCGGGGCCGTTGAAGTCCAGAAGCTCCGGCGACTGAGCGTTGTCGCCAAAGGACGTCCATTCCTGGCCGATCAAGAAACCGTAGAACGTTCCAAACGCTCTGCGAAGACGAACGCCATAGGAATTGGTCGTCAGCGCCGTGCCGCCGGTTCCGAAAAAGTCCGTTTCAATAACCACGCCCACGGGACCATAGGCTGTCGGCGTACTGGAGGTGATGTTGATGCGGCTTTGACGCGCATCAAAACGCGTCGCATTGTGCCGCCGTCCCAGAACGTTGTCATTGCTTGTTGGAATGGTCACAAAATTCGTAACATCGGAATCCGCAGAAGTTGTTCCGGTGACTGTCGGACGATTTGACAAATCGTGGATGGCATCAGCCTTAACATAGCCGCCGATTTTAATTGTTGTTCCGCCCGGAAGTTTAAATGCGCCTTTCTCGTCAACCGTAACGACGTTAGAAGGCGTTGCTTCTTTTGCGGCTCTCCTGCCGGTTGCTACGGCTTTCGCGCTCTTCTCTTGCGCGGCCTGAAGTTGAACAAGTTGCTTCTGCAAAGAATTGACCTGATCTTGCAGCGCTTGCAAGGACACCCCTGAGGATTCTTGCGCGTGCGCAGGAGCGCCCATCCCTACAGAAAGAGCCAACACAGAGGCGGCGACACACAGTTGAGACTTTGACATTTTACGCATGAACAAACTCCAGGTAAGAGTGAAGAGAAGATTTTTGAAGGGCGACTCGGGAGAGCGATTCTCAGGAAGGAGATTCCTCTTTAGGGGTATTTGGTCATTTCGTAAATGTAATTATGGCGAATCAGGAATAATCCACAAAATTATCCACATGATTATTTTGATCGTCGCGTTTTAATTGAATCGCAGGTGCAGAACGTTGCATGCAAGGGTGTTTACGAACTGCCCGCTCGACCAAAGAAAAACCCCCAAGTGGGGGCTTTATTAATGGCTGGGGGACGTGGATTTCTTTGCAGCGCGGCTACGCCGCTCACAAAGTGGCAATTTTTTAGTCGCGCCTTCGCCTTTTAGGCTTGGCGCTCCTAAAAATTGTCGAACCGGTGGTCGCCTCAACTGTCCCACAAACCAAAACAAAAGAGCCCTAATGGGCTCTTTTGTTTTGGCTGGGGGACGTGGATTCGAACCTTGGGCATAACGATATGATTCACAATAATTTTCGCTGTTTTAATTGATCCGTTCCCCCGTATTTTCCCCCTTACCATTTCCGGATACAAATGGACATCAGTGAACACACGCGGAGCAATTGGAGAGGGATATAACTTAGGCTGACTTAAGTGCGCTCTTGCGATCAAGTGATCTCAACCACAATTCGAGCATTCTTGTCGCCATCACATCATCGAAATTGTACGTAAGAATATTTTTTTTAAGCTCCTCGCGTTCTGCCGGAGCTTCTGTTTCCAGAAATCGTGCAAATTGCACAACAGACCACTGCGAACCGGAACCAGCATCCTTCCATTGAAAATTGACCAGCTTGGGATGCTTGCAAATATATTTGAGGCCATAGCTTGCTAAGGGTAAAACGAGACTGGCTTTAATGGAAGGAAGCATATCGAAGAGAGGCGACGCGTCTCCCAAAAGCCAGGCGACGGTCGGATGATTTTGCATATCATAACGTGCTGCATAAGCCTCAATCGTTATTCTTTCATGCGGAGAGAAATGAGCGAGAACTAAATCTGGATAACGGCTTTTATAGGTTTCGACTTTGGCCAAAAAGCGCTCCCAGCCTTCACGATCCTCATCATCTTTATCAGTCCAAATATATTCGAAGTCCTTGTCACCAAAGTTGGGTTTTAAGAAGCCCCAAAGATAGACATGCTTCTGCCCAGAGTCCGTGAGTGGATTGTCCTCAATATCAAAATGCACCCACGTTCCTTGCGGAAGATCGAGGGGTCTCAACTGATAAAAATTTCCATTTAGATAAGCTTGGGCCTGTAGTACTGCTCTTTGCCTTTTTTCAAGGCCTTTAAGATAAGGTACATCGACTATGGCGGTTGGGTCGGCTTCCGATAGTTGCCGAATCGTATGAAACCCTTGCTGCTCAAGGCCGGGAGCAGCTCGGGATTCAATGCCATATAGAAGGGTTAGCTCGCCCTTTTCTTCGAAAATTGGTTTGCACGCTTCCGCATAAGGGCAGGCCTTACACTTGCTTTCACTAAAGCGGACGTCAGGTGATTGTTTACTTGCCAATATTGTTTTCATGCTCGATAAAAATGCATCGACTTTTTTGTCAACTTCGTCGCCAACTTCCTCAGTTTTGCCCGTTCCGAGATAGGCTATAGCCGGAAGCTCAGTTCCAAGAAGCTTGCGATAGATTCCCAATTGTATCTGGATGGGCTTTTTGTCCTCGGCGCTGTGGGCAAGCTTAACGTCTGCTGGCTGATAGGCTCCAGATGCTTGACGAAATAGAAAATCAGGTTTTCCAATAATGCCGTCTTTGTTGAAAGTCCCCTGATAAATTACTTCAGTTCCAGCCGCGATTAGTTCCTGGGTATGTTCAACTGAACGCGCTTCAACGACCTGATGTCTTTCTCGAAATTGTTGCAGATATTTTTGTTCGAGCTGATTACCTTTTTCAATAATCAGCTGCTCAAAGCCCTCGGCTTCAACCGATTCGAATCCCGGGGGAGGGTTATTATCAAACCACACGCGTCGGTGACAACTGTCCCAGGATTTTGCGTCGCTTGCTTTGATAAGCATGACTCTCCCCCGATGACCATGAGTAGTAATGACGAAATTATATTCTAAGAAACCCAGTGTTCATAGTAGAGGGTATGTGTAGCGTCTCTTTAACTCAACCTACCGACTTCAGCCAGCACTTACCCCACCCGCGAATATGGATGCGCGTTTTTAATATAAGTATTTAAGAACTGCCCCTTTGATCCAGCACTCATCAAGCTATCAAAGAGGTTCTGCTCAACATTGTAGTATTGGTACACACTTCCATTTGTAAATTCGATTTCAAGAGTTTGGCTTGAAGCGTCGTACCCGATAGAAGCTACATTGCTTGAGCCAACAGATTGCCGTTCCATATTTTCCTCCATCTAGGCTTCTTCTTGTTTAATCGGCTTGCGCGTAATTTTTAAGGTGGTGGAAACAGCAATTGTACTCTGCGCCCGCCACGATGCAATTACACGTTCATAGCCTTCTTTGCGTTTGGGTTTTGACCACGCATCACTTACTTCGGGATCGGAACTTCGCGGTCTTTGATCTTTAGGCGGCAAAGTTATACGGCATCTCATGGGCAATCGAGCAGCCTCGCCCGCTATGATGGCCTCCCCCGTACGCAACACAGGGAGCAAATCCATGAGCCCAGAAAGATTATCCGGAAGGGCCCCTTTTATACGGGCCCGATCCACAGGATTGGAAAGCCGCAGCGCGGCAATGGTGCCACATTGAGAAAGAATTGTTTCATCGATTTCTGATGGACGCTGAGAAACAAGCATTGCGCCTATCCCATACTTACGGCCCTCTTTTGCTATACGTTGAATTATCGATGCCGCTGAATTATTTGCTCCGGGAGAAACGTATCGATGCGCTTCTTCCATTACGATCAATAACGGGCGCAAGACACCGCCTTCTGTTTTTTCCCGGCTCCAAAAAAGCGCCTCGTATATTATTCGCAGTATTGATCCAATTAGTTGAATGAGGGCCGTACTTGGAACGCCAGACAAATCTAAAATTGTTAAGGGCTTGCTGTTTCCAAGCCATCCCTCCAACAAAGCATCCAAATCTTTCTTTGTGGCTCCGTCTAACGATGGTTCCCATTCCCCAGGATGAAGCAAAAAATCATAACGTCGATCTAATATGCGACTCCGAAGGAAATTGAGTTGTCGGCGAATTCCCTTAGCAAGGGAATTTAAATATGGCCCCGCCGACCCCATAGCATGCGGGGTAAACTTTGGTGGGGTGAGCTTGTCTGCATCGCCCTCTGATATTAAAGCAGGAACATCTCGCTGTGCCCCCGTAAAAGTTGTTGTTTCGAATTTGATCAGTTCATACCAAAGTTCTTTTAGGCTATAGGGGATCGGACTATCGACGGTTAGCGAATGCGCCTCCAATCCCGGATATGCTTTTGCTTTCAGCGTTTTCTCTTTTAATTCATAAACCTTCTCAGCAAACGCGGCTTCTTGTGTTTCATTCAAACCGCCAGTCAAAAAATCTAACAACTCTCCTGTTTCTAATGCCCAATATGGAACATACAACTGGTGTTCGCCCGGCTGTGGGGTAGCACTGAAAACATTGGCTACATCAGCAAGCGCACTTGCATATTCCCCATGTATATCTAGGAGCAAAACGCGAGCACTAGGGTATTGAAAATCTTCTTGAGGCCGAATAATGGATCGCAATAGACTCGCAACCGTTGTGGATTTTCCAGAACCGGTAGACCCAAGAATAGCACAATGGCGCGTTACCAAATTGGTAAGGGATAGTCTGATCGTAATATTTTCCGCGCTTGAAAGAGTGCCAATGGGTATCTGGTCATTTCCTCCGTCGCCATAAATTCTCTTTAAATCAACGTCGGTCACGAGGTGAACTGAATCATGGATATTTGGATGTTGGCTTATCCCGCGCTCAAAGGTCTCCCCTATCGCTTCTCCGGCTAATTCGACGCGCATCCAGCGCCCCGTCTCTGCATCGTCTAATGTAGCAGAACTCGGCGCAACATTTGCGCCAACTTCTGATACGACACCATAAAGGTCCTGATAACCTTGGGGTATTCTAACAAAGCTCCCAACTTGCCCTACGCGGTAGGTGTGCCCGCCTATGATCGCCAAACCGGAAGCAATTGACGCGGCCAGTTCAACAGTGACCGTTGCTCCAGATACAGAAACCACGCGCCCTAAATAAGTTGGGTCCCTTTGCATTTTTAAGCTGCTTTCGCTGGTGGTTTACCAGTTTCGTCCACGCCTCCGGAAGGGGCTGGCATCTGAACGGCCTGTTCTTCGGCCTTTTGAACATCAGAAGTTTGAGCAAGAGCAAAGAACCTAGCGAGCTCCTTAAAATCCCCAAGTGTAAATACATTCGGCCCGCCAGAAGATCGAGAGGACCAAAAACTTTTTCGTATTTCCTCCCAATTTTTCGGTGGGTCACCGAGCTTCCATGGGCCGGGAACACCCCGAATAACAGCGCCGTTCTCAGCGTAAACGCTTAAGTTCGGCCTGTTTTTAGCAAGTTTGCTTGCGGGTGCTTCTTTTTCGAGGGGTTGATGTTGAAAGGCAAACACAGCAGCATTTGCATTCGCTGCGAGCGCCTCTTCAAGAACCGCACAAATGTGCGAGTCATTAAAAGAAAAACCTGTGGCAATAAGAAGAACATCAGGCGTTAAAAGAAATTGTTTTAGTCTTTCAAAAAAGGCGGAATATGGCTGTTTCTGAATGAGATCGTATTTTAGATGGTCTGGATAAATAAGTTGAGTAGCGTCCTTCCCCCGGCCACGAACAACGTTTTT
Source organism: Bdellovibrionales bacterium (assembly GCA_041649025.1). GTDB lineage: Bacteria > Pseudomonadota > Alphaproteobacteria > UBA9219 > UBA9219 > CAIXLI01. The sequence continues at coordinate 91,695 of JBAZNY010000003.1, read as the reverse complement.
TCCTTCTATATCCCAGCCCAACGATCCATGCAGCTTCCAAAGCCGCGCCCATCTAGGGGGCAGATCATCACTTGCGACAGAAGCAGCATCAAAAAAAGGAACGTGTCCTCCCGAAAAACCGTCGAAATATGGCACGTGTGCCCGCTCAAAAGCTTCCTCCATTAGCAGGTCATAATTAGTTGTAAAAATTTCTATGGGATGTTCCCGCAAAGTACCGCAAATCCAAGATACAGTTTCGGTATAAGGGTTTTGCTCAAGAGGAAGGTTGGCTTTGACCAATTGCCCAATACCTTCGCATATACATTTGCCGAGCTTCTTGTAGCCGTCGCTATCTAGGCCATGGATTTTGTTGGAACCAATCGCACGTTCCAGCAACCTAACTTGGGATAAAATGGCTTCTATGTTCGCATTTGCTCCAATTTGAGTAAGAATGGCGGATACAGCCGTCTTGTTATCACCCGTCAATTTATTGACTACAATTTTTGTCAAATCGGCCACAGCAGGAATTAGCGGCTTCCCTCCCGGTTCGATAACCCCCGTTTTTTCGTTAATCCGGATTGCTACTGGCGCACCAGCGCCAACCAAAAGTCCGATTCTTTTGCGTCCTTGCGACAGAATTTGTCGAAAATCCGCCATGAAGCGGTCTGGATTATGAACTGTTTCTGACACCATGAGACATGCCTTGCATTTGCTTGGTAAAATTCATTTTCACAAGCAGTTTGCTCTTTTTGCCGTCTCCTGCAAAGGACTGTTAGTAACAGTCAGTTATACCGCAGAAAATTCTCACTTTATTATCTTTAACCAACGACATTATTATTCTGCCTCTACCTTTTAGTAGATCAAATTATAAACCCCTAAACCTTCTCCCCAATTTACGTCACTTTTTTGAGCATTGGTTTTTTGGCAAGGACATCACCAAAAAACCAACCTACCCTCTTGAATGAGCAACAAAAAAAGCACAAACTTGCCAAATTCAACTCTTGGTAGCGCTGAATACCTTGCCGTTTACCAGACGTTCTTGATGGAAAGTGTTGCATCCCTATGGCTGTTAAAAAATCAGAGCTCTATTCGTCTATTTGGTCTAGTTGCGACACGTTGCGCGGAAGCATGGATGCCAGCCAGTACAAGGACTACGTGCTGGCTCTTTTGTTTATCAAATACATCAGTGACAAATACGCTGATCTTCCATTTCCGCCGATCAAGATTCCCAAAGGCGCAAGTTTCAAGGACATGGTTGCCCTAAAGGGCAAATCTGATATTGGCGACCAGATAAACAAAAAGATAATCGCGCCGCTGTTTCAAGCAAACAAACAGCTTTCACAAGCGGATTTTCCTGACTTTAACGACCCAAACAAACTCGGGGATGACAAGGAAAAGGTCGAACGCCTTACCAAGCTGATCGCTATCTTTGAGCGCAAGGAATTCAACTTCGCGAATAACCGCGCGGATGGCGACGATATTCTGGGCGATGTCTATGAATATCTGATGTGCAACTTTGCTGTGCAAAGCGGTAAAAGTAAGGGGCAGTTTTATACCCCCGCCGAGGTTAGCCGAACCATCGCGCAAGTTTTGGGTATTCGTGCGGCGCGTACAACACCAGACACCACCATATACGACCCCACTTGCGGCTCCGGCTCGCTATTGTTGCGCGTGGCGGATGAAGCGCGGACGGCGGTTACGATCAACGGGCAAGAACGCGATGCCACGACCTGCGGCCTAGCCCGCATGAACATGATTTTGCATAATCATCCAGAGGCCTTTATCGCACAGGGCAACACTCTGACCTCGCCAAAGTTCAAGAATGGCGAAGAGCTTCAGATGTTCGATTATGTCGTCGCCAATCCTCCCTTCAGCGACAAGGAATGGAGCAACGGCTTCGACCCAGCCAACGATACGTTTGATCGCTTCAATTCGTTCGGCATCCCGCCGACCAAGCAAGGCGACTATGCCTATCTGCTCCACATTGTGCGCTCGCTGAAAAGCACAGGGCGCGGGGCGTGTATTTTGCCGCACGGCGTTCTGTTCCGAGGCAATGCCGAGGCGGAAATCCGTCGCAACCTTGTGAACAAGAAATATATCAAGGGCATTATTGGCCTACCACCAAACCTGTTCTTTGGCACAGGCATTCCCGCCTGCATCATCGTTCTGGACAAGAAAGAGGCACATGCGCGCACCGGTATCTTTATGATCGACGCCAGCGCGGGCTTTATGAAGGACGGGCCAAAGAACCGCCTCCGCGCCCGCGATATCCATAAAATGGTTGATGCCTTCAACAAGGAAGTGGAAATTCCCAAATTCTCACGCATGGTGAGCTTCGAGGAAATTGAAAAGAACGACTTCAACCTCAACCTTCCGCGTTATATCAACAGCCAACAAGAAGAAGATATCCAAGACATCGATGGACATCTACGCGGCGGCATTCCGCTGCGCGATATCGATGCGCTGCAAGGCTATTGGGATATTTGCCCCAAGCTCCGCAAGGGATTGTTTAAGGAAAGCCGCAAGAGCTATTTCAACCTTGTAGTGGAAAAGGCAGCGATCAAAACCACGATCTATGACCACCCCGAATTCTCGGCGTTTATTACCGAGATGAACGCCCACTTTATCGTGTGGCAAAAGAAACAGACCGAAGCGTTGCGCAAGCTGAAGACCGATATGCGCCCCAAGGAAGTGATCGTAAAACTGGCCGAGGACATTCTGGCACATTATACGGACAAGCCGCTGATGGATAAATATGCGGTTTATCAGCATGTGATGGATTATTGGGGCACAGTGATGCAGGACGATTGTTACCTGATCGCCGCCGATGGGTGGAAGGCCGAAACCTATCGCGTTATCGAAGTCGATAAAAAGGGCAAGGAAAAGGATAAAGGCTGGACGTGTGATCTTGTGCCAAAAGCACTGATCGTCGATGCGTATTTTGCGAAGGAGCAGGATGCAATCAAAGAACTAACTGCCCAAATGGAAACCGCCTCCGCTCGCATGGCCGAAATCGAGGAAGAGCAAAGCGGGGATGAAGGTTTCTTTGCGGATTTTGACAAGGTGAACAAGGCCAGCATCGCGGCGCGTGCGAATGAAATCAAAACCGACAAAGCGGCAAAGGAAGAACGTGCCGTTTTAGATGAATGGCTGAAGCTGGCAGAAACTGAATCTGATCTTAAAAAGCAGATCAAGGATGCTGAGAGTGATTTGGATGCGAAAGCTTATGCCAAATACACGAAACTGACGGAGACCGAGGTTAAGACTTTGGTCGTCGATCACAAATGGCTTGCTGCGCTCGATAAGACGGTTCATGGCGAACTGGAACGCATCAGCCAAGCCCTGACCCAGCGCGTCAAAGAACTGGCCGAGCGTTATGATACTCCGATGCCTATCCTCACCGAACAGGTGGATGCAATTGAAGCTAAAGTAAATCAGCATCTAAAGAAGATGGGGTTTAGCTCATGAAACAAAAGAATAAACAGAGTGTTTTCCACGAACCACTAAGGCCTTTAGATACGGCTACTCAGACCGAGGGTTGCCGTGCGAATAACCCCAACATTTGCGCGAGACATTCCCTGCCAAAAGTTTGCGCTTTTGTAAGAAAAGATGGAATTTGCCTAAAGCCATCTATGTCTTGGGCAAAACAGTTTGAACGCCTCAAAAAGTCAACCTAAAGGACCGTTCAATGCTAGGCACCAAAGTGAACCCTGGATATAAGCAGACCGAGGTTGGAGTGATACCGGAAGATTGGGATATAATTCCACTATCTTCATGTGCTTTGGGCACAATGCAGAATGGCCTCTTTTTCAAACCATCCCTTAAGGGGACCGGGGTTAAACTTATCAATGTGGGGGATCTTTATCAAAGAGCGCCAATAAATTCTGAATTACTCGAACTTTTTGGAGCGAATAGCAACGAGTGCGAAAGATTTGGCGTCAGGGATGGGGATATATTCTTCACTAGATCATCAATCGTTCCATCTGGAATTGCACATTGTAATATTTTTCGGTCAAACACATCAGAGTGCGTTGTTTTTGATAGTCACGTCATACGACTTAGGCCGGATGTAAACAAAGTTGTTTCTGCGTATTTATTCAGAGCTTGCGTGGGGGAAATTGCTCGCTCGTTTTTGGTTTCACATGCAAAAACGGGCACGATGACAACCATAGACCAGAAAGTTTTAGGGAAATGCCCTGTCCTTTTACCACACACCAAGCTCGAACAAGAAGCCATTGCCGAGGCGTTGAGCGATGCGGATACGCTGATCGAGTCCCTCGAAAAACTGATCTTCAAAAAACGCCTCATCAAACAAGCCGCGATGCAGGAGTTGCTCCGGCCCAAGAAGAAATGGAAGGAAGAAAAGCTCGGAAATTTAGGCGTTTTTCTAAAAGGTTCAGGGATAAAGAAAGATGAGGCCATTTCTGGAGCAATTCCCTGTGTTCGATACGGGGAGATTTATACACATCACAATGAATGGGTAAGAGATTTCTACTCGTGGATTTCACCCAACGTTGCCAGAACGGCAACGTTGCTTAAACGGGGAGATATTCTATTTGCTGGGTCTGGCGAGACCAAAGAAGAAATTGGCAAGTGTGTCGCTTTCTTAAGTGAGATTAAGGCTTATGCGGGTGGTGACGTAGTTATTCTACGGCCACAAAAAGCTGATTCAGCATTTCTCGGCTACTATTTGAATTCGCCCAGCATCACAAGACAAAAAGCGAGCCGAGGACAAGGCGATGCGATTGTGCATATTGGTTCGGCATCCTTATCAGACATCGATATTTTGTTGCCTTCTGCTGAAGAGCAAGCAGAAATTGCATCTATTCTATCAGACCTAGACTCCGAACTCTCCGCCCTCGAACAAAAACTCTCCAAAGCCCGCCAGATTAAGCAGGGCATGATGCAAGAACTTCTAACCGGAAGGATACGTCTCATATGAAAAGCTATTATCGGATTATGCTCGGACGCAAACACGCCTTGGCGATGGAATGTTTAGAAGGCGGCTATATCTGCACCGGCTTTGGGTTTGAGCAGGACTTTACCGGCAAGCTGCCCGACGATTGGCGCACTTTTAACAAGGCGTTTATCCCCGTCTTCCTTGCCAACCGTCCCGATAAGTCCCGCGTCGTTGCGGGCCTTGCCTGTGGCGCGGTTTGGACGATTTGCAAAGGCATTAATGAGGGCGACATCATCCTATCCCCCGACGGTACAGGCGTTTATCACCTCGGCGAAGTTACAGGCGAGTATTACTATGTTGCCGGAAACGACTATCCGCATCGCCGCCGCGTGAAATGGCTGGGCATGACCATCGAACGCTCGGCCATGAGCGAGGCCCTGCGTAACTCAACTGGCTCCATTGGCACGGTCAGCAACATAACCTCCCATGCGGTTGAGATTGAGCGTTTCTTGCAAGAAGCATCTCACTGCTCAATTGTGGCGACTGATCCCGTTATTGAAGACCCTTCTGCCTTTGCCATGGAAGAGCATTTGGAAAACTTCTTGGTCAAAAACTGGGGACACACCGAACTCGCCAAAGAGTTTTTAATTTACCAAGAAGAAGGCGAAGTTGTTGGCCAACAGTATGAAACAGACTGCGGGCGCATCGACATTCTGGCCGAGAGCAAAGACAGAAAGCGCATTCTTGTTATCGAGCTAAAACGTGGCCGCACATCCGACGTCGTGGTTGGCCAGACGCTGCGCTATATGGGGTATGTGCAGGAAGAAATCGCCGAGCCTGACCAAAAGGTCGAGGGCGCGATTATTGCTCTTGAGGATGACCAAAAACTTCGTTGGGCCTTGGCCGCTGTGCCAAACGTCTCATTCTATCGCTACCAAATCAGCTTCAAACTCGTAAAGGCCTGATATGAGCAACATCAGCAAAGCAGAACGTGTTACGCAAAATCGGGTCATCGAGCTGTTTCGTGATAAGCTAGATTATACCTATCTCGGCGATTGGTCGGAACGTCCTGATAACAGCAACATCGAAGAAGCGTTGCTGGAGAAGTTTTTACAGAAAGAAGGCGTTTCTGCCCGCAAGATCGCCCGTGCAATAGAGCTGCTTCGCGCACAGGCGAATAACCGCAGCGATGGCCTCTATAGTGCAAATCAAGCCGTTTACAAGATGCTGCGCTATGGCGTGGATGTTTTAACCGATCCCGCCCTACCAACGGACACCATTCAAGTTATCAACTGGGCCGAGCCGGAGAAAAACGATTTCTATATTGCGGAAGAAGTCACGCTTCGCGGTAACCACGAACGCCGCCCTGATATCGTGCTATACGTCAACGGCATCGCCATTGGTGTACTGGAGCTTAAAAACAGCCGCGTGACGCTGGGCGACGGCATCCGTCAGAATTTATCCAACCAACAGCCAGAGTTCAACGAGTGGTTTTTCCGTACCGTTCAATTCATTTTTGCGGGAAATGACTCGGAGGGTTTGCGTTACGGCACGATCAAGACCGAGGAAAAATACTTTCTACAATGGAAAGAGGATGAGCAGGATAACGCAGGCTATAAGATCGACAAATATCTCGCCAAAATGTGCAACAAAGCTCGGCTGATCGAGCTAATGCACGATTTTGTCTTGTTTGACGGCGGCATTAAGAAGCTCCCCCGTGTTCACCAATACGTTGGCATTAAAAAAGCCCAAGAGCATGTGCGTCAGCGCAAGGGCGGCATTATTTGGCACACGCAGGGCAGCGGCAAGAGCATTGTTATGGTTCTTCTTGCCAAGTGGATTTTAGAAAATAACCCCGCCGCACGCGTCGTTATCATTACCGACCGTGACGAGCTTGATAAACAGATCAAGGGCGTTTTCACTGACGCAGGAGAGGAAATTCACCGCACAAGCAGCGGGCGCGATCTTGTTCGTCAACTTGGGCGTCCTACACCTCGGCTTCTTTGCTCTCTTGTCCACAAATTTGGTCGTCGCGATGTAGACGATTTTGATGCCTTTATTAAAGAGCTTGAGGCACAACCCACCAAAACGATGGGCGAGATTTTTGTCTTTGTTGACGAATGCCACAGAACGCAAAGTGGCAGACTCCATCGCGTTATGAAGGCCATGTTGCCGGAGGCGGTCTTTATTGGCTTCACAGGAACGCCGCTTCTTAAAAAAGATAAGCAGACCAGCATGGAGGTCTTTGGCGGCTACATCCATACCTATAAGTTCAGCGAGGCGGTTGAAGACGAAATTGTTCTCGATCTCGTTTACGAGGCGAGAGATATTGATCAAAAACTCGGCTCCAGCGAAAAAATCGACGCTTGGTTCGAGGCTAAAACCAAGGGGCTGAATAGTTGGCAAAAAGAAGAGCTGAAAGCTCGTTGGGGCACAATGCAGAGCGTTTTAAGTTCTGCCTCGCGCATGGATCGAGTTATCCGCGACATTATTTTTGACTTTAGTGTTAAGCCGCGCCTGTCCAGCGAACGCGGGAACGCCATTCTTGTTGCGTCCAGTATTTATGAGGCGTGCAAATATTTCGCGCAGTTGCAGAAAACGCCGTTCAAGGGAAAATGTGCAATCGTTACCTCGTATGATCCGCAGACAAAGGACATAACGAAGGAAGACACGGGGGCCAACTCAGAAACTGATAAGAAATTTATTTACGATACATATACTGATCTCTTGAAGGGCGTTAATGCGCGTCCTAATGAGTCTAAAACCGAAACTTACGAGGACGCTGCTAAAGCATTATTTATTAAAGAACCCGCCAACATGAAGTTGCTCGTTGTCGTCAACAAGCTTCTCACAGGGTTTGATGCCCCGCCGTGCTCCTATTTATATATTGATAAACACATGGAGGATCACGGTCTCTTCCAAGCAATCTGTCGCACCAACCGCTTGGATGGAGAGGACAAGGATTTCGGATACATCGTCGATTACAAAGACCTGTTCAAGAAATTACAGAATGCCGTTTCTGTTTACTCTTCCGAGCTTGATTATGACGCGGGCGGGGTCGCACCGGATATTCTTCTAGAAGACCGCATGAAGAAGGGGCGTGAACGGCTTGAGCAGGCAATCGAGACCATCACTGTTCTCTGTGAACCCGTCGCACCGCCTAAAGGCGACTTGGATCATATCCAATACTTTTGTGGCAACACAGAAATTTCGACTGACCTTGAAGAACGGGAACCTCAACGCGCTGCGCTTTATAAAGCAACAGCAGGGCTTGTTCGTTCTTATGCCAATCTTGCAGACGAAATGGATTCGGCTGGTTTTACCAAAGAGGAAGAGGCGAACATTAAGGCGCAGGTGGAGCATTACATCAAAGTCCGCGAAATTATCAGAATGGCTAGCGGCGAATACCTTGATTTAAAGGCTTATGAGGCCGATATGCGTCATTTGATCGATACCTATATTGAAGCGGAGGAGCCCCGTAAAATATCGCCGTTTGATGATATTGGTCTTTTGGATCTGATTGTTAAAACAGGCATGGCTGACGCCATTGCCGCAAAACTGGGCGCAATGAAAGGTAATAAAGGCGCGGTTGCTGAGACAATTGAAAACAATGTTCGCAGCAAGATCATTCAGGAACATCTGAACAATCCGGCCTATTACGAAAAGATGTCCGTTCTTTTGGATGAGATCATCAAATTCAGAAAACAGAACGCCAGCAAGTATGAGGAATATCTCAAGAAGATGGCCGAGCTAGCTAGGAGAGTCGATCTGGGACGGGGCGATGATACGCCCGCTCGTTTAGACACCCCAGGGAAGCGTGCCCTATATGATAACTTGGGACGAAACGAAGCGACGGCTCTTGCGGTTCATGAAGCGATTATTGCTTCGCGTAATGCAAACTGGAGAGGTCATCCGCCAAGAGAGCAAAATATTAAGGCTGCGATGTATTCTGTTCTTCAGGATGCTGCTGAAGTTGAGCGCATTTTCCCAATCATTAAGGCTCAGCGGGAATATTGATGCCTCAGCAAATCCTACTTGGGAAGATAGCGATTGAGGTCGTCCTGAAGGACATCAAAAACGTGCATTTGAGCATAAATCCCCCGTATGGCCGCGTGAAGATAGCTGCGCCAAAAGGCACAAAACTTGATCGTCTTCGCGTCTTTGCCGTTTCCAAATTGGCTTGGATAAAAAAACAGCAAACAAAACTGCGAGAGCAGCAAAGAGAAACACCTCGAGAATTTCTCGAACGCGAAAGCCATTATGTTTGGGGGAAAAGATACCTTTTGAAGATTATCACAGAAGACATTCCTCCTTCCGTCGAACTACGGCACAACAAAGTTATTCTTAGCGTTCGCCCTAACTTTGAGGAGGTAAAACGCAAAGAGGTTGTTGAACAATGGTATCGAGACCAGCTGAGGAAGGTAGCCCCGCGCATAATAGCCAAGTGGGAGCCTATTCTGCGCGTTCGCGTCAAAAAATTGTACATTCAACGGATGAGGACTAAGTGGGGAAGCTGTACCTCGTCGGCACGCAGCATTCGGTTAAATACCGACCTCGCGCGCAAACCTAAGCAGTGTCTGGAATACATTATCGTCCATGAAATGCTTCATCTTGTTGAGCCCTCCCATAATGCCCGCTTCGTCGCTCTCATAGATCGTTATTTGCCAAGGTGGTCGTTGCTGCGGCAACAGCTAAACAGCTTGCCCGTTCGACATGAGAATTGGCGTTATTAGCTTCCGTGGTTTGAACCTTGTTTTGGAACATTTTGGTATCATGAGTGAAAGCTATCGATATGTTCTTTTTTCCGTCTATTCCAAACAAGCTGTCCGGTGTGGCCGCTCTCCGAGGGAAACAGAGCGGCGTTGAGAGGCTCGGCCAGGTTCGGGTCGTCGATGCGCAAGCGCAGATAGTTCTTGGGCGGATTGCCGGGCGTCTTGGCCTCCCATGCGTAGCCGATGCGCGAGTTTCCGATCAGCACCCGAAAGGCCGGAGACTTGTCGCTAACATGGTCGTCGTTCGGGACGAGGCGAACTTTCGCGTTGATGGTCAGCGTATGAATAAAGCCGATCCATCCGCCTTCCTTCGACAAGGCAAAGTTTCCGATGTGCATTTCAGGCTCCTTTCGGTTGCAAGGTTGACGGGATGTTGTTTGCTGCGCTCTTCCCCGTTCGGAATAGCTTGGCCTGGCTTGCCTGTTCCTCAATGTCCTCTACCTTCTTCAGGGCTTTGGTGAAGGCAGGATCGCTCTTCAGAAAAGCCTCAAGAATGTGCGGAATAAGCTCAGGCACAGAAGAATCCTCGCCGTAGGTGTCGCGGTAGAGAGCGGCGTAAATTTTAAGGTCGTCATTCAGCTTGATCGGCGCGTTGAATGTTATCTTGGTGGTTGTACGGTTAGGCAGTTTGGCGAGCTTCATGTGTCGGCTCCGCGATAGGGTTTGAGGATAAGGTCTTTATGGACGATGACGCGCACCGGCCAGCCTGGGCGTATCGTGATGGTCGGCTGGATGTTGAGGTTCTTTTCGGTGATCTTCTGTCCGACTTGGGCAACGTTTTGCTGCGTGGATTCCCGAATGGCTCGTACAAGGTCGCCTTCGTTTGAACCAAGGCTTAACTCTGTGCCGACGCCAAGCATCGTTGAGAGCGCAACACCTTTGATCAGCGCCCAGGTGTGATAATCAACATCGTCTTCAAGGCCCGCGTAGCCTTCGGTATCGGTCGCCGGAAGATTATCGATCTGGACTGAATTCCCGTTTGGCAAGACGATGCGCTGCCACACAAGCAAAGCGCGAGACTGGCCAAACGCGATCACGCTGTCGTAGGAGCCGATTAACCGCGATCCCTGAGGGATAAGCAACGTATGGCCCGTCACGGAGTCATAGATATTTTCCGTAACCTGGGCCGTGACAAGGCCCGGAAGATCGGAGTTGATCCCCGTAATCAGGCTTGCCGAGATGACGCTGCCCGCCATGACCTGATACGGCGATGCCGGTATCTGCAACGTATGCGGATTATAGATGCTGGTGTTGTCCTTCTGTCGCACAAAGTCCAGCTTGCGCTGTTGGTTGTTCTGATCCTTGTCGGGATCGAGCGCCAAACGGCTGGCATCTGTCTGTTGCGTCGCTCCGGGGCGTACTGACGAAGTTGAGGCTGGATTGGTTGGCCGCTTATTCTCAATTCGGAAGAAAACACCCGCCTGTTCTGCTTGAAGTGTCTGTTGGGAAAGGTGCTGATCGGTTCCGTCCAGCATCACGCCACTGGCGCGTTGCTTGGCAAGAATGGCCCGCCCCAGATCGCCAGGCAGCGGCGGGCCGAGCGCGGGCTTTACTTGCGAATAGTCGTTCGGCAAAGCCGAAATGCCGTCCGCCGTTGGCTTTCTGTCAGTATTATAGAGTTCTTGTGCGTCGGTTGGCTTGCGGGGTTCCGGCTTTCTAAGAGCCAAGGCCGTTACCCCGAAGATTGCGCAAAGGCTGACTGCCGCTGCGCCAACAAGAAGGCTTTTCCGGAAACGCACTGCCCGATAAGGCGGAGACGCCCGAAGTTCAAGCTTTTCAGGATTGATCTTCTCGTTCATTAGAGCACCCCCTCATTGTCCATGCGGGTAATGCGCACAATTTGCTGCGGATCGTTGCCGAGGCGGAGTTCTGCCGCCTGGAACAACCGGTCAACGATGTAGTAATTGCCGCGCAGACGGTAATTGACGAGCTGGTTGCTTCCGTCCTCTCCGACAAGAAAGATCGGCGGCGCTTCGCCCTGATCTATGCGACGCGGAAGCTCGATAAAGACCTTCTGGCCGTCATCAAACGCCCTTAGGGGCTTCCATGCCGGATCATCTCCGGAGATTTCATAGCGGAAACGGATTTTCCTAAGCGAAACGTTTGAATCCACGGGCTGGGCTTGCTCGACCTCCGCGTTCTGCCGACGCAAGATGGTCAATTGATCCTGCGGATACGTCCACGAAATCGCAGCCATTGAAGTTCTCGCCGTGCTGTCCATCTGCAAGTGGTAAGAACGCCGGTCGGTTGTAATAACAAGATTTGTTTTAAGGCCAGAAGCGAAAGGCTTGACCAAGATATGCGTCTGCTGGTTGTCACCCGCGCCGCTTTGCGTATCGCCGACGACCCAGCGGACAGTATCTCCTGCCGAAACAGAGATGAGCTTTTCTCCGGATTGCAACGCTATGTCGCTTACGCGCTCCGGCGCGGCATAAAGCTGATAAAGCGCGCCTTCCGTGTACGGATAGACCTGTATAGCGTTGATGTAGCCGTACTTGGTCGGTTGTTTGGTCGCCGCTTTGTTGGCTTCTTCAACACGCGCGGTTGGCGAACGCGCATCAGCCTTTTCCTTTTCGGGCTCAGGCTGAAGCTGGCCCGGAAGTGGTAATGGCTGCGGCACTTCGACGATCTGAATGGGCTTGGCAGGTTCTGATGCCAGCGCGGCTGGCACGAAGTCCGAGTCATAGGAAAAACTCTTTGAGCATGCTGCGAGTGCCAAAGCGGATATGGAAAGCAAGAGAATGTTCTTATTCATTGGAAAGGCTCCTTTGTTGTTGAGGGGGAATGGCGTCAAGCTCGCGCGACCAGTCGATAGCATTGACAAAAAGGCCGAGCGGGTTTTTGCGAAGCTGTTCCGCTGTGCGCGGTGGCTGCGTAACGACCGAAAGGATCGCCGTCCAATGCTCTGTGCGCGACAAAGTGCCGCGCTCGAAAACTTGTTCGATCCATTTGACCTGAAAGGATGTGTCGGAAGCGCGAACGACGCTTGTTATCTGGACAGAAACGCTGCGTGTGCCGATCTGGGCGAAAGGATCGTTCTTCTTGGCGTAGTCGTTGAGGTACAGCGCGGCTTTGTCTGTCGCAAAGTCGTAAGCCGCAAGCCAGTCCTGCCGCACGATGATCGGATCAATTGAGATCGAGCGGACGTTCGTGATGAACCGAGCGAGATGCCACGCCACTTGAGCATCTGCGGGCTGATAGTTCTGAATGGCGGGCGCGACGGCATGGGCTTCCCCGAATTTGTCCACCTCGACGACATAAGGCACGACGAGGCTTTGCATCGATTGCCAAACGAGTACGCCGGATAATCCAACAGACAGGCAGAAACAGCCGAAGGCCATGAGCCTCCAGTTCTTTGCCTGAACGCGGGCCGAGCCTATGCGTTCATCCCATAGCTGTTCGGCCTTCTGATAAGGTGTGACGGGTTCGGGAGTTTGCCCGTAGCGTTGGTTTGGTCTGCGAAAGAGCATGGTTCATTCCTTTTGGTGAAGTGAAGGGGTATCGCCTTGAACGGGCCGGTCTCCGTCCTTGATGGCTTGGCTGACCGCATGGGTACTTGCTCGTGTAGCTTGCTGAGTACGCATCCGCCTGGCCCAATCGGGCGCAGAACCTGCGGATGTTCCGGCTGACGATGCGGATTGGCTCATCGAAGAAGTCGGCGCGCCGCCCGTCGCCGTCCAAGCCGCATTCCTCCCTGCCGAGGCGCTTTCGCTGAAGGAAGAGACAACGCGGTTTTTGAGATTATTTGCCGCCTGAGCAACACCGCCTCTTGCCGCGCGCGCGACGCCGCCGACGCCCGCTGCTACTCCCGCAATTCCCGTCTCGCCTGATGTGGCTTGCCCAAGCTGATAAGAAGTCGAAGCCGCTGCTGTCATGGATGTTCCGGCGCGAACTGCGGCAAGGCCTCCTGCCCCCGCTGCTCGTGTCGCGCCATATGCGGCAGCTCCCGTTAGAGCAACAGCTCCGACCGCAGCGCCTGTCGTGCCGAGCGCGGCTCCTGCTCCCAACTGCGGCGCGCCGGAAACAAGACCGGCGGCGATGCCTGGCCCGAATATCCCAAGCCCAAGAAGTGCAAGCGCGCCAAGCACCTGCGACATGGCGGCAGCAAGATTAGTGTCCTGTCCATCAAGGCCGGTTGTGAAGGTTGCAAACAACGTGGAACCAATACCGACGATAACGGCAAGAACCATCATCTTGATGCCGGAGGAGATGACGTTGCCGAGAACTTTTTCGGCCAGAAACGCTGTTTTGTTCCACAAGGCGAAAGGCACGAGGACAAAACCGGCAAGCGTCGTGAGCTTGAACTCCAGAACAGAGATGAAGAGCTGGATAGACAGGATGAAGAAGGCGAATATGACCAATAGCCAGGCGATAAGAAGTACAAAGACCGTCAACGCGTTTGAGAAGATTTCTGGAAAACCGACGAGATGGCTGACTTGATCGAGGAGCGGGTGCGCGGACTGATAGCCCGTGGCCGCTATCACACCTGGCCTCAGAAGATCAGCCGCGCTGAAGCTACTCCCCGACGCCTTGATGCCGAGGTTGGCGAAGGACTGATAAACAATGTCCGCAAGGCTCTTAAAGTTGTTCAGGATGAACGCGAACGCGCCGACATACAGGACTTTCCTTATAAGGCGCGGGAAAATGACGTTCTCTCCCTCGAAAGCCCAGAACAGTCCCGCCAACGTCACGTCGATGCCGATCAACGTGGTCGAAAGAAAGGCTACGTCGCCCGACAGGAGCCCGAAGCCGCTATCGATATAGCGGCTGAAGGTCGTCATGAACTGGTCGATGATGCTGAGATCGCTCATTTGCTATCCTTCATTCCAAATAAGCTGTGCCGGAGCCGAGAAACACCTGCGTCGTTTCGCGCGCCGCTGCTTCTGATTGCGCCTTACGGGCGGCGTCCTCCGCTTGCGCGCGATATTGCGCAGCCATCATTTCCTGGATTTGCATTTGCTGCTTCGCGGACAATGCGGCGAGTTGGTTAGCGGCTTGCTGGGCTTGCAACGCACCTCCGGCGCTTTGGCTCCGATTGACGAGTTCAGCCAGAACCGGCTGATCGTCTTGAACATTTGCGACGATCTGCGACTGCACTTGCATTGTCTGCCGATAGGCATCCATCGCGCTTTGCCAACGCACATGGGCGGCGACGGCTTGATCGTTCGTCGTTACCGTGGCGGCATAAGAGTCCGGATATTGCTGTTCCCACTGACCTTCCAATTGGGTCAGATTAAAACTCAAGCCTTCGGCTTCGGACATCAGTGCTCCGATGCGTGTTAGTGCGCCGGTCATTTGCCCCAGTGAGGAATAATCAAGATTTTGTAGGTTTCTCGCCATGTTTTGCAACATGACGGCTTCGTTCTGGAGCTGAGAAATCTGGTTGTTGATCTGCTGAAGCGTCCGCGCAGCTGTAAGCACGTTCTGGCTGTAATTTGAGGGATCAAAGACGACAATGGCCCTTGCCGGTGCAGCAATAAAAACGACGTTAAGAAGAACAAAACAAAAGACTGCGGAGATTTTTTTTATGTTCATGGCAATTTCTCCTCTGTTGATGGGTTAAATTCGGATGCAAGCGCGGCTGCCCAATCGAGGCCGCGCGCTTTCAAAAACTCGCTGAGAAAGTTCTTGGCTCCGCTTTGCGCGAAAATGTTGCCGATGAGTGTCTGGGATGCCGGATCGGATGCCCCGCAAAGGGCAAGCGCAATCGGGCCAAGACCAAGCTCGAACAGCCGGTTTCCGCGACGGGATTGCAGATAGTAGTGCTGCTTTGGCGTTGCACGCGCGATCAACTCGATTTGCCGTTCGTTCAGGCCAAAGCGTTCATAAGCAACACGCGCCTGAGGCTCTGTGGCCCGATCATTCGGCAAGAAAATACGCTGTGGGCAGGATTCGATGAGCGCAGGCGCTATGGACGAGTCCGCAATATCCGCAAGGGATTGCGTTGCGAAAAGCACGCTAACATTGCGTTTTCTGAGCACCTTGAGCCACTCGCGTATGCGAGCAGCAAAAAGCGGATTGTCGAGATAGACCCATGCCTCGTCGAGAATGAGCAATGTTGGCCGTCCGTCAAAGCGTTCTTCCAGACGATGAAACAGATAAGTCAGCACCGGCAGGACAACGCCTGCCTCGTGCATCAGCTCTTCCATTTCGAAGCATTGAACGTCTGACAGAGAAAGCTGGTCTTCGGCGGCATCGAGCAATCGGCCAAATGGCCCGTCTAACGTATATGGCTGGAGTGCCGCTTTGAGTGCATTTGCCTGAGTGAGAATAGAAAGGCCGGTCAACGAACGCTCTTCCTCCGGCGCTCTGGCAAGATTGTTGAGCGCAGACCAGATGGATTCCTTTACCTCAGGTGTTACAGTGACATTCTCATGGGCCAGAAGCGTACCAATCCACTCGGAAGCCCAGCTTCGCGTGGCAGGATCGTTAATGGAACGCAACGGCTGGAATGCAAGCGAGCCTTCTGCGCCAAGCGCATGATGGACTCCGCGCATAGCGAGCACGGCAGCGCGAGCTGAATTACCCTTGTCGAAGATATAGACCTGGGAATTCGTGTAGCGCCGGAACTGCAAGGCAATAAGAGACAACAGAACCGACTTACCCGCCCCCGTTGGCCCGACAATAAGCATGTGGCCGACATCGCCGACATGCGTTGAGAAACGAAACGGCGTCGAACCCGATGTTTCCGCATAAAATAGCGGAGGCCCGTCGAGATGCTTATTGTTAGCTGGCCCTGCCCAGACCGCCGAAAGAGGCATAAGATGGGCAAGGTTCAGCGTATGCAAAAGCGGCTGCCGGACATTGGCGTAGACATGGCCTGGAAGGCTGCCAAGCCAGGCTTCGACCGCATTCACGTTCTCACGGATGCAGGTAAAACCGAGATTATTGACGATCCTTTCGACGGAGCGAATCTTATCTTCGGCCTGTTGCCGTTCCTTGTCCCACACCGTAACGGTTGTCGTGAGATACCCATATCCGACATGATCGCCGCCGAGAGCTTGAAGGGCGGCATCGGCATCGCTCGCCTTGTTGTCTGCGTCGTTGTCCACGAGGGAAGAAGCTTCGTTCGTCATCACTTCGCGCATAATGGCCGCAATGGATTTGCGTTTGGCGAACCACTGCCTGCGTATTTTTGTCAGAACTTTCGTAGCCTCCGTCTTATCGAGCGGGATAAAGCGCGTCACCCAACGATAGGCAAAATCCTGATGGTTCAAGGCGTCAAGGATTCCTGGCTGTGTCGTGTTCGGAAATCCCAATATCGTAATCGTGCGCAGGTGATTGTCGCCAAGCATCGGCTCTAGGCCGCCTGTGTAAGGCGCATCAGCAAGAATGCTGTCGAGATACATGGGCATCTCAGGGACAGCGACGGCATGATGCTTGTCCGAAACCGTTCCGTGCAGAAAAGTCAGCGTTTCGGCATCATCCAGGGCGCGGACTTCGGACAGAAAACCGGAGAGAAGATCGAGAATCCTATCGGTTTCATCGCGAAACCGGCTTAATTCGCGGTTCCAATCGCGTTCCTCTTCCTTTCGTCCGGTATCAAGAAGCGCGCTTTCTGTGCGTGCTTGCGCATCGGGCGGCGGCATATAGAAAAGCGTCAGATAATAACGGCTCTCAAAGTGCCGCCCCTGCCTCCCTTCCTCAAAAGAGGTGCGGCGTTCTTCGTCGATCAGCCATGAAGCAGGATCGGGAAAATTTGATGATGGATAATTGAGGGCTTCGGTGCGTTCCGCCTCGAAAAATAGCGCCCATCCAGAACCCAAACGCCTTAACGCGTTGTTCGCGCGCGCGCAAAGGCTGACAAGCTCGGATTCCGAGGCGCTTTCAAGATCGGGCCCGCGAAAACAGAACGTCCGCTGAAAGCCTCCGTCCTTATTCAGAACGATGCCAGGCGCAACCAAGGCCGCCCAAGGCAAGTAATCGGCAAGCCGGTCGGGTTTTTGGCGATATTCAGCAAGATTTAGCATCTCCACCATCCTCTCTGGCGCAAATGGCGTATAAGCACGGGCAAAAAATCCGGATCACGCTTGGCGGCAAAGGCCGCAAGCGTATGGCCGAGAGCAAAAAGCCCAAGACCTGCGACCCATTGCTGCAAACCCAAGCCAATGGCTGCCGCCAGCGTGCCGTTCAATATGGCGACGGCTCGCGGCGCGCCGCCGAGCAGAATGGGCTCGGTCAGCGCGCGATGAACGGGGATGTCGTATCCCTGAATATGTTGATCTACGTTCATCAGACGAGCGCCCCGCCGCCGAAGGAGAAAAACGACAGGAAGAACGAACTCGCGGCAAAGGCGATGGACAGGCCGAAGACGATCTGGATCAGCCGACGGAACCCGCCGCTTGTTTCCCCAAACGCCAGCGTCAGACCCGTTACGATGATAATCATCACCGCGATGATCTTGGCGACCGGCCCTTGAACGGAGTCGAGGATTTGCTCCAATGGAGCTTCCCACGGCATGCCGGAACCGGAGGCATAGGCGGGCGAAGATATAATAAGCGCAAGAGCGGCTGGAAGAATTTGGCGAAGCTTGTTTTGCATAAAAATGTCCTTTCAGAGTTGCTGGAGTTGCGGAAGTGTTAGACTGTTGACGGCGTAATCGCCGTTAGCGTCGAGGCCGGTAACTTCGGCGATGGTTTCAATGCGACGCGACGAGCCGCGCCCAGAAATGAACACAATGAGATTGATGGCGTTGGCAATCAGTCGGCGCGGAACGACAGCGACGTTCTCCTGCACAAGCTGTTCGATCCTGTAGAGAGCCGAGAGAGCCGAATTGGCGTGCACTGTGGCGATGCCGCCCGGATGGCCCGTGTTCCAGGCTTTGAGCATGTCGAGGGCTTCGCCGCCGCGCACTTCCCCGACGATAATGCGATCAGGCCTGAGGCGCAGGGTGGAACGCACTAGATCGGCAAGAGAAACAACGCCTGGCCGCGTGCGCAGCGCCACGCAATCTTTTGCCGCGCATTGCAATTCACGCGTATCCTCAATCAGAACGACGCGCTCATCGCGATCAGCAATTTCGGCCAAAAGGGCATTGGCAAGCGTCGTTTTGCCGGAAGACGTGCCTCCCGCAACCACGATATTGCGGCGTTTCTTGACCGACTTACGCAGAGCATCGGCCTGGATGGGAACCATGATCCCATCGCGGATATAATCCGACAGCGTGTAGATTTTTACTGCCGGTTTACGGATGGCAAAGCAGGGCTGAGTTGAAACCGGAGGAAGCACGCCCTCAAAACGCTCGCCTGAAGGCAGCTCTGCGCTGATAATGGGATTGTTTTCATGCGCCTCGGCTCGGATGTGGCCTGCGACAAGACGGATGATCCTTTCCACCTCTGACGGATGAATGCGGACATTTGTGTTGCTCCGCCCTTCACCAAGCCGGTCGATCCACACGCTTCCGTCTGGATTGGCCATCACTTCAACGACATCGGCATCCGCCAGAGCTTCTGCAATTGTCGGCCCCATGGCGGTGCGCAACATGGCGCGGCGGCGCAAATTGGAGGAGTCGTTCATGCGCCCTCCTTTTCTTCTTCGCCTTCAGAGACCTTCCTGCTGTAGGCAAGCTGATGCCCAACATCATCGACAAATTTTAGATAACGCTTCTGCGCAATGGCGTAGGCGGCTTTGTCCGGTAGAGGTAAGTGCGCATCATGTGAAATGTTGTAGCGGATGAAGAGCGCGAGGCTTTCGAGAGTCATCTCGATATCGCGCCGAGCTTTTCCGACATCGCGCGTTATCCGATCCAGCCTCTTAATATATTGTTGGTCGAATTCGGCTGTGTTTCGACGCTCGATAAGCGCCTCAATAGCCTTGGCGACAACATCGCCTTTCGTCGTACCTGGCCGCTGGCTAAGCATGCCAAGTTTCTCAATCGAGCCCGGCTCAAGAAAAATCTGACAGCGGATTTTTTTGGTCTTCATGATCGCTCCTTGTCTGAAGCGATCATCCATGGAATCAGGAAAATCCTTTATAGCCGTTACGCCGCATTTCGCAGAATAATTGCGAATTATTTGTACCTATTAAATAGCATCGCGCTCCAAACCATTATTTATTCCATAGGCGCGCGCGTTGGATGAGGCTTTGTTTATAAAATTTCTATTGGTAACGACATCCTCTTCCTTGCTCGACTCTGGCTGGTTCTCTTGTTCAGGCTCCGGCGCTTTGTATTTCTCTTCTTCCGGCAGTCCGGGATGACGTTGCTGTTGCATCCCCTCATCGTTAGAATTCGAGCTGTCTTTTTTATTATCTTCCTCATTATCATCCAGCCGATTATCGATCCCGCGAATTTGGCCTGTCCAGTCATCCATACGTGGCTTTGGCTTATCGACATACCCTTGCTCGCCTAGTTCCGGCGCTGGCGAAATACGCGTTTTAAAATTCTCATCTTCATAATAGCGAAGCTTTTTCGCCCTGATAGGAAGGAGACCGGAAATAAGAACTAATTCGTCCGTCGGCGGTAATTGCATGACCTCGCCAAGCGTCAACAAGGGACGCGCGGTTTCCTGCCGCGAGATCATCACGTGCGAAAGCCATGGCGCTAAACGATGTCCGGCATAGTTGCGCTGAGAGCGCAATTCCGTCGAAGTACCCAGCGCATCGGAAATACGTTTTGCCGTCCGCTCGTCGTTTGAAGAAAAGGCGATACGAACGTGGCAATTATCGAGAATGGCGTTGTTTTCGCCATAGGCTTTAGAAATCTGATTCAAGCTTTGAGCAATCAGATACGCACGAATGCCGTATCCAGCCATGAAAGCTAAAGCCGTCTCGAAGAAATCGAGCCGTCCCAACGCTGGAAACTCATCAAGCATCATCAATAATTGATGCGCGTGATGCTTCTTCGGATCGCCCTCAAGGCGCTCCGTTAGTCGCCTCCCGATTTGATTCAAAATAAGACGCACCAGTGGTTTTGTGCGGGAAATATCGGAAGGCGGAATAACGAGGTAAAGCGAGACCGGATGCTCTGCATCCATGAGATCGGCGATGCGCCAATCGCAAACGGATGTCGTCTCGGCCACCGTCGGATCGCGATAAAGGCCAAGAAACGACATGGCCGTTGATAGAACGCCCGAACGCTCGTTTTCGGATTTGTTCAGAACCTCGCGCGCGGCGGAAGCAACAACGGGATGGACTTTTGGATTTTCAGCCGTGCCAATATGATTGGTGGACATCATTCGGCGCAATGTATTGGCGAATGATCTCTTCGGATCGGAAAGAAAAGTTGCAACGCGAGCGAGCGTTTTTTCTTCTTCGGCATAGAGAACATGCATAATTGCCCCCACAAGCAACGAGTGGCTGGTTTTCTCCCAATGATTCCGTCTTTCTAAAGCGCCTTCGGGATCGACTAAAATATCGGCAATATTCTGGACATCGCGCACTTCGTTTGGCCCCTTGCGTACTTCCAAAAGGGGATTGTATCTCGCTGAACGCGGATCGGTCGGATTGAACAAAAGCGCATATGAGAAAGTCGAGCGCCAACCGGCAGTGAGCTGCCAATTCTCGCCTTTGATGTCGTGAATGACAGCGGAGCCCGTCCAAGACAGAAGTGTTGGAATGACAAGCCCGACGCCTTTGCCCGAACGCGTTGGGGCAAAAGCCATCACGTGTTCGGGCCCATCATGGCGAAGATAGGCTTCGTTCAGCCTGCCGAGAAAAACACCTGCCGAGCAAAACAATCCTGATTTGCGTATTTCCTTTATCGTCGCCCAACGCGAAGACCCATAAGTTGTCACCAAATGACTCTGCCGCGCGCGCCAAAGCGAACCGATGATTGCTCCCGCACACCCCATGAAGCCGCTCATTCCCGCAAGCATTCCTGCTTTGTCGAAAACTTGCGGCGCATAGGCTTCAAAATGATACCACCAGTCGAACAATTTCCATGGTTCATAGATCGGCCAGCCAAACAATTTGCGCCAAGGAAGTCCCAACCATATTTGATAGCCGAGCATGTCCGCGCACCACTCCGTTGCCGCCCATACGCCCAAAATGACGATGGTAAAAACAACGACAATCTGCCCAATCAAAAGTTTTGCAGGAGACATAAGCGATATTCCATTCTTCCAGATAAACGGAACAATCATCACGCCAAACAGCAAAAACGCTTATATCTCTTGTGTGCAATAAGGCAGCAAATCAGGAACTATTAGAGAATCCATCTCTAAAGCTCTTCTTACGAAATCCCAATTCCTCTCTGCCGCCCAATCGTCCACGAGATGCCGTCATTGCGCATGATGCCAGAAACCTGTTTGCCAATATGACGCTCAAGAACATCCCGCCATGGAACAAGGGTAAATTCACGACTCTTCTGGATTACGGCATACTTGCTACTGGCAAGCTCAACCGCGCTGTGTAAAACGCCTTCCACAGAGTCGCCCGAACGCGTTTCAACAAAAGCAAGGCCGAGTTGTTCCGATAGCTGACCGGCGATGCGAACAAGTTCCCGTTTCTGTAAAACGGAAAGCATATTGGAACGGTAAACAATCCGATCTTGTTCCTTCTGTGCCAATCCTTGCTCAACAAGCCATTGCTGGCGCCGTCCCATGGCTTCCCGCACATCCCGCCCAAAGCCAATATCCCTTGTCGGCTCAAAATGACCCGATATAAGCCCTTTATCGAGCCACGTTGCCCCATCTTTGTTTATCTGTTGCTCAAGTGGAAGGTTTGAAAGTTTGTTCACAATGACGGGCGCGTTTTTGGCTTGAGCCCGTTCGTACTCAGCAACATGGTCGAGGTGATCTGGAGCTATGATCCACGTTCCATTTGGTTCACGGGTTACAGCGCCAGTTCCACGACGGATCGCTTCCAGCCTCCGGACATGGGTTTTGGCATAGTCTTCCGTGGCGCGGGGATCATGTCTCAGATGCAGGTCGATGTTATACCGACCGCCATTGGCTTTTGCGACTTCGACGATTGTTCGGTCTGTCCGCCTTGGCCCTATGCCCTTCGGGCTAACATGAACAATACTACCCTCTGGCGTAGGCCCCGTTGCTTCTCCACGGCCTATATCGATGTAGTGGATTTGGCCATCCATGCCATCGACAATCAAGTAATGGCGGTCATTAAGCTCGTCAGACAGGCCGCGCGCCACAACACGCCCAGAAATTGATTTTGCATCTAAGGCCGTGGGATTGTGAATGACATAATCGACAGGGCTATGAACGATATTTTTCTCGGCTACCTCCCGATACATGGTCTTAATGATGTCGCCCCGTTCGCCCATGCGCCGCAACGTGTCCTCTATTCCATCTTCTAGTTTCCACTGTCCGTGCCTAACCTCATCGGCCAGACCAAGGCGCTCCAAATGTTTTAGCCGTCCAGTTAAAAGCGTTTGACGGAACGCATCCTTGCCCGCAGGAAATATGATTCCTTTCTCGCCTTCCATGCGCAGTAATTGACGATCAAGGCTCGTAAAGCGTTCCTGAATCATTTCAGCCTTCAGGCCATCTTCTATCTCCCGATCCACTCGTGGGCCGAGATCAATCCGGACAAGCTCGGCTGCGCGTTCACGAATGCCTGTACTGATGTAGGATGGGGTGATGATGAGGTCTTTGCCTTTGTCATCCTTGCCCCGAACAATAATATGGGCATGAGGATGGCCAGTATTAAAATGATCGACGGCAACCCAATCAAGATCTGTCCCCAAATCTTCTTCCATCTTGGTCATTAAGCGACGCGTAAATGATTTTAAATCGTCATACTCGGCCCCGTCTTCTGGAGCGACGATGAAGCGAAACTGATGCCGGTCTCCTTCCGAACGCTCGATGAACGATTTGCCTTCCGTTCTGTCCTTGTCCGCGCTGTAAAGTTGACCCCGTTCTCCTTCGCGGGTAACGCCATCGCGTTGAACATAACGCAGGTGCGCCCTTGCTCCGTTAAGGCCCTTTCCGGCAAGCTTGACGATGCGCGCTTTGACAACGACGCGGCGCTGGCGAAAAGCCGTGTATCTGTCCTTGCTGGCAAGGACGGAAGCCATAGCACCGCCGCGTCCAATACGCCTTCCCGTAAAGTTGCTTCTTCGCGGCTGTAGTCCACCGGCCCGATTGATCGCGGCGAGCACTTGATGAACATATTTTCTACGCGCCTTAAGTCCCCGGCTTCTCATTTTGCCGAGTTGCGGCACGAATTCTTCCTCATCCATGCGCGTCTCCTAAATTGTGTTGAAACCTCAATGAATTACGAGAAAAACTACTCTCAGCAGTTTGGTAGTACTCGCAAAAAATGATGTGCAGACAAAGGGATCGCATCTTTGCGAGACAGTTTCTTTTATCTTGCCTTCCGCCTTTTTTCTGAACTGAACTGCAATCCCCCATTCTCATTCACGACCTCCAACAATAAAAAGCCCATTCGCCGAGCCAGGGCTTTCACTTTTTGGCTCCGTACCTTCCACGCTCGAAAGCCGAAAAAACAACTGGCGTCCTGATGCAATCTTCGTTGAAACCTGAGTGCTAAAACCGAGTCTTCTCTCAACGTCCGCAACATAGGCGGAGGTCTCTTCGGGCAATGCCTTCCCCGTGTGAAGATGGTCTTCGTAATGAGCTTCGCCGATGTTATAAGCAGCGAACAAAGCGGGATAACCGAAGAGATCGTACATGGCTTTGAGATAGGCCGTTCCAGCCTGGATATTGGCCTTCGGATCGAAGGGATCAGTGCCAAGATTGTATAAAGCGCGCATGTCTTTCCATGTACCCGGCATGAGTTGCATAAGGCCCATTGCACCTTTGGAAGAGACGGCTTTCGGATCGCCATAGCTCTCAGCCATGATGACGGCGCGAACCCAGTTTTCGGGTATCCCGAAGCGTTCCGATGACTCAGAGATATAAGGCTGCAACGGCTCCAAAGACGGCGCGGCAAACGCCGATCCGACAGGAACAAGGGCAAGCAAAACCAGGGCGGCTACTCTGTCCATAACGGCTCAAGCCTCCCTATCACGCGGTCACTTTTGACCGGCCCGAAGTAACGGCTGTCGAGAGAATCCGGGGTGTTTCCCAAGAGGAAATACTCGTCCGACTTCAGCCGGTGGCATCCATTCCAACGCGGCAAAAGACGGCCCACGCGGTCGGCTTTTAGCTGACGAGCAACCTTCAGATCGTTGATGGCGACAACCGAGCTTGAGGCACAAACTACGTCTCCATCAACAGCGGCAACACGCTTTACGAGGGACACACCGATGGGCAAATAGCCTCGCCTGTCGGCCAATATCTTCACAGAATTTGGTGTCCGGACAAGCACGAGATCATCACGATTTGGCACATCGATAACGACACGGTACAAGCCGACCGGAATACTGGCCGAAGCATTCCAGATAACCATCGGGATGGGACGAGCGACGGCAGAAAAACCGATGAGTCCGACGCCCGTCACGACAACAACGAGAATGGAAATAGAGGTCTTTATCATCACTATTTCCTCTGCTTTGCGTTTGAACGAATAGGATTTCCCTCCAACCACGCTTCAAGGTCTTTGATGTGGTAGCGAATATAGGAGCCCTGCCTGCGATAGTGAGGGCCACTGCCATTCTTCCTCTTTTTTTCGAGCGTTCTACAGCAGAGGCCGAGGTAATAAGCAGCCGCCTTTGTGGTTAGAAACGGGCTCCCTTGGCGGGCCATTTGGGCCCTAACACATTCATTTTCCATTGTTTTGTCCTTTCAGTGAAAACCAGTGCAATTGGACAAAAAATGGCATCAAACAACGCTTTTGGGGACGCTCGGAAAAAAGGGGGTGCTAAAATCGAGCCCCCCCCTCTTGCATAAGAAAGTGGGAGCCGCAGAGCGGCTCCCAAGATCGAGATTATGCGTAGACGGCTCCTTTCTTTCTTGCCTCATCGGCATAGCCGCAGAGCGTTTGGGTCGCCTCAAAGAACTTGTCCCGCTCAATTGGGAGACCGAGGTGTCCACGCACTGTGGCAAGCTCGGAAAGGGAGACATATCCGAGTTCAGGACATTCCATTCCGAGGTCGCAAAGCCCAAAGGCGATGTCAGGCTCGTCGGGATTGATCTCTGTTAGGAGCCATGTCGCGCTGCCATCTGGCGTGAAGAGTTTAACGACTGGTTTGAGATCGAGTTCATTGAGGCCTTTTACCTGGCGATCACGGTTAAGTGTGCCGTTAGCGAGAAGTTTCTTGTACTGTTCTGCTGTGAAGAGCTTCATGATTTTTCTCCGGGAATTGAGTTGAAAGAGCATCTCCGGCACGAGGCCGGAGCGCGTGATGTCAGCGGGCCCAGACGAGGGAATATCCCTTGTCGGTCTTGGCCAAACGGCAGAGGATCGCTGCAGGAAAACAGGGATCGTCGAGCTTGACCGAGAGGTAAGGGCTGTTGTCCTTGCTCACCGCCGACCAGGCAGCGCCGATCTCGATGTCGCCCGCGAAGACGCGGTAATCCGGAGCTTTGTCGCTGGTTTTCGAGACGGTCTTGATGTCGATTCTGGCCCTTATGAGAAGGGTTGAGATGGAACCGGTGTAAGAACCGTTTTCCTGTTTGGTGAATGTTCCGAGAGTAGCCATTTTCTTTTCCTTTCGATGTTTAAAAGACCGCTTCATGCGGCCTCGATGGCGACCCGTAATGCGCAGAGGCTTTGCCTGAGTGCGGACGCGTTATCCCGCCCCCCCCGAAGGGGCGCGGAGCTGCACAAGCGCAGCGCGGAAGCGAGCGGGGAAACGCGGTCGAAGACTTTATCCGCACCAGGCGGAGTGGCGCATAGGTTCGCCATAAATCGAGGCTGAATGATATGTGCGGTCGAGCGTCGGAAGGAACAATGGACGGGCTGATCGGAACTATTGACACAAAGATTTAAACGGCAAAACGTATGGCGCAAATCTCTAAAAGGTTTTATTAATATCGAGCATCAAGCATCAGGAACGACTTTACATCGGTGGAAGGTATGGAAAAGAACGGTAGCCTTCTGACTATTCCCCCACATGCGGCTGAAAACATATTAAAAGGCAATGGGATTGTTGTTTGCCCGCTACTGAAGACCGATGAATTTGTAAAGTTTTGTAAGGAACGCAACGTTACTATAAACAAAGAACGGCTTTGGCGCCTGGAACACCTTCGTTTGTTTTTCCCAATATTTCGTGTTCGAACGCCAGATAAAGAGAACGCTTCAAAGCTAAAACTTCCGTTAGAAAAGATCGACGAGTGGTTTCCAAACCGGTGGGCATGGAACACAGTTAAAGGATCGCAAGACATTCCCGAATTAATGGACATCGAAAGCGAAGCTTACTATTCCGTTTTTCAGATCTTTTGTCTTGAAGCAATTTTGCCCTTACTGACTTTTTCACTTTCATTGGACGCATATCTTGATCAAGCGGGAGAAATCGATTGGCAAAAAAACGCAAAGAGCTGGATGACTTATGCACATAAAATTCAGAAAGAACTGTCAGAAAATGAATTTCGGCAGTCAGTCGTGTTGCTCTGCCAATACATTTCAGACCGCTATTATCCGCACACACAAGGCGATCAAAGAACCATCAGTATTTCGCTTGGAACCATCAGAAGCGATCAATGGATAGAGCAATATGCACCGAACTGGAAATGGCAGGAATATTCAAAAAAATGGAACCTACAAGAGACCAGAAAGTTCTTTCAGTTAACCCCGGAGAAACTAAAACATGCCTATACCGCTTTGTCTGTTTCTCAAGCACATATTGATCCTCTCGAAAGATGGTACCAACTAGTCCAGTTTGTGAATATTGATGAACGAAAACGGCTCAAAGGTGATGCGCTTCACTCTGAAACTCTGCGCTCAGGCGCATTCATGCTGCGCATGCTTTATAAAGACTTATACGGAGAAGAACTCCTTCCTCCGAACGAAATTGTTGGTCAAGTTATTACTCATGTACCGGAACAAAGTGTCAGAAAGGATAGTCGCCGATATTTAGAATTTGTCTCCAATCGCTATCATCTGAATCCCCAACCCAAGTTGGTTCTGTTTGTAGAGGGGAAAAGCGAAGAAGTGGCCATCAGAACAATTTTTGAAAAATACGTTGGAGCACATCCCGGAAAGTTTTCTATTGAAATAGTATGTTTAGGGGGAGTTGAAACTGCAACGGGTGCAAAAAAGGAAGATCGGTTCCGAGCCATTCTTCGCCTAATTGATTATTTACATCACCATCAGACCTTCACGTTCTTAATCCTCGATAATGAAGGATACGCCAGAAGACTTAAAGACGAGGCACGGAAAGCCAAATCTATTCATCACCAAAAAAGATATATAACGCGTCCTGAATATATAAAGATTTGGAAAACGTCTTTTGAATTCGACAACTATTCGAACTCCGAGATCGCATCGGCTATGAGCTCTGTTTCAAAGACCTCCGAAAAGTTTTCCGCTGCTGAGATTAAGTCCTGCAAGACGAATAAGTTTCCAGGCTCTGCACTTTCAACCCTATATGAACAAAAGACCGGGCATGATCTCAATAAGATCAAATTCAATGAAGCTCTGGTAGAAGCTGCTTTATCCAAAGAAACCAAAAAGCATATTGAAAACCGTCCAATAATGAAAGCTCTTGAACGCATAGAAAAGCTGGCCATCCGCAATCCATTGCCAACAATGCAAGAAGTTTGGGAAAAGAACCAATCCTCACACTATCTTGGAAAGAAGAGAAAAAGAGTATTTAAACTTCAATCGGTCCGCTGAATAATTCTATGCGAGAAATGAGTGCAAGGCTTAAAGAAAGCCGCTTACGCGGCGTCCTCCCGGATAGCTTCGGGTTGCAGGGCGTGCAGGAATCCGCATGCACGTTCTGCATGAGCCGCTGCGGTGAAGATGGCACGCTTATCGTTCTTTAGCGCCTTAAGCCAGTCCGAGATATAGCTGGCGTGATCAAATTCCGTGCGCCGCTAGCGGTTTAAAAGGCAAAATTGATTTGTACTTTACGCAAAAAACGGTGCGCAGTAGCGTCTTATGGTGAGTTTATAGGATACTGCTCAACCTGCCGAAGCGTGGAAAAAGATACGATGGAAGCCCTAATCATAATTGTCGCCGTTGTTTGGATAGGCTTTTCCGTATACAAAAACGAGCAATACAAAAAGACGGCCTATTATCAAATAACGAAGGCACCCTATTCAACCATCAAGTACAATCAAGGGAGAAGCGGCGAATATTGGACGTATAAGTGCCTTCAGCACTTCGAGGATGCAGGTGGCAAATTTCTATTCAACATTTACGTTCCAAAAGCTAATAACGAAGCCACTGAAGTTGATGTGCTTCTGATATGCTCAAAAGGTTTATTCGTTTTCGAGAGCAAAAATTTTAGCGGTTGGATTTTTGGCAACGAAACCCAAAAAAATTGGACGCAAACCCTTCCGCAGTATACGCGGGCCTTTCCGCGAGGCAGGTGGTCTTGTCACAAAGAGCATTTTTACAATCCGATAATGCAAAACGCGTCGCATATAAAATACATAAGACGTCTCATTGGAAAAGACGTGCCAATGCATTCTATCATTGTTTTTTCGGACGCTTGTACTTTCAAGAATGTTACGGTGAAAAGCGAGAATGCATTTGTTGTCTATCGCTCCGACGCAGCATCTGCTGTTGCTCATATATACAATCAGGTTCAGACCAACCTTACCGAAACAGAAATTAATGATATTTATAACAAGCTCTATCCTTACACACAGGTTCCCTATGAGGAGAGAGAACAACACGTAAGGAGAATTCAGATAAGCCGAGGCTCTTAAAGCAAAAGATTCAAATACCCGCCTTCGACCATCTTCCTTGCCGAATGAATGAGCCTTTGCACGCGGGTACGGTAGCCAGAATTCCATCCGTCGCCTGCGGCCCACTCGCCGAAGATGGCCGCTCCTATCTCACGATGCCGTGCCCCCGATTGAAGCCCATCGCAAGCCCGCAACATGTCGATCCAACGGCGAGAGCGTTGTTCTCCAGGATAAAGGGATTTAGCCAGCCGCCCACGTTTATAAAGGCAGCATAGGCGTTGCAGTGATAGAGGCTTGTTCTCGAATTCATGCGCCCCGCGCAAGGTACAACGCGGCAAAAAGCGCCCTTCAAGGCTGGAAGCACCACGAAGAATAACTTGAAGTGTCCTCGCACCATCACTGAATAGCAAATTCAGTTCTTGTTCTGCGTCGTGCAATGCAGTTACCAGCAAATTACATTGGCGAAGGTCGATGGAATTCTTTGCATCCATCGCAACTTCGACTTCGACCGCAAGTACATGAGAGCTGAATTCAGGCGACCATAAGAAAACAGGCTTACCAGACTCCATACGGCAACAACGCACGCCCCACCGCGTCATAGGGCATCTATCAGTACATTTTACGATGCGAACCTGTCCGTCTGTTCCAAAATTGCCAGAACGGGAGCAACACGGAGCACGTTGCAGATCAGTGCGAAATTCCGGATTGCGCCAAAGCCACTCTCCTGCCCATTTCACACAGTCATAATCGAGATGCGATTGGTAATACTCGGCCTTGCGCCAGTTATCGCGCAAAAATGTAAAAGCAGGTTCTGGAAAATGGGCTAATCTCACGATAATACGAAACTGGTGGAACGGGATACGTCCGCCAAATTTCAAACTTCAAAGTGAGAAGGCCCTTGGGCACAAAGAACGAAAAAGAGTTTCTCGAATTTTCCTGATTTACTTATTCATTGATCCTATGGATCAACCTCAACATCGAAGATTTTAAATGGCGGGGCTTGACGACGCTGACGGCATATTCAGCGTCTCCTTAAGCCACATATGCGCAGTAAAATGAGCTCGAATAAAATTGGCTGCCCCCGTAACGATGGCGTTTTTCTTCATATATGCCTCCATTTTCTAAAATTAGGTCTATCTAATCGGACATTCGCTCCATAACACATTTTCGCGTTCTTGAGAACAGGCTCAGATCAGGAAAAACGCTATTCTCAATATATTTTTTGTATCTTTTTACAACTTTAGCATGATGCGTTAGCGGATAACGCTTGCTCCCTGAGTGATCAGCCCCGCTAACATTGCTCTTGGATTTCCTCGGGCACTAGGCTTTTTCTACGTGCCAATTTCAACAATTTTCCGCAAGGGCCTTCCGTCTTCCGCAGTGTAGTGGTGCCATATCTCCCATGGAAATTCTTTTTTCTCCGCCGTGGGCGCGAACTCATATAGATGGCAGTTCTGCACATCTGATATTCTACGCTTGTAATTCCATATTAAGGCATCAAAGACTCCGCCGTGTGTGACAATAAGTATTGGTTCATCGGGCAATCCCATAATTTCCACAAAGCCATTCATTACCCGCTCGATAAACGCTGTCTTTGACTCTCCCTTCGGCGGTATTTTTCCAGCTTCAATCCGTTCCCGCACAGTGTCCCACGAAGTTCCCATCCAGTCGCCAAAACATTGCTCAGAGAGCAAAACATTTTCCTGCATGGGAAGGTGTAGTTTTTTGTTCAGAATGTTTGCTGTATCCCTTGCTCGCGAGAGATGGCTGTGAACAATAAGTTTTGGCTTTAGTGAAAGACATTCCAAACTGCGACACGCTGCCTGTGCCTGTTCACGCCCTTTATCAGTTAAAGGAGTGTCAAATGAGCCTGCTGCGTAGCCTTCGGCGTTTGCAACGGTTTCGCCGTGTCTGATCATATAGAACCGCTTTATAAAAATTAAACTCACGCTCCCTTCGGAATATTTATGGGATTAATGACTAGCCTTCTTGTTTGTGTAAAACAAGAAGGGCCTTTTGCATTTGATTAGATACTCGGTGAGTTATTATTCTTACCAGAACATGAGCCTTTTTGTACAGGCTTCGTCTCTCTGGTTGGTCGTATGTACCGACTATCCAGAAGACCAAATGTTTTTAAAAGTGCATCGTTTTGTTCCGGAGTCCCAATACTTATACGTATGCAGTTTGCCAACTCGCTACTGCGGTCACGAAGAGCAATACCAGCAGTTCTGGCTCGGGCTAAAAAAGCATTTGAATCGCGAACTTCCATGAATATGAAATTTGTTACTGAGGAAAACACTTTTACCACATCGCTGTGTTGACTAAAGGCGGCGGCTACACGGTTGCGTTCTTGTATGACCGTCTCGCGACATTGTGCGCTTTTTCTTTGCCCTTTCGGAGAAAGAGCTTTCATGGCGGATATAACACTTGTTTTTGGCAATGGATATGCGGTTAGAATCTTATTTATCATTTGGATGATGTCGGGATGCGCAATCACGCAGCCTATGCGTTCTCCTGCTAACATATGGGCTTTTGATAAAGTGCGAAGAACGACCAAATTCGGATGATCTTTCAAATGCGGGATCAGCCCTTGCGGATTTGGGGAGAATTCAGCGTAAGCCTCGTCTGCAACAATAATGGACTGATGGTAACGTGCCTCGCATAACGCAAGAATGTCTTCCTGATTAGCGGCGTGACCGAGAGGAGCGTGCGGTGTTGGCAGAAAAATGAGTTTTGTCTCTGGTGTCGATGCTGCCACAATTCTTTTGATGTCGTATTGGTATCCATTCTCCTGATATAAAGGAACGGAGATTATATTTGCTCCCTGCGCTTGCGCAGCAATTCCATACCAGTCAAAAACCGGCGGGCAAATTAAAATGCTATCGATATCTTCTCGGCAAAAAGTTCGAACCAATAGTTCAATGCCTTCGTCAGTTCCCCGGCCAACCAACAAATTCTCGGGGGGAACATTATATAATTTTCCAAGAATATTTAAGAGCTGTTCCGGTTGCTGTGCCTCATAACGATTAAGTTCATGTTCTGGCCTCGATCCGAAAGGAGGATATTGCATTTCATTAGTATCTAAAAAAGCATGGATTTTCGCATTTTTGGGCTCGTTTTGAGCAGTTGAATATGTCTTCATATTCAGAACCGCAGGCCTAACCAGCTTATTAAGCCAATCCATAATATGCTCCACATAAAATAATTCGCTGCGCAGTTACTTCATTTCTAGTGAACTTGCTTTTATTTCCCTGAGGTTTTTCTGAAGCGGTCGCTTAAATTCACTTTTTGCATCAGCCCAATACGCGATGAGGTTCTGAGCAAAACAGGCAAGGTTTTCCTTTCCTATTGAAACGCTATCCAAAGCGTTATTTTCCAACAAGGGGATAACGTCCGTTGTTACAGCGTGTTCGCCGCACAAATCCGCAGTTATCTGTGGATTGACTTGTTTTGCCCTTCTGGAAAAAGTCGATATGTTTTCCACGACTCCTTGGGGAAGAATAAGAAAGGGGTCTCGATCAAAAATTCCTCTATCAATATAACTTGTCAAATAACGATCATATGAATCTCCCCGAGAGATGCCGTGTGTTAAGGCAACAAGATCATTCGTGCCGTATGAAATAAAATCCGCATTTTTCGCGATTTCTTCGGGATAAAAAAGAATGGATGGAATTTCGACCATTGTTCCAATTTTTACGGGTATGCCTTTGTATTTTTTATCCCGATTGACGAGCGCCAAAACTTTTTGGCGTACGATCTGAAGTTCTTTAGGGTGCATTATGAAAGGCACAAGAATATCAAGCGACTTTGGCCTTTGCTTTTCTTCCATATCAATCCACGCATCGAGACTGCTGCTGATTTGGCACTCCAATATGGTCTCGTGCGTTAGCAGAAGACGGGCGCCTCTATGTCCAATCATGGGATTTTGTTCTCGTGCCATGCGGATACGAGCTTGAATGTCTTCGCTTGACGTATTTAGTATGACGGCAAGCTCATTCACTTCTTCTTTATTATCAGGGTCTGGGAGAAATTCATGGGATGGGGGATCAAGAAGGCGAAACCCAACCCTTCCTCCATCGGCGGCAAAGAAAAGAGCTTGAATGCTCTTTCTGTGTCTTTCAGAAAACTTTTCTGCAATTTCCTTGTTAGATGGCTCAAGAAGAAGGGCATTAAAATATTTGAGAGTATCGCCCTCATAAAGCATCGTTTCAGACCTAGGCCAGAACCGTCTAAATCCTTGTTTTACGGCATCCGCTATATCGGGGGCAGTATCGGCATTCGCAGCGATTTCTAGATTAAACGAAGAAGAAATCTTTTCTAAAAGCTTCCTCTTGGAAGCAAGAACGGTCGATGCATCAACAACAATATCCCCCACAGTAATTCTCTTAGATAATCCATCAAGGGCGATATTTCCTGCTCCGTTAATGTTTTTGAGTTTGTGAAGGTCTTCTTCTTTTACCAATAATACAGGAACCCCCGTTGATCTACAGACAATTGAAAGATGTGAAGAAGGATCTTCGTGAATTGTTACAATTCCGACCACATCATTTAGTCGCCCAAGAACCGTGCTTGGAATTTTGGGCGTTATAAGGACGTTTTTGTGCCCACTTTTTATGCTGTTTGTATCTGTCGCAATAAAATTGGCAACAGCAACCCCATCTGCGGGACAGCCGGTTACGGTGCATTCAAAAACTGATTTCTGAATTTTAATCTTAGGATACGTCTCTCCGATTAAAATTTTAATTTCGGAAATCGTCTCATCGCTAATGTATTCCATATGTCCTCGCAGATAATTTGCCAGTGATTACAGATGATTTTCTGCAAGATGCATGATCCTTTTTGGGCTTCCGCCGCAACCGCCGAAAATATATTCGGTTGATCTTGGACGCTGCAGGCCATCGCTACTTTCCGCAAAACACTTCTTTCGATATTCTTTGACGCGAGAAAAAAGCGTCGCCAATGAATCTTCCCGGATATTGCCCAAGACTTTAATTGCAGGGTTTTCAAGCATAAACCACTTGCAGTTTAGCCCCGTGTCTCCATCGACAATGCAGTTGCCAACATCATTGATATGAACGCCAGCTATGATGGAAGGACAAATGGGGCGGGCGTAACAGCCCCCTAGATGACGATCAACCGTATCCTTCAATTCGCTTGTTTGGGCCTCGTCAACGGAAAGAACGCTGTACGTGGTGTTTTTATGGGCTCGTCCGGCATGTTCCAATTCACCGATGGACGGGAAAATATTATTCTTTTTGGTGAACAGGATTACTTCTTCAATATCCTTGATGTTGAAGGCCGTCGGAACTATTGAAAAAGCCAGATCGGTATAGCCTTCCTCACATCCTTTGCTGTACCCGGCGTTCAATAAGAACCCGATGGTATCGTATATTTTCTGAGCGGCACCTTTTCTTCCCAGAATCTTATCGAAAGAGGCCGCATTAAAAGAGTCCATCTTTAATATAAGGCAGACTCCATTCTTCTTCAGCCAAAACGCCTTTTCCTGATCAATCATAAGGCCATTCGTGAACATAGAAATTCTTATACCCAGAGAAGAGGCTTTCTCCGCCATTTTTACAAAGCGTTCATCTTCCAATGGCTCTCCGAGCCCACAGATATATATCCACTTTAGACCTAATGCCTTGCCTTGATCTAAAAGAGCTTCTGTTTCTTGGTAATTCAGTTCGTTTGGGTTTTTCTTGCCAACATCGGGTTTGGAATCACAATATATGCAAGACACCTGAGAACATTTTGCCGTCAGTTCCAAATCAAGCGCAGATAATTCACCCTTATCGTGGCCCTTTAACAAATCTGACAGAACGCGTTCGCTCCAAGGAAAATATACAGCCATAGAAACCCCCTATAATGATGATCGTTAGTAATTAATCAGTGGAATTAAAAACCTTGGCCTCCAGCTAGTGAGGCCGTTAAATATGTCTAAAAGTTTACATTCAGGCATTTTTCGCCATAACGTTTCTCCCGTTTGAAGATTGGAAAGGTCTCGTTTTTCGCCAAGCGCAGTTCGACATTCGCCATGGCGTTTGCCATGTGCCAGAGATCAGTCGTTTCCTGTTTTGTAAATCCAACAGCCAACAAATCCTGAGGTAAACAGCCGCCGTTTTTGTTTGTCAGGTCAATGATGGCGTTGGCCATGCGCTGATATGGCGCAAACTTGTTTTTCGGATTATCGGAAATGAGATCGATCACGAGCATGAGGCCTCCTCAAGATTTTCTTCTTTAAATTGTTCGGGAAGAGCGGAGCGGCAGAAGGCTTCGATAAGATCGGCTATGGCCATTGCGCGCATGGCCTGCCGGTCATGGGGCACGTCTTCGCGTATAATGACGGTCATGAAACCAAGGGCTGTAAACAAGAGCTGGCGATCCGCAGGCGACATAAAAAAACCCTTATAAATATTGCTTAAATCAATAGGGTTAGTGTCGCTATTTGGGGCGATGAAAACAATTACAGCACTCAGGCAAACTGTATGGAAAGGGCGACAAAATTCAGACAAAAGATATAGGTCGTCATTTTTGCCTGAATAACTCAGGCAAACTTCAACCATTTATCTGCGAGGGGTTCTTAGGTTAAATAGCTGAACGAATAGAAACGCGGCGCTCTTGCTGAGACGTTTGGGATTGCAAATCAACGGCATCATTCCATGCCGCCATAAATTCCCTGCGATATTCGCGCGCTGTGATAGTTAAATTGAAGACAGCGTATATGTATTTTGCTTGGCCTTCCTGAACCGCATGGGCGTATTTGTTGCCGTATCCAAAATAGGAATACGGGCTAATGACACGACTTGTCATTCTCCGTATCTGAACGGAAGGAATGTTAAACGCCGAAACCTGGGCTTCGGAGACCAGACAGCGGAAATTTGCTTTTCTCGAAAGGATATTCAGACGTTCCAGGCTTTCGATGTCAGAATCTCCGCATACCTGCATTAAAACGTCCATGTTTTTTACGATGCAGAATATTTCTCCGCCTTGCTGCTTTACGGTTTCCAACAGGTCGTTATAAAAAACATCATGGCTGCGATGCATTACTCCGGTCAGATCGCGACGTCTAACGCCATCGCCGTCCGTAAATTCAATTCCCTGCTTTTCAAATGCTTCACGAATTCTTTCGACAGAGTCTGGGCGAACGCCAAGCCCGTCTTCATAACTACAAACGGTCGAACGGCCTACGCCCGCCGCTTTTGCCAATACTTCCTGCGACCAGCTTAGATACGTTCTTGCTGCTTTGGATTGGGTTGGGCTGATGGGATAATGTGACTGCATTTTTCCCTCAGGCTGCCAAGGCTTCATTTTCAAAACGTTCAAAGGCGCGCTTAAGCCGCACCTCTTCATTAAGGCATATGATGTTGTCTCTGTTTTTGGCTGAACGTTCGATGCAAAGGAGAAGCCTGTAGGCAATATGTTTGCCGTATCGATCAACAAGTTCTTTATAGGTGACGTACGGCATAATTTATTCCTATGCCGCCATGGATATGAATTGTTGGTTTGTCGCTTGTAGAAACGCCATCCAGCGATCCTCAAAAGGAACGGGGTTTTCGTGCTTAATCCCGTGAGCGCGCTCCCAGCGCTCTAATATTGACATCAGGCCAATTTCGCCATGTCGGTCCAAGAAAGCTTTCTCTTTATTGCTCATTTTTCTTTAACCTTTCTCTTGTATAGACTATTTGGCCTATTGATACAAATTAAAAGATGATTGGTTACAACTATTCTTGTATCATCGGCAATTACTTTCGTCAATGTAATTCTAAGTGTGAAAGGTAAGCCAGCCCTTGACTTTTAGAAAGAAACATACTAAAAAGATGAAACAAACCAAAAAGCGGTAATTTCTGACCAAATTTTGGTAGTTTAGGCTGTAGGAGGCCAAATGATAGACGCCCAACAGTTACGCGCCGCTCGCGCATTACTTGACTGGAAAACGACCGACCTTGCCGAAAAGTCGGGTCTCACAGTCAACGCGATCAATAAGATCGAGCGCGGCTCCGTGCATGGACGGCGCGACACGATGGAAAAAATACAAAAGGTTTTCGAAGACGCCGGGGTTGAATTTCTCCCTAACTCCGGTCTCAGAAAAATGGACAAGATGGTTATCACTCATGAAGGGAGCGAAGCCAACAAGCGTCTTCTCGACGATATTTTTGAAACCCTCAAAGCAGGAGGCGGCGAAGTTCTTATTGCCAACGTCGATGAAAGCAGAACCATCGACCATCTATCCAAAACAGCGCTGGAGGAACATTTAGAGAGACTGAAGGCGGCAAACATTACAGAGCGCCTTTTGGTGCGCAAGGGCGACATCAATTTGATCGCGCCATTTGAATATTACCACGCGATCCCCGAGGAATATTTCTCTCCTTATCAATTCTATATATACGGCCACAAACTGGCTTTGATGTCGCGCATGCCGTCGCCAAAAATAATTATCATTGATGATGATCGTTTTGCGGACTGCGTTAGAAAACTGTTTAATTACGTTTGGGAAAGAACGGAAAGACCCGTACTTCCGAGGAATAAGTAATGTCTAATCGCTTAGAACCCGCGTTTTCAAACCATGCTTCGGCTCAAGATGCTCTTCTCGAAGACATCTCCGCATGGAAAATCGCGGTTTCGCGGCTGCCTGGCGTAACAAGAATTGGCAAAGAAAATCAGAGGCTCTTCTCCGAACTTCTTTCTTCCGAAAACGATGCGGATAGCTATCTGACGTCTTCGGCATATTATGCCTTCACCGGCAGAAATGGTTTATGGGTATATCAAGAAGGCGCGTCATTTATTCCATTCTGCTGGCATCCGAATGTCCCCGGAGAAATCCTTGTGTTTCCAGCACGGGGTTCCTACTCCGCCTCTATCTTACATAACTTTTTGCAAACAATTCCGGAACCGCCCTGCGGACTGCGCCTTGCGCGAGTGAAGGGCGGGAGTTTTGTTATGGAAGAAACATCGCCCATGGCAACCAAACTGGGTCAATCTGTCGTTTTTGCGCCAGTTATCGAACATGTTTTGGATTGGAAGTATCCTGTCAGGGTTCTATCAACCGATCTTGTTTCAAAGATGGAGGGGCCGAATTTTCGCCACGTTCGCAACCACATTCGGCAAATTCTCCTTAAAAACCCTGAGATCAGAAATCTACGCGACGTACCATCAACTCTGCTTGATCGTTTCATCGTTGAATGGGCAGGAAACGCTGCAACTACTGTCTACGAAATCAGCGACCTTGTGAACCTTTATCGGACAATCATGTCCCTCTCCGACGATCCTGCGTTGAACGTAGAGGGGCTTGTCGTTTTGATAAACGGGCGGGTTGAGGCCTTGAATATGTGGGATGTGTCGAACCCCAACAATCCAACTGCAAACCGGTTTGTAAATCTCTGCAACACGGCTTACAGCGGTCTCGCCGATTTTGTAATGAACAGAACCGCAAAATGCTTATTCGCACAAGGCATCAAATATTTGAACATCGGCGGGGCAGAAACAGAAAGTCTCGACCGGTTTAAGAGAAAATTCATGCCCGCTTATAGCATTGGCCTTCATTCGGTCGAAGTTGAGTTTCAAAGCTTTAATGATATGAATGGAGCTGCATACAATCTCGACCGGAGCGCCGTTGAATGTTCAAACTAAACCAGCTTCTTTCCATCGTTGTAAACGGTAAAAACGTTTGCGGAAAACTAATTGGCATCGATTCCTATGCGATGGACGCATTTGATGGCAAAAGGCACAAATGGAAAAGCTATACGCTTGTGTCCGACCACGGGGGCGTTTTCAGCCGATATTGGATTACTGAACGCGAAACCGGTTGGTTCCTTTCGACGGAAGCAAAGAAAAAACATCCTCCAAAAGGATCAAAAATAGTTCCTGAACGAAGCGGCATAGCAAAAATAGATTTTGAAGGGGAAAAAGGCGTATCGACCCCATCTGCGGCTTTGCTGGCTTACAAAATCGGAAAAAATATATTCTTCACGATTGAGCGTTTTTTTGATTCAGAGATTATGTTCTTTGATGGGATTAAGATTGCTAAACCAAAAATGGAAGTGGCTAAAATTGGATAGCCTATTCGCTTTGCCTGTGGGCAAATTTTTCATCTTCTGAAGTTTTTCACCCCATCTCCCAGTGCTCCAATCGGCAAACTCTAGCAGGATACGGCTTTCTAATAGCAAGCGCTAGGCTTAACACTTCGCTGCTTTTCTCCCTTTTGTCGCGCTTTTCCGCACGAAGACTATAAGAGATTTCGGCTTTTTCTGAGATTCTTGTCCTTACAAACAAAGGACAAGCAATGACAGCTCAGACGCAACTAGTCTCAACAAAAGACGTTGAATCAATCATCGCGCAAATAGATGATGGCACACGGCTGCTACGCCTTCGAGAAGTCATCGAGATCGTTGGCTTCAAACACAGCCATATTTACGGGCTGATTAAAGAGAATAAATTTCCGAAGCCAATAAAGCTCGGCCCCAAAAGCTCGGTATGGCTCAGCACACAAATCACTGCGTGGAAAAAGGAAGCTATACGAGAGGCCCTTTTGCAAAACTAGTTTGTCTTTTGGTTCGCCTTGGCGAGGTTCTCTGTTTTATCGATGTAGTCGGCCCACGATTGCATCATCTCGGTTCGTTCTTTCAAGAACTTTGCCCGATCATATGCCGCATCCGTCTTGC
The DNA here is from genome assembly GCA_041649025.1 of Bdellovibrionales bacterium. GTDB lineage: Bacteria > Pseudomonadota > Alphaproteobacteria > UBA9219 > UBA9219 > CAIXLI01. The sequence continues at coordinate 51,728 of JBAZNY010000003.1, read as the reverse complement.
CCTTCGCGTGAGCAAGCTGAATATCAGTAAGCTCTTTTGGATATTCCAACACTTCTCTCAATGTCGTCGTCGCAAGCGCCCGGAAGCCGTGCCCAGTCATTTTTCCTTTATATCCCATACGCTTTAGCGCCATCAGGATCGCCATATTGCTCATAGGTTTATGTTGCGAGTGCTGACCAGGGAAAACATATTCTCCTCTCGAAAGCTGTTTCAGCATTTTGAAGATTTCCAACGCCTGACGCGACAACGGCACAATATGATCGCGTTTCATTTTCATGCGCGCCGCCGGAATAACCCATCTTGCCGTTTCAAAATTGATTTCTTCTTTCTTGGCCTCGACCAGTTCCCTCGTTCTCACAAACGTCAGCAGGAGCGCACGCATTGCGAGACGCGTCTGAACTCCGACACTGATGGTGTTGTCGGACATCTTGAGAAGCATCTCTGGCAATTCAGCAGGGTCTATCGCGGCAAAGTGTTGCTTCGTAGGAGTCGGCAGCGCATCGCGAAGGCTTGCCGTGGGGTCTTTTTCAGCCTTTTCACAAACAATCGCGAAATGAAAAATCGAACTGCAATATTCCTTCAATCGAAGCGCCGTTTCCAACACGCCTCTGGTCTGAACCTTTTTCAGCACACTCAGCATCATTGAAGCCGTAATGGCTTTACATGGAAATTGGCCAATTTGGGGAAAGACATCGCTTTCTAGTCGGCGTTCAATCTGGGAGATATAGCGAGGCTTCAACTTTTGCTTTTTTAACTTAATCCATTCGCGCGCCACGGCCTCAAAGCTGTCTTGAACACTCGTTTTTAATTTTAGCTTCTGCGCTCCCCTATCCAAAACCGGGTCAACCCCGTCCTTAAGAAGCTGTCTGGCCTTTTCGCGTGAAGCACGAGCTCCGGCCAATGTAACGGTTGGATATGCCCCCAAAGAAAGTTCTTTCTCTTTTCCCCCGTAACGAAAGCGGAAAATCCAGTATTTTCCCCCGTGAGGCATTACCCGAAGGGACAATCCATCGTGGTCAGATAGCTTATATCTTGTGATTTTGGGCTTTGCGTTCCTGCATGCGGCATCCGACAGCGGCATTTGACACCCCCTGTTTTACGGGGGAATTGCAGCCAAATTTTCTCTCTTTGGCCCTACCCTCGTTTTTCCCCCGTATTTTCCCCCGTATTTTTGTCGGATGCAAGAGGATAAACGCGGAATAAGGAAGAACGAGGCACTACAGAACTTATTGATTTTATTATGTTTATGGATTTATACGGAAACACTCGGAAAAAGCGTTGGCTGGGGGACGTGGATTCGAACCACGGTAAACAGAGTCAGAGTCTGTTGTCCTACCGCTAGACGATCCCCCAACGAGAGGCGATTTACTATCATAGCTATTTTCGTTTGTGTAGGGGGATTTCCTTTTAATGAACCCCCGTATTTATTGCTATTTCTTCTTATCCTCGGCGGCGGTCGCGGCGGAAAGCTTGATATCTTGCGCGCGCAGCCAATAGGTCGAGCCTTTGGGCAGCCCCTTCATCGCGCGCTGTGCCAACTGGCCCGATGCCTTTACATTGCCCCGCGCTGCCGCTTCCTCGGCTAAGGCATAAGTCGCCATCGATTCATAGCTGGCGTCTTTTGTCGCCTCGGCCTTACGCCCCCACGCCAGGGCAAGATACCGCCATGTCATTGGCTCCCGTTCTTCGAGCCGATTTGATTCCAGCAATTGTTGAATCGCGATATCGATGCGCGCCTGGCTTTTTTTCTGGTCTTTGTTCTCAAGCAGCGCGTGCCCATAGGCTTGCCGCAGAAGCGCTGAGTCCGGTAAAAATTCACTCGCGGTTTTATAATTGTTTATGGAGTCTTCGATGCGCCCGTTTTCAAATTGTATCTGCGCCTTCAGTTCGTAAAAAAATGGATTTTTGGGTTCCTCCTTAATAAGCCCGTCGACAAGAGCAAGCGCTCTGTCGGTCTGTCCCGTCCTGTAAAGCGCAATCCCCCGCGCATAGCGCGCCGCAAGTCGCGGATCTTTGTCGGTATAGCGTAATAAAGCCGTTTCTGGCTGCAAGAAGCCCAAAAGCTTGGCCTTCATCCTTTCGTGCATGACATAATATTTGTCGTCGAGTTTTGTGTTTTTTTGTGCGGAGCTCTCCCAATGCCTTTCGACAAAACTCGTCCTGTCATGAGTCAAAGGATGGGTGCGCACATATTCATCCTGTCTGTCCCTCGGCAGCATTTCCTGACCGGCAAGCTTGTGCAAAAACTCCACCATGCCACGTGACGAAATGTTGGCGCGATCAAGGAAACCCACAGCCGCCGAGTCGGCTGAGGCTTCTTGCGCCCGACTAAAACTCATAAAATTCCGTGAGGCAATTTGCGTGCTTCCCGCTACGCCTCCCGCCACAATTTCGGCGTTGCCACTGGCCGCTCCTGCGGCAAGCGCCAAAAGCATGCCGAGCATCGTTTCAGCCGACGCATTGCGCATTTCCTCTTTACCGCGAATAAGGTGGCCGCCTGAAATATGGCCCGTTTCGTGAGCAATAACGCCCGCAAGCTGTTCGGGACTATCGGCCAACTGAAGAAGGCCGGTATAGAAAAATTCGTTCATTCCCTCGGCGACAAAGGCGTTCACGGCGCTGCTTTGGACGATGGCAATTGTTATGCTTTTAGGATCGATGTCAGCGGCGCGGTAAATAGGCGTGGCAAGGCTGCGCAAATAATTTTCGATTTCGGCGTCGCGGATAAAAGTAATGCGAGACCCTTCATCGCTTTCCTGCGCATGAAGAGGCGTGAGCGACGCAAACACCAGCAACAGCCCCAATAGGCAAGTTCGTTTATTCACTTTTTGAAGCCCTGCGCAACAAGGTATGTTTCTGAAGATTCTGACCGGCTCGCGGGCGGTTTGGCGTGTTTCGTTTTGGCAAAATGCTCTTTCAGCAAATTCAAAACTTCGCGCTCAGCGCCGCCTTGGAAGAATTTGCAAACAAAGGCTCCGCCTGGCGCCAGAATGTCGACGGCAAAATGCGCCGCCATTTCAGCCAACGCCATAATGCGAATGTGATCCGTGCCGGCGTGTCCTGTCGTGTTTGGCGCGAGATCGCTGAGCACCAGATCGGCGGGCCCACCTAAAAGTTCTTTCAATTTTTCCGGCGCGTCATCGGCCATAAAATCCATTTGCAAAATCTTGGCGCCTTCGACCGGCGCCATCGGCAGAATATCCAGCGCAACGAGCCTACATCCTTTTTTAGCAATGGCCTTGGCCGTCACTTGCGTCCAGCCGCCCGGGGCAGCCCCCAAATCGACAACGCGTAAGCCCGGCCTGAGGATTTTAAATTTTTCATCGAGCTGCAGCAGCTTAAACGCTGCGCGCGAACGGTAGCCCTCTTCCTGTGCCGCCGCGACATACGGGTCGTTCAAATGACGTTGCAGCCACTGACGCGAGGATTCACTGCGTTGTTTTTTTGCCTTAACGCGAACGGCGACGCGGCGACGCGAAGTGATTCTGCTCGTTTTTTTCGAATTCGACATAGGGGGCATTCTAATCCAAAACCCGCCTGAGGGCTATAAAATCGAAGAATGTTCCTTCTTTAACAGTGTCTTTTTTATGTTTATTCCGGCGGAAAAGCCCCCTAATCCGTTTGCCGCAACGACGCGATGGCAGGGAATGAAAAAAGGCACGGGGTTTGCCCCGCACGCGCCGCCCACGGCCCGAAAGGCTTTTGGCCTGCCGATTTGCCGCGCAAGGGCGCCATAAGATTTTGTTTGTCCGGAAGGGATTTTGGCCAACGCTCTCCATACAGCGCATTGAAAAGCCGTTCCCATAAGCAAAATTTTTGCTTTAGAAACGGTTTTGCTACGCGCTTTGTTCGTCGGCCCTTGAATGAATTCCGTCTTCAGCCAGCTTTTGCGCCATTTGGCGATAACGTTTGATGCGTTATTCCCGCGCAAAAAAGCAACGCGGCAAATTTCATTTTTTCCGTCACACCCACGATAAGATTTCCGGCATAGGATTTCTCAAGATGCCATGTCACGTGCAGGGGCGGGTAGCGGCAAGATGAAATTCTCACCTTATAACCATGCTTCCGTCATAAAGTTCAAAAGAGCCGTCGTCTTTTTGTCGAAGGACAAGCCCCTGATCCGTAGCTTTGTCTTTCAGATCGTCCAGCGAACCGTTATACGACAGATCGACATTGATGAGTCCGCGCTTGAGGCTAAGCGTATCCACCCTGACCACCTGCGGAATAGCGCTCAAACGCCGCTTAAGCTGCGCCCAAACCGGCAGAGAATCGGCCTGAACGATTATAAATATATGCATTGCCGATGGCTGTGGCGCAGGAGGCTCCTCAACAACGGCTGAAGGCATAAACCAAGCACTTACGGCCCGTTGTACGGCCGAAGGACTAAAGTGAATTGTATATATTCCAATATACCGGACGGCGGACAAGCGTTCGTTTTGCACTTCGAAGCTTTGAACGAGCGCAGCAATGTCGTCGTCGCTGAACTTATTCGCGTCGGTGTCGGTTTCCAGACGCGCGCAAAGCTGCACAAAGGCTTTTCTTTCTGCCTGCATAAGAGCCTGATCGCGCGCATGCGCCGCAGTATCTGCCGTCACATCAACTTTAACGTCGGTAATAGTATAGGGGTTGGCAGCGGGTATTAGCGCTTCAGGAGCGGATTCCCCTCCGATAATGACCGGCGGCAGATTATCCGTTACGGATTGCGCCTGCACGGCGGAGATACCTAAAAGCAGGGATAGAATGAAGAAGATGGTTAAACGCATGAAAAAACGGGTGCTCGCGGGGTGTTATTGTTGGAAATTAAGCATCTGAATCTGATTTTGTCGAATCCGTTTTTATGTTACCCCTTTTCGACCCCTAACCCCTAGCCCTGATTCCCGAATGTCAAAATCCAATTTTCCGTCAAATGCCTCTTCCGGACGCGCCTATGCCGAAGCTGGCGTCGATATCGACGCCGGAGACGCTTTGGTTGAGACAATCAAACCCTTAGCTAAATCGACGGCACGCATAGGCGCAGATGCGGGACTTGGGGGATTCGGCGCTTTATTCGATCTTAAGGCCGCTGGATTTCGCGATCCCATTCTTGTCAGCACGACGGACGGCGTCGGCACGAAGCTGAAAATCGCCATCGACTTCAAAAAACACGACACGGTCGGCATCGATCTGGTCGCCATGTGCGTCAACGACCTCATCGTGCAGGGCGCGGAGCCTCTCCTTTTTCTCGATTACTTCGCCACGAGCAAACTGGAAGTCGCTGCCGCCGCTGAAGTGGTTTCCGGCATTGCCGAGGGTTGCAGACAAGCCGGATGCGCTCTGGTCGGCGGGGAAACCGCCGAAATGCCGGGCATGTACGGCAAAGGCGATTACGATCTGGCCGGATTTGCCGTTGGCGCCGTCGAACGCGACCGTTTGCTCCCGCGTGAAGATATTAAAGTCGGAGACATCGTTCTCGGCCTCGCCTCTAGCGGCGTGCACAGCAACGGTTTTTCACTCGTGCGCAAACTCGTGGCATCGGAAAACTTGTCTTACGATAAGCCCGCGCCTTTTGACCCTTCGAAAAAACTGGGGGATGCGCTTCTGACGCCTACGCGCATTTATGTCCGCGCCATGCTGCAAGCCCTTAAAGCCGATGCCGTAAAGGCCATGGCGCATATCACGGGCGGCGGCCTTTTGGAAAACATTCCGCGCGTTTTACCCGAAGGCATTGGCGTGCGTCTGGACGCCAAAACATGGCCGGTTCCTCCTGTTTTCGGCTGGCTGGCTTCGGCGGGGAACATCGATCCGCACGAAATGGCGCGCACCTTTAATTGCGGCATCGGCATGGCCGTCGTCACGGCGCCCGAAATGGCCGACAAAGCTTCCGCCATTCTCGCCAAGGCGGGAGAGAAAGTTTATCGCATCGGCATTGTCGAGCCCCGCACTGAAGGGGAAATCGTCATCATCGAAAACTGCGGAAAGGCTTGGCCATGCTGAAAGTCGGCGTCCTTATCTCCGGTCGGGGAAGTAATCTGAAATCCCTTATCGAAGCCTGCGTGACGCCTGATTTTCCGGCAAAAATTGTTTGCGTTATTTCAAATAAGGCCGACGCCAAAGGATTGGAGTTTGCCCGCGCCGCCAACATTCCGGCGATCATAATTCCGCACAAGGATTATCCCGATCGGCAGAAATTCGAAGAAGCCGTGGATGCCGCGCTTAATCAACACAAGGTCGAGCTTGTCTGCCTTGCCGGTTTTATGCGCGTCTTGACTGCGTGGTTCGTCGAACGCTGGCGCGACCGGCTGGTCAACATCCATCCCTCGTTGCTTCCATCGTTTCCGGGCGTGGATACGCATAAAAAGGCTATCGAATACGGCTCCAAACTTGCGGGGCTTACCATTCATTATGTCCGCGCGGAAATGGATCACGGTCCCATTCTTATGCAAATCGCGATCCCTGTTCTCGCGAACGACACCGAGGAAACTTTGGCCGCGCGCGTCTTGCAATCCGAACATAAAGCCTATCCTGCTGTATTGCGCATGATCGCCGAAAACCGCGTAAATATTCATAACGAGCGCGCCTTTATTACCGATGCCGCGCCGTCGGGCGATGTTCTTTTCAATCCGAAGGCTTAAAGGCTTTTTATAAACGTCGCCCACGGCGCGACACGTTGCGACCATTGATAGTGCGCGTGAAAATAATCGACTTGCCGATGCAGCCGGATTTCAAGCTCTTCGGGTTTTTCTTCGCGCTCGCGCAACGCCGCTAAAACCACCGCCGCAAAAGCATCGTAATCTATAGGCATATCAAAGCGCATGGGCTCATCGGGTTCGGGAAGAGAAACCAAACGCGCAAACCCTGACGCCGTTTCCGGCAGCGCGGCGCGAGAGGTTGCTACGACATCAAGTCCTGTTGTTAACCCTTCGATCATCGCGATGCACGACGTTTCAGGCCAAGGGTTGGGCATCAGCATAATTGCGGCTTTACGCATGTGCTGAATAAGTTCCGTCTGCCCCACCATGCCGATATGCGTGATATTGGGCTGGCTCTTCAGCCATTTGACATAGGCGGCATCCGAGGAAGGATCGCGAGAGGGATCGAGGTTGCAAAACATCTCGACGCTGAAATCTTCCCGAACCTTACGGATTTTTTCAAGCAACGGCGGAACATGAAATGCGCCGCGCGTAAAACTTCCTGCAAAAAGCAAAACGGGCGGATAGGTTTTTGCCTGTAGGATGGATTCGTTCGCCGCAAAAGAAGGCAGCACGGACGGATTCATCGCATTATGGATGACGGTTTGTTTCCACGTCGGCAAAAGGACGCTTTGATTGATGCGTTGTTGCCATTCGCTGACGAAAACCACGCCGTCAAAAGCTTGAAGCGCAGGCGTCATCGGCGGCGCAAGTACGCTTTCGTGCATCCACGCGATAAGCGGCGCTTTCGTATGAGCGCGAACCAATCCGACCAATTCCTCGGTCCACCGGCCGCAGAAGATATAGGCGTCGAAAATACCGCGTTCTATTTCTTCGCCCAAAGACTGTAGCGGAAGGCTTACGATCTCATGAGCCTTTTGGGGTTTTGTGACGCGATTGAAAAAAGTGCAGGAAACGCCGGATTTCACCATTTCGCGCGCTAAAAAACAGATAGCGGAGGTCGTTCCGCCCAAAGGTTCGGACCTATCTGGGCGAGCGGCATCGTAGGCGTAAACAAAATCTATAAAAGCAAGGCGCATACTAATACCTGTTTAGACTCTCGTCAGGCCGCCAGAGAAAATACACCTTTGCAGCAAGACCTCTCAAGATTGTAAACTGGTTTTAAGGGATTCTCATTACTTATGCTTTGTTGTATAAGTTTTCTTAAACTATTGGGATAATTATTCGCGAAATGGACGACAGACCTTTTTCCCGACGCAATTTTCTGAAAGCGAGCCTTATGGCATCGCTCTTTGGAGCTTCTTTTCTGGCATTCGGCCCTTCGGCTTGGGCCGGTATTGCCGAAGCGCGCCCTTTGCCTTCCCGCAAACCGCGAGCGCCGCGCTTATTAATGATCGATCCGGGACATGGCGGGCGTGATCCGGGCGCTATAGGCCGTTTGGGCACTTACGAAAAAAACATCACTATGGATATCTCACGGCGCATGGCCAACGCTTTATCGGGACGTCCGGGCATTATAGTCAAACTCACGCGCGATGAAGATGATTTCTTGCCGCTAGAAGAACGCGTGCGCGCCGGACGCGAGGCTCACGCCGATTTGTTTTTATCCATCCATGCCGACAGCGCGCCTAACAGAGCTGCGCGGGGGTTATCAGTTTATACGCTTTCAGCCAAAGCCTCGGATACTTTCGCCAAAAACTTGGCTGAGCATGAAAACGAAGCCGACCTAATGGGCGGCATGGATTTGCCCCCTGCGGATAAAGAAGTCACAGCTATTTTAATAGATTTGGCCGCCCGCCAAACCCGCAATACGGCCCAGCATGCGCGAGCAAGCTTCATAAAGGGACTGAAGCAAAAGTGGCGTTTGCTGGAACACCCCATACGCTCTGCTGACTTTGTCGTCCTCCGCGCGCCGGATGTTCCCTCAATGCTCGTGGAAACGGGATTTTTATCGAACCCCAACGACGAAAAAACCCTGCGCCAGCCCATGGAGCGCGAAAAAATAGCGCGTTTGATGGCCAAAAACCTTGAGTTGATTCTCAATAGCTCATTGTTCGCATAAATCCGCCGCTATTCCTGTTCCTCAAGGTCCGGCTGCCGACCAAGAATGGCGTCGCGCTGGGGAAAGCGCCCATAACGCAGGACGGTTTCGTGACTTTTTTCGGCTTCTGCGAGCCACTCGTTATCTTTGACGCGCTCACGAATATAAAACAGGGCAAGGCGTTGATCGCCGATGTTTTCGGAATTAAGAAAAGGTAAGTAAAAGAGGAGCTTATATTGCTTGTCGATACGATCATCAAAATGCTTGATGATTCCTTCGCGCGCCAACTCTATGGCGCTTTCGGATGTTTCAAAGGCACGCGCCATATTACGGAACATGCGACGCGGGAATTCGTCTAGAAGGAGAAGAAGCGCAAGCGTTCCTTCAGGAGTTTCCTCCCATTTCTTATAATCACCGCGTGCCGCTCTTTCATAATCCTGCAGAAAACGCTCTTTAATTTGAGAATCCAAGGCTTCTTCGTGCACGAACCATTTGTCGCGGCCGACCTCGTAAAACCAATAGTTTAATATGTCCTCGGGATCGCTCATAATTATGATGATAGGGCGAGAAAGTTACGAAAAAATTACCTGAAAGGGCCTTTTCTCTAATAACCCTCCCTCCAACGGACAAAATCCGTCCCGAAAAGACAAATCTTTCCGTATTCCCCGTATTCCCTCTCTTCCGTCTATGCTAGGATTTCGGAGATGAGAGTCGGCGGGAGAATTTCTGGAATTCCCGCCCCTCCCATCGTATTCTTCTTCCCTTCTGAACCTCCCGGTTCATGCCTCGATCTAACGTTCCTCTCCTTATGCGCAGAAATATTTTACTTCCTTCGTTTTTGGCATTTGCCGTTCTTGGCGGGTCTTTGACCCACGCCGAGACGACGCCTGTTCAGACGACTCCCCCTCAACCAGCATTAACTAAAGCAGCGCCCGTTCAACCGGCACCGACAGTTACAGTGCGCGCTGCCTCACATGAAGATTTTGATCGTCTGGTTTTTGATTGGCCCAGGAATGTTAAATTTCAGCTTCGTCGCGAAGGAACAAGGGCCTCGATAACTTTTGAATCAGCCGCCGTCATAAAAATCCCCTCCTCTGCTCGAACCTCTCTGACGCGTGCGCATGATTTCACCATAAAAACCGGCGAACAAAATCGCGTGACCGTTTCCTTCTTGATCGCTCCCGGAATGACGCTTAAAGCCTTTGCGAACGATCCTTCAGTCGTTATCGATGTTCAGGGCAAAGCGGCGCCAATTGAGCCGTCAAAAGTAGAAAAACAAAAAGCGGCGGCGAAGCCCGAAGCGGCAAAAGAGAAAGTTTTGGCAACGGAAAAACCTCAAGCCTTGCTTCCCGCGCCGGAACCGCCCGCAACAACGCCCCCGCCTGTGACAGAGGCGGGGCCGCAAGAAGCCTTTAAAAGCGAGCCCGATGCAATACCCGATGTGCCAAAAATAATTCCCGCCCCTGTTGCCGCTGCACCGGAGCTTTCGCCCGCCCCTACCGCTCAAGATGCTAATTTTACCTTTACCTTAAGCGACGCTCCTTTTCTTGTTGTCACGCTTGATCCTCATACCAAAACGCGTGCCGCGATTTTTCTTCGCGCTAATGTCAGCTATATCGTTTTCGATAAGAAGCTGACGCTCTCGCCCGCCGCTATAATGAGCGGCCTTCCTTCACAAATAGATTTGCAACCGTTCGATCTGCCCAAAAATTCCGGTTATCGTTTTGCTACCCCTCCCAACGCCACTTTGTATGCAACGTTAGATGGCACGGCATGGAAAATATTTTTATCTAAAAAACAGCAGACTCCTCCGGTAACAACGGCTCTTGTCGCTCAACCGGATTTTGCCATCGGCGCTCGTTTTCTGCTTCCACTGCCCGACGGGCCCGATCCTATCCACATCACAGACCCCGTTGTGGGCGATAATTTAATCCTCGTTCCTTTGGCGCAAAGCGAAGCTTTCAATGCCGAAAGGCGCATGTCGGATTTCTCTATTTTGCCCGCAGCGCAAGGTTTAGTGATCAAGCCCCAGACGGATAAAATTATCGTCCGCGCTGTTTCCGATGGAATCGAAATTACGGCCGAGGGCGGTCTTTTGCTGTCACGCGCCTCGGATACGGGGGCCTCGCAGCAATCACCGACAAAATCGAAAGCCACGGCGGCGGGAAAATCTCTTTTTGATTTTTCAACTTGGAGCGGCAAGCCCGGCGAAACGTTCACCCAAACGCGCCAACGGCTGCAACAGACGATTGTCGACGTCCCGGAAACCGAACGCAATCGTGCGCAGCTGGAATTGGCGCGATTTTATTTTGCCAAAGGCTTTGGAGAAGAGGCAACCTCTCTCCTTAACACTCTTGTCAAACAGGTTCCCGATCTACGCGCTCATAGAGATTTTATGGTTTTGCTCGGCGCGTCGAAAATTCTCGCCTACCGTTCCGAGGAAGGGTTGAACGATCTTTCCATTCCATCGCTTGCGGATCAACCGGAAGTCGTCCTTTGGCAAGCTGTGGCCTTGGCGCAGATGCGTGAATGGAAGCTGGCCGAAGAAAAGTTTTCAACCAAACAAAGCGTATTGACCGGATATCCGGAACCTTTTTTCTCTCGTTTCTTTGTCCTTGCCGTTGAATCGGCGCTGGCAGCGGATCAAGCTCATGAAGCGGCTGACTGGCTCAACTATGTATCGGCCTCGCCGCACGCTGAATCTATCGAGCCTGCACTGGCCTTTTTGCGCGGCGCCGTTAACGCCAAGGCGGGACGCGCTGAAGCCGCTGAAGAAGCATGGAAAGAAGCGCGAAACTCCAAGGATCGCCTATACAAGGTGCGCGCCGAACTTTCCCTGATAGACCTTGGCGTTTCAAACGGCTCCTTAACGGCGCCTCAGGCCGCGGATCGCCTGGAAGCGCTGCGTTTTGGCTGGCGCGGCGATGATTTGGAAGTCGATATTCTTCATCGTCTCGGGCAGTTTTATATCCAATCAAAAAACATAAAATCAGGGGTTAATGCTCTCTCGCAAGCAGCAACGCTTCATCCGGCAAGCCCCCTTGCCCCCGGCATTCGCAACGAAATTACGATCACGCTTCGCGATGCCATTCTCGGTAAAATCGGGAAGAAGCTTTCTCCTCTCGATACGTTGACGCTTTACCATCAATACCGCGATTTGTTGCCTTCGGGGAAAGATGGCGATGAGACGATGCTTAATTTGTCCGAACGCCTGGTTGCGGTCGATTTACTCGATCAAGCAGCAAGTCTTTTAGAAGACTTGGCTAAAAACCGCTTACAAGGCGAAGATAAGGTTCGGGCCGTTCTGCGCCTTACCGCCATACGTTTGTTGGATCACAGACCGACTGAAGCTTTAGCCGCCCTCGACCTTCTGGGAACCCTGCCCTTATCGGACGAGATACAAAATGAGCAAACGTTGCTTCATGCCCGCGCCCTTTCCGAAATGCGTCGCGATGAAGAAGCTATTGCGCTTCTCAAGGGCAACACCAGCGACGGCGCAATGCTTTTACGCGTCGATATCTCTATGCGTAGCAAAAAATGGGACGAAGCTGCCGCGCTTCTTATGGAACTCGTTGGAGCCCCGCCCCCAAGCGGTAAAGCCCTTTCTGCCGATCAGGCTTCGACGCTCCTCAACGCTGCGATTGCCTATGCCCTTGCCAATGATCAGCTCAGCCTTGATAAGCTGGCGATCGACTACGGAGAATCCATGGCGTCGTTGCCGCAGAAAAACACCTTCTTGATGTTGACGCAGCCTGAAAAAATGGGGCAATTGCGCGATCTTGCAGCGGCTCAAGTCCAACTGTCGCAAGTCGATATGTTTCAAAGCTTTTTAAACAATTACCGCAGCAACGCAGCCGCGAACGCAGGAACAGCAGCAAAAAATTAGAACATTTTCTTAGCTTTCCGCGCACTTAGCGGAAGGCTTAGAAAATGTTCTATCCCCGCGAAGGCGGGGATCCATCTTTCTATCCCGCGCACTTAGCGGAAGGCTTAGAAAATGTTCTATCCCCACGGCTTGTCACGCCGAAGCCTCTTGGCGAAGGCGGACGGTGGGGATCCATCTTGCCCCCACCTTTGTTCTATCTTCCTACAAAAATATGGTAAGAAAGTCGGGCTTCGCTTTTGCAAAGCGCCTTTTTCTATTGGCCCATAATGAAAAAACTTACTTTTCTTTCCTGCTTTCTTCTCGTTCTTGCGCCGTGGCTTTGTCCTCAAGCCCTCGCCCAGAACGAAGGGCCATTGCGCGTCGTCAAATCAATCATCAACGCCGAATCGGAAAATGCTGAGCTTTGCCTCGAATTTGACAGAACGCTGGCGTCACTTTCGTCTTGGCAGTCGGCTTCAGCTTTAAGGCTTGTGGCTAACGGAAAAACCGTAACGCCTTCCAATATTACCGTAACGGATTCGTCCCTATGCCTTTTTCCACTGGAACACGGCACAGCTTACCGTCTTTCTCTCAAGGGATTGCGCGGCACGGATAACAAAAAAATGGCAGGGCCCTACGCCCTATCATTTACGATTCCCAATCGTTCGCCGGGGCTTTCTTTTACCAGCGATACCGGAGGCGTGAATGAATTTGGTTTTTATGACAAGCCGTTGACATTGCGCGCCATCAACGTCGGACGTGCAAGTTTAGATGTTTATCACGTCACGGACGTCGGCCTCATGATCCGCGCCTGGAAAGACCGCGCCTTAATGGCCCTTGCCCCTTCCGAAAGCGCTTATTTGGCGCGCGAAAAAGGGAAGACAATCTGGCGCGCCGAAGAAACCTTTGATCCGACGCTTAACGCAACAACCGAGCAAAATATTTCTTTGCGCGAAAAAATGCCGGATCTCAAACCAGGCCTCTATTTAATTGTCGCCGACTCCGAAAAAGACCCGACCAACAAAGAGCCTCTTACCTTGGCTGCTTCTTGGTTTATCAATTCCGACTTTTCCCTTCGCGCCGTTCGTGACAGCGAGGGAGTTCGCGTTTTTGCGTCCGGCGCCACGAAGGTCAAAAACAATGTTCACCTTATGGCTTTCGGTGAAAATCTCGAACAATTGGCGGAAACAAAAACGGGCGCGAATGGTATCGGTTTAATTTCTTACCCGCAAAAGCTTGAAGACAAAAACAGCATTGTGATCGTTGTCGGAAACGACGCAGAAGGCAACGTCGCTTTTGCCGATATTGAAAACCTGCCTTCGCCCTCCGGGGATTCAGACCTCGGCGTTCTTCATATTGATTCCTTATTCGTGGCTCCTTTTGATGTTGTTGACGTTTTCTTATCGTCAGCGTCGACAAAAAACGATCCTGTTTTAAAAGCTCCAAGCATCCTCCGGCTTTCTCGCGGCGATTATGTTTATGCGGATTTCCCTGTTTCCGCGTCATCGGCTGAATTTGCCAAAATGTCTTTTCTCGCGCCCGCCTTAAGGGGTGATTGGTCTTTGTTTTGGCAAAAAACAGACGGAACCCCCTTAGCCGAAACCACACTGCGTGTGACGTCCAACCCCGATGCGCCGCGACTTGAGGCCGCTTCGGAACACAAGCTTTTGGCAAGCGATGGCACCTGCTCTCTTACCATCAAAGCTCTTTCCGCCTCTAATAGGCCGATACCTTTGGTAGGCGGACATGTTTTCGTTGCCTGGCAAAAACTCGATCCAAAATTTTTCGGATGGAATGATTATATTTTTGGCACCCTGACCCCTCCTCCCGGGGCGGACTTCATCGCCGCCGATTTTTTGACCAACCTGGAAGGCAAAGCCTCTTTGCGTCTGACTTTGTCCCAGCGCCCCAAAGGACAAGGCCTCTATCAAGCCGCGCTTAAAGTGATGGCAGCGCCGGATTCCGGAATTGCGGATGCGCCAACCATTGTCCTTCCCCTGCGGCCCGAGGAAACCGTTATTGGCGTTAAGCCTCTGGCAACGGGTGCACGTTTTCCTCAAAATGGGCTTGCCCGCTTCTCTCTTATCGGCATTTCTTCGGATGGTAGGGCTCGCGATGTTTCCGGCCTTTCTTATCAGGTCTACGAAGAAGGCCGCAGTTTCGACTGGTATCAGGATGAAGGGCGATGGAAATATAAACCGGAAGCTCAATTGCGTCCTATAGGCGGCGGCGCGCTTGCCATCAAGGCCGATGCCAGAAGCGTTTTGGAATGGCCTGTCGCAGCGGGCACCTATAGACTCGAGATACTAGACGTCAATGGCAAAACCCTGGTTCAAACGACCTTCAGCGCAGGATGGGATTCCGCGAGTACGTCAGAAATGTCCGTTTTGCCATTGACCGTCCAGATGCCCAAAACGATGCGGCATGGGCATGAAATTCAGGCGCGTGTCTTTTTGCCGGAACCAGCCATACTTACGGCCATCATTGCCGACACCCGCATCCGCAAGGCTGTGCATGAATTTCGTCCCAAGGGAAACAATATCATTGCGTTCACCCCTGCGGCTGATTGGGCCAAATCAATCAGTTTGATGGTGGAGGCTTCGTCGCAAAATTCCGGAAAAACAACCGGTTTTTTGAGGCGCGCCCTGAAGAATATCTCTCTTGCACAAAACGGGATAACCTTCCCAAAATCTTCTGGGGCAAACGCCTCGCTCATCTCGGCAGACGATCCATCGGCTCTTCTCTTGCGTAAAGGCGACTCGGCTGTTTTAGTTTTCGGCATTAAAAACAACAGCGCAAATAAAGAGACCTATCATTATTCCTTCACCACCTCTTCCGGCCTCAAAATCGACGGCTTTCCCGAAGGCGAGATCACCATCGACGGCAAACAAAGCAATGCACTCGAATTACCTGTGCTTGGCGTAGCAACGGGAGCTAAAGAGCTGCGCCTTGAAGTTAAAGGCAAATCTACGCCTCGCCTCGTTCAAAATTGGCCTATGTCCGTTCTGCCGGAATCCGCCTTTCTTAAAAGCGCGGAAACTTTTTCCATAACCGAAAACAAAAATCTGCTATCCGATAAAATGAAAGCGCGGAAAGAAGGAATCGTTTTTGTCTCGCAAAAACCTATGAACGGGTTGGCGGAAATTCTGTCGTATGTCTTCAATGCCCAACCCTTCACGACAACCGAGCTAGCGTTATCCATTGATGTCTTGCGCTTATGGCGCGACACAATAAATCAGGCCGGAATCGCGCCCGACTTCATCACAGCCGCGAGGGAACGAAAGTATCTGGCTCAAATGCTGCGTCATCAGAATCCCGATGGCGGCTTTGCCTCTTATCGCAGGGGCAATAGCACAATGAATGATACGGCAGCGGCATTAACGGCCCTTGGCACAAAAACGCCAAAACAAGCCGAGCCTGCAAAAAAGCTTGCTGTTGCCTGGATTAAACAACAGCTTTCCAACACATGGTTTAACGAAAAAGAACGGGCGCAAAGGGCAGCGGGCTATGCCGCGCTTGCAGCGGTCGATGCCGTCGATCCGGCAAGTCTGCAATATTTTTCGGACACCAGCGCCGCGCTTTCCTTGCCCCCGATAGCCGAGGCACAAATAGCGGCCGCCTTCAAGCGCGCCGCCAATCCGGATGCCGCCGCATTTTGGATCAAGAAAATGCTTGATGAAAACGACAAGCTCAGGACGATCCCGCTCCTCAACGCGCTGACGGCAACAGACGCTCTGTCTTCCGACGATGTTCTTGCGGCAACGGCCGGCATGGCCGAGACTCTACGCGACAAAACAAGGCCGGAGTTTAAAGACGCTGCGGCTCTTTTGCGCACCATCGCCTTCAACAACGCCCTTGCCGAAAAAGGCAGGATTACAAATGGAAAAGAAACACGGGAGATTTCAGGCGTTCTCGCCCTGCGCTTAAGCGACGCCGCAACTTTTCGTAACGATGCCGCGCAGCCTTTACATGTGACGTTTGTTTCGGAAAGAGACTCCTCACAAACCGCACTTCCGCACGGTTTTTCGTTATCGCGGCGCGTCTTCCGCCTCAACGGAAATGAAGTATCCTCTTCGGCAGCGCCTTTGCGTGAAGAAGTTTATCTGATCGAAATTAAGGGAGAATCTCCGGATGTCGGCGATAACACGTCTGTTTTGTTGCAAAACGACGGCCCCGAGCTGCGCCCTGTCGGTTGCGCTCTTTCCCCAAGGCTCGATACGCTATCCTTTATCCCCTGGCTTTCCCCACACAATCTTACGCCCGTCGCTGCCTGTGAATTCTCGCCTCACGAAATCAATATTGTTCTAAATCCGGAAAACAAAACTTCTTTCACGACATTTTTCCTCGCCCACATTGACGCACCGACGATTGCCGAGCTTTCAATGCCGGAAGTGCGTTTGTTAAAATAGAAAACAAAAAAGCGGGAACAAAAGCTCCCGCTTTGATTCTATTATTTTTTGCGCCTAGCTTACCAACTCAATCGATGAAGCCTCGCGACCCTTTGCCGCCGTTTGAACAAGCATCTTGACCTTTTGTCCAGAATCCAGCGATTGAATTCCCGCGCGCAAAACGACAGTACGATGAACGAAGATATCGCGCCCGCCATCGTCCGGCGTCACAAAACCAAAACCTTTGTCGGCTTTAAACCATTTGACCGTTCCGGTCATTTCCACTTCCGGCCCTGTGGCAGGAGGGCGCGGGTTGGATTGCGGCACAATTTCAGTGACGCCTAAAACTTGAATGATGTTGAGAACCTGACGGCCCTTGGCTCCATCGCCGATTTGGACGAGAAGCTTCGTCCCTTCGGCGACATCGCGCAATCCGGCGCGGCTTACAACCGAGGAGTGAATAAAAGCATCGGAAGACCCATCAACCGGTGCAACAAAACCAAATCCTTTTGTCAGACTGAACCACTTTACAACAGCCTCGGTCTGAAAACCCTGATCCGACCCAGGGGGAGCATCAAAAGACGACACGGCACAACCTCTAGAAAGACAATCCGGATACGCAATGGTTTTAGTCCGTTTTTAAAAGTGGCACAACAGGCAAGATTCAACTGGGAATGCACTGCAACAGGCAATAATCGACCAAAATTAAGCATAATCAAAGAAATTTGACTCTTTTCCGCGTTCTTGCTACGAACCCCCATCCCTGCCATCTGGCGGCGGCAAAGTCCTCTATTTGTAGACCAGCCGCTTTGGAGACGTCCTCGATTATCATGGGACGTTAAGGTCTGTCCTCGCGTTGCGAGCACAGACCCGATGGCATTTGGAGGTTTTTGATCGGGTTTTTGAATACATGTTTGACACACTAAGCAACAGACTGTCCGGCATTTTCGACCGGCTCAAGGGACGCGGGGCTCTTAATGAAGCCGACGTGACTGAAGCTCTGCGCGAAGTGCGGATTGCGCTTTTGGAAGCCGATGTTGCCTTGTCCGTCGTCAAGGATTTTACCGCCAAGGTCAAAGAGCGCGCGATAGGCCAGGAAGTTTTGCGTTCGGTTACGCCGGGGCAACAGGTTGTCAAAATCGTCCATGACAATCTGGTCGAATTGCTCGGCACAACGGCAGAGCCATTAAATCTTAGCGTGACGCCGCCTGCCGTTATTATGATGTTGGGCTTGCAAGGATCGGGAAAAACAACCACGTCGGCAAAACTGGCAAAGTTTTTGACCGACAAACAGGGCAAAAAAGTTTTACTCGCTTCGCTCGACGTGCAGCGTCCGGCTGCGCAAGAACAATTGGCTGTTTTGGGACAACAAATCAACGTTGCGACGCTGCCCGTCGTCGCAGGCCAAACGCCGGTCGACATCGCGCGCCGCGCCTTGGATGTCGCGCGCATCGAGGTTTTCGATGTCGTCATTCTCGACACCGCCGGACGGCAAGCGATCGACGAAGAGCTGATGGCCGAAGCGGCTGCTGTGAGTCAAGCCGCACAGCCGCATGAAAGTCTGCTGGTCGTCGATGCGATGACGGGACAGGATGCCGTCAACATCGCGCAACAATTTGAGCAAAAAGTAGGAATTTCAGGCCTTGTTCTGACGCGTATCGACGGCGATGCGCGCGGAGGCGCGGCGTTGTCGATGCGCGCCGTCACCGGCAAACCGATCAAGTTTTTGGGCGTCGGCGAAAAGATCGACGCTTTAGAAGCCTATCATCCCGACCGTCTGGCAGGGCGCATTCTGGGCATGGGCGACGTGGTTTCGCTGGTTGAAAAAGCGGCTGAAAACATCGATAGGGATGAAGCCGAGTCTATGGCGCAAAGGCTGATGTCCGGCGGACGTTTCGATTTCAACGATCTCGCCAAACAAATGCAGCAAATGCGCCGCATGGGCGGTATGGGCAGCATGCTGAATATGTTGCCGGGCATGAGCAAAATGAGAGACCAGCTTAAAAACGCCAATATCGATGACAAAATCATTAAGCGTCAGGAAGCGATCATCCAATCGATGACGCCCGACGAACGCGGTAATGCCGGTCTGTTGCAGGCTTCGCGCAAGCGTCGCATCGCGGCAGGCGCA
The DNA here is from genome assembly GCA_041649025.1 of Bdellovibrionales bacterium. Taxonomy (GTDB): domain Bacteria; phylum Pseudomonadota; class Alphaproteobacteria; order UBA9219; family UBA9219; genus CAIXLI01. The sequence goes on along the minus strand of JBAZNY010000003.1, from coordinate 32,674 downwards.
GGAGTTGATGTGGCCGATGTCAATCGGCTACTCAAGCAGTTCCTCGAAATGCAGAAGGTCATGAAACAAGTGCAGAAGCTGGGGCAGTCCGGCTTTATGCGTTCCATGGCTCCAAAATTTGGAGGGATGTTAAAGGGGTAAAATTATTTAGGGCCTCTTGCAAAACCCGCTCGGACGAGGTGAATGCAAGGAGCCCACGGAGCGGAGGACCGGAGCGTACTTTCTTGCTACGTGAGGATCCGAGCACCGGAGCGACGAAGCAGTCACCCGTCCGAGTTAGGGTTTTGTAAGAGGCTTAAACAACAAAAAACAGGAGAGAATGAATGTTAGTATTGAGAATGACACGTCACGGAGCCAAGAAACACCCATTCTACCACATCGTCGTGGCCGACAGCCGCAGCCCACGCGACGGGCGTTATCTTGAGAATGTCGGAACCTACAATCCGATGCTCGCCAAGGAAGATCCTAAGCGCGTCACCTTGAAGGAAGATCGCGTCAAGGAATGGATCAAGAAAGGCGCTCAGCCGTCCGAACGCGTCGCGCGCTTTTTGCATGCAGCAGGACTTGGCCCCGAAGTTAAGTGGCGCGAATCACCCAAGAAGTCTGCGCCGCGCGCAAAGACTCAGGAACGCCTGAAAGCCGCCACAGAAGGAACCAAGGCTCCTGCAGCCGAAGCCCCTGCCGCAGCACCTGCTGCTGCAGCTCCAGCGGCAACGGCTAAAGAAACGCCCGCAGCGTAAGGATTTGCCATGGCTTCGACCCGTAAAATTTGCGTTGGACAATTTGCCGGCGCTCACGGCGTCCGTGGCCTTGTCAAGCTGCGCAGTTTTACGGCGGAGCCGGAAGCGATTTTTACTTACGCGCCTCTGACCGATAAGGAAGGAGAGCGCGAATTTAGAATCGAAAAAAAAACGGACATGGCGCAGTCACGGTTGCGGGGAACGAGCAAAGCGAGTGTACCGCAGAGTAGTCGCGCCCAAAGCTTCATAATAAAAGTCGAAGGCGTCGATAATAAAGAGGCTGCGGATAAGTTGCGCGGAGACAGGCTTTATATTCCGCACGACCTTTTACCCCAAACCCGTAAGAACGAATATTACGAAGCCGACCTTATGGGTTTAAAAGCCGTCGATGAAAAGGGCGAAGACTACGGATGCGTCATCGGCGTTTTCGATTATGGTGCCGGGATATTTTTGGAAATCGGCGCGTCAAAAAAGGACAGCTTTATGCTGCCTTTCAAAGACGCCTTTGTTCCTGAGGTTGATCTGGATGCCGGAAAAATGGTTATCGTCTTGCCCGTGGAGGCTACATGAGCTGGCAAGCCACGATTTTAACTCTTTTTCCGGAGATGTTTCCGGGTGTCCTTGGAGCTTCCCTGCCCGGAAAAGCGTTAAAAGACGGCTTATGGCGTCTGGAAACACTGGACATTCGATCATTTGCGCGCGATAAGCACGCCTCTGTCGACGACACCCCTTACGGTGGCGGCGCAGGAATGGTAATGCGTCCCGACGTTTTGGATGATGCCATTCGCGGAAGCACAGCCAAGTTCGGCGCGGCGTCACGCAAAATATATCTGTCTCCGCGCGGACGGGTTATGGATCAGAAGCTGGTATCGGAACTGGCGACTGAAAAATCCTTGCTCTTGGTGTGCGGCAGATATGAAGGCGTTGATCAACGCGTGATTGACGCTCAGGGGTTGGAAGAAGTCAGCCTCGGCGATTTCGTCCTCGCAGGCGGCGAAATTGCGGCAATGGCTTTAGTTGAAGCTTGCGTGCGCCTGTTGCCCGGTGTTTTGGGCAATGCGGCGACAGTAGAGGAAGAAAGTTTCGTTGAGGGTTTGTTGGAATATCCTCATTACACGCGCCCAGCCGAATGGAAGGGCGCAGCGGTGCCGGAGGTCTTGATCTCAGGGCATCACGAAAAGGTTAGGGCCTGGCGGCAAGAGCAGGCGGAAATTATTACGCAATCTCGCCGCCCGGACTTGTATGAACGGTATGTTTTGAATAAAAAGTGAGGGTTTTCTTAATAAGCGTAGCGAATTTAGAAAATCCCATCCCCGCGAAGGCGGGGAACGGCAAGAAGAAACAGAGTTTGAAATACTAGAGGAGACTATCATGAACTTGTTACAGAAAATCGAATCTCAGCAGGTCGAAAAGCTGAAAACGACCGCCAAGGTTGCCGAATTCAGCATCGGCGATACCGTTTGCGTCAACGTGAAGGTCGTTGAAGGCACGCGCGAACGCATCCAGGCTTACGAGGGAATTTGCATTGCCCGGCGCAATGCCGGGTTGAACTCGGCGTTTACCGTTCGCAAAATAAGCTATGGCGAAGGCGTCGAACGCGTGTTCCCGATATACAGCCCAAGGATCGAATCGGTTGAATTGATCCGCCGCGGTAACGTTCGTCGTTCCAAGCTTTACTATCTGCGCAACTTGCGCGGGAAAGCAGCTCGCATTACCGAAAAAACCGACTACGAACAGGCAGCTAAAGCCTAAAAAGCTGTGTTTTTCAAGGCTTCAGGAAGAACAAAAAGAACAGCGCCGTAATTCGGCACTGTTCTTTTTTTGCAACGCTGCTTCCCATTTTAGCGAATCCCCTTAAAGGTTTACATTATGGTTGACACCCCGTTAACCATAGTTTACATGAGTTAACCAAGGGCTGTCCCTTTTCTCCAATTCCCCTCTTTACAGCCTAGTTATCTTTCTTACTCTCATGGAGTTTGGTCATGATCACGACACCTAACGGCACAAATGACATTCCCGGTAACGTCTCCAAGGCGTTTGAAGACATTAACGCCGCTGTCTCCAACTATGTCAGCGCCGTAACGAAATCGAGCGCCGCTCTGTGGCAGGGCATTGAAGAAATCACGCGCAATGTCGGCGGCTTGTCGCAAGAGAGCTTTGCGCGCGCTGTCAGCGCCTACACGTCTCTCGCCTCGGCCAAAACGCCGCAGGAAGCCATCACCGCGCAAACGGAATTCGTCAAAGAGAGCTTTGACAACGCCGTTGCCAACGGCAGCAAGGTCTCGGAAATCTCTGTTCGCGTTGCTAAAGACGCGATCAGCCCGCTGACCCAACATGCTAACGAGGCCATCAGCGCGGCCATGAATAAGGTTAAGAACCCGCAATGAACAGGGTTCTGCCAAGCTAGTTACAGCCCAATTGTTCCCCTAATTTTGTTTCGGGGTAAACAGTTGGGCTTTTTCTTGGTTAATTTACGCGCTATTTACCTAAATCATTTATTACTGTTCCTATGAACATAAAGCAGGAAAAGGAACGAGTTAACTGGCTCAGCGCCGCGCTGGCGACGCAGCGAGCGACTATATCTTCTTTTATGGATCGGCTTCGGGGCATTGCCGTTCAGGTAGGCAATAGCCTTCCCCTTCATAAGAAATTTATGCAACTCATGGATCAGGTTGCCGACGACCGCGATAAAGAGCTCGGCATCATCAATGAAATCGAGACAATCGAAAAACGCCATCGCGAACTAAAGCAGCTTAAGCTTTTGCGGCGCGCTGACAGCGCGGAAGAAGCCAAGCGCAAACGTCGGCTTAAAGAGCTGGGCGAAGAAATTCGGGAAAACGAAAAAGACGACGAGGATAGCCCGCATAGGCTTAGCATCGTTGAAATTCTTACTCTGTACTGGCTGTTTTCTTCAAAATCGGGGTTTTTCTCGAGCCTCAATTTCTTTTCGAAAAGCCAGCTTCTTTCGGGCGAGCCGATGCCTCAGCCAAAGGCCGATAAGCTCGAGCCGACAGTCGAGTAAAGCTTCTTATTTCTTTTCGTCTTTGACTTCGCTGAACTCAGCGTCAACAACGCCCGGCTCTGCCGCCTTGTCCTCCGAAGCCTTGGCGGAGGAGGAAGCGCCTTCTTGCTGGGCTTTGTACAGCTGCTCGCCGATCTTCATCGAGACTTGAGTCAACGCTTCTGTCTTGGCCTTAATCTGGAAAGCATCGCCGGAATCCAGAATGCTCTTGAGATCGGAAATTGCGCTTTCGGCAGCGGCTCTGTCTGAGGGTTGAACTTTTTCCCCCAATTCTTTAAGCGACTTCTCCGTCTGGTGAATGAGGCCGTCCGCCTGATTGCGCGCATCGACGGTCTCACGGCGTTTTTTGTCTTCTGCAGCATTGGCCTCCGCTTCTTTGACCATGCGTTGAATGTCGGAGTCGCTGAGTCCCCCCGAAGCCTGGATGCGAATCTGCTGTTCCTTGCTCGTCGCTTTGTCCTTGGCTGTCACGCTGACAATGCCGTTGGCATCGATATCGAAGGTGACTTCGATTTGCGGAACGCCTCGCGGCGCCGGAGGAATGCCGACCAAATCAAACTGACCGAGCAACTTGTTGTCCGCCGCCATTTCGCGTTCGCCCTGAAAGACGCGGATGGTAACCGCGTTCTGGCTGTCTTCTGCCGTAGAAAACACCTGGCTTTTCTTGGTCGGAATAGTTGTGTTCCGATCAATAAGGCGCGTAAACACGCCGCCCAGCGTTTCAATGCCCAGCGAAAGCGGGGTTACATCAAGCAACAGGACGTCTTTGACGTCGCCCTTCAGAACGCCCGCTTGAATGGCGGCGCCGAGCGCCACTACTTCATCAGGATTGACGCCGCGATGAGGTTCACGCCCAAAGAAGTCTTTTACAATATCGATGACCTTAGGCATGCGGGTCATGCCGCCGACCAAAATCACTTCATCGATCTCGGACGTTTTGATGCCCGCGTCTTTTAAGGCCTTGCGGCACGGTTCGATTGTTTTTTGCAACAAGTCATCAACCAGCGACTCTAATTTGGAGCGCGTCAATTTGACCGATAAATGCTTGGGTCCCGCCTGATCTGCCGTAATAAAGGGAAGGTTCACTTCCGTTTGCACTGAAGAGGACAATTCGATCTTGGCCTTTTCGGCAGCTTCCTTTAAGCGCTGGAGGGCCAGTTTGTCGGAACGAAGATCAATGCCTTGTTCTTTCTTAAATTCGTCGCACAGAAAATCCATAATGCGCGAGTCGAAATCTTCGCCGCCAAGGAACGTATCTCCGTTCGTCGATTTAACCTCGAACACGCCGTCGCCGATTTCAAGAACGGAAACGTCGAATGTGCCGCCCCCAAGGTCATAAATCACGACTGTGCCGGCCTTTTTCTTTTCCATGCCGTAGGCAAGCGCGGCAGCCGTCGGTTCGTTGATAATGCGCAAGACTTCAAGTCCGGCGATTTTTCCGGCATCTTTCGTTGCCTGACGCTGGCTGTCGTTAAAATAAGCCGGAACCGTAATAACGGCTTGCGTAATCTTTTCGCCCAAATAGGCTTCCGCCGTTTCCTTCATCTTCATGAGGATGAAAGCCGAAATTTCCGACGGGCTATAATTCTTGCCTGCCGCTTCGACCCATGCGTCGCCGTTGCTGTTCTTGATAATTTTGTAGGGCATCAAATCGATGTCTTTTTGAACCATCGGGTCTTCAAAGCGGCGGCCAACAAGGCGCTTAATCGCACTAAGCGTGTTGGAAGGGTTAGTCACAGCCTGCCGCTTGGCGGATTGCCCCACCAAACGTTCGCCGGAATTGGTGAACGCCACGATCGAGGGAGTCGTATTTGAGCCCTCGGAATTGTGGATAACCGTCGTATTCGAGCCTTCCATGACGGCGACGCAGGAGTTTGTGGTGCCGAGGTCGATGCCTATAACTTTTGACATTGTTCTTATTTCCTTTCAGATCAAGGGGATGCGCTTATCCATCGCCCCCTCATGAGAAGTAATATAGGGAGGATTCCAAGGTCTGCAATGGGAGAATGAAAGTATTTTCTGCGGATATGCCCCCTTTTTAGGGGGCACCCGCTTTCGGCAGCGTTTTTGTGTTTTTGGGAAGTTTTGGCTACCGGACTTGTTTCCGACTAATTTTTCGCTGGCCCCGGTACCACTGAAATTTGAGACAAAGACCGGCGCAGCAAAACAATGCTGATGCGGCGATTGCGCGGGTCTTTGGGGTCGCTGGCAAAAGACTCTCTGTCGGCAAGCCCCGAAACGCGAGCGATATTTTTTTCATTAACGCCGGCCTTAACGAGATACGAACGGCAAGTGTTGGCGCGCTCGGTGGAAAGAGACCAATTATCCCGCCGCGAACCTGTGGCAAAGGGTGCTGCATCGGTATGTCCGGAAATCGAAATTTTATTTGGCAACAGCGCAATGACTTTGCCGATCATCATCAGCAAATCCCTGCCGCGTTCGTAAGGTATCGCGCTGGAAGACGGAAATATGGAAAGTTTATCGCGATCGGTAATTTGGATGCGCAGCCCTTCGGATGTGCGATCAATCACGATCTGATTCGCATACGCTTTCAAATCCGGGCTTTGCAAGATCGCCTGCTTCAAAGCCGTTTCCGCCGATGCGAAGGCGTCTTCTTCTTCCTTCATCGATTCGGCAAGAATCTGCGCCTCGGAAGGAGTCTCGGTTGTTTTTTCTTCTTCTTTTGCAGGGTCTGTAAGAACGTCGTCGGTTTTTTCAACTTTAGTTTTGACCTTTCCTCCCTGTCCTGTCCCGCTTACATCATCTTCTCCTTCTTCGCCCTGCCCCCTGGTTGGGATTGTCGATTCCTGAGTTGAAGGGGGAGATCGATCAGTCATTTCCCCTCCGGACTTTGATGAAATCGATAAGCCGCCGAACATGCCTCCCGCACCGGATGATTCATTCTTCGTTATGCTTGCAGGCGAAAAATAATCGGCGAGGCCTTGGCGCTGTTCGCTGGTGGTGACGTTCAACATCCACAACAATAGAAAAAGCGACATCATGGCCGTGATGAAATCGGCATAAGCGACCTTCCACGCGCCGCCATGATGGCCGGCGTGTCCGCCTTTTTTCCTTTTGCGAATGATAATGACGGGCTGGTCGGCCATAAAAGAGCCTTTCCCTTATGCGGTTGGCGCCGACAACGCCGATGTCGCTTCTTCAAGTTCAATAAAGGTGGGGCGAACCTCGCTAAGCAGCGTTTTTCTGGCATATTCAATGGAAATCGACGGCGCAAAGCCTTGTAAATGCGCCAGCAACCCCGTTTTGATGCATTGCAAGTACTTGGACTGAGCCCCAAGAATTGCATTCACAGATTGGCTCATAGGACCGATAAAAGCATAAGACGACCACACGCCCATGAACGTACCGACCAGCGCTCCGCCGATCATTGCGCCCAGAACTTCCGGCGGTTCGGCGATCGATCCCATTGTTTTGATGACGCCAAGCACACACGCAACAATACCGATAGCCGGCATGGCATCGGCGACCGTTTGAAGAGCGGAAACAACCGCAGCGTCTTCGCCATGATGAACGTCCAGCTCTTCGTCCATAAGAGCTTCAAGCTCATAAGGCTTGTCGGAACCCAACGTAACAAGCCGCAGGTAGTCGCACAAAAAACTGACGGCGTGGTGATCGTTCAAAAAGCCCGGAAATTGTGCGAAAAGCGAGCTTTGTTCTGGATTTTCGATATGCTGTTCAAGCGCCAAAAGCCCTTTTGTTTTTGCGAGCTTGAACAATTGATACATCATGCAAAGAAGTTCGATATAGGACGCTTTGTTGTACCTGGCTTTTTTCAACATTAGCCCCATGGCCTTGCCGGTACGACGAATGACAACGTTAGGATTGGCAATAATAAAACCGCCGAGCCCCGTGCCGCCCATGATAATCAGCTCTACAGGCGCGGCCTCAAACAACACGGCGAGGCTGCCCCCTTCTCCCGCATACCCGCCAAGCGTACAGAGAACGACAACTAAGATGCCAACAATGAGATTCATAAAGGAAACCGCGCGAGGAAGGAATTGTACCTTAATCTTTGGACATCAAGAGTTAAAATGGCTTTAACAAAACAGGGCTTCTTTTAAGGCCTGCTTTGGGAAAAATAAACTTTCATTCGTCTATAAAAATGGGGGTTTTTGCCCAAATCCCGCCTCATTTCTAGGGCTTGATGTTTAAGCCAAGAGCCGCTAGCTCTTAGATGCTCTTTTGTCCTCCCAAAACCATAAGGATTCTCGCAAATGTCCAAAAAAGTCCTTCTTGCCACGGCAGCCCTTTTAGGCGCTTTGGCCATGCCCGTCCTCGCCGCCGATGCCCCGAATTCCGGCGACCCTGTTGTTGCCCGCGTCAATGGAGAAGAAATCCACCGTTCCGACGTGATGCGCGAACTGCAAATGGCAGGGTCGCAGATGCAACAGCTGCCGCCTCAGATGATTTATCCTCAAATTCTGCAAAAGATGGTTGCAACCAAGGTTGTTTCGCAAAAAGGTTATGCCGACGGCCTGCAAAACGACGCAGAAGTCCAAAAGCGCGTCAAAAATCTTGAGGCTCAGGTCGTCGCGGAAGCTTATGTCCACAAGCAGGTTGAGCCGAAAATTACCGAGGCTAAGATTAAGGAACGCTATGACCTGCTTTCATCAAAATTCAAACCGCAGGACGAAGTTCGCGCCCGTCATATTCTGGTTAAGACCGAAGAGGAAGCCAACGACGTCCTCAAACAACTTAAAGGCGGCACGGATTTTGCCAAATTGGCTGAAGAAAAATCCAAGGACGCCGGGTCTGCGAAACAAGGGGGCGATCTGGGCTATTTCGTCCATGACGCTATGGTCAAGGCTTTTGCCGATACCGCGTTTGGTATGAAGGTCGGAGAAATAAGCGACAAGCCGGTCAAGACTGAATTCGGCTATCACGTCATCAAGGTTGAGGACAAGCGCAAGTCTTCCCCGCCGCCAATCGCGGAAGTAAAGGACCAGATTGCCAACCAGTTGGGTCAAGAGTTGACCAACGACACCGTCAAGGCTCTGGAAGCCAAAGCGAAGATCGAAAAGTTCAATATCGATGGATCGCCCCTGCCTCCTCCGGAAGCAAAGAAAAAGGATAAGAAGTAAGATTTTTCTCGACCGAGCGTCTTCGCGAGAGTTTAGAAAAATCTTATCCCCGCGAAGGCGGGGATCCATGCAAATGAAAAAGCTCAGGGTAGATACTCTGGGCTTTTTTTATTTTTACCTCTGCTTTTTCCTTCGCGTCAGGCTGAGGCGAAAATTGTGATTTTTTTGATTTTTGAGCGGAGCGTACTACTTCCGTACGTGAGCATCAAAAATCAAAAAAAGTGCAGTATGCAGCCCAGCCTCACGCGAAGGGTTCATTCCCTTTCGGAGAAATAGAGACTGAGCCTATTGACTATCTGCTCGCTAATTTCGTGCAACGTGCGTTGGTGAGCGTCCTGATTTGAAACAACCGTTCCGTACATCTGATCGAGCTTGTCGAAGCTCGCAACGCTGTGCGCCACACCGCTCAGAAGTTCATTTCCCTTGGCGTCTTGCAGCGAATAATCGCTGTACATATTGAGCAGTGACCGCGTCGCCGTCGCGTTGGCGAGGATTCCCAAATCCTCTTCAGTGTTACGAACCTTAACCTTCAACGTATAGAGAGGCTTTACGGGTCTGTTTTTGCCATACATGCGATCGATCAGGTTATTGCGCAATATCTGACCATCACGGTCGGGGATGTTATCGATAGCAATATTGTTTAAATCCAACGCCACGGGCGAACCGCTTTCTGCCCCGCGAGAACCGTAAATGGGGCGAAAGCCGCAGCCCACAAGCGGCAGGGCAACAATGATCCAAAGAGCGATGCACGGAAGCGTCTTCATACGACCACGTTAACGATGCGGTTGGGAACGACAATAACTTTTTTAGGAGCCTTGTTGTCGAGAGCGCGTTTAACCCCTTCCTCGGCCAAAGCAAGGGCTTCAACTTCTTTCGACGGCAAATCGCGCGCCACGTTGATAGTCGCGCGCAGTTTTCCGTTAACTTGCACGGCAATCGTTACCGTATCCTCGACCAGCATCGCAGCATCGGCCTTCGGCCATGCCGTTTCGGCGAGAAGCGTTTTGTTTCCGAGCTTTTGCCACATTTCCTCGGCGATATGCGGCGCAAAGGGCGACAGCAACTTAAGGAACATCTCCCACGCATCTTTAGGGACTTCTTTCTCCTCTCCGAAATCGTTAGTCAACGACATCAAAGACGCTATGGCCGTATTGAATTTCATAGCCTCGATGCGTTCATCGACTTCGTGAGCGGCGCGGTGAAGACGCCGCGTCATCGCGTCGTCGCAAGCGGCGGCGGTGACCTTGTCGCTAAGCGCCCAAAGGCGGGATAAAAACCGCCACATGCCCGTAAGCCCATTCGTCGACCATGGAATGGCCTGATCGAACGGCCCCATAAACATTTCATAAAGTCGCAGCGTGTCGGCGCCATGGGTTTCGACCACTTCGTCCGGATTGACGACGTTGCCGCGCGATTTGGACATTTTCTCGTTGTTTTCACCGAGAATAAGGCCGTGCGATGTGCGTCGGGCGTAAGGTTCCGGCGTCGGCGCCGTGCCGATATCGTAGAGAAATTTATGCCAAAAACGCGAGTACAAGAGATGCAGCACGGTGTGTTCCATGCCGCCGTTATACCAATCGATGGGCGTCCAGAACTCTAATGCCTTGCGGCTTGCAAGCTCTTTATCGTTATGCGGATCGCAATAACGGAGGAAATACCACGATGAACCGGCCCATTGCGGCATGGTGTCCGTTTCGCGTTTGGCTTTGCCGCCGCATTTGGGGCATTTGACGTTGACCCAATCGGTCATCAGCGAGAGAGGGGATTCGCCTGTTTCGGAAGTCTGGTAGCTTTCGACTTCGGGTAATCGCAACGGAAGCTCGCTCTCCGGCAAGGGAACCCACCCGCACTTGGAGCAATCCACCATGGGAATAGGTTCGCCCCAATAGCGCTGGCGCGAAAACACCCAATCGCGCAGTTTATATTTTATGGAAGGCGTGCCATAGCCATCGCTTTTTATAATATCGATCATCTTAGCGATAGCCTCTGACGGCTTCAGCCCGTCAAGCGGCCCGGAATTAACCGCGCGCGCCTCATCGGAAGTAGAAATATAAGCCTCTTTTTGAACATCGCCTCCGGCAATGACCTCGATAATCGGCAATTTGAATTTCTTGGCAAAGCGCCAGTCGCGTTCGTCGTGCGCGGGAACGGCCATAATCGCGCCGGTTCCGTAGGTTGCGAGAACATAGTCGGCAATCCAAACCGGAACGTCTTTTTTCGTCGCAGGATTTTGAGCAAACACGCCTTCGAGCACAACGCCGGATACTTCCTTGGCGCCTTCCGTGCGGTCAAAATCGGACTTACGAGCCGTCGCCTCGATATAGGCTCTTACAGCAGATCCGTTTTTGCAATGGCGCATAAGCTCCTGAACCAAAGGATGTTCGGGAGCCAAAACCATATAGGTGACGCCGAACAGCGTATCGGGACGCGTCGTAAAAATGCGCAACTTGCGCCCCTTTAGGGCGGGCAAAGTAAAATCGACTTCCGCGCCGATGGATTTGCCTATCCAGTTGCGCTGTTGAACCTTGATTTTTTCGAGATAATCGACGGTATCCAGATCCGAAAGCAATCTTTCGGCATAGGCCGTAATTTTAAGCATCCATTGGCTGCGCTGGCGTTGAACGACGATGCCGCCGCAACGTTCGCAGCCACCGCCCACGACTTCTTCGTTAGCCAGACCGACTTTACATGACGGGCACCAATTGACAGGCATGCTGGTTTTGTAGGCCAGCCCTTTTTCCCAGAGCTTCAGGAAAATCCATTGCGTCCATTTGTAATACGCGGGGTCGGTCGTATCGACTTCGCGCGACCAGTCGAAGGAGAAGCCGAGGCTCTTCAGTTGGCGGCGAAAATTGGCGATGTTTTTTTGCGTAACGACTTTCGGATGTTGCCCCGTTTTTATGGCGAAGTTTTCGGTGGGAAGCCCGAATGCATCCCAGCCAATGGGGAATAAAACGTTGTACCCCTCCATCCTGCGTTTGCGCGACACGATATCAAGCGCGGTGTAGCTGCGCGGATGGCCGACATGAAGCCCCTCGCCCGAGGGATATGGAAATTCGATAAGCGCGTAGAATTTCTTCTTTGCGTTATTTTCTTGCGCATTAAAACATTTCTTTTGAGCCCAAATTTCTTGCCACTTGGGTTCGGTCGTTTTTGGATTATAACGCTCGGTCATTGGTTCATTATCCGGTATAAATTCGTCAGAACGTGATAAAACCCTTTTTAGCGAATCTTATCAAGGGGGATTGACAGAATCTCCGACGCCCTTTCATGTAGAAGCATGTCCCAAGCCGCAAAACTGCTGCAAACCGCCATCGCCCATCACAAGGCCGAGCGGTTTCAAGATGCCGAAAAAGCGTATCGCAAGTTTCTGCGCGGAAATGACACAAATGCCGATGGATTGCGTCTTTTGGGCGCTCTTTACCTGCAAACGGGGCAAAAGGCTTTAGCTGCGGAATTTCTGGAAAAAGCTGCCCGTTTGCTCCCTCACGATCCCGAAACTCTTACCAATCTCGGCATCGCCTTACGCAACCTTACGCGGCAGGAAGAGGCTGTAACCCGCTTTAAGCAGGCTCTGGCGCATCGCGCCGATTATATTCCTGCGCTCCGCAATCTTGGCAGCCTTTATTACGAGATTGGCCGCATGGGTGAGGCGGAAAGCTCTTACGAGCGCGTTTTGCGCCTTAGCCCAAAGTATGCCCCCGCACACTTTGATTATGGCAACAGCCTTTTGTCGTTGGGTAAAATTAATGAGGCTATCGCGCAGTACGAATATGCCCTGAAATTAAATCCCGATTATCTGGAAGCCATTATCAATCTCGGCATCGCCTTCAGCCTCGCGGGCAAAAATGATTTGTCGCAACAATGGAGGGAGCGCGCGCAAGCCTTGTTCGAAAAAGCCTTGGCTGCGGATCCCGACAACACCGTCGCAATGAATAATCTGGGCAACATTCTCCGCCAGCAAGGCAAAGCCGAAGAAGCCGCCGCATATTACAAGAAGGCGCTGTCCTTACGCCCTGATTATGCCGAAGCCGCCATCAACCTCGGTACTGCCTTGCGCGATCTTTGCCGTAGTGACGAAGCAATTGAAAGCTGTCGTTTTGCCCTCACCCTAAGGCCGGATTCTGCCGAAGCGCGCATCAACCTCGGCACTTTTTTGCAGGAAAAAGGGCAGCACGACGAGGCGCTCGCGCTTTTCACCGAAGCCTTGCAGCGCAAGCCTTCCTCCATCGACGCTAAATGGAACAAGGCGTTGTCGCTTCTGGCGCTGGGGCAGTACAAGGAAGGCTGGCAATTGCACGAAATCGGGCTCGGCGTTCCTCATATGCGCGGCGATCACGCAGAGGAAAAACGCTGGAAAGGCGAAGACCTGAAAGGCAAACGCCTTCTTATCCGTAGCGAACAGGGTTTGGGCGACACGATGCAATTCGTGCGCTATGCAGAAATGTGTAAAGCACAAGGCGCTGTCGTGATTGTGGTGTGCCAACCGGCGTTGCGCCGCCTTCTTTCGAATTGCCCGTTCATTGATGACCTTCCCGAAAAAGGCGTTGAGCCGGATTTTGATTATCATGTTCCGATGATGAGCTTGCCTTATATGTTCGGCACCGATTTGGATTCCATTCCCGCCAAAATTCCCTATTTGCGCGTTGGCGACGCGGCGCGCGCACAATGGGCGGATAAATTTGCGAATGCGCGCGGGTTTAAGGTGGGGCTGGTCTGGTCGGGTAATCCGCGCGAAAAATTGATCGCCGCTCATTTGACCGATAAGCGGCGCAGCATGGATTTACAAACGTTGATGCCGCTGTTTGACGCGGAGGGCATACAATTTTTCAGTCTTCAAAAAGGTGCAAAAACTGATCAGATAAAGGCCTGCGGCCTGCAAGATAAAGTCACGGATTTTATGAGCGATGTCGAGGATTTCGAAGACACCGCCGCGATTATCGAACATCTCGACCTTGTGATTTCCGTCGATACGTCCGTCGCGCATCTGGCGGGCGGTATGGGAAAGTCTGTCTGGATTCTCTCGCGCTTTGACGCGTGCTGGCGCTGGCTCCAGAACCGCCCCGACAATCCGTGGTATCCGACAGCCCGCGTTTTCGGCCAGAAATCGGCGGGAGATTGGGGGGGCGTTATAGAAGATGTCCGGATTGCGTTAAATAATATCAGCTGATACGCCCTTCCCGCCCCTTTCTCCGCGTCCTCACGCGAAGGGGGCTAATCTTCATCCCCCATGCCAAACCGCTTTCGGGTGAGCGCCAGCAGCATCCCCATCCCTACCGCCAACGCGAACAACGACGATCCGCCGTAGGAAATAAACGGCAATGTCATGCCCTTGGCCGGGATAAGCCGCATCGTCGACGCCAGATTGATGATGGCCTGCAGCCCGAATTCGACGAGCAGGCCGCTCACGGCCAGGACAATAAACAAGCTATTTTCATGATTCAAACGCTTTAGCCCGCGCAAGACGATAAACGCGAACAGGCAGACGATCAAAAGGCACCACAGGAGCCCCAGCTCTTCCCCCGCTACGGCAAAAACAAAATCGGCGTGCGCGTCGGGAATCGACATTTTGACGGTCCCTTCGCCCGGCCCCGTGCCGAACAGGCCCCCGTTGGCAAAAGCGCTAAGCGCGCGATCGACCTGGTACGTATCGCCCGTGCGGCTCAAAAATTTGTCGATGCGCATCGCAAAGTGCGGAAACGTATAATAGGTGACAAACATTCCGACGATGCCGGCCGCGGCGCTCATGCCGACAAAAGCGACGGGCAATCCCGCAAGAAAAAACTGCCCAAACCAGATTGCCGAAACAAGGAAGACCATGCCGATGTCGGGCTGCATCAAGAGGGAAAAAGAGATGAGCAGATAAATACAAATATTGACGCTGAGCGCAGGAAAACCCCGCCTTTCGCATTGACGCGTAAACAGCCATGCGGCGGTTACGGCAAACATGGGTTTGACAAACTCCGACGCCTGAATCGAGAAAAAACCGAGGACGCGAATCCATCGCACGGCACCTTTAATTTCTGCGCCGAAAAACGGCGTCGCGATCAGGAGCGGTAAAAATATTGCCAAAAGAACAGCGGCCAGAATGCGAACTTTTTTAGGAGATAAAAGCGATACACCGAAAAGAACCGCTAAAGCGGGTAAAAGCATCGCCAAATGCCGGTTGACGAAATAAAAATTGCTCCACCCGTGCTTAATGGCAATCGCAGGCGTCGACGCCTGAATAAGCAAAATGCCGAAGCCCATAATGGCGATGAGCGAAAACAAGACCCAGCGATCGACAGTCCACCACCAGCGGCCTAAAACGGAGCGGTCGGATCGCGCTACTGCCAGCATAAAGTTTTCCTATTGTAAAAAAACGGCGTGGATTTCATGGAACGTCTTACCCCTGATTGACGAGTTCGGCAAAAACTCTTCCTCTTTCTTCAAAGTTTTTGAACAGGCCATAGCTGGGCGCAGCAGGAGAAAGAAGAACCACCCCCCCCTTGGGCGTTTTTTCTTTGGCGAGGGCGACGGCTTCCTGCAAAGACGCGGAAAGAAATGCCTTCGGCGCGGTAAGCTGCTCATAAATGCGCTGGCCGCTTTTTCCCAAACAAATGACGGCATTAACGTTGTTTTTCAGCACATAATCGATAAGGGGCGCATAATCAATTCCGCGGTCAAACCCTCCGACCAAAAGAGTGATCGGACGCCCCGCATAAACTTCCATCGCGGCAATGGCGGATTGCGGGGTTGTCGATATGCTGTCGTCAACAAACAGTATGCCGTCTTTTTCTTTAAGTTCCTGCTGCCGGTGCGGCAAGCCGGAGAAAGTTTCCATTTTCGGCAAAGCGTCTTTCGGATCGATCCCCAACTGCTTCAAAACCGCCAATACGGCGCAAACGTTGACAAGATTGTGCGCCCGCGACAAATGCGTGTTTCGAAGAGAACCAAGCAAAGTCGTCTTATCATAAATTTGCCCACGGTCGACATGAAAGCCGGAAAGGTAATCGAAAAGCGTCGCGCCTTTAACGGCAATACCCTTCTGCTCCGCCGTCGCCTGCGCCTTGGCGCCGATAATCTTCGTTTTGCTGTGCGCCAGTAAATTGAGCTTATCGCGATAGTAAGTCTGCAAAGAGTTATGCCAATCCAGGTGCTCCGGATAAAGCGACACGACAACGCCGACGTCGCAGGTTTCGGTAAGCGTCGCCGCCTGATAACTGGACACCTCGATAAGGACGAAACCTTTTTCCTGCGCGGCATACTCCGTCACCGGAACGCCGATGTTGCCGAGGAGCGCCGCCTTTTTGCCCAAAGCATTCAACGTATGGAACAGCAAGGCCGACGTCGTGCTTTTTCCCTTCGTCCCCGTAATGCAGATCGTTTGCGCCGCAGGCGGCTCCGCCAACCATAAATTAAGAAGCGAGGTCGTTTTTTTGCCGCTCAAAAGAGGGTGATAAACGCTGACGCCCGGCGATTTGATAATGACGTCGGCGGAAGCCAACGCCGCTTCGATTTGCGCTTTTTCGGAAAAAAAGCGGTCTTCTTGATCCATAAAAGCCTTATCGGCCTGAGGGTTTTCATCGACAAACGTAAAAGTTTGATCCGGAAGTTGCTGGCGTATATACCCCGCCGCCGCCTTGCCCTCGCGCCCGACGCCCCAAATGACGATCGTTTTGTTTTTGAGATCCGCCCTACGCATGAAGAAGCCTTAAAAATTCTTCCGGAACCCGATGATCGGGGCGAAGCGTAAACAAAGCGTTAGTGCGCGCCTCGACGTCTTTCAGGGTTGCAACAAGGTTTTTCCCCAAATCCCGCACGACACAGTCATTCTTCCAGGCTTCGTTTTTAGTGAGCGAAGCCATCAACAGCGCGCTTTCTTCAATCTCGCCCACGCATTCGAAAGGCTTATGCGCCGTTATCCCGCACAATTCGGAAAAACCTAATTTCTGCGTTTGGTCGTCGAGCACGTTTTTGCCGAAAATACCGATGAGTTCCTGCTTGTCGACAAAAGGCGCCAGCGCCAGAAAAACGAAGCGGCATTTGGGGCAATCGCAGCACCAATTCTTGCCGCGCCGGTCTTTATCCTGGCGAAAAGCCGTATTGCAGCTGCGAAAAATTGGGAAATATTTTTTTTGTTTCGCGAAAATCTTCGCAATCGCCACTTCGGTAAGCGGCCGCAAGAGAGAAAAATAACGCAGCTGGGGAGAAATATGCGCCGCGACATAGGCTGAAAAAGCGGTCTCGAACGACAGCGATTTGCTGTATTGATGGTTGATTTCCACCCCGCCGATTTTCAGATTGGGCGTGCTTGCCGAATGTTCGTTTGACAGTACGATCGTGTCGAAGCCATAGAGAATGGCGCAAGCTGCGGTTATGCTGCTGAGAATAGCCGTAATCGGCACATGCCCGTTCAGGGCTCCGGCTTTGTTAAGCTCCGACAGGTTTTTCGACAAAACACGGCCTATTTTAAGAGCGGGAAGGCCCGACGCTTCGATTGTCGCTTGAATGGGCGCCGCAATGTCGTCGGCTGATTTCCCTTGCGCATACAAAGTGACGGGAGTGCCCGCTTGTTTCAACACCTCGATGCTGACTATCGAATCCTTGCCTCCCCCGACAGGAACCAGCAATCGGTGCGGCAAAGAGAGCGACAAAGGATCGGGCGGAGGCTCATCGGATACCGCAAATTGAATCTTATCGGACAAGTCGATTTGGTTGCGATAGGAAAATTCTCCAAGCCCTTCGCGATAAACGCGGGAGACAAAATCCGCCGTCGCTCGGTCAAGCGGAAATGCCTCGCAAATCAGATTTTGCGGCACATAGGCTTTGTAGTAACTGACCCCCGCCAACAAAAAAATCAGGCGAAAGGCCCGATCAAGCGCAACAAGGCGGTCGACGGACAATGCGGGAATCGGCGCAGGAAAGGTGATTTGCTCTTCAAAGCTTGGGCCGTTTTCATAACGATAACGCAGAAGCAAAACGCCGGTTTCGGCGTTGAAATCGCAGCGTTCAAAGATGAAGGACTGAGCGGTCATTATGATAAAGTTTTATATACGCCTTCTATACATCAGCCAAGGGGCATAAAACCTCATGCTTAGCCCCATAAAGCCGCTGTCGGCGGATAAATCAGGCCATCGGCATAACGCACGCCGCCGTCGCGGTCTTTAGCCAAAAGCAAAGACCCGTCGAGATCGGCGACTTCTGCCTGTTGAGCCACTAAAAAGGCGGGCGCGATGGACAGCGACGTCGAAACGATGCACCCGACCATAAGGCTGAAACCCATTTGCCGCGCTAAAGCCGCCGTCGCCAACGCTTCCGTTAACCCGCCGGTTTTATCGAGCTTGATGTTGACCATGTCGTATTTTCCGGCCAAGGAAGGCAGGGAGGCGCGATCAAACATGCTCTCGTCGGCGCAAAGGGGAACAACATGGGAAATGGACGCTAACGCCGCATCGTCTGCGGCAGGAAGAGGTTGCTCAATCAACTCAACCCCGCACTTTATACAAGCCGCAAAATTTTCGGAAAGATTCTCCACGCACCAGCCTTCGTTGGCATCGACCATCAACCGTGCCTTGGGCGCGGCGGCACGCACGGCGCTCAAACGCGCCGGATCGCCTTCTTTTCCAAGTTTAATTTTTATAAGGGGCCTTGTCGCAACACACGCCGCAGCTTCAGCCATATTTTCCGGCGTGTCGAGTGAAAGCGTATAGGAAGCAATCACCGGCTTTAAAGAATCCAGCCCGGCCAATTGATAAGCTGGGCGCCCCGTTTTTTTGGCCTTTAAATCCCAAAAAGCGCAATCAAGGGCATTCCGCGCCGCGCCGGGGGGAAGGTCTTTTTGCAAAGCCTCGGGATCTTTCCCCTTCCATCCCTCGATAAGCCCAACGACGCTTTCAACGGTCTCTCCATAACGGGCATAAGGCACGCATTCGCCGCGCCCTATAAATTCCCCGTCGCTAATTTCCGCGATAACAACGATGGCTTCGGTTTTCGAGCCCCGGCTGAGCGTAAACGTGCCCGCAATCGGCCAGCGCTCAACTCGAGATTTAATCGTAAGCGCGCCCATTTGTTTTCCTTCGTTTGCTTTATGAACAGGCGCTGACTTTATAAACAGATTTTTCCACAACATCGTCGAAGGGATTAATCGTAACGCTTACCATGACGTTCCACTCTGAACAAAAAAGGAAGGGGCTTCCAAAGCCCGATACCCATTCAACTTTCGCGATCAAGCGTCCTTCGTCGGAAGGAATAAATTCGATAGTGTTTTCTTTTGCCCAATCTAAAAGTTGGTCTTTCGTTGAATTTACTTGAACGCCTTTCTCCAGTTTTTGTTCCCAATAAGCAATGCGCTTGTCCGCTTTGCTTTCTCCGCCCTTCGGAAAGGAAACAAAAACGATTAACGCAAGTGCAACAATAAGGATTGCAAAACTTGTCCTTCCCATGAAACTACCTCAGTTTCAGCGTCGCAAGCCCGATGAGTCCCAAGATGCACGAAATAATCCAGAAGCGAATGACCACCGTCGATTCGGACCAGCCAAGTTTTTCAAAATGGTGATGAATGGGCGCCATCTTAAACACGCGCTTGCCCGTTAACTGGAACGATGCCACTTGGATGACAACAGACAGCGTTTCCACGACAAACAGGCCGCCGATAATTGCCAATACAAGCTCGTGCTTGGCAATAATCGAAACCATTCCGAGCGCCGCCCCCAAGGCTAAGGAACCGGTATCGCCCATAAACACCTGTGCAGGAGGAGCGTTGAACCATAAAAACCCGAGGCAAGCCCCCACCAACGAGCCGCAGAAAACAGCCAGTTCTCCCGCGCCCGGCACAAAATGAAGTTGCAGGTAATTGGCAAAAACAAAATTGCCGACCAGATACGAGATGATGATGAAGCACAAGGCAACGATAATGACGGGAACCGTCGCCAGGCCGTCCAGCCCGTCCGTCAAATTGACGGCATTGCTCGCGCCGACGATGACAAAAACCGCAAATGGCACATACAGCATCCCAAGTTGAAGCATGTAGTCTTTGACGAAAGGGATGGCGACGGCATTTGACGCGCCCGACGATGCGGTGCTTGTCACGGCAAAAACCGCAAGCGCCGAAATCGCGATTTGAATGACGAGGCGCACTTTACCCGACACGCCGTGGGATGAACGGTTTGTCAATTTTCTATAATCGTCAAAAAAGCCGACGAGTCCGAACCCGACCGTTACAAAAAGCACGGCCCATGTATAAATGTTCGATATATCCATCCACAAAATAGTGCTGACGACAACCGAGATGAGGATCATCAGCCCGCCCATGGTGGGCGTGCCTTTTTTCTTAAAGTGAGTTTCCGGCCCGTCATCGCGGATGGGCTGGCCTTCGCCTTGTTTCTCTTTCAGCCACCTGATGATGGCGGGGCCAAAAATAAAACAGATCAAAAGCGAGGTCGCCATCGCACAGCCGGTGCGGAAGGTGATGTACCGAAACAGATTGAATAGAATAAAATCGTGCGAGAAGGGAGCTAACAGATGATAAAGCATTTAACGTCCTTACATGTTGGCAGTTTTAAGAGAAGTTTTTTGTTCTGAATCGGAAAGGGCGTTGAAGGCCTCTAGCTCCTCAACAATACGCTTCATTTTCATGCCCTCCGACCCTTTAACGGTTACAACATCGTCGGCGCGAACGACCCGCGCCACAAGCGGAGCCAATTCTTCGCTATCAAGCGCATACGCGCCGCGCAAAGCGTCCGGCAAGGCATCATAAAGATAACGCATCATGTCGCCGCAGCAAAAAACAAGCGAAACGCCGGCTGTTACGATATCGGGCGCCAATCCTATATGGAGATCGGGCGCCGTCTCGCCTAATCCCAGCATATCTCCCAAAACTAAAATGCCGCGACCTTTTTTGTTAAGCTTTGTTTCCGCCAAAACGCCCAAGGCCGCACGAAGTGAAGCGGGGCTAGCGTTATCGCCCTCGTCAATCAGCTTGATTTGCCCGCCGTCGAAAAGATCGATTGTCTTTAAAGAGCCGCTTCCTTCAAGCAATCTGTAGTGCGATAAAGCCGCCGCGCATTCATCGATTTTTCCGCTTGCGGCAAAAGAAGCCAAAAGAGCCGCCAGAGAGTTTTTAACAAGATGCATTCCGGGCTCGCCGATTGAATAGGAAATCTTTCGACCCGCAATAACGGCTTTAACGGCGCTGCCCTCGCCGCTTGGAAAACATTCGCGCACAACGGCATCGGCTTTTTCGTTTGTCGAAAAAGACGCGATCTTCCTGATACCGCGTTTCTTTGCTGCGTTTGCAAGACGTGCATATTGCAAATTGTCGCGGTTAAGCAAAACGATGCCGTTTTCGGTCATGCCCAGAAAGACTTCCGCCTTGGCGTCGGCAAGGCCTTCAAGCGAAGCAAAACATTCCAGATGCACAGCCTCTATGGACGTAATAACGGCGATATCGGGACGGGCGAGAAGCGACAGCGCGGCAAGTTCGCCCGCATGAGTCAGGCCCATTTCAAATATCCCGTAATCCGTATCTTCTGGCAAGTTTGCCAAAGCAAGGGGCAAGCCCCAAGAATTGTTAAAGTTGCCCGACACGGCATAAACAGCGCCGACAGCGCCTAACGCCAAACGCAGCATTTCTTTCGTGCTGGTTTTGCCGACGGATCCCGTTACGGCAATGATTTTACCCTGCGCACGAGCGCGGCCCTGCCGTCCCAGATCATGAAGCGCCGCAAAAGTATCATCGACAAAAACGAGCGGCGCAGCAGGAGGCACTTGCATCGGCTGGCGCGAAACGATGGCCGCTGAAGCTCCTGCAGCAAACGCAGCCGCGACAGAAGCCTGCTCATCACGAGCCTCTTCCTTCAGGGCAATAAATAAATCTCCGGAAGTCACCATGCGGCTATCGATCGATATGCCGCTGACGCCCCATGATTGCTCCTGTAGACACCGCCCGCGCACCGCACGAACTATTTCTTCCGCCTGCCACAGAAACTTGCCACTCATAAACCCAAAACCTTCCTTGCTTCTTCCGCATCGTCAAAAGGAAAAACTTTGTCGCCGACTGTTTGCCCGGGCTCATGGCCTTTGCCCGCGATGACCAAAACGTCATGCGCGTTCAATTTGTTGATTCCTTCGAGAATGGCAGCATGGCGGCTCTCAGCTTCTTGCACGTTGGTTTTGTCGACGCAGCCTACAAGAATTTCGGCGCGAATAACGGCAGCATCTTCAAAACGCGGATTGTCGTCCGTCACGATGACCCAATCGGCCAGTTTTTGCGCGATATCGCCCATGATCGGTCTTTTGCCTTTATCGCGATTGCCGCCGCAACCGAAAGCAATGCCCAGCTTTGCTCCAGGATGTGCCGCAACACGATTTCTCATGGCACACAGGACATTTTCTATCGCTTCGGGCTTATGCGCGAAATCGACGAAAACCTCGCCGCCCTTTTTTGACGTCCCGATGAATTGCATACGCCCGGGCACGCCGGAGACTTTAGATAACGCTTCAATCGTCGCCACGGCATCGCTGCCGCTACCGATCACCATGCCTGCAGCGCATAAAGAGTTCCACGCTTGAAAATCGCCCATAACAGGCAAAAGGATTTCCGTTTTCTTCCCAAAAACCTCCAAATTCAGAATCTGCCCTTGCGAGTTCGATTTCGTTTCTTTAAGGCGTAATTCTTTTCCTTTTTTGCCGAAGGAAATAATTTTCAGTTTCCGCGCTTTGGCAATATCCGACAACGCATCGAATTGCGGAATATCCGCATTCAGAACAGCGGCGGCGTCTGCAGGTAACAGCCTGGAAAACAATCCTTTTTTCGCATCAAAGTAGGCTTCCATCGTCTCATGATAATCAAGATGATCGCGGGAGAGATTTGTAAAGGCGCCCACTTTCAAACGCGCGCCGTCAAGACGATTAAACTCTATGCCGTGGCTCGATGCTTCCATCGCGACGTGCGTGATCCCCCGCCCGGAGCAATCATCAAGAAGATGATGCAAGGTAATGGCATCGGGCGTCGTCAGCGCGCCGTAATCCGTTCCGGCCTTTGTCACAAGCCCCAGCGTTCCGATGCTGGCGGAGGCATGCCCCAAAATCTGCCACAGCTCTCGTGCAAATTGCGCCGTTGATGTTTTGCCGCTCGTGCCGGTCACGGCGGCAATCGTTCCCGGCTGACGCGTATAAAAAGCCGCTGAAAAAAGGGAAGTCTCTCGACGAATGTCGGGAGTTTTTATGGTCGTAACGGAAAGCGGCAACGCAGGCCCCTCCGGCATCAAAATCGCGGCGGCGCCTTTTTGGATGGCATCACTGATAAAAGCACGGCCATCCTGCTTGATGCCGGGCGTCGCAATGAACAGAAAACCGGGCTTTACTTTCCGCGAATCTTCGGTCAGTCCGGTAATTTCAATATCAGCGCCGGTTAAAGGAAGATTTGTTAATTTTGAGAGCAACATGAAGGCACCAAATCCGAAGTTGAGTCGTTTGTTGACTGTTATTATTAGCCCTTTTTAGGACAGATTGTCGATGTTTCCCTCTTCCTCCCTAAAGCAAGGCAGAGTAAACAGAAAGTGCCTCAAACAACGGCGACAAAATATGGAACTTCGTCACACGCATAGACTTTTCGTCACGGATAAATTGGCCGAGGGAGCCGCCCTTTCCGCAACTCCCGATCAGACCCATTATCTGTTTCACGTCCTTCGCCTGAAAAGCGGAGATATCGTGCGCCTCTTTAACGGGCGCGATGGCGAGTTTAGCGGCAACATCGCGAACATAGGCAAAAACAAGGTTGAAATTAAGGTTCAAAAACAAACGCGCCCCCAACAGGCAGGGTCCGATTTGTGGTTGTGTTGCGCCCCGATTAAAAAAACGCATTTTGATTTCCTGCTCGAAAAAGCGACGGAACTCGGTGTCTCCGAAATCCAGTCCATTTTAACTCAACACACTCAGGTGCGCGAAATCAACGCCAACCGCGCGTATAGCATTTGCCGCGAAGCCGCAGAGCAATCCGACCGCTTGAGCGTTCCGGCAGTGGGCAACCCTGTTTCTCTTGCCGATTTAATCGATGTCTTTCCGAAAGATCGCGCTTTGATTGTTTGCGCAGAATGGGGGGAAGCCGTTGCCATCCATGACGCATTCCATTCCTCTGAACTACGTAAGTTTTCCAAAGCAGCCATTGTCACGGGCCCCGAAGGCGGTTTTGCGGCAGAGGAATTGGAATTATTGCGCAAAGCGCCCAACGCTTTTTTCGTCCGTCTTGGGCGCCGCATCCTGCGCGCGGACACAGCCGCCATTGCCGCATTAACTTGCTGGCAGGCCGTTCTTGGGGATTGGGCTTCTTCGGGCAAAAACGGCGGCGAAAGGCGTCCCTGATGAAAATTATAAGAATTCTAGCCGCATTGGCGCTTGCCTATTTGGTCGCGGTTACCGGCGTTTTCGTCTTTCAAAGAAGCTTTTTATATTTTCCCAACGACACATATGTATTCCCGGAGACCCTCGACGCCAAAAGCCCTCTCAAAGAATTCCCTGTTAAAACGGAAGATGGACTTGTCCTTAAAGGATGGTACGCACCGCCCAAGAGCCAACCTATTTCGATCGTCTATTTTCATGGCAATGCGGATAGTCTGGAAACCGTCGCGCCCATTGCAGCTCTTTATCTGGCGGACGGATACGGGTTTCTGATCGTTGAGTACAGGGGCTACAGCAAGCTTCCGGGATTGCCGACGGAAAAAGGGCTTTACGCCGATGCCCGCGCGTTCGTCAAAAAACTGATCGCGACGGGCGTCAAAGAAAAAGACATCGTTTTTATAGGCCATTCTCTGGGAACCGGCGTCGCTGTGCAAATGGCCTCCGAGTTTCATGTCAAAGGCCTGGGGCTTATTGCTCCTTTTATGTCTATTTCCGAAATGGCGCGAAGGCGGTTTCCCTATCTTCCGGCATATTATTTGGCCTTAGATCGATACGAAAATTTCAAAAAAATTCCCTCGCTCCATGTTCCTCTTTTCATTGCACACGGACAAAAAGACATGGTCATTCCTTTTTCCGACGGAAAAAATCTTTTTGCCTTGGGAAACGAGCCTAAGAAATTCTTTTATTCTCCCGAAAGCGGGCATAATGATCTTTACGCCCACGGTCTTTATCCTTTTATTCTTGATTGGCTTCGCCAGCTTGTATCCAAAGACATTGCGCCGTAGCGGTCAAAACGGCCTGAAAGCTATTTCTTCGCCCAACCGCAAAATCGTGTCGGCTTCTTCAGTATAGGCCCCCGAATCCTGATGAAGGATCAAAGGATAACAATTCTGAACGACAAACGCCGCGTTTTTGCGTGCACGGATAAGCATTCTTTTGGGCACGGTTCCCGTTTTCGGCAAAAGCGGCAGAACTTCGACTTCCCCGAAAGTTTTTTGCAAAAAGGACAAAATCTCATCATGCCTGTCGGCGCGATGAATCATCGTCAAAGTGCCGGACGGCTTTAAAGCCGCTGCGGCCGCGGCAATCCACAAAATCAGATCGCCTTTCTTCTCAATATTGGCCGCATGCTTAAGATCATTGGGGGAAGCATCGTGGCGTTTTTCTTCATGATACGGGGGGTTCATCAGAACGTGGTCAAAAATCCCGTGCAAATCGAAAGGCAAAGACGTCGCATCTTCCCGCCGCACAACAAGCCCCGACGCAAAAACATTGCGACCGATGTTGTGGTGACACAATTCGACGATTTCTGGCACGATTTCAATGCCCAGCCCCTTCATATTCGGCACGCGACAAGCAAGGCAAATCATCGCCCCGCCAACCCCGCATCCCATATCCAGAATCTTGTCCCCTTCCAAAGCCGGAACGGCAGCCGCCAGCAAAACGGTGTCTATGGCGACTCGATATCCAATGGTTGGCTGTTCCAGCTTTACGCGCTGGTCAAGAAGACCATCAAGAGAGGTGGGGATTTCAATCATCTTCTGCTATGGTAAGGTCACGTTAACAGATTCGCTATTATGTATATTGTACCATGTTTCGTCCTTTTGCCACCCTGACCCTTGTCTTTTTTTTCGCGGCTCCCGCGTTTGCCGGAACGTCCGAAGTGCGCGAGGTCGCAAGGCTCAATAACTGCCCCCCTAAAAAAATCGAAGTTGTTCAAAACTTTCTGGGCGGCGCCGGGAAAACCGTCTATCAGGTTTCATGCAATTTACCCAAAATGACGGGTTCGGAAAGCGCCTCCGGCTCCGACGCCATCCTTATCGGATGTGACCAATCGCTATGTACGCTGATGCGCCCTATTTCAGCCGAAAAAAAGTAGCGCGTTTTCTTAGCGTTCCGCGCTTGCGGAGGGCCTAGAAAACGCGCTATCCCCGCGAAGGCGGGGATCCATGGGAATGAAATACCCCACGACTGATAAATCAGTATAAACGTTATGTTTCCGGTTGACTTCCCCTCTGTTCGGGGTGTACAGGCTCGGCAAGAAATTGAGTGCTTTTAAGATCAACAAAAGAGAGAACAATGGACGGCGACACTAGTTGCGACCCTTACCAAGTGAAGGGTCGCGCACACGATGTCTCCAGTATTTCTGCTTTCGGAGTTCGCGCCTAAACGGCGCGCCCCTTCCGGCAGCGGAACTGCATGGAAGGTGAAACATGACAACGATCATCATCGCGCCTCATCAACGGCTTTGCGTGTTTTACGCGCGAGGTCGATTGCCTTTTTTTGAAAATAACGACAAGCCTCCATCCATAGTATCGGACATAATGTTTCCCGTCTTTTTTGGCGGTTGTTAACGTTTAAGAAAATTTCGTTTTTTAGAAAATTGTAGTTCCGATCATGATGACTCCCGATCAAATGCCTGTCACGCTCTCGCTTCCGGACCGTCTGGTTTCGGCGGCAAAGGAGTTTTTTTCGTCAAAAAAAGCCCTTGTGGGACAAGGCATAAAAATAGGCGATCTGTTAAGTGAAGTTTCGGTCCTCGATTCGGACGCAGCCCTGGCAAGATTGCAAACGACCGCCGACGGCCTGAACGCCAAGGAGGCTGAGCATCGCACCGAAATATTCGGTAAAAATCAGGTCGCGCATGAAGATCACAAAAATGTTGCGGAACAATTGCTTCATTTGCTCCTCAATCCCCTCAACGTCATGTTGCTGGTTTTGGCGATTATCAATTTCGTTTTCTTGGGAGACTATGAATCCGGCGGCGTTGTTTCGTTGATGGTCGCGCTGAGCGTTGTTTTGTCCTTTATTCAGGAAAGCCGCTCGAACAACGCAGCTGAAAAATTGCGCGCGATGGTGGGAACGACAGCCTCCGTCCTGCGCAAACCTGCGCCGGAAGAAAATGAATCCTCAAGCGAGCCTAAAATTACAGGTTTTGATTCGCGCAAATCGACGCGTCTTGAGCTTCCGATTATCGATCTCGTCCCAGGCGATATCGTTTGGCTTTCGGCAGGCGATATTATTCCTGCCGATATACGTATTTTATCGGCGCGCGACCTGTTTTTGAATCAAGCGCCGCTTACGGGCGAAGCGATGCCTGTCGAAAAATTTCCAACTCTTGTCGGAACCGCAAGCAAGAATTTTCTGGAGCTGACCAACATCGCATACATGGGCAGCCACGTAACCAGCGGCACGGCAAAGGCCGTCGTCATTGCGACGGGAGCCCAGACTTATTTCGGTTCGCTGGCGCGGTCGATCATGGGTCGCCACATCATGACCAGCTTCGAAAAAGGGGTTAACCGTTTCACTTGGCTGATGATCCGCTTTATGATGGTGATGGTGCCTTTGGTGTTTGTTATCAACGGCTACACCAAACATAACTGGATGGAAGCGTTCATTTTTGCCATGTCGGTCGCCGTCGGCCTGACGCCGGAAATGCTGCCGATGATTGTGACCGTCAACCTGAGCAAAGGCGCTTTGTCGATGTCCAGAAAGAAGGTCATCGTCAAACGCCTGAATTCGATTCAGAACTTCGGCGCCATGGATGTGCTGTGCACCGACAAAACGGGCACGTTGACGCAAGACAAAGTCATCATGAAAAGGCACGTCAATCTTCAAGGCGAAGAATGCGACACCGTTTTAAGATATGCCTATCTGAACAGTTTTTATCAGTCGGGGCTTAAAAATCTTCTGGACGTCGCTGTTTTAGCGCATGTCGACGTACGGCAAGACCTGCACATCGACGATCAGGCCTATGCCAAAATCGACGAAATTCCTTTTGATTTCGTGCGCCGCCGCATGTCGGTGGTCGTTTTGAACACCGCCGCCAAACAACATGTGTTGGTTTGCAAAGGCGCCGTCGAAGAAGTTATGGCCGCATGCAGCCGGGGCGAGCTTAACGATGAGCCCTTCGAGATGACGCCCGCGCACCGCGCCCACACGCTGCGTTTGGTTCAGGAATTAAATGAGGACGGTTTCCGAGTCATCGCGGTCGCGCATAAGGATATGCCGCCTGAACAAACGACGTATGGCGTCAAAGACGAAGGCGATATGACGCTGATCGGCTTTATCGCGTTTCTTGATCCCCCCAAAGAAAGCGCGGCGCCCGCGCTTGCGGCTTTGGAAGGCCACGGCGTTAAGGTCAAAATTTTGACGGGCGACAACGACATCGTCGCGCGGCGTATATGCAGGGACGTGAACCTGCGGGTCGAAGGAGAGCTTCTGGGCGGCGACCTCGATGCCATGCCGGACGACGTGTTGGATCAAAAAGTCGAGCACACGACGCTTTTCTCCAAATTATCTCCGGCGCAAAAAGCGCGTGTTATTGCGGCCTTGCACCGAAACGGGCATGTGGTCGGATTCTTGGGCGATGGCATTAACGACGGCCCCGCCCTCAAGGCCGCCGACGTCGGCATCTCCGTCGATACTGCCGCCGATATCGCCAAGGAATCCGCCGATATTATTTTGCTGGAAAAAAGCCTGATGGTTCTTGAGGAAGGCGTGCTCGAAGGCCGTAAGATTTTCGGCAACATCTCCAAATACATTAAAATGGGCGCAAGCTCAAACTTCGGCAACATGTTCAGCGTGCTCGGCGCAAGCGCCCTTTTGCCGTTTTTGCCGATGCTTCCGATACAAATATTGACGAACAACCTGTTGTACGATTTTTCGCAAACGGCCATCCCAACCGACAACGTCGACGATGAATACCTGACGGAGCCTCGCCGCTGGGACATTGGGCACATTGCGCGATTCATGATTTTCGTGGGGCCGATCAGTTCGATTTTCGACTATCTCACTTATGCCATCATGTATTTCGGCTTCGGCGCGAATACGGTAGAAATGGCTCCGTTGTTCCAAACGGCGTGGTTTGTCGAATCGATTTTGACGCAAACGCTGATCATCCACATTATCCGCACCAACAGGATTCCGTTTATACAAAGCCGCGCCAGTTGGCCACTTATCGTGACGACCCTCGTCATCTGCGCCATCGGCGTGGCTTTGCCGTTCTCGTCTATTGCGCGAAGCCTTGGTTTTGTGGCCCTTCCATGGACATTTTGGCCGGTTGTCGCCACGATTATATGCCTCTATCTGGTGCTGGCGCTTATCGTTAAAAATTGGTTTATCCGCCGCTTTGGCTGGAACTAGCAATTTTCCTTAGCGAACCGAGCGCAGCGCGCGAAGGTGAGCTTAGGAAAATGCGTATCCCCGCGAAGGCGGGGATCCAGGAAATATAGCGTTTTCTTAACGAACCAAGCCCCTTGGCGCGGGTGAGTTTAGAAAAACGCGTATCCCTGCGACCTGTCCAGCGTAGCTTTAGCGAAGCCGGAAGGCGGGGATCCAGAGGCCTTTAGAATAAAAGCTTTTCTTAACCATCTGAGACTAAACATTTATCCGATTGATTCTCGTTAGGACTCTTTATGGTCAGACCATACATCCGCTCCCGCAGCCGCAAGTCGTCGGCTCTACTCCCGGACTCTCTTTATGAAGGTCTGGCGCGCATCGTGCGCATTGTCTGGGGCGGAATGGTTATGGCGTTTGCGCTTGGCATAGCCCTGTCCCTGCTTTCCTACGCGCCGCACGATCCTTCTTTTAACACCGCTTCGGCAGGAGCCGTGACCGTTCACAATTTTTGCGGTCTTGGTGGAGCCTATGGGGCCGACCTTTTGTGGCAGTTTTTTGGTCTTGGCAGCTTTATTTTGCCCTTAGTTATTGCAACGTGGGGATGGCGCATCGCTGCGGATGAAGGCGTCGAGCTGCTTGGTTGGAGAATGCTTGCGACGCTGGGCGCAATGCTAACGACAAGCACGGCTATCGGCGTCTTGAATTTGCCTGTTGGAACGTTGCCTTATGACGGAGCTTTCGGAAAAATCATCGGGAATTCTTTGGTCGCCCTTGTGCCGTTTTCGTGGGCTTATATTTTGTTCGCCTTTTCGTTTTCGATTCTCACGCTCATCGGCGTTTATCTGTCTTGCGCCTTAACGCGGGACGAATGGCAGTACATCGCCCAAATCCTGCATAAATTTGTAAGCCTGGTGGCGGAGCGCGCCTTCAGAGCCTTCCGCCTTTTGTGGCGAAAGCTGCACCGCAAGAGTCCCGATGACCTCGATGACGAAGAGGAAGACGATCTCGCCATCGAAGAGGATGGGGAAATCACGGAAGAAGAGGAAGAGCCCAAGGTCAAGGAACGCCGCGTTGAAAAGCCTGTAAAAAAGGTCTCCAAATCGCCCCTTATCAAGCGTCCTGCCGCGACGGCAAGGCAAGCGCGCCTTGCGCTCGATTACGACTCGGAATATCCCCTGCCGCCGCTTGATCTCCTGCACTGGCCGGAAACCGCGAAACTGCAGGCGGTTGTCTCCGAGGATGCGCTTGAGAAAAACGCCAAGATTTTGGAAACCGTTTTGGAAGACTTCGGCGTCAACGGCGAAATTCTGAAAATCAGCCAAGGCCCCGTTGTCACGCTGTACGAACTTGAGCCGTCTCCCGGAACGCGGGCGGCGCGGGTCATTTCCTTGGCCGACGACATCGCGCGCAACATGAGCGTCGTATCGGTTCGCGTCGCCATCGTGCCGGGACGCAACGTCATCGGCATTGAAATGCCGAATGCGCGGCGCGAAACCGTTTACTTGCGCGAACTGTTAAGCACAACCACGTATCACGACACCAAAGCTGCGTTGCCCTTGGTTCTGGGCAAGGACATCTCGGGCACGCCCATCATTACCGACCTGACCAAGATGCCGCATTTGCTGATCGCGGGTACGACGGGTTCGGGCAAATCGGTCGCGATTAACACGATGATTTTGTCGCTTTTGTATCGCCTGCCCCCGCAGAAATGCCGCTTTATCATGATCGACCCCAAGATGCTGGAATTGTCGGTTTACGAAGGCATTCCGCACATGCTGGCGCCTGTGGTCACCGAGCCGAAGAAAGCGATTATGGCTTTGCGCTGGACGGTGCGAGAGATGGAAGAGCGTTACCGCGCGATGTCGAAATTGGGCGTGCGCAACATAGACGGTTACAACACGCGCCTGCGAGAGGCCGCCAAGAGCGGCGAAAACCTGATGCGCACGGTGCAGACGGGCTTCGACCGCGACACAGGCAAGCCGATATACGAAGAACAACCGCTTGATTTGACCGAATTGCCCTTCATCGTCGTCATCGTTGACGAAATGGCCGACCTGATGATGGTGGCAGGCAAGGAAATCGAAGCCGCCATTCAGCGCCTTGCGCAAATGGCGCGCGCGGCAGGAATTCATATCATCATGGCGACCCAACGCCCGTCGGTAGACGTTATTACGGGCACGATTAAAGCCAACTTCCCGACGCGCATTAGCTTTCAGGTCACGTCGAAAATCGACAGCCGCACGATTTTGGGCGAGCAAGGGGCTGAACAGCTCCTCGGCCAGGGCGATATGCTTTATATGGCGGGCGGAGGCCGCGTCACGCGCGTCCATGGGCCGTTGGTGCTTGACGGCGAGGTCGAGCAGATTGTGAAATTCCTGCGTGCGCAGGGCGAGCCAGAATATCTGGACGAAGTCACCGAGGACGACGGAACCGCAGTTGGCGACGGCGGCGGAGATATGTTCGGTATGGGAAGTAATTCGGGCGACGATTTGTACGACAAGGCCGTGGACATCGTGCTGCGCGAGCGCAAGGCTTCGACCAGCTTTGTCCAAAGGCAGCTTCAGATCGGCTACAACAAAGCCGCGAATTTGGTCGAGCGCATGGAGCGTGAAGGCCTCATCGGCCCGGCATCAGCCACCGGCAAACGCGAGATATTTGGACGGAATCCGGGCGAGGAGTAAAAAACAATAATACCGCCCTTATGTTTGAGTCTTCACTTTATTAAGTATTTCGACGTTTGTTGTTTCACTTTCCAATATAGCAGCGTTTTCAAATATGCAGCGAACAAATTTTGAAGAAAGGTCTGCTATCTCTGTTTTGTTCTCCCGTGTTATCAAGGCGTTTTCAACAACTACGGAGACTGCTATTTCAGCCTTTTTTTCTGTTGCGCGATTCAATATTGCGTTTATTCGAAGGCTTGTTTTCTGAGATGGCCCCGGGTTTCGGTAATTACCAAACCTACGCTTTAAATTATCCGTTTCACCAATGTATATTGCTTCGCTATCAGTATATCGGATGCGAAAGCGATAAATTGCTGGACACCGCTCCGTTTTCGGAAACAGCAGCTTTCCATGTTGATCTCTTAAAATTTTTCCGAGAGGCCTCCACTCCATTTCGAGCCTATTGGCAACTTTGCATGCTTTGTCCCAAGCGTGGGTAATATTATTCAAAACCATTTTATTTATGGGGCTGATGTAGCTAAGCGAACCCTAAGGGGGTAAGTTTAGCGAATGATCTATCTACGGAAGAGCCGGATGCCAGCGAGGCAGCAAGAGAGGCTGCTGGAATATTTTGTCGGAGGGACGACAGCG
>JBAZNY010000002.1:0-185791 GCA_041649025.1 Bdellovibrionales bacterium | reverse complement strand
AGTTTTTTCTGGTTTTTGAAAGAGTGTGAGTGGCGGTTCAACGGAGGCAGCCACAAAGCCCTGTTAAATCAGCTCAAATCTTGGTATCGTTCCGAAATTAAACAGCCTTAGCTACATCAGCCCCTTACCCTTTAGGGGACGGAAACGGAGTGCCGTTCTTATAAAGTTTTCCTTGAGGGTATACAATTTGAACATAAACATCCTTGCAACCAATCCTTTCCGTCAATTCACTTGCAACCAAGTTTGTCACCCCTTCCGTTGTGACAGTGTCCATCTGGATTTCAATGAGCGTTGAGTTTGCATAAAAAGAAGGAGGGGGTTTGAAGTCAATTGCGCGCGCGGGAATCTTGTGATTGCGAAGCGTGGCCTCAACGGCCTTTTCTATTTCTTGAATAACCGGTGAGTCAGGTATCCCACTTCTGTAAACGGTAACATATGTCATAAAGCTCTCCGTAAATATGTCTTTAAAGACTACTGCGAGAAAAAATTTTTACCACAGTTTTTTATGGTTAATAGACCGGCATTTTTATACGCGCTGCGCTTATCAAGAAAAGCTCTAAGTTGTGCGGGACAATTTTGTTCCCGCCGCTGCGCGCTCCTGCAGGACTTTGCGGCGGAAGGCGAACAATTTTGCCGGTCGTCCCGACTTGCTCCGCTCGATGGTGCCTGTTTCTTCGACCAAGCCTTGCGTTTCGACGAGCCGGCGGAAATTTTGCTTGTGTAAACGCAGGCCCGCAAGGGCTTCGACCGTGTTTTGCAACCTCAGCAGCGTGAATTGTTGTGGAAGAAGTTCAAAGACAACAGGGCGGTATTTAATTTTTGCGCGCAGTCTTGCCATAGCCGTCGCAACAATACGGCGGTGATCATAAGGCATCGCAAGCCCTAGATTTCTTTTGTTTTTCTTTCCGCCTTCCGCAACCAACCCGGCCTCCCACAAAAGCTCGTAGCGCTGGAGAACAAGCTCTTCATTCCACAAACGTGGATCGGAGGGAAAAGCGACATTGATGCGTTCCGTTCTCGCGCGTTTTTCGTTGCGGGTGGGTGCCGTTTCTTTCCACGCCGTTAGCGCAGGCATAATTGTTTTGGCGATGAGCGCGGGCGCAGTAGGGCGGTGATCCTCCCACGGAAAATGTTGATACCAGGGAGACCACGCGGAGTTCAGAACTTTTGAATCGTCATAAACAAGCGCCAGATAGCCGATAGATACGGCGCGTCTTCCTTTCGCCGTTCGGTCGCGATCGGCAAAAGTATAAAGCTGCTCGACATAGCCGAGAGCTTGATGCCCTTTGAGTCTAGCCCATGCGCGCAAGCCTTGCTCTAATGTGCGGTGCGCCGTTTCGAAAGGTCCGGAAGGCAACGCAAGTTTTTCATCGGTCAGCAAATACGGTTCGCCGTTTGCGACGGCAACGATGACGGCGTTAAGCTCGATGGAAATTGCCGAAAGTTTTTCCGGCTTCATGGGTGGTTAGTATGATGAAGAGGAGCCGGAATCTTTACGCAACTGGTCCACCACGTAACCCGTCGCCGTTCCCGCGACGCCGCCAATCGCCGCGCCGCACGAAACGCAGCCACCAAACATAACGGCACTCACAGCGCCCACTGCAGTACCGGCAGCAGCGCCGGTAAGCATCCGTTGCTCTTGAGGGGTTAAATCAGAGCATCCGACGAGAGCCACAACTCCCAGAATCAGGACCGTTTTTTCAAGCATTGCCTTTGCGGACATGAGGCTTCCCCTTTGACTCTTAATGATATGGAACAAGAAACACCTCTAACCATGCGTCAGGGAAGGTAAAAAAATCGTGAACATCCATTTTTGTGGTCTTATAACACCCTGATAAACAAGTGAAATTTTTAGAAATATCAAGGCTCTGTGAGCGTAACAAAGCGTAAGAATGCTTGTCTTTTGTTGCTCTCCAGACAGGGGTACATGTACCACGTCGGAGAGCGACTCCCATTAAAAACGTTTTTTTCTGGGGTTCCGCAAGCTGTTCAATTTTCAGGATAAGTGCGTTTATGTCTTATGATGCTGTTTCAGATGGGTTGAGCCCAAAAAGTCAAATGCCGTCGGCCTTTCTGGGGTCGGTGCGGCCTTTGATGCAAAAGACCTTGGCGTCATCGGTCGAATGCTCCGGCGTCGGGGTTCATTCGGGCGAAAAGGTCAATCTGCGTCTGTGCCCTGCAGCTGAGGATACCGGCATCGTCTTTATACGCACCGACTTGTTCAACGGCTCCCGTATAATTCAGGCGCGCTGGGATAGTGTTATCGACACGCGCATGTGCACCGTTATCGGCAACGATCATGGCGGCAAAGTTTCGACGGTCGAGCATTTGATGGCGGCGATTTCCGCTTGCGGCATCGATAACGTGACTATTGAAATTGACGGCAGCGAAGTGCCGGTTATGGACGGCAGCGCGGATTCCTTTGTTTTTCTGCTTGAGGTTGCAGGTTCAGTCGAGCAAGACGCGCCCAAGCGCGAGATCGAAATTCTTTCTCCCATCGAGGTTGAATGTGGAAACAAGCGCGCGCGTTTGTCCCCCTGTGATGCCGCGCGTTACAGCGTGACGATCAATTTCGACCGTGCGCCCATCAAGACGCAAAGCTGCGACGTAACGTTGTCGTCCTCATCTTTTAAGCGCGAAGTCAGCCGCGCCCGTACCTTCGGCTTCTTTGAAGAAGTCGATCAATTGCAAAAATTGGGTCTGGCGCGCGGCGGATCGCTCGACAATTCGATCATCATCAAGGGCGACGTTATTCTTAATGAAGGCGGCTTGCGCTACAGCAACGAATTTGCCCGTCACAAGGTTCTGGATGCCATTGGCGATCTGGCGCTGGCCGGTATGGGCCTTCGCGGTCATTTTGAGGGTCTCTGCACGGGGCATGCCTTGAATAATCGTCTTTTGAAGGCTTTGTTTGCTGCTCCTGAGGCCTGGCGCACGGTTGAGGCCAGCGAGAGCGTTCTCAACGCGCCAGTTCTTTAATAATCCATAATTCATGCTATAAACCGGGGGTCAATTTTTTCCGGTCGATTCCATGCGCCCTTCATCAAGCTTTTTTGCTTCCAAGTTTTTGCCTGCGATAGCTATGCTCGCGGTTCTTTCTGCATGCGCAGGGAATAACGCCGATTCAATCCTTGTTCCCGATGAACCGGTCGATGCGCTTTATACCAAAGGCTCCGATGCGCTTGAGCGCGGCGAGTACAAAGAAGCGGCCAAGCAGTTTTCCGAAGTTGATCGCCAACATCCGTATTCGACGTGGGCGACGAAAGCGCAACTCATGGAAGCCTACGCTTATTACGAAGATATGAATTATGACGAGGCCATTAAGGCGCTCGATCAGTTTATTGAGCTTCATCCCGGCAGTAACGACATCTCTTACGCCTATTATCTGCGCGCACTATCCAATTATGAGCGTATTCTCGATGTGCGCCGCGACCAAACATCTGCGCGCGAAGCTTTAAAGGGATTAAAGGAAATCGTCAGCCGTTTTGCCGATACGGAATATGCCAAAGATGCGACCCTCAAGATTGCCCTGATCAACGATCATCTGGCGGGCGCGGAGATGGAAGTCGGGCGCTACTATATCAAGCAGCGTCTTTATATCTCTGCTATTGGCCGCTTTAAAACCGTGATCGACAAATATCAGACGACAAGCCATGTGCCCGAAGCCTTGGAACGTCTGGTCGAATGTTATGCGGCGCTGGGTATGACGGGCGAGGCGAAAAAGAACGCCGCAATTTTAGGCCACAATTTCCCCGGCAGCGCATGGTATCAGGACGCCTACAAGTTGCTGCAGAAGAAGGGCGTTGCGACAGAAGGAAAACGATGAGCATGAGCGACGCATCGCCTTTTGGTGCGGATACGCAGCGTTACTGGGATAAACGCAAATCACTTTTTCATCGTTTTGACGAAGGCGTTCACTTGGATCGGGAGGGATTGTATTCGGTAAAGCCCGAAGCCATAGCCTTGGAAGTTGCCGAATACTTACCCGGCAAAGTCGTCTTCGACGCTTTTTGCGGCGTCGGCGGAAGCGCCATAGGCTTTGCCCGCAAAGGCAAGCGCGTTGTCACCTGTGACCTCAGCGCCGAACGCTTGGCAATGGCAAGGCATAATGCCGAAATCTACGGCGTTGCGGATAGAATAGAATTTATTCATGGCGATGTTTTTGCCGTTGCCGACAAAGCGGAATTTGATTGCGCGTCTTTTGATCCGGCTTGGGGCGGGCCCGATTATTACAAGAAAGAACGATTCACGCTGGATATGTTCAGCCCCGATGGCCGCAAATTAATCGAATATGCGCAGAAACGAAGCGTTCCATTTGCGTTTTGTTTGCCGAAAAACTTCGACCTCAAAGAACTGTCCGGCCTATCGGATTCCTTCAAATTAACCGAACATGTCGTTGATGGAGCCGTTCAATTTTTAACGGCTTACTTTTCTGGAAATAAAGATCAAAAAGGCGCATCTTTTTCTTCATGCTGACCAACCTTGTCATTCAAAATGTGGTGCTGATCGAAAAACTGGCTCTGTCGCTCGGTCCCGGGCTCAATGTATTTACGGGCGAAACAGGGGCGGGCAAATCGATTGTGCTCGATGCGCTTGGCTTGGCCTTGGGCGAGCGCAGCGATGCAGCGCTTGTCAGAATGGGCGCGCCGCAGGCTTCCGTTACGGCAGAATTTTCTCTCAAAGACGATCACGCTCTTTTTGAACTCGCAAAAGGGCAGGGGCTTATGGCCGAAAACCCTGTCATTCTGCGCCGCGTCATCGATCGATCCGGAAAAAGCCGAGCCTTTTTTAACGATCAGCCGATAGGCATCGGCCTTTTGAAGGAGTTCGGCGAAAGCCTGCTTGAGATTCACGGGCAATTCGAAGCGCATGGATTATTAAACGCTTCGACGCATCGCGGTCTTTTGGATGCTTTCGGCGGTTTGCAAGCCCTGCGGCAAAAAACGGCGGAGGCTTTCAGGGCTTGGAAAGAGGCGACGGAAAAAGCGCAGGCTGCCAAGGCCGCAAGCGAACGCGCGCGCGGCGAAGAAGAATTTTTACGCGCTTCGGTAACGGAACTCAAAACCCTTGCGCCGCAAGCAGGCGAAGCCGACAAGCTGGCCGCAGAACGTACGCAGCTTCAGCATCGGGAAAAAATACTGGAAGCCATGAATATGGCAACGTCGTCGTTAGACGGAGACAGGGGCGCCGCCGCGTTGTTATCGCAAGCGGGGAAGGCCATAGCCCGCGTGTCGGATAAGGCTGCGGGATTGCCCGATGTTCTGGCGACGCTCGACCGCGCGATTAACGAAACGGCGGAGGCAGGCCAGCAGTTGGAACGCTTTTTATCGACGCTCGACACGCGGCCAGAAGCTCTTCAAAGCATCGAAGAACGTTTGTTTGCACTGCGCGCCGCAGCTCGCAAACACAATGTGCAAACCGAACAGCTTCCCGATGTTTTGCGCGATTTAATGACGCGTCTGGTTTTGCTTTCGGATGAGGGAGGACAAGTTGCAAAATTGGCGGAAGCCACGGCTCAGGCGCGGCACGCCTATATTAAACTGGCCGAAGACCTAAGCGCAAAACGCAAAGCGGCGGCTTCAAGCCTTGAAAAAGAAATCAATAAAGAATTACCGCCGCTTAAATTGGAGCGCGCAAAATTTATGATCGAAATTTCGCGTCTGCCTGAAGAGCAATGGGGCGAAGGAGGGGTTGATCGGGCGATTTTTCTAGCCTCGACCAATGTCGGGGCGGCTCCGGGGTCGTTGCACAAGATTGCATCCGGCGGCGAGCTTGCGCGCTTCATGCTGGCGCTCAAAACGGTTCTTGCGGCGGCAGACCCCGTGCCGGTTCTTGTTTTTGATGAAGTGGATGCGGGAATAGGTGGGGCGGTGGCTTCAGCCGTCGGCGAACGTCTGGCGCGATTGGCCGAGGGCGTTCAAATTCTGGTCGTGACCCACAGCCCCCAAGTCGCCGCGCGCGGCGCAAACCATCTGCGTGTCACAAAGAAAGTTCTTGGAAAACAGACGCTCACGGAAGTCGAGATTTTGGATAAACCCGCCCGCCGCGAAGAAATCGCGCGCATGTTGGCCGGAACCAAGGTTACGGATGCCGCGCGGCAGGCTGCGGACAGCCTCTTGGCCGAACATCTTGTTTCGGCGTCAAAACCAAGGAAAAAGGCAAGAAAGTAGGCACGGTAAATTTCAATTATATAGAATAATCGTCATGCCCGCGCAGGCGGGCATCCCATTTGTTTTCTTTTAACTAAGAGA
Source organism: Bdellovibrionales bacterium (assembly GCA_041649025.1). Lineage (GTDB taxonomy): Bacteria > Pseudomonadota > Alphaproteobacteria > UBA9219 > UBA9219 > CAIXLI01. The sequence continues at coordinate 179,540 of JBAZNY010000002.1, read as the reverse complement.
AAAAGGCTAAGAAATAAGCCAAAAAAACCTCTTCGCTTAACGGCAGACGATTGATATAAAGGCGCTCCTCGCGCTATATATGAATCAATGCGGGTGTAGCTCAATGGTAGAGCCCCAGCCTTCCAAGCTGGTCACGTGGGTTCGATTCCCATCACCCGCTCCATCCTACGCTCCTTCGGAGCTTCGGATGGCAGGCCAATTTTTCAAATTCCCGCTATACCGGACAAACCGTCGCCCAAATCTCACCCCATTGGAAGAGAATTTCTCCGATCTTTAAATTAGATCGCCTCATCTCGTTCTCGAATTCATCGCGCGTGTATTCGATCTTATGATCGCTGTCGGAAAAATAATTAACTCCAAGCTCGCGGCGCAGGGGCAGGCTCCAATCGCGTTCAAAGCAAGGCACGCGGATGAGAAGCTTCTTGCACTGCGTCTTTTGGCGTAAAGCGATAAGAAAACCGCTGCGGTCGTCGATGTGTTCCAGAACGTTTGAGAGGATAACAACATTGAAAGAGCCGTCGGGAACATTCTTTGTCGCATCGCCCAAAAAGAACTTCAGGTTGGGAGGATTCTCCGGATGATTTTTGGCGCACTCAAGATTTTCGGCATTTAAATCGATGCCGACAACGCTGATTGACGGATGAGACTTTGCCACATCCCGCGCGACGGCGCCGTAGGAACATCCGACATCAAGAACGTGGTCGCCGTCCTTGAGGCGATCGATGAAAAAATCGTGATAGCGAGTGAGGCGGTGTTTGGGATGAACGCCGCCCCCAAGCGCCAAAGCGCGTTCGTTGATGACACGAAGAAGCCCGTCCTCAAGATCGAATGCCCTCACGAGGCCTTCTGCCGGATCGCCCCGTGTTTCAAGAACCATAAGCCCTTTGATAAAAAGCGCGCGCAGGCGTTTCGGGACGATTTGCCATGCATATCCGTATAGATCCGCAATTTTCAGAAGAAATTTCTTCACGTTTTATCCCTAAGCAGATTAAGAAACACCACTCGATGGCGTTCAATCCAAGAGTCCAAATCGAACATCGTGCACGCACGCTTTCTGGCATTTTGCGACAGTGTTTCGCGATTGAGAAGGATTTTTTCCAACCCTTCCGCGAATTGTACCGCAGAAGGTGTCATTTCTTCATCAAAGCTTTCGGGAACGGTCAGGCCGACGCCGCAATCCGCGCCGACCAATTCCGGCGTTCCGCCCGAAGCCGAATAAAGAATGGGTAGTCCGCACGCCATCGCTTCAAGAACGGTATTGGGGCAGGAATCGTTATGCTTGTTCATCACATAAACATCTGCCCTGCGATAAATGTCGGGGGCTTTTTTGCGCGCATAAGGATTTCTAAAATAGACGCTGTCATGGAGATTCAGCTTTTCCGCCAAAGCTTCGGCCTTCGCTCTCACATCATCGTCGATCATGCCGTAAATATTTAAAACAGCGTCGATCCCGCCTTTGCGCGCGGCCTCCAGCCCCAAAATTGTGCTTAAAAGCCGATGCGCCGTCGAAGGAACGATTTTTCCGGTCAAAAGCAGCCGGATTTGTTTCCCTTTCCTCGCCGCAGGCCGCAAAGAAGGAGAAAATTCGCGCGTATCGACGGCATTATAAAGTATTTCATACGAATCCGGCTTGACGCCGAGAAAAAGATCGGCGGTGCGCTTGCAAAATTCGGATTGATAAAAAACATGTTTGGCAGAAGCCATCGCTTCCGCCAGTCGCGCATTTTGCTTTTCATAACCCTTGGGATACCACGCCGGAAAGAAAACGCCGTTCTGATTAAGCACAATCGGAATATTGGCTTTATTCAAATGATCCAAACTCTTTTTGGAAAGATACAACGCCCCCGAAAGAAGATAGACCAGATTAAACCCGAATTTCTTTTCCGGAAAAGCCTTCTGAAGCATGCCGACCTTGACCTGCGGCCCGCCTGCGTAACCGCGCCGAGCCCCGCCATAATAGACTCGCGGCATTGTTTTTGATGCAGGCGTGGCTGCAGTTCTGGCCAACAAATCCTGTCCGAAGCACCAAATCCGACGCGCGATATTTTTTTGCCTGCTTGCCATCCCTATTTCTCCATCATGGGACGATAGACGAGATCATAATGCATAAGCGCGACGTTCTTCCAGTCGTAATCAAGGATGTTCTGTCGGGCGTTTTCAGCCAAAGACGACCTGAATTCTGCGGACTGCGCCAGAGAAATCACCGACGCTGCCATATTCTCGACATCTCCCACGTCGTGCAGCATGCCGGTCGCGCCGTGCGTTATGACATCCGGCGCCATCCCCACTTTTGCGCTGACGACAGGAACGCCGGAGGCCATGCTTTCAAGAATGCCTTTCGGTCCACCTTCTTCGCGCGAAGGATTGATGTAGGCGTCCAAAACGGAAAAGCGCGAGGGCAAATCAAGATAGTTATCGACAAATTCATGAATATAGGGAATTTTTGAGCGCTCCAATTCTCGCATAACATATCCCCGCGCAGGGCCCGTCAGCATGACCACAAGAGGCATTTCCTTCGCAATTTTTTTAGCGACCTCGATAAGAATATCCGGCCCCTTGATCGTCTTGGGCTCCATGCCGTCGCCCCAACCCACGCCGTCTTTCTGAAACGAGCCGAGAACGAATTGATCGGGACGTATGCCCCGCTTGGCTCTTTCCTCTTCGCGCATCTGCTTCGATACAGGCTTGAATAAGGACGTGTCGACGCCGATGGGAATGCGGACAAGCTTATTCCGGGGAACGCCCCAACCAAGCAAGCGGTCTTCAATCATCTTGGCGGCGGTTATGACGCGCATCAGGCGCGGCAAACTTGCCAAAAATGCATCGACATGGCGGTTCAAAGCTTCATCGTCTCCCCGAACGCCATGAAAGAACGTGCAAACCATCCGGTTGGATTTTGCCAGATACGATTGCCACGCCGTCCATTGATACTGGGATCCGAAATGAACAATCTTGTTGGTCAGAAGATACGGGCGTTCATCGACGCGAACGACGCCCGGATATTTCTTCTCGATTTCGCCCGCAATATAAGTGCCGTCCCATTTGATCGACCAGTTTCCCCGTTCGATGATAAAGCGGACGGGATAACGTGAAGGCAATTTAAGCCCCATACGGTCTATAAGACGCGCAGGCAAAGCGGCAAGGTTCCGTTTATCGATCATAAAGGTATCTGGTTCAGAAGGAAGGAAACAGGATTGCGCCACAACCGGCGCTTTTTCACAAGAGCATTGCGCCGCGTCAGGGATTCTTCAAAATAGGCAATCCAATCGCGGGTCATTTGCGCCGCCGTATGGGGGTACGCCGCCATTTTACTGCGATACGCCGCATAGTTCTCGCGCATTTTCATAAGAGCCGCCTTTACGTCATCCGGTTCCTTGATCTCGATGCCGTACCCTTCGCAATATTCGGGCATGCATCCCGATCTGCGGTATATCAGAGGCATACCGCAAACAGCCCCTTCGTTCTGGTGGTTTCCACCCGGCTCGTTGACGGCGCCTGTCACATAAACATGATGTTCCTTAAGCAGAGCGGCAAGTGCTAGGCCGTCCAAAGCTTTCACGTTCCGGATGTTTTTGAAAGAAACGCCTTGCGGCAAATTGCCGATATAAGTCATCGAAAATAACTGCGCAAACTCCGGATTGTCGAGCAAGGCGTCTATTTTATTGTAAACATCGGCGCCCTTGTTGGGATTATAGCCCCAATGATGGGTGACAAGCTTCAGTTGCCCGGAGCCGTCCCAAATCGCGCTGCCCTTAAAATTAAAAAGGGACGTATCCGCGCCGTTAAGGATGACCTTGCAGCGTGTCCGGCCATGTTTTTTCCAAGCCGGAAGATTCATCATCCAGCTTCCGACAAAAACCGTCAGATCGGCGGCGTAATTTGCACGAAGCAGGCGGCGTGTGATGAATTTCTTTCCCTTGCGTTCATCGCACTCGTTAATGCGATGAATGACAAGCGTATTCGGATGAAACAGCAGATAGCGCAAAATGGCGCCCGAGCCGAAACAAACATTAGGCGACCTGACGCGCGTCTCGAACAACAAAATGATATCGACAGGCGCGCGCAGATCATAAACAACCTGATGCCCTGCGGCGGCAAGGGCGTCCTTAAGGGCTTTGATAAACCTGTTTCCTCCGCCCCACGGCCCGTCATAGGGCTTTTGGTTGATCGCAATTTTCATGCCCTGCGCCTATGTCGATTTGATTTCATGGAGGTAGGCCTCGACGGCATCGTAAAAGGGAGCGGAAAGGGGCTGTGTGCGAAACGGATGCTTGCGCGACCCGCGCTGATGAACGATGACGGGCGCGCCGTCAAGCTGGAACTCCTCGTTATAATCATTTGCCATCTTGATGACTTTGCATTTTGGCGATCCGGGCTTTGCGTGTTTAAGGACGACGGCGGAAGCCTTGTGTTTCTTCAGGAAAGCAGGGATTTTCCAGCCGACGTCGCACAACAGCTTATCCCCCACTTGCAGGCCGTACAAAGCGGCCTGTTCCTGCGTTTTAATGGGCTCATGGCGATAAAGGCGATGGCTCGCATCGACGTCATGGAAGGGAAAGCGAGGGGACAGCGCCACCCATGTCAAATTCGGGGATGATTTATAAGTTTGGATTGAGCCCGATCCGGAAGAAGCCCCTCCCTTATCTTCATAACTGGTGCCGACGATGGCATGGGTCTGAAGAATTTTCTGAAGGAAGATATCCCATTCCGGATAAACGATCACAGTATCAGTATCGGCGATAATATCGATTTTGCCGCCGCCGGTCGCCTTAAACGCGGAATTTAATCCCGCAGCGTGCCCGCTGGAGCCGCCCAGCGACGGATGGCGCTTAAAAAGCAATTTGATCCGATTAAGGACATCGACGTAGTTGCCGTATACGTAATAATCGGGATTGAGATGAACGGCGACAATCCGATGAGCGAGATTCTGTTCTTTAACTTTTTGCACCGATGCGTCGTCCGTGCAGTGCGCAACAACTTCTATTTGCGCTTGGGAGGAAGCCATATCTTTATAATTGGCGACCAAATATTTAAAATAGTCGACGGCATTGTCGCAAACGACGCAATGAAGCCGGAAGGAGGTCATGGTTTTTCACTTTCGCCGGCAATATTTGACAGCGGCAGAGAAATAATCTGATCGGGCGTCAGTTTTGACGAGGGGCGATGGCTGACAACCAAAATAGTCATCTGTCCGCGCAACATATCGACGGCATCGAAAACGGCTGACTCGGTATCGGGATCGAGATTAGCCGTGGCCTCGTCAAGCATCAGAACGGACGGACGGCGCAGCAGGGCGCGCGCCAGAGAAAGGCGTTGTTTTTGTCCTGCGGATAATCCGCCGCCTTGCTCGGTAAGGCGATAGTTCAGTATGCCCGGCAGCGTGAGAACAAAATCCGCGCGAGCTTTATGAAGGGCCGAAATAAGATCGTTGTCGGATAAAGAGCAATCCTGTCCCAAAAGAAGCTGATCGCGAATGGTTCCCGCAACTAAGAAAGGCTCAGGGCCGACATAGGCCATACGCGCTGGCAATCTTGTCGTCAACGGTTGCGCCTCATGCCCGGCAGTAAACCATTGAAGGCTTCCTTCCTCCGGCGGCATCAGCCCCACCAGCATATAAAGAAGCGTGCTTTTGCCGGCGCCCGACGGGCCGGTGATCAAGACCAGAGACCCCGGCGCAATATCGAAACTTACTCCCCTCAACGCGGCATAAGAAGAATCTTTGTAAGAATATGAGAGATTGCGGGCCGTCCATCCGACAGGTGCGCTCGTGAGCTCTGCGGACGAAGGCGCTGAACGCAGGGGCTGCGCCCTTGCATCGTTCCACCACTTCCACAATATATGCACGCGCGGCGCATTAAGCCGCAGATTGCTGCTGACGCGGGCGATGTCCGATAGGTTTTGGAAGAGGCGAAGGATAAAATAAAGATAACTGATCAGATTGCCCTGATTGTCCGGAAAATGCGCACTTCCCTGAAGCGCAATCGCGCAAACGGCGATCAGTCCCAGCAGTTGGGGGACGACGGCGCGAAGCGACGAGAGGGCAAAATAGCGTTCCGTGGAATGCTTATATATTCCGATCTGATCGTCAATTCTGCGCGTTTCAAATAAAACGAGATCGTGCAGATGAATGAACAGATTATTTTTGATGGCCGAGGTCAAATAGGAAATGGAAGACGCCAACGACGCCTGTATTTTTTTGGCGTTCCGGCTGACAATCGAATCCATAATGACCTGAACCGGAAACATGATGCCGATAAGCAGAAAAACCAACCCCGTCATCGTGACCGAATACCACGCCATGACGCCGATCAGGCCCGCCAGAATGATAAGCCGTGAAGCGACATAGAACACGTTGTTGACGGAAGCGGCAGTGCCGATAACGACGTCATTATAGAGTGTCGTGACGCGCCCGATTTCTTCCTTGCCGGAAGAAATGGCCCACTCGGTCACGGCGTGCCTTTTCTCGGTTTCGACGGTTGTTTGACATAGGCCGTTCAAATGTCCGTTCGCCCAAAAAATGCAAACGCGCACAAGGCCGATACTAATAAGAAAAATTGCTTCGGTTGTCGGCGACATCAGCGCGATGCCGAGGGGGGCGTGGCTTCCGGCGGAGACAAGCCCCGTGGCCGTAAAAAAACGCTGCAAGGAGGCGGCCAGAAGCATATCGAACAGGAAAATCAGGAATCCGGTGGCAAGTCCCCACAATCCATAGATAAGCGGCCTTCGTCCCAGAAAAGCGAAAGCCCTTTTTAACACGGCATATGAAAATATTTTTTCCATCATGCTGATGTCGCCTCAATGGCTCTGACTACCGTCATCCAATCGTTCCTTTTTCGCATGGTTTCGACGGAAGCGCGCATTCTTTCTGCCCGGGCTTTAGGACTCATATGATTGATTTCATCGATCATCGAAGGAATGTCCGATACCTTGCGGTAGGTGTAAATAGTCGGCAATTCAGAAATCCCATAAGCTTTTGATTCCTCTTCATAATCTCTGATAGCGAACGTGCCGCGCGCCGCCACTTCGGTGTCTTTGATCCACAAGGCATTGCGCGGGATTATTTGGCCGTTGACGCGCCAAGGGGCTTCTTCGGTATGAATATATATCCGCATCTTGTGAAGATTTTCGAGATAGCCCTCGTAAGGAACGGACTTCAACACATCGACAGGGAACCCCATGCCCTCAAGCGCGTCGTAAAAAGCTTTCCGGTGTGGATGAACGGTTCCCTGAAATCCAAGAGGGATGGGGCGGTCTTCCCACGCAGGACCCATCTCGCAATAGCGGGGCAACATGCCCATGCGAACGAATTGCGCCGGAATGCCGCGCTGCGCGGCAAAATCCGTCCACCATTTTGTCGTTACGAGAAAACTTGCAACATTAAGGCGCGAATGGATGCGTCCGTATGCGCCCTTCCATGGCGAGTCATCCATATAGCTATACCAAATGTCTTGTTCATAGATGTGAAGCCGCGTGTCTTTCAGAAAACGTGCAACAACGTCCAGGTTATCGTTAAGCGTGCGCAGGCGCAGAACGCTTAAGACGCGATCGTATTTTTTCGGATTGGCCCACGGAAGATATTTAATCTCGCGCAAAGAAATCATGCGCACGTCGTATTCGCTCTCAAGCACTTCCGCCAACTGCCGTTGATAGCAATTGGCGCGGATATAGCGCCGGTCGTCCACGAGCATCAAAAGCGTTTTCTTTTTCATGCAGAAACTTTCGAGATTCTCATTTTTTAGGTTCCCACTCCACGCGGCTGAAAAACAGTTTTCCTGTTTCGTCTTCAAAATAGACGTTCGGATACGGATCTTCGCGACAACGAATGAAATCGTATAATTGACGCGAAGTCATCTTGTTGAAGTTTTCTGCCATCAACCGCCCGCTTTCTGGCTTAAGGCGTCTTAGGGGTTTGCTTCCAGCTTTATGCTTTTGCTGAATCGTCGTCACATGGTCCGGAAAGGCTCGTATAAAATTGGCAAATAAAGTGATGCTTGTGCTTGCTAGACGTTCGAAAATATCGGCCATATGCCCGTCAAGATTTAAGGGGAGTTTGGCAATAATCGGCCCATCGTCGATATTTGGCGCAAGTCTGAACAAGGTGTTTTTTGTCTCGACAACGCCGTCTAGAATTTGATTTTGCAGGGGAGACCCACCCCCGTAATCCGGCAGATCGGAGGGGTGAACACCGATAACCCATGTTGACGTTATGATATCCGCTTTAAAAATCCAGCTCCACCCAATCGCAAGAATAAGATCGGGTGTGCCATGAGAAGCCAGTTCCGCAGACAATTCCTCTAAATTTTTGCATAAAACAAAATCATGCGCGGGAAAAAGGTCGGTCAAAGCCTGCGTAACCTTTAGCCCCCACTCCCGATACGCGCAGCAAAGAATTTTCATAGCGCTAGTCCGCTTCAAAAGGGTTGTCCTGAAACCACCAATGCGGATGTAACAACATATAAATAGGCTTGCCGGTGGCTATTGCCTCATGGGGTGTCATCTGTCTCCACCCCAGATGGGGAGAAAGTCCTTCATTGACGTACAGCGTATTCTTCAATATCCGGTCTTCATAGGCATGATACTCGATATTGTATTTCTGTTTTAAATGCGACCAATTTTCATTTATCCACGGCAAGGAATTCTGGACATAGTTTATGTCGCGATGGGGGGCAATTCCCGCCACTGGGAAAAGCGAACGCAGGGCGGCCAGCTCATGAGCAAAAACGGATTCAGTGTCCTCATTGTTAATTTTAGCCCACTCAACCATTGCCGTATGAAACCCAATTTCGCTTTTTGCTGCGTTGATTTGCTTTAAACAGGCGTAAGTTGGATACCAGAAGATATTATAAGGACCCGCCACGCGTATAAACACTGTCATAGGTATATTCATTTCGCGGGAAACAACTAAAAACGGCTTTATTGTTTGGGGCTTAATGTCTAAATCAAGCCGCAAGACAAATACCTTATCCGTTGGGCAGCCTTCGGCGACGTAATCCTTCAACGTCAAAAATCTATAGCCGTTCGAACGTGCCTTGCCGAGAAAATCTCGCAGATAATCGATAGTAAAGTTATTGTTGGACATTTTCAGTCGTCACTTTCTGCTTACTGTAGGTTGGTTCTCAATTTCTAAGAACCTCGCTTGCCTCGTCGTTTGATAGCCCATTTTCTTGAGGGATAATACATCCGACCAGCTTCCACTCATAATTTTAGTCGTTTGAGGGGTGCTCAGCTGATGAAAAAGCCCCCCGTCATAGATGCCGATATCCTTCTTGTCTCTGTATGTAAAATCAAAGAAATCCCGCTCGCTGAATTCGCCAAGTGCTTCAAGTTCAGAAAAAACATGACACAGGGTCTCAATTCTATTCAAAGCTGGCAATTTAGCATGTAAATTGGATCGCCATATTTTCCCGCCATCGACGGGGGGAATAAACCATGCTTTTTCCCCTGTGACTTCGTTGCGCTGACGTACCACAGAACGCAAATTGCGAAAGGGCATAAACCTCAAGTCTTTATTGTAGCGCCATCTGTGCCGAACCGAAAATTCCTGCGTTCGTACACACGAAGCTGAAGGCGTAGCATCCAAAAAGTTCTCGCACAGTCCCAAAGGCCGCAAGTCGGAATGCGTCAGATCGGATTCGACCAGATAGATATATTTAAACGTGCGGACAAAGTACTCCCGATGATGTTCCAAAACCCACTTGATGGCGGACCAATACCCTATGTTTTCGGGAGATTGGACGACGACTGCGCCCTTGGGCGCAAAGCTTAAATGATCGGCAAACGTCGAAGCATTGTCGAAAAGCATGAAAGAATCTTGCAATCCCGCCGCCGGAACAAGCTCGGCCATATTCTTTGTCACCTCCACGGCCAAATCGCGCCGCGTTTCGTCGCGCGAGCAGGTCACAAGCAAAACAAGAGTATCGCGGGGGTTGCTCATTGGTGCGGCAGGTTTTTCCTCTTGCTATGCCAATCGTCGGCCAGAAGCCCCATGGCAAGCAGATTTTGGTACGCGCCGTCGCGGAAAACGGCGTCGCGGCGCGCGCCTTCCTCGACAAAGCCGAATTTTTTATAAAGCCCGATCGCGCGCGTATTGCTTTCAAGCGTGACCAGCTCAACCCGATGCAAACGACAGGCGTCGAACAAGTAATTCAGAATGTACGTGAAAAACTCGGTCGCATATCCCTGACGTTGATGCGCGGGCAAAATATCGCATCCCACAAAAGCGTTCCCGTTGACGAAATCGATGTTGTCCACGCGGAACATGCCGACAAACTCGTTCGTCCCCCGCAAATGCGCGACATAGCGCCGTGCGTTGCGCGAGGACGAGGCCGCATTAAACCATGCCTCCTGCTGAACCTGCGTAATGTGCGTCGGATCGGTGAGCTTAAGCAAAACATCGTCCCGATTGTGCATTTGGCGGAGGTCTTCAAGGTCTTTGCGTTCCATCACGCGAATAAACAATCGCGGCGTTCCGTTATCGTCGAGTTTGGGCAGGTTCATCGCTTGGCTTCCCTGTTGATGACTCTTTCAGCATAATCTAGAACTTTTTTGCGGCGCTCGCCATCGTCTTGCAAGCGGGCAAAAAGAGCCTGAAGCGCGCTATTTCCGTAATCCATGCTGCGGCGATGCCACCAGTGGGCGGAGGCGGCGCCCGCCAAAGCCCATTCGCGACCCTGATCCGGTTTTTCGCGCCAGACGCGCGCGCATTTGGCCAGAACATCTTTCTGTTTTTTCATCGCGCGGTGAAAACCGTAATGAAAAGCCTGATAGGGATGTGGATTCCGGCAATGCCAGCCGATGGGCGCCAGATGCGCAACGCTTTCGCCTTTCAGAACCGTTTGGTGGCCGAAGTCGGCATGATCGGCAAACAGGCGTGAACGCGATGCGCGGAACTGCACGCTTTTGGAAAATGCGTTCAATCCGGCGATCAAGTCGTCCGTAAAATAGTCATGCAGCAAAATTTGCGCGCCAGTAATCTCCGGCGTTTTAAAAAGCGCGGCGATTTCAGCCAAAGCGGTCGGACGGTTTAAAATAGTGTCGGCATCAATTTTGACGAACAAATCGTGCGCGTCGCGATTTTCGCCCCATGCTTGCCACAGCATAGTGTGTGCCGAAAATTCAGGCTGGTTCTCGATAATATGATGAGTTACCCGCACGCCTTCCTGTGAAAGGATTGCCGTGCGGCATTCTTCGACTTCGGCTTCGCCGCAAAAAAGAGTCCCCACAAAAAGGCGGGGCGTGCTCATCAGACTCCCGCAAGCGCCAGAACGCGGCTTGCAATGTGTTCGCAATCCTTTTCGTTCAGCCACCAGCCGCAGGGCAGGGAAATCTGCCGATCGGCAAACGCGCGGACGCCGGGCAGGTCGGCTGCATAGGGCTTAAAGGCCGTATAAATATCGTTAGGCAGATGCACGAGACCGGCCGCAATTCCCTCGGCGTTAAGGGCCTCAAGCAATGCGTCGCGGTTGACTTTCGGGCTGACGACAAGCGCGGTGTACACCCAATAGCTGGGAGAAGCCTTAGCCGGGACATCAAGAGGCCGAATAATGTTTGAGCCCTCAAATAGGCGGTTATACACGGCGGCATTGTTCCGATGCGCGCTTAAAATGCGGTCGATATGCGGCATCTGGGACAGGCCAATCGCGGCGGAAATGTTGTTCATATTGAATTTAAAGCCGATTTCGCCTTGTTCAATATCCGCGCTCCAACGCTGGCCTTTCCACTCGCCTTTTTCGTCCTTCGTCGCCTCGCGGTCATAGCCGAACCACTTCAGCTTCTTCGCCAGCGCAAGGTCTTTATCCTTGCGGCAAATAAGAGCCCCGCCGTCGCCGGACGTCAGATGCTTGATGGCTTGAAAAGAATAACAGGTGAAGTCGGCAAAATCCGAAATCGGGCGACCATTCCATTTTGCGCCAAAGGCATGAGCGGCGTCTTGAACGACAGGAATGCCGTGTTTTTTACCGATGGCGTCGATAACTTCTAGATCGCAAGGCATGCCGCCCCAATTCACGTAGGCAATCGCCTTTGTGTGCTTTGTGATCTTGCGCTCAATGTCCTTGGGATCGATAGAGCCTGAATTCGGAAGAACGTCCGCCCAAACAATTTTTCCGCCGAGGTTTTCGATAGGCGTGTTGGTCGCGATGCAGGTCATGGGGGACGTGACGACTTCTGTGTCTGGCTTTACGCCCGCGACTTTGTACGCTACGGTCAGCGCGCTGGTGCAGGCATTCATCAAAACGAGGTTTTTAACGTCGAGATAAGAACACAAGGCCTTCTGGAATTCCGTCACCTGAACGCCTTCATTGACGAAACCGGATTGCAAAACGCCCCGAATTTTTTCGAGCGTTTCGTCGACAGGCATATGAACTTTAAAAAGAGGGTAGGATCCGCTCATGAACGTGCCGCCTTCAACGGTTTTGTTTTTGCGATTTCATCGATTTCAATGCCGACGAATTGATCCATATTGCCGCCGAACATGTTAAGTGAATTGAGATAAGCCTCAAGCGCAGGCCGGTCGAGAACGTCGTCGTTCGAGCCATAACTGAACGCTTTCGCGTCGAGCGCGGGCATAACGTGCGCGGGCGCCATCCGATAGTAGTCGCCGTCAAGACGAACGCGCACGGATTCCGGGCCGCTGATAAGCTCTTCGAACAGCTTTTCGCCCGGCCGCAGGCCGATAATGTCGATCGGTTTGCCGTATTTTTCCGAGAAGATGGAGGCCAAGTCCATAATGCGCATCGCGCGCAAGCGCGGCAGCCACGTTTCGCCCGACTTGGCGCCCTTGCACGTCGCAATGATCAAATCGATGCTTTCATCCAATGTCATGACAAACCGCGTCATTTCGGGATGCGTCACCGTAAACTTGTCCAGATTTTCCGCCTGCCAACGGAACAACGGAATAATGGAACCGCGCGACTCCAGCACGTTCCCGTAACGCACGGCGACGAATTTCGGCTTTGTCATCGTCAGGCTTTGGCTTGTGACCAGGCGTTCCGAGATCGCCTTGCACATGCCGTAAACGTTCGTCGGCGCGCACGCTTTGTCGGTTGAGATCATCATGACCGTTTCAAGATCAGGAAGGCGGTCGATCTGGCGATTAACGGCCGCGACGATATTCCGAATGCCGATGATGTTCGTCAGAATGCTTTCCGAAGGAGACCGTTCGCACGTATCGACCTGTTTAAGCGCGGCGGCGATAATAAGTATCGTCGGTTGCCATTTCAGGATGATTTCCTCGACGCGTTCGCTGTCGCGGATATCGCCGACTTCGAATTGAACGGTGGAATCTTTCCCAAGATGGTTGCGCATGGTCCAGTGCTTGGCTTCATCGCGCGAATAAATGATCAGCTGATTGTCATCCGATAAGCGGCGAACGAGAGCGTGGCCAAGCGATCCGGTACCCCCAAAAATCAATATTTTCTGTTTGGTGAGATTTGCCGGAGAGGACTTTGTTTGACGCATGTGTGCCGCCTGGAAAGAACGTTCATAAGCCTTGAACGTCTAAACAAATTTGCGGGGAATATCAAGCTTATGCCGAATAAACCTGAAATACGGGTAAAAGAGCCCCCCTTCTTCCGTCGCAATTGGAGTGCCCCCATAATTCGCGTGGCGGTTAGTGCTTTTTGTAAGGCGAACGTTATAATCAGTCTAATATCCCGATATTATGACAGCGTTTCTTTGAAAGCCAGAGCCGTGCCTGAATATAATTCCGTCCCGACCGTAAGCGTCCTATTGCCCGTTTTCAACGGCGGAAAATTATTGTTGCGCGCGGTGCGTTCCATTCTTTCCCAGTCCATGCCGGATTTTGAACTCATCATCATCAACGATGGGTCGACGGATCAGGCGCTTCACGATATCCGGGCGATGAAAGAATCGCGCGTGCGCATTATCGGAAGCAACACGCGCCTGGGTCTGGTTGAGCGCCTTAACGAGGGCATCGATGCGGCACAGGGCCGCCTCATTGCGCGTATGGATGCCGACGACATCGCCTTCCCCCGCCGTTTGGAAATGCAACGGCAATTTTTGGACGAGCACGCCGATATCGACCTTGTCGGTTGCCGCGCCATCGTCTTTCGCGATTTACCGGACAACGCGCGGAAAATCATCGGGCTGCTTCCTTTCGTCGCGCCTCACGAAGAAATTTGTGCGCATCCTTGGCGCGGGTTTTCCTTGCCGCATCCCACATGGATGGGGCGCGCATCGTGGTTCCGTCGTTTCCGGTATGCAACGCCGGAAGTAAAAGGTGCGGAGGATCAGGAGCTTCTTCTGCGCAGCTACGCCGAAAGCCGCTTTGCCTGTCTTGAGGACGTCTTGTTAGGCTACAGGCAGGGCGACTTTAGTTTGCTGAAAACCCTTCGCACGCGCGGATATTGGCTTGTTGCGCAGGAACGGCACTTTATGGCGCATAAGGGTTTTATCTCGGCAGTTTTGGCTTTAAGCCTGACTCTCGCGAAGATCGGAATAGACCTGCTGGCTGCACTGCCGGGATGCAGCCGGTTGTTTTTTGCCCGAATGGGCGGAAAGCCGTCGGAAAGCGACATAGAATCCCTTGATTGCGCAAGGGTGCAGGCATGAAGATTGCTTTTGTTTTGACCGAAGACTGGTTTTTCTGTTCGCATTTTATGGATCGCGCGCTTGCGGCAAAAGAAGCTGGTCACGACGTCGTTGTCATTGTCCACACCAACAAACATGCGGAAGAAATCCGCTCAAAGAAACTGCGCCTCATTCCTCTTTGCCTCGATAGGCGCAGCGTCAATCCGTTTAAGGAACTGCATGTCGTATGGCAAATCTACCGCGCTTATCTGGCAGAACGTCCCGACATCGTCCATCACGTGGCGTTAAAGCCGGTGCTTTACGGCACGATTGCCGCAAAGCTCGCGGGGATTAAGCGCATCGTTAATGCGCCGGTAGGCATGGGCTACATCTTTACGTCGCAATCCTTTAAGGCGTCTTTTCTGCGTTTACTCGTCGCTTCCGGCCTGCGCGCTTTGCTTAATCCGCATGGCAGTAAAGTCATATTTGAAAACAAGGATGATCTGGAAAACTTAATCGCCCAAGGCTATGTCCGGCGCGGGGATGCCGTTTTGATTCGCGGGGCGGGCATTGATACTGATTTCTATCGCCCGTCTCCGGAACCCGAAGGCACGCCCGTCGTTGTCTTGACGGCGCGAATGCTGTGGGACAAGGGCGTCGGCGAATTTGTCGAAGCTGCGCGGCTCTTGCGTGCTAAAGGCGTCAAAGCGCGTTTTCTTCTGGTCGGAGCGCCGGATACCTTAAATCCCTCGACGATTCCTGAAGAAAAATTGCGGCAATGGAAGGCTTCAGGCGACGTCGAGGTTCTTGGTTTTCAAAGCGACATCCGCCGGATCATTGCGGGCAGCCACATTGTCTGTCTGCCCTCCTATCGCGAAGGCCTTCCGAAATCGCTTCTTGAAGCCTTGGCCTGCGGAAAACCGGTTGTGACAACGGATGTTTCGGGTTGCCGGGAAGTGGTGCGCGACGGAGTCAACGGGCTTTTAGTCCCCGCGCGAAATGCAGGGGCTTTAGCCGCTGCGCTTGAAAAGTTATTGGGATCGCCCGAAGAACGCGCCAGAATGGGGCAAGCAGGGCGCTTGATGGCCGAAGAGGAATTTGACAAAAGACATGTTATTGCTGAGACATTGCGTGTGTATAATGCGCTTGCCCGCAGAGCCGCAAAAGAACCGGACAAATGAGCGACTTTACGATTGTGTTGGAAATGAGCGTGACTGAATTGGAAAAGGCCTGACGATGCGAATTCTTGTAACGGGAGGATGCGGTTTTATCGGCTCGCACCTTACAGATTTTCTGGTCGCGCGAGGCGATGAAGTCGTCATCCTCGACGACCTCTCGACCGGAAAGCTTGAGAACGCGCCCAAAGGAGTCCAGGTCATCAAAGGCGATGTGACGGACGCCGCCCTTGTGGCGAAGGCCATGGAGGGAGCAGGAGCCTGTTTTCATCTTGCCGCCATCGTTTCGGTTCCTTTGTGCCGGGAATTGAAATACAGATCGCACTATGTGAACCAATCCGGCCTCGTCAATGTCCTTGAGAATTCCTGCAAGGAAGCCAAAAGAACCGGCAAGGCCGTACCCGTCATTTATGCTTCTTCTGCCGCCGTGTACGGAGACAACGGTTCTTCGCCCATCGCAGAAAACTCCCGGATATCCCCCATTTCTTCCTATGGCCTCGATAAATACGGATGCGAGCTTCAATCCGCTCTTGCAAGCTCGGCCTACGGGGTTCCGACGGTAGGCCTGCGTTTTTTCAATGCCTATGGCCCCCGGCAAGTTGCCGACTCTCCCTATTCGGGCGTCATATCGGCGTTCATGCACAAGGCTCTGGAAAAGAAGCCCCTGACCGTCTACGGCGACGGCAAGCAACAACGCGATTTTGTCTATGTGTCCGATATCGTCAATGCGTTTAGCGCGGCGCTCGATGCTGCGAACGGGGAAGCGCTTGTGGCGAACATTTGTACGGGAAAGGGAACGACGATACTCGAACTGGCGAACAAAATCGGCGCTATTTCCGGTTATCTCGAACCGATCCGGTTTACGCCTCCGCGTGAAGACGATATTCGCCAATCAGTCGGCGACCCGGCCTTTGCTCGGCAAAAACTCACGTTTCAAACTCAAACGGAGCTTGAAGAGGGGCTTAAAAAGACCTTTGCCTATTACAAAACGCGCGGCAGATAAACTCGCTCTGGACAACGCCTATGCGCTTGATATGACTATGCGGTTCTTCCGGTCTGACTTCTGGAGTTTGATTCCCGTTCCGTCAAATTCATTCCACCCCTAACGACGTAAAAACAATGGCAAAAACAGCGCTTATCACCGGCATTACAGGACAAGACGGCGCGTATCTCGCGGAGCTGTTGCTGTCAAAGGGTTATATCGTTCACGGCATCAAGCGGCGTTCTTCGTCTTACAACACGGCGCGCATCGATCACATCTATCAAGACCCCCATACGCGCGGCGCGAAGCTTCATCTTCATTATGGAGACATGACGGACTCGACGAACCTGATCCGCATTATCCAAGCCGTACAGCCGGATGAAATTTATAACCTTGCCGCGCAAAGCCATGTGCTCGTCAGTTTTGAAACAGCGGAATATACGGCAAACGCCGATGCTCTTGGGCCCTTACGCATTCTCGAAGCCATCCGCATTCTTGGACTGACGAAGAAAACAAAATTCTATCAAGCCTCGACGTCGGAAATGTTCGGCAAGGTTCAAGAGACGCCTCAAAAAGAAACGACGCCCTTTTATCCGCGCAGCCCCTACGGTGTGGCCAAGCTTTACGCCTATTGGATTTCCGTCAATTATCGCGAAGCCTACGGCATATTCGCCGCGAACGGCATATTGTTCAATCACGAAAGCCCCATCCGGGGCGAGACCTTCGTGACGCGTAAAATTTCACGTGCGGTAGCTCGCATATCTTTGGGCATGGAGGACATCCTTTACCTCGGCAATCTCGATTCCAAGCGCGACTGGGGACACGCCAAAGAATACGTCGAAGGCATGTGGCGCATATTGCAACAGAAGAAGCCGGATGATTACATTCTGGCGACAGGCCGGACCGAAACGGTGCGCCACTTTGTTGAATTGGCCTTTGCCGAAGTGGGCATTCGCGTTGTCTGGAAGGGCAAAGGAAAGAACGAAGTCGGCGTCGATAAGAAATCGGGAAAAACGCTCGTCAAAATCGATCCGCGTTATCATCGCCCGACGGAAGTGAACGTTTTACTCGGCAATGCGGCCAAGGCGCGCAAGAAGCTCGGATGGAAAGCGCGCACATCCCTGGAAGAATTGATAAGCGAGATGGTTGCTTCCGATTTATCCGAACAAAAAGCGCTCCTTTTACAAAGCAAAACTTCCGACAAGAAGAAGAGCCGAAAGACAACTCGGTCTTGAGGGGCGGGGAGGGTCCACACATGCGCGTCTTGCTAATGGGAGGCTCCGGAATGCTCGGGCAAGCCATCCGCCGTCGTGCGGCTGAGCTTGCTCCAAAATGGAATATCGACGCGCCATCAAGCAAAGAACTTGACTTGCGCGATCGCGCCCAGCTCAAAAAATGGTTTAGCGCCCACACTTACGATCTTATCATTCATGCCGCCGCCAAAGTCGGAGGCATCAAGGCCAATGTTGTCGATCCGTCCGGTTTTCTATGCGACAACATGCTTATGGGCATGAATGTCGTTGAGGCGGCGCGGGAAGCGGGCGTGAAAAAACTGCTCTATCTCGGCAGTTCATGCATGTACCCGAAGGATTATGGCGTCGATTTAAAGGAAGAGCATATTCTTGCGGCTCCCTTAGAACCCACAAACGAAGGCTATGCGCTTGCTAAAATTGCGACAGCTCGTTTTTGCGATTATGTGTCGCGTCAATACAGGCTTTGTTACCGGACGATTATTCCCTGTAATCTTTATGGCGTCGGCGACCATTTCGATGCGGCCTCCGGCCATTTGATCGCCGCGGCTATTGCCAAAATTTCCGAAGCTGTGCGACAGGGAAAAGAAAGTGTCGAAATATGGGGCGACGGGACAGCCCGCCGCGAATTTCTGTATGTCGACGATTTGGCGGATTTTATCCTGACCTACGGCGGCGATCTTGAAAAATTGCCGCCCCATCTCAATGTTGGCTTCGGCAAAGACTATACAGTCAACGAATACTATGACTGCATTGCGCGTGTTCTTGGATTTAAGGGAAAATTCGATCACGTTCTTAATGCGCCTGTCGGCATGCTGAAAAAGCTGATGGACTCGTCGCGGGCGAATGCTGTCGGATGGCATCCGCGCGTCGATTTGGAATCCGGCATTGCTCAAACGGTTGCCTGGTATCGTTCTTCCTTTAAGGAAAAGGTCTGATGGTTTTTTATCCACTTGCTACAGAAACATGGGATTCCGCCGAAATGAAAGCTCTTAAACGTGTGATTGCGAGCGGCCGCTTTACGATGGGTGAGGAAGTCAAAAAGTTTGAAAAGCAATTCGCCCGCTTTTTTGGCAGCCGTTATGCCATGATGGTCAATTCCGGCTCTTCCGCCAATCTGTTGGCGATTGCAGGGCTTGTTTATCATCCCAAAAAACTGCTGAAACCCGGCGACGAAGTCATCGTTCCGGCGGTTTCGTGGGGCACGATGTATTATCCCGTTAGCCAGCTGGGTCTGCGCTTGCGTTTTGTCGATATTGATGCCCAAACGCTCAATATCGATCCCGCGCTTGTCGAAAAGGCCATAACGCCTAAAACCCGCGCCATTTTCGCCGTCAATCTTCTGGGCAATCCATGCGATTTTCGGGCGCTGAAAGATATCTGTAAACGGCACAAATTGCTTCTCATTGAGGACAACTGCGAGTCGATGGGCGCGCTGTTCGGAAAAAAGAAGACGGGGACGTTCGGCATCTGCGGAACGTTTAGCACCTTTTTCTCGCACCATATCTCGACGATGGAAGGCGGTATGGTCTTAACCGACGACGAGGCGCTTTATCACGTCTTTCTGTCGCTTCGCGCGCACGGGTGGGTGAGAGAGCAGCCACCGCATAGCCATCTGGCGTTCAAGGGCGATCCTTTCGAGAAACTTTTCCGCTTTGTCTTGCCCGGATACAATCTGCGGCCGCTTGAGATGGAAGGCGCGTTGGGGCAGGAGCAACTGAAGAAGTTGCCAAAGCTGGTGGCCTATCGCCGCAAGAACGCCAAAATTTTTATATCCCTGATGTCCAAAATCAAAAACATTCGTATGCAGAAAGAAACGAAAAGCAGCTCTTGGTTCGGTTATGCTTTTGTGCTGGAAGGGCCTTTGGTGGGTCGGCGTGCGGAACTTATCAAGCGCTTAACGAAAGCCGGAATCGAATGCCGCCCGATTGTTGCGGGGAACTTTCTGAAAAATCCGGTCATAAAGTATTTGCCCCACACAAAAGGGTCAAAAATTGTGGCAGCGGAAGAAATCGATAAAAACGGCTTCTTCCTCGGCAATCATCATTACAACATCGATTTGCAGATGAAAAAGGCGGCAAAAATTCTGGCCGATTTTTCTAAAACCGCAAAATTATGATTTTGTTCCGGATAGTTTGGAAACGGACTGCATTTTGCCCAGCAGCACCCCGACGATTAAACCCGCCGCGCAGATTCCTAAAGCCTGTTGATAAAGAGAAAAAACGGCTGCGGCGATAAGGCAGGCGTTGGCAACAATGACAAAGAGTGCAACCGTGCTGTGCGCGCCTACGCCCAAAGCCGCTCTTTGATAAAAATGCTCTCGATGGGCAAGCCAAAATTTTTCTCTATGGAGAATGCGCCGAACAAGCGTGATGCTGCTGTCGGCCAAATAATAAAGGGGCAGAATAAGCGCCGCCGCCAAGTGCCCTTTGACGGCCAGCGACAAAAGGCAAAATCCGACGAGATACCCCAAAGGCACGCTTCCTATATCGCCCAGAAATATTTTTGCCGGATGCCAGTTAAAGGCAAGAAAGCCCAGGCATGCGCCCGTCAGGATCAAAAGCAGAAAACTTACAAAGGGATCGTCAATTCCCGCTGCCGCCAAAACAAAGGACAACCCGACGCATATGGAAACAGTCTCGACTCCGGTAATTCCATCGATGCCGTCCATAAAATTGTACAGATTGATGAACCATGCCCACCCTAAAATAAGCAACGTGCGATCAAGCCAAAAAGGAACAATTCCTCCTAAGAGCATCTCCTCCGGAGCAAAGGAAAAACTGCCAAGACAAACGGCAAGAATATGCATGCTTAGCCGCATAGGGGGACTGATGTGTTTGCGATCGTCAACCCACGAAATAAGCGCAAGCAAAAGGACGGAAACGACAAGCCCGACATGTCGGTAATCGCTATCGAGAAAGAAAACAGCCGTACACAACGAGGGAACCAGAACAATCAGAAGAGCCCATCCCCCGCCTCTCGGCACAGGGATTTTGTGCAAACTGCGATCGTTAGGGACGTCAAGAACGGCGCGTTTCGATAAAACGTCTTTAATCCAACTCGTGAGCATCAACGCGAGAAAGAAGCTTATCGGGATAAGAAAGAGGGAAAAAAAAGGAAAGCTCTGCATAAAAACCCCTTCTGCCGATGTTCTCTAGGACGAGGATGTCTTAAGAGCTGGCTTGTAGCTCATTGCCCATCCCAGAGCGAGCCAGAAGGGAATAGCCGACCAGTTGTTGAAGAAACTCGTCGATATGACGAAAGGCATCAACCGCATGATAAGCATCGCGGACAGTCCCCAAAGAACAAGGTCGGCATCGCGCACTTCTAATCTCCGCCATAGACCAAGACCGACAGTCAGGGCAAAGCCGATAAACCCGAACAACCCGACAAGGCCGCCTTCCGAGAACCATTCCATGTAGGGATTATGCGGATGCGAATAACAACGTTCGTCGCCTTTATATTTGAGCGGGCCAAAGCGTTCATTTGGGCAAACATAGCGGAACTGTCGAATGCCGACCCCGAAAAGAGGATTTTCCGCCCCGACCTTTAAAGCGCTTTTCCAAACAAGGCCATAAGGCGAGGTGGTGATTTCTCCGGCGGTTGCCATGGTGGAGTGAATTTGGCGTTTAGTAAGACTTGGCGAAAAAGCCAATAAAAGGGCAAAAAAGCACACATTAGCGATAATGATCCACGTCCGTTGAGTGCTTTTGCATAAGAGAAAAAACAGCCATGGCAACAGAATGCAAGCAGCAAATATAAATCCCATCCTATCGCCGCTTAAGAAGATAGCGGCAAAGCAAACATTGGCAAGCAGAACGGACTTGTATATTTTTTCTTGTTTTAAAAGCCAGAAAACGGCGGGAGCAAAAAGATTGGCGATCGTTACGCCTAGAATAGGGCGCTGGTAAACGCTGGTCAGGCGAACGTCGTTAAAGAGCTTGTTCCCCAGAATATCCTGCCTGAAAACGTATTGGAAAATGCCGTCAACCGACAGAAACAAAACGGAATATAAACTTGCATAAAGCAACCATAACCGGCTCTTTTCTTCTGCCAGAGCCCACTCGGCCATGCTGGCCGCAAAAACGATATAGCGCAGCCACACGAAAGCTGTGAACAAGCTCACGCCGCCATCGGGGATAAAAGCCGCGCGGACGACGCTATAGCCCCATAAAAGAAGTGCGGCAATAACCCAAGGCTTTTTTGTCCATCCCCATTGATGGCGGAGAATGCTGTCGACAAAGAAAAGAATGGCAACGATGGAAACGGCAATATCGGCGGGGGAGCGCCCTATAACCAAAGCGATAGGGACAAAGGCGGTTAAAACAATGCCCCAACCTCGCCGCGTCATAAGATTTTCTTTAAACCAACAGAGAACTTTTACATCCATTAAGAACGCTCCTGAAGTTTGGCCACAGAACCTATCGTTTTACTCGGCTTAAAACAATGGAGAATGTTATCTTTTGCCATAGGGAAGATATTATGTAATTTTGACGGGCGAAGGTCCGTTGCATCAGGAGAAAGCCATGCGCCAAAAGTCTCTAATGTTATTGATCGTCATGGGAATCTTCGCGCTTCTGCCTTCTGAAGCGATGTGTGCGGACGCCGCCGTTGGAGATGTCGCTCCGTCATTCATGGCCTCGACGCTCGACGGGAAAAATTTTGATCTTTCTGCGCTTAAAGGCAAAGTCGTCGTCCTCAATTTTTGGGCGACGTGGTGCACGGCTTGCCAGTATGAATTGCCGTCGCTTGAGGCTGTTTGGCGGAAATACCGCTCGCAGGGGTTAGAGGTTCTTGCCGTCAGCGTCGATTCGCCACACGGGCGTAAACACGTGAACGAGGTCATGCGTTTCTTTTCTTTTCCTGCGGCTGTGATGCACGAAATCACCAAAAACGATCTCGTGACGCTTGAAACCGTTCCTCTTACCTATATCATTGGCAAAGACGGCAAAGTGGAAAACATCCTGAGGCCGCCCTCGTCCCCGCTTACCGAATCCGGGCTTGGCGACGAGGTCAAAGCGCTGCTTGAAGCAAAACCGGAACCGAAGATCGACGACGGCTCCGGCGTCAAAACCGAAACAAAGAAAGATGAGAAAAAATGAATTCCACGCCGTCTCTTAAACTTGTCGAAAACACGCCCGATATGTGGCGAAAGGCTTTTCCTTTCCCGGAAGGCGATAGCCATAAATACAGCAGAGGCACGGCGCTCATAAGGGGCGGCGCGAACATGACGGGGGCCTCGCGTCTGGCGGCGCGCGCCGCACAACGCATAGGCGCGGGACTTGTGATGCTTGCTGCGCCTCAATCTGCTTTGTCCATTTATGCCGAGGCGCTTGAAAGCGTGATTGTCCGCCCCAGCGATACGTTGCAGGACTGGCAAATGTTGATTGACAACGAACACGCGCCTGCGCTTTTGATCGGTCAGGGTTTGGGAATCGGCGACATGCAGAAGGTCGAGGTTCTGCTGGCGTTGGCGGCCAAACGCCCGACAGTTGTCGATGCCGAAGGCTTGACCAATTTTGGGGATAAACCCGAAGTTTTACTTAAGGAGCTTCATGCCAATTGCGTATTGACCCCGCATGAGGGCGAATTCGCGCGCCTGTTTGGCGATAGCAAAGATGAAAAAAGCTCTCGCGCGTGCGATGCCGCCAAGCGCGCCGGATGTGTCGTGCTGTTAAAGGGAGCCGAAACCGTCATCGCTTCTCCGGAAGGAAACGTCGTCGTCAATCTCAACGCGCCGCCCTGGCTTGCAACGGCGGGGGCAGGGGATGTCCTGTCGGGAATGATACTCGGCCTCATCGCGCAAAAAATGCCCGTTTTTCAGGCTGCCTGCGCTGCGGCATGGATGCACGGAAAAATTGCTTCCGCCCACGGTGCAGGGCTGATCGCCGAGGACATCGTGGAAGGAATCCCCACCGTTCTCAAGGAAATCCTCGGTAACTCGTAATCCTTAAGCCCCGTCATTCCGGAAAATTCGCTTTTTTGCCTATTCCCGCAAAAATGCGAATTTATCCGGAATCCGATTTGTTTTTCATGCGGTAAGGAACCAAATCAGATTTCGCATAAAAGGGCGTTTTGCGGAATGACGAAGATTTTTGACTCTTCTCCCCCCGCTTTTTTGGTATAAGCGATGCGGGAGGTTGGTGCGGGCGAATCTAATGCCAACCCGGTCAGAGCCGAAAGGCAGCAGCCGTAACATTTTCGATTCGGGTCGTTGCCGGTCTCCCACCCCATATCCTTTGGCGTCATCTCCGCGACGTGTCCGCCGAAGCCTCTTGTCCCCCGAAGCTTTAGCGTAGGGGGATGGCGTAGGCGGAAGG
The DNA here is from genome assembly GCA_041649025.1 of Bdellovibrionales bacterium. Lineage (GTDB taxonomy): Bacteria > Pseudomonadota > Alphaproteobacteria > UBA9219 > UBA9219 > CAIXLI01. The sequence goes on along the minus strand of JBAZNY010000002.1, from coordinate 155,284 downwards.
CGGGGTTCCATTTTTTTAATTTGCTGGAATAACGGAAACGGAGTTTTTATGCCTTCTACGCCTGAACAGCTTTTTTCATTCTTGGACCGTCTCGGCATCGCGCATGAAACCACGAACCACCCGCCGATTTTTACCGCTCAGCAGGGGCAAGAATGGGACGACAAAATTCCGGGTACGGCTTGCAAAAGCCTTTTTCTGAAAGACGAGAAGGGTGGTCTTTGGCTCGTCATGATTCTGGCGGACAAGCGTGCGGACCTCAAGGAAATAGCCAAGCGCGCGGGAGCCCCCAGATTTTCATTTGGGAAACCTGAGCTTATGCTGGAAGTCCTTGGCATAACCCCTGGTTCCGTAACACCTTTTGCGCTTTTAAACGACACGAAAAAACGGGTAAAAGTCGTTCTGGACGAGGATATGCTGAGGTGCGACAAAGTACACTATCATCCGTTGCACAATGCCGCGTCAACGACGTTGCGTTCAGCGGATTTTTTGAAATTTATTCAGGCTCTTGAATACGAGCCGATTATTGTCGAGTGTGGTCAGGAACAGGAAAACAATGCCCAAACATAATCCGACAGAAGAAACCGCCGCGCCCGCCTATCGTGTTCTGGCGCGCAAATACCGACCGGCGACGTTTGAGCAATTGATCGGGCAAGAGGCGATGGTGCGGACATTGTCCAACGCCATTGAGGGCGGCCGCCTGCCTCATGCGTGGATACTCACGGGCGTGAGGGGCATCGGCAAAACGACGACGGCGCGCATCATAGCGCGCGCCCTCAACTGCACCGGCAAGGATGGCAAGGGGCAGGCGACGGTTCACCCCTGCGGAGTTTGTGATTCCTGCAAAGCGATTCTGGAAGACCGCCACGTCGATGTCTTGGAAATGGATGCGGCGTCGCGCACCGGCGTCGACGATATCCGCGACATCATCGACGGCGTGCGCTACGGCCCCGCGTCGGCGCGTTATAAAATCTACATCCTCGACGAAGTTCACATGCTGTCGAAAAACGCGTTTAACGCGCTTTTGAAAACGCTTGAAGAACCGCCGCCGCATACGAAGTTTATTTTCGCGACGACCGAAATCCGCAAAGTTCCGGTCACGGTTCTTTCGCGCTGCCAGCGTTTCGACCTGCGCCGCATCGAAAGCGACGTGTTGGCCAAGCATTTTGCCAATATCGCCGAATTGGAAAAAATCAAAGCCGACGACGAAGCCATCAAGATGATCGCGCTTGCCGCCGATGGCTCGGTGCGCGACGGGCTCAGCCTCTTGGATCAGGCGATCGCGCGCGGCAACGGCGTCGTTAATGCCGCAGACGTGAAGGACATGCTAGGTCTGGCAGACAGGGGGCAAAGCATAGCCTTGTGCCGCCAAGTGCTGCGCGGCGAGATGAAAGAGGCGCTTGAAACCTTTGCGGCCATGCAATTGTCCGGCTCCGACTCTGTGCAGGCGTTGCAGGACATGTGCGATTTAATCCATCTGTTGACGCGCGCGCAGGTCATCCCCGATTTTGCCGCCGATACCGGCCTGCCTGAATATGACCGCCAGTTGCTGACCGAAATGTCGGACATCAAAATTCCGGCCTTGGCGCGCGCATGGCAGATATTGCTCAAGGGCATCAACGAAGTGCAAATGGCGCCAAATCCGGCAGAGGCCGCCGAAATGGTTTTGATCCGCTTGGCTTACGCGTCCGATCTTCCGCTTCCCTCCGATCTCATCAAGCAGTTAAAAGACATGGTCGCATCGGGCGGAACACCGAGTGTTTCTTCTCCTCCCTCGGGAGGGGGCTCCAAAGCCAAAATTGCTTTAGGCGGAGGCGGCGTCGCCGTTGCGGCTCCCGCGCCTCAGGTCGCGGCGCAACCAGTCGCGATGAACTATCGCGAAATCGTCGCCCTGTTTTCCGAAAAGCGCGAGGCGGGATTGCACGCGCTTCTTTACGGGCAAGTGCATTTTGTCCGTTCGACGCCCGGAATGCTGGAACTTCGGGTCGGTGCGGATGCGCCCGCCAATCTGGCAGGCCGCGTCAGCCAGTGCCTGACGGAATGGACGGGCTTTCGTTGGGTGATTTCCCTTTCGGCGGAAGATGGCGAACCGACGTTGCTCGATCAAGATCGCAAAGCTGAATCCAAACGCCAAGAACGCGCGCGCGAACACCCTCTTATGCAGGCGGTCATTAAAGCCTTCCCAAGCGCAAAAATAATTTCCCTGCGGCAAAGAGCGATTGCGCCAACGGCACCAACAAACGAAGATGCTCTACCTGAACCTGACGGCGAAACCTTATTAAATGACAGCGAGGATTAAAAATGGACATCGGAAAAATGATGCGGCAAGTGCAAGAAATGCAGGCCAAAATGACAGACATGCAAAACCGCCTAAGCGAAATTGAAGTGACGGGTCAGGCAGGCGGCGGCATGATCGTCGCGACAATGAGCGGCAAAGCCGAGATGCGCAAAATTGCGATTGATCCCAAGCTGATCAATGTGCAGGAAAAAGAAATGCTTGAAGATTTAATCGTCGCGGCCATCAATGACGCCAAGGCCAAAGCCGAAAAACAAATCGCCGAAGAAACGCAAAAAATGATGGGCGGCATGCAATTGCCGCCGGGCGTCAAACTACCTATCTAGGAATGAGAAGGGATCATTGGGGGCCATTAAACGATCTCAAATAATTAGGGTTTGGTCTGCGTCCCGGCCCCCCGCATCCCTCACGTCTTCCAGAACAGCGCCTGTGTACATTCGGATTGTAATCCCTTCCATGTGCAGGCTGGCGCTCCTTAACAACCTTGACGGATTTTTTAATTATTGGGGTGGTGTGGACTGTCTCGACGGTTGGCTTCACAACAGTCGTATTGGCAACCTGCTGTGCAGGGATAATTTTGGATTCAACACTTTGCTGCTCAACATGGGGCCACGCAACACCAAACAGTTGGATGCTTACTGTGGAAAAAGCATCACTCATCGTTGTGGACAGCCCATTCAAAGTTCCCGCTACAGTCATTGTCATCTCACAGTCAAAAAATGATTAACGATGGACAGTTGCTATGATATAATTCACTTTATTGAAAGTAATTAGTAAAATCCGCCCTCTAGCTTATAGGCAAGCCCCTCAGTTTGAATTACACTTCTGTAACAAACAGTCAATTAACTTGTTAAATTAACGCAAAATCATGTCACCGCTCGACCAACTCATGAAACATCTTTCCAAGCTGCCGGGTCTCGGGCCTCGGTCGGCAAGACGGATGGTTTTGCATCTTCTGAAAAGGCGCGAGGCCGTGATGCTGCCCCTCATCGAAGCGATGACCCGTGCGGCGCACGAAGTTAAGATTTGCGGGGTCTGCGGCAATCTGGGCGGCAATGATCCCTGCGAAATTTGCACCGACCAAGGCCGCGATGCGTCGATGATCTGCGTGGTCGAAGACGTGGTCGATCTTTGGGCTCTGGAACGCAGCAACGTCTTCAGAGGGCTCTACCATGTGCTGGGGGGAACCTTGTCTGCGCTTGAAGGAATCCGCCCCGAAGACCTGCATATTGAGAAACTAATCGAACGCGTAAAAACCAATAATACCAAAGAGGTAATTCTTGCTCTTAATGCAACGGTCGAAGGGCAGGCAACGGCGCATTATGTCATGGAAGGACTGGCCTCGACAGGCACCGCTGTGTCAAAACTTGCCCATGGGCTGCCTGTCGGTGGCGAACTGGAATATCTGGATGACGGTACGCTAACGGCAGCCTTTAAGGCCCGTCGAAAGGCATAAAATACGCAGATTCATCAGACATTAACTATCTGGGGCGACAATCCCCCGTTGTCGCCCCGTTATATTGAATTGGAGCTCGTTGTTTCGTGAATATAGGTCTTGTTGTAAACGCCCGTGGAAAGATGTGTCTTGTCCATGATGAACCCTTCGAGGCCACGCCTCTTTGGGTTGGCTATCATGTCGACAAAAGAAGGCTCGAGATTATATACGACACGGGCGAAACCTATCCCATCGACTGGGAATCGACCGACGAGATGCACAACTTTCTGATGAAAATAAACAAAATTCTTATCATCCGGATGGAAAACAAAAAGCCGGTTGAAGGATACGACACGAGTTTTCTTTTCCTGAGAAACGGGAAAATTATTAACGAATAAACAGGCCGCAAGGAAAAACGCCGATGACCGATCCGATCGATAGCGAAAACGAAGAAGAACTCGCCCGCCGCAAGAAAAAGAAGGGCGAAGGTGAAGGCGAGGGCGACGCGGACAGTTGGGGCCGCGGCAAGGCGGGCGCCGGAGCTATGGTGGGGAAGGTTCGCCTTCCGCCGCAAAAGCTCAAGGAAGTCATGGCCGATTGGCGGCATCTGGACGTCACGGCGGTTGCTCGTGCTGTTGCCGAATATTTCAGTGAATTGCCGATGCGCGCGTCGGCGAATTTGTCCGTCGCATGGAAACAAAGCAAATCTTTCGCCCTCGTCAACTGGCTTGTGACCTACGGCGAAAAGGCGGCTGGCGAGCTGAGAGCGGCGCGTGAACGGGTCGCGGGACGAGATTCGCGCACCCTTCAAAATCGCAGGGAGCAAAAGAAAATCTTGCGTCCCAATGCCAACTTGAACATGAAACCAAACGGCCCCACGGAATAGCCGCTTTTTTCTCCGCCCTGCCATCTGGTGAACATCTATAAACCACCGTCATTCCGCAAAACGCGCATTTTTTTGCGCGTTTATGCGGAATCCGATTTGGTTTATTGTTTTTCTCTCTCCCCCATCAACATACCTCGTCATCCCCTCAAAGGCTCTTCCCTTCCTCGTCATCCCCGCGAAGGCGGGGATCCCATTTGTTTTCTTTTTGAAAGTATTATTATATGCCAATAGTGCTCGAAACTAATTGAAAGAACAAAACGATGCCCATCAGAGAAATTGTCAAAGAAGGAAACCCCCAGCTCGTTCAACCGTCAAAAGCGATAGAGAAATTTTCCACGCCTGACCTCCGGACGCTTGTCAAAGACATGCACGAAACGATGATCGCGAAGGAAGGCGTCGGCATTGCCGCGCCGCAAATCGGGGTTAACCTGCGCGTTATCATGTTCGGTTTTGAAAAGAACGACCGTTATCCGGGCGAAGAACCCGTTCCATTTACTATTCTCGTCAATCCTTGGATCGACGTTCTCGATGAAACCAAGGAAGACGGATGGGAAGGCTGCCTTAGTATTCCGGGCATCCGCGGGCTTGTTCCCCGCTATAAGGCCATTCGTTACGGCGGGCACGACGTCGAAGGCAACCCGCTTGTTCGGGAGGCCTCGGGTTTTCACGCGCGCGTCGTTCAGCATGAGAACGACCACCTGGACGGCATCCTTTTCAGGATGCGCGTTGAAAATAAGGAAAATTTTATGGTTGAAGAGCCAAAAGCAGACCCTAGTAACATTCCCGCGCCTATTGTAAAATCCCCGGGTTGCTGAACAGCACCCTGGTTTTCTCCATGCCTTCTCCAAACGATCCCCGCGAAGTGATGTCCTACGATGTGCTGATCGTGGGGGCAGGGTCTGCCGGTCTGTCCTGCGCGATCAAGCTCAAGCAACTTAACCCGGCCCTTTCGGTCTGCGTGATCGAAAAAGGCTCCGAAGTCGGCGCGCATCTTTTGTCTGGCGCGGCCATCGAGACAAAGGCGCTCGAAGAACTCTTCCCGAATTGGAAAGAACTCGGCGCGCCGCTCACGGTGCCGATTACGGGCGACAGGATTTTCTTTTTAACCAAGAAATTCGCATTTCGCCTTCCGACGCCGCCGGACATGAACAATCACGGAAATTATATCGTCAGCCTCGCGCATCTGGGCAGGTGGCTGGCCAAGCAGGCCGAGGCGCTGGGCGTTGAAATATATCCGGGCTTCGGCGGCGCGGAAATTTTATATGACGCATCAGGTGTCGTGGCAGGCGTGGCGACGGGCGACGTCGGCATCGGCAAGGACGGCAAGCCGACCGAACGCTTTGCCCGCGGCGTCGAATTACGCGCCAAGCAAACAGTATTGGCCGAAGGTTGCCGGGGTTCTCTGACCAAAATGCTGATGCATAAATTCAAGCTGAATGAAAACTGCGACCCCCAAGCCTATGGCATCGGCATCAAAGAAATATGGGAAATCGATCCTAAAAAGCACCGCGCAGGCCTCGTCCAGCATACGATGGGATACCCCGTCGATTTGAAAACATACGGCGGCTCGTTCTTGTATTATTGGGAACCCAATAAAATCATGATCGGCTACATTGCGGGCCTTGATTATGAAAACACGTACCTGTCGCCGTTCGATGAATTTCAGAAGTTCAAGCAGCATCCCGCTATCCGCAAGGTTTTAGAAGGAGGCAAGCGCATCGCCTACGGAACGCGCGCGCTCAGCGAAGGCGGGCTGCAATCCATTCCGCGCCTGACGTTTCCGGGCGGCCTCTTGGCGGGAGATACGGCTGGCTTCATGAACGTGCCGAAGATCAAGGGAACGCACACGGCCATGAAGTCCGGCGTCTTGGCGGCCGAAGCCTTGGTTGAGGCTCTGGCGTCGAGCGCCGCCGAAGCCACGAGTTATACCGAACGGTTTAAGAAATCCTGGCTGTGGAAAGAGCTCTACGCCGCCCGCAACATTCGCCCGTCGTTCCATTGGGGGCTATTGTTCGGCGTACTGTACAGCGGCATCGACGGCATTCTCCTGCGCGGCCATGTGCCGTTCACGTTCCATAATCATGCTGACCATGCGCAGCTTAAACCGGCGAACAAATGCAAGAAAATCGTCTACCCGAAGCCCGACGGCGTTTACAGTTTCGACCGCGCGTCCTCGCTCTTTCTCTCGAACGTGCATCACGAGGAAAACCAGCCTGCGCACTTAAAACTACGCAGTTGGAAGGTCGAGAACGAGGTCAACATCCCCATCTATGACGGGCCGGAAGAGCGTTTTTGCCCCGCGGGCGTGTATGAGATTGTGCGCGATGCCGACGGCAAAAACCCGCACCTCGTCATCAATCCATCGAACTGCCTGCATTGTAAAACCTGTGACATCAAAGACCCGACGCAAAACATCGATTGGTGCACGCCCGAGGGCGGGGGCGGCCCGAACTATCAGGACATGTGAGCATTTTCTTTGGCTTGCCTCTTGGCAAGCCTTAGAAAATGCTCATCCCCGCGAAGGCGGGGATCCAGAGTTTGGGGATCCAGAGTTTAAGGAGATTTTATCATGGCATTATCAGCGCGCTTACTCGTTCCGGGCGATGAAAAGCTGCTCAGCGATTTTCTGAAGCCGTACACGCCGTTCGCTTTTTTCATGTGCTCGAATCTGGCCAAGACCGGTCTCGGTTTCGAAGGCAAACCCTTTCAGGGAGAATATTTCGGCGCCTTTAACGGCGACAATCTCCAGGGCGTTCTCATGCACGGCTGGGCGGGCAACGTGCAGGTTTTTGCCATCGATTTGTATGCCATTCCGATCATAGTGAACGTTTGGCACGACCATCTGGCCAAAACCCCGCGCAAAATCGAAATCTTTCTTGGTCCCGCCAATCACGTCAAAGCGCTCTTGTCTTCGATCGGGCTGAATGTCATTGCGCTGCGCAAGGAAGGCGTGGAAGAAGGCCTATGCACGCTATCCCTCGAAAAAATGATCATGCCGTCGCTTTTGCAGAAAGAAGGAATCATAGTGCGCCACGCGCAAAGCGTCGATACCGACACGCTTGCCAAGTGGAGGCACGATTTTTTTGTCGAGGCGCTAGGCTCCTTGCCCGGGCAGCAATTATATGATGTGGCAAAAGCGGAGATCATCAACCGCACCGAAAATAAAGAAATTTTCGTTCTGGAAGATCATGGAAGAACATCCAGTTTTTGTGGAGTTGGCGGCTCTCTTCCCGATTGGACGAACGTCGGCCCCGTTTGGACTCCTCCGGATTATCGCAATAAAGGATATGGCCGCACGGTGATCGCAGGAGCCTTATTGGCATTGCGGCAAAAAGGCATAGCCAACGCCGTTTTGTTTTCCTCAAGAGCCGACGCGCAAAAAGCGTATCGCGCGCTTGGCTTCAACCAAATTGGCGACTGGATATTCGATTTTCTCAAGAAGCCGATCGATCGGCTGTAACGCATCTCTCGATGCCGCTCAAATCTTTGTGCGTGACGATATTGGTAAATCCGTTTTGGCGGAAGATTTCGGCGACTAGTGGCGCTTGGCCATCCCCGACTTCGAAAGCAACAATCCCGTTTGGGTACAGAAAATTCGCCAATTGCGGAATAAGGCTGCGATAGCAAACAAGGCCGTCCTCGCCGCCGTCCAGCGCGAGCAGGGGGTCAAAGTCGCGCACTTCCTTCATCAAGCCCGGAATTTCCGTGGAAGGAATATAAGGCGGATTGCTGACGATGATGTCGAATTTTTCCGTAACGTTCGTCAGCCAATTGCCGACGCAAAAAGAAGCTCGCCCGTCGAAGCCTAAAGCTTCGGCGTTCAGGGCGGCCTGTTCGATGGCGCGCGGATTGATGTCGATGCCGATGCCGGTCGCCTCCCGCATCTCATATAAGAGAGCCAGAAGCAGGCACCCCGTTCCTGTTCCAAGATCAAGAAGTCTAACATCGTCATTCCCGCGAAAGCGGGAATCCAGCGCCGCGCGTCCGCGCGGCATAAGAGTCAACACCGCTTCAACCAGCGTCTCGCTGTCCGGCCGCGGCTCCAGAGTCGCCTCGTTCAATCCGAAATCCAGCCCCCAGAATTCGCGCTGGCCTTTAATGCGGGCAACAGTTTCGCCTTTAATCCGCCGTTCGAGAAATCCGTCAAGGCTGCCAATATCTTCACTTGCCAGAACGCGCTCCGTTTGAACGATCATCTGCAAATGATCGATATTTAGAGCATGCTCCACAATCAGCCGCGCAACAAGCTGGGGATTATAAACCCCCGCGTGCTTAAGCTTGTCTACCGCGAACAAAAGATATTCAGTTAGATACATTCTTTTATCATTAGCCGTCATCCCCGCGACCTGTCCGCCGAAGCCCCTTGCGTAGGAGGAAGGCGGGGATCCCATTTTTTACTTACTTCCCGCTTAACTCCGCCAGCTTTTCGGCCTCGTCGCGCGTAATCAGGGCGTCGATAAATTCGTCCAATCCCGGGCCGTTGATCACATCGTCGATGTTGTACAAAGTCTTTTCGATGCGGTGATCGGAAACGCGCCCTTGAGGGAAGTTATAGGTGCGAATGCGCTCCGACCTGTCGCCGGTGCCGACCTGGCTTTTGCGCTCTGCGGCGTGCGCGGCCTTAATGGTTCTGTCCTTCTGCTCATAGATGCGCGCGCGCAAAATCGTCATCGCCTTGGCTTTGTTTTTGTGCTGCGAGCGCTCGTCCTGCATCGCCACGGTGACGCCGGTAGGCAAATGGGTGATGCGCACGGCGCTTTCGGTCTTATTGACCTTCTGTCCACCCGCGCCCGACGACCTGTAAACGTCGATCTTCAAGTCTTTATCGTCGATCTTAATATCCACGTCTTCCATTTCGGGTAAAATGGCGACCGTTGCTGTTGAGGTATGCACGCGACCCGAAGCTTCCGTTTGTGGCACGCGTTGCACGCGATGAACACCGGACTCGAACTTCATGCGCGCGAAAACGCCGCGCCCGCGGATTTCCGCAACGCCTTCCTTAAGGCCGCCCAAATCATTCTGCGACAATGCCATCACTTCGAATTTCCACCCCCGATGGGCGGCGTATTTGCTGTACATGTCGAACAACAAAGCGCCGAACAATCCGGCCTCATCGCCGCCTGCGCCTGCGCGGATTTCAAGAATGGCATTACGTTCGTCGGCGGCGTCTTTGGGAATGAGCATTCTTTGCACGCCCAGCTCAAGCTCCGGAATACGCGGGCGCAAAATCTCGATTTCGCGCTTGGCCTCTCCCCCCATGTCGGGGTCGCCCAGCATGTGTTCGGCGTCGGCTAATTCTTTTTTGGCGCGGTTTAGTTCGCTGATAGCCTCGGCGACAGGGGTCAGATCCGAATATTCCTTCGACAATTTGGCGAATTGATCCGGCGCGACGCCGGGCTTCGATAACGCATCGCGCACTTCATCATGCCGCTCAAGAACGCGGGACAGAGTTTCAGTAAGAGACATTAAAGCTTTTCCCGATAATTTATTTCTTCTTTTGTGCTTCGATCTCGGCGACCTTCTTTTCAACCAGTTCGGCTAAATGCTCGACAATGGCCTCGCCCTCGCCGTGGAATCTGTGGTCGGCAACGCCCTTAATATAAACCTGATGCGTGCCCTTGCCGCCGCCTGTAAAGCCAATGTCGGTGTGCATGGCTTCGCCGACGCCGTTGACGATGCAGCCGATGACCGAAAGGGAGACAGGTGTCGTGATGTGCGCGAGCCGTTTTTCCAGGGCTTCGACGGTCTTGATGACGTCGTAATTTTTACGCGCGCACGTTGGGCACGAGATGATGCTCACGCCGCGATTGCGCAAGCCCAAAGCCTTTAGGATTTCGAAGCCGACGCGTACTTCTTCGTCCACTTCGGCGGAAAGGGAAACGCGCAAGGTGTCGCCGATGCCCTCCGCAAGCAATAGCCCAAGCCCGATCGAGCTTTTCACGGTTCCGGTGCGCAAGCCGCCCGCCTCGGTCACGCCGATGTGCAGGGGGTAATCGCACGCTTTCGACAAAGCCCTGTACGCCGCGATGGTCAGGGCAACATCCGAAGCCTTCACGCTGATCTTAAAATTTGTGAAATCGTTGTCTTCAAGAATCTTGGCATGGTACAGCGCGCTTGCGACCATGGCTTCGGGGCAAGGCTCGCCGTATTTTTCCAGAAGGTGCTGTTCCAAAGAACCGGCATTGACGCCGATCCGCATCGAACAGCCGTGGTCCTTTGCGGCCTTGATGACCTCGCGCACACGGTCATCCGACCCGATATTGCCCGGATTGATGCGCAGGCACGCCGCGCCCGCTTCGGCGGACTCGATGGCGCGCTTGTAGTGAAAATGAATGTCGGCGACGACGGGAACTTTAACGGCGCGCACGATCTCTTTCAGTGCGGCGGTCGACTCCTCGTCGGGGCACGAGCAACGGACGATGTCGACGCCCGCTTCTTCGGCAAGGCGGATTTGCGCGATGGTGGCCTTGACGTCGCTGGTCAGCGTATTGGTCATGGTCTGAACGCTGATGGGGGCGTCGCCGCCCACAAGCACGTTTCCGACTTTAACCTGGCGCGTTTTGCGGCGTTTTATTTGCCGCCACGACCGATGAGCCTGCGCATCTGATGAATTGGAATCCATTATACTCTCCCGCTATTATTTAACGTGAACCATATGTCGCCATTAGGCGGTTTGGATCAAGGGTAATATTGCGTACCATACGGGGCGGGCCGTTGTATACTTTCGGCAATTCTTTGCCGTCAACCGATAACACGATGCCGCCGCCGTTTCCCGTGGTCAGGGATAATCCTGACTGATCGGGAACATTATAAACATCGCCGGTTTTCAAGACGCGGTCAAAAAGCGTTGTGCCGGACTCGTCGACAACCATAACCCAGCTATCTTGCATTGCGCGAATGACGACGCGTGAAGAGCCGTCGGACACGCCGAAAGCTTCCGGTTTTACCTCAATGCTTGAAATTGGAGAAATACTGGTAACCTTAGCCGCCTCTTCCAACTTCTTCTCTTCCGCCTTTTTCTCTTCGAGCTTCTTCTCTTCTAATAATCTTTTCTCTTCCGCTTTCTTTTCTTCGAGCTTCTTCTCCTCCAGCCTCTTCTCTTCGAGCTTCTTTTCTTCCGCTTTTTTTGCTTCTAAAGCAGCAGACTCAATTTTTGCGAGCTCGGCCTTTTTGTCGGAACTTTCTTCTTTATTTTCAGTGCCTTCCGCCTTAGGCGCGGGAGTCAGTTTGTCGGCTGTAACGATAATCCCCGGCGAAGCCGGAGGGATAGTAGACATCGGCGCCGCCGTTGTTTCGGTTGATGCGGAAGAAACGGGCGCCGTTAGACCCGCCGCCGAGCTTGAATCCGAAGAGAGTGTTTGAGCCGTGGTCGGCAGAGGCGGAGGAATGCGAATCTCGGCGCGGTCGGACGAGGAGAAACTGTACCAAAGGGAGTAAATCACGATAAGGGCGATAACGACTCCGACGATGACGATGGCAGAAGGAATGCGCCCTTCGGAAACGGGAGTGGGCATTGAGAGAATAGGCTTCTTCCGCCGCCCCGCCATTTCATAGCGATAGCGATCGACGGCTTCTTTCCCGTCGATGTCCAAAAAATTCGCGTAAGAGCGAAGGAACCCGATGACGTAAGCATCGGCGGGGAATTCGTCATAGCGGCTGTTTTCAAGCGCGATAAGAAACGTCGGCTTGATGCACAAATATTCGGCGATCAGATACAAATCGTCGCCGCGTCTCAGCCGAGCTTCGCGCAGAACGTCGCCAATATGGTCGGAACTGTACTTTTGTTTGGTCGTTTTTGATTCCGAGAAAACAACCGTAGATTCAGAGGTTGATCTCAATTCACCACCGGAATTGCCTTCCTCGGCGTTCCGGTCCTTAGGTATGGCAACAACCCGCTGGGAAGGAGAATCTTCCTCATTTGAGTCGGATGAATAGGGTTTTTTACTTTTGTTCTTCGACATGACCGGAGATTAGAAGAAGTGACCCAAAAAGGCAAACAAGAGAGCGTAACGGCTTTTTCCGATTAGTTAGAGCTTTATCCGGTCAGATAGAATCAAGAACCGCTCTCCCTTTTCCCTCTCCCCTTGTGGGAGAGGAAGCAAAAACTTGGGCTTACGAAGTAAGTCCATAGTTTTTGCAGGTGAGGGGGCTTCTTCGTCCCCTGTTCAATTCTAATCGGAAAATGCCCTAAAAACAAAATCGCCATCGGCGCGCACATTCCCCCCTCCCCTTGAGGGAGGGGGAGGGGGAGGGGTGAGCGGCTCGGTTTATCCTAACTTTTACTGTTTGTTTCCTATAGCAACCACCAACCACGCCCCTAGCCGCGTTATCACTTCTGATCTACCTAAACGGAAAATGTTCTAGGGTTTAGACGGAAAAAGTTTTTTGGGCATCTTAATGTCCTTAATTCCCTTCGGCATTTTGATATCCATAAACCCCTTTGGCATTTTAAGGTCACTGATGCCTTTGGGCATTTTCATGCCCCTGATCCCGAATTCGGCGTCCCGCATCCACTTATAGCCTCTGTTTTCCAACGCTTTTTCCGCCTGCGCCACAAGATCGGCCAGAATCTCGGCGACGGGTTGCTCTTTTTTGACCATGCCGACGCTTTGCCCCGCCATAACCGAGCCTGTTTTAATATCGCCGTCGATAACGGCGCGGCGCAAAGCGCCTGCCCAGAAATGCTCGATTTCAAGCTGAGCCTCTTCGCGGGTCAACCCGCCGCACTCGAAACGAGCGATGACTTCGCGTTGCTTGGCCATGAATTTCTTGCTGCCTTCGTTGGCGAGCGCGCGCACGGGAATGACCGGAAAACGCCCATCGATCTGAACGGTAGGCACGGCATCCCGCGCCGAAGCATGGATAAAGGCGTTTTTGAAATTCTTATGCGCAATGGACTCATTGGCACAGACAAAACGAGTGCCCAATTGCACGCCTGCTGCGCCTGCCTCCATATAGGACACGATTGCTTCGCCGCGCCCGATGCCGCCCGCGACGAAAACCGGCACGTCGCGGATTTCAGGTAGAATCTCCTGCGCCAGAACGGAAGTGCTGACGGAGCCGATATGGCCTCCGGCTTCCGCGCCCTCGATGATGAGCGCATCAACGCCCATCCGCACAAGTTTTTTACCGAGCGCCGAAGTGGGCGCAAAGCACAAAACCTTCGCGCCGCCTTCCTTAATTCTTGCAATGTCGGGAGCCGCAGGAAAGCCCCCGGCTAGAACAATATGCGAAACTTTTTCCTTGAGGCATACGTCGATCAACGCATCGGCCTCTGGATGCATCGTGATGATGTTGACGCCGAAATTTTTTGAGGTCAGGGCTTTTGTAGCGCGAATTTCGATACGGAGCTGGTCGGGAGTCATCGACCCGCAAGCCAAAGTGCCGAACGCGCCGTTACCGGATAAAGCCGAGACGAGTTGCCGCTCGGAAATCCAGCTCATCGCGCCGCCCATAATGGCCGTATCCGCGCCCAGAAAGTCGCAGCCGCGTTGCCACAAGTGTTGAAGCGAAGGAGAAACCGTTACCATCTTACCACCACCTCGTCATTCCCGCGAAAGCGGGAATCCAGTTCGTCTCCCGACAAAGAACAGTCGTCATTCCGCAATAAAATACCATCACCCCATCATCAACCGCCGTCATTCCACAAAATTTTCTCTTCGCGCTATTGCGCGAAAGAAAATTTATGCGGAATCCGATTTGGTTTCTTTGTTTGAGGATTACCATGAAATGCTCTGTCCGTCGTAATTGATGAATTGCCCCGAATTTTCGTGCGTCAAATCGGTTATCACGCGCTTCATACCGGCAACGCTTTCCTCCGGAGAAAATTCCGCGCTCTTGCCTCCCATATCGGTTCTGACCCAGCCCGGATGAAAGCAGGCTACAATTGTTTTCTGATTTTTCAAGCTGAATGAAACGCTTTTCATGGCGGAATTTAGAGCAGCCTTGCTGGAGCGATAAGCGATAAAGCCTTCGCGGCTAATTCTTTCAATAGAGCCCATGCGGCTTGAAATCATAATAAGCTTCGATCCCGCTTTCTTGGAAAGGTTGTTCTGAAAAGCCTCTGAAACCATAATCGGCGCAATTGTGTTTATGCGCAAGACCTTCATCCACGCGGCAGAATCAAGAGAGCCGAATTTTTGGGATTTATCGTCGCTTTCCGCCGTAACAAGCGCCTGTGCGCCGGAAATAATCCCCGCGCAGTTGATAAGCAAATCAATCGCCGTATCCTTCAGCTTCGTCGCCAACGCCGCGATATTTTTATCGTCGGTCACATCCAGCTTTTCGATAACGATGGCGGGATTGTCTTTTGCCAAATCCTGTAACGCCTGCGCCTTGTCGGGCGCGCGGCAACAGGCAACAACATTCCACTGATCGGCAGCATACTGCCTCACGAACTCGAAACCGAGTCCGCGATTAGCACCGGTAATAAAAACGGTGAAAGAAGAATTATTCATGTTCTCAAACTTGTCGATCCTAGTGTATTTTTCGAATAGGTGAACCAAACATGCTGCAATCCCGCACGAATTCCCCTCCCCCTGCGGGAGGGGATAAAGGGGAGGGGTCAGCGGTTAGGCTTATCCCCAACATTATCTTTCTCCGCCCGTATCTTCGCCAAAGCTTCTTCCACGTGGCGGCTGTGAACGTCTTCGGCGGGACGCTGCCCCGAACAATCGATTTCCTTTGCCATGGGGCCTTCAGTCCTGACGCCGCGCAAAGCAAGCATCAAAAGCTTTAAGGGATGCGCGAACGCATCGGCGGCGGCAGTCGGCTCATACCCGCAATGAACCATGCAGTTGGCGCATTTTTCATAGCGCCCCGTGCCGTACTTTTCCCAATCCGTTGTTTCCATCAATTCGCGATAAGATTTGGCGAAACCCTCGGCGATGAGATAGCAAGGCCTCTGCCAGCCGAAAATGCTGTATCCGGGAATACCCCAAGGCGTGCATTCATAAGACTGGTTGCCCGCAAGAAAATCCATGAACAAAGGCGATTGGCTGAAACGCCACTTGGCCTTTCCTTTTTTGGCGCCTTCTTTGCCAATGCGGAAAAGCTCGCGGAACATGTTCTTCGTCGCCTCGCGGGTAAGGAAATGCCCTTGATCCGCCGCGCGTTCGTAAGCGTAACCCGGAGACACCGTAATATCATCCAGCCCCAGCTCCATCATATGGTCAAAAAATGCAGCGGTGCGTTCGGGCACGGCGGTGTTGAACAAAGTGCAGTTGATCGTGACGCGGAATCCTTTTTCCAAGGCGACCTTGATGGCGGCCTCGGCGCGGTCGTAAGACCCCTTCAGCCCTGTGGCGCGGTCATGCTCTTCGCGGCTGCCGTCCAGATGCACCGAGAAATTGAAATAGGGCGATGGGGAGAAAAGATGAATCTTCTTTTCAAGAATTTGCGCATTTGTGCACAGCGTGACGTATTTCTTTTTTTCGACCAGCCTTTTGACGATCTCGCCGATCTCGTGATGGAGCAAAGGCTCTCCGCCCGGAATCGAAACAATGGGCGCGCCGCATTCGTCCACGGCGTTCAGGCATTCCTCGATCGACAGGCGTTGGTTCAGGATTTCATCCGGATAATCGATCTTGCCGCAACCCGAGCACGACAGATTGCACCGGAACAAAGGCTCCAGCATCAAAACGAGCGGAAAGCGCTTATGGCCGCGCAGCCTTTGCTTGATGATATAAAGAGCGACGTCGAATTGCTGGCGTAGAGGAACGGACACGGGAACTCTCAATAAGGTTGATAAAAGGAACGCTCTTATAGCCCCTTCGCGTTTTAAGGGTCAAATATGGCATTTTCTCGACATATCAAGGCGCTGAGGGAAAAAAGAGAACCCGCCACTATTTTCCCTCCCCCTCGCGGGGAGGGTTAGGGAGGGGGGAGTGCAGCAAAAAAGGCGATAGTCACGAGTGAGGGGGATATGTAGAAATTGAAGTATCTGATTCCTTCGCAACAAGGATTCCAATGTCTTTTCTCTCCGCTCTCAAATCCGGAAACGGACTAAACCTTCGTCGGGTGAGAGCCTATCCGCGCCTTTTTCTTGTTCTCTTCGTTGTTTTGGGGGCGGCCTGGGTCTCCGGGCTTCATGAAATTTTTCTGCCCAACGAAGGCGTCTTCGTCACGGACTTCCTCAACGTTTATGCGGCGGGGCAACAGGTTCGCGAAGGAAATCCCGCACAGGCCTATGACTGGGACAGTCATCAAATCCGTGAAGACGGGATCAGAATTTCTCTCAACAAGGGGAATACTCTTGGATTGGGCAAAGGCTATCTTCCCTGGGTCTATCCGCCGACGTTTTTTGTCGTCGCTTGGCTCGCGGCCTTTTTGCCTTACTGGGCGTCGCTTATTACCTATTCAATAATCGGGCTCGCTGTCTTTTTCGCGGCGATGCGCAAAATCATTCCGAAACACACCGAAGCGCTGTGGGCGCTAACGGCATTTCCGGGCGTTTTTGCTAATTTGTTTTCGGGGCAGAACGGATTTATCACGGCGTCGTTGTTTGCCGCAGGCCTCTATCTTCTCGAAGCCTCGCCCATAGCGGCCGGCATGGCTTTCGGAGCGCTTTCCTACAAGCCGCACCTTTTCGTTTTGGTTCCGCTTGTTCTGGTTGTCGGAAGATATTGGAAAGCGCTGATCGCAACGCTCGCCAGCGCGGGCGTTTATGCGCTTCTGTCTCTCATCGCTTTCGGCGCGGAATCGTGGGTGGCGTTTTTCCAAAGCTTCGGCAGAACCGCAAGCCTCCTGCACGAAAACACCGATCGTTGGCTCGGCATTCTTCACAGCGTTTTTTCAGCAGTGCGGATGTTCGGCGGCAGCTTTCAGATGGCGTCTGCCATTCATGAAATCGTCGCCGTCGTCGCGATCATGGCGCTGATGGTGATATGGAAAAACAAATCCGCGTCGCTCGCGGTTCGCGGAGCATCATTGGCGGCTGCAACTTTGCTGATAAGCCCATACTCTTTTGTGTACGATCAGGTTCTCCTTGCCATCCCCATCGCGCTTTTGGCGGGGCAGGGGCTCAAAAGCGGTTTTCTCTCATACGAAAAAACGCTTCTCTTCGCGCTCTGGCTGTTGCCGCTTTTGGTTCAGGACTCCTTCCCGCATTTTGCCATTCCCCTAACCCCGCCGCTTCTCATCGGCCTGATGGTTATGTGTTGGAGAAGGGGAAAGGGTGAGGAACTGCCTTTACGCAGCAACAAAGCGAATTTGTAAGCGCGTGCCGGTGGCCTTCGCAATTTTGAGAAGGGTTGCAGTACTGGGGGGCTGCCGTCCGCTTTCCATACGGGCAATCATAGGCTGAGTTGTTTTCATACGATGAGCCAAATCTTTCTGGCTAAGCTTGGCTTTCGTCCGTGCTTCTATAAGTGCACCAGCAAGCGCATACTCAGGCTCAAGGGCGTCATAGGCCTCCCTGAATTTCTTATCCTTCATCCACTTGTCAATGAGGACGCGTGCTGATCTCGATTTATTCATAGGTATCCCGCCTCCTTTGCTCTTTTAATCGCCAACTTGATTGCATCTTGGGGAGTGGCTTGCGTTTTCTTCACAAAGCAATGCAGCACGACCACTCGCCTTCCATTTGCGGTAATATAGGCTGCTCTCGCAATCCCATCTTTTCCGCGTAGGCGCATTTCCCAAATCTTGCCGACCAAATGCTTGATTTGAGGTTCGCGCAAATTATTTAGCCCGTAGTTTTCAATCAACTGCACGACGTGGGCAAAATCCGCGCGTATGTCGGCAGCCATAACCTCAAGTTCCTTCTCAACGCGGCGGGAGCAAAAATCCACATTCCACCCGCTAGGAGTAGTATATACCATATTTGGTATCTTTCTTCAAGATAAAAATTTAGCTCTTCAATAGATATTATATCTCATACGGATAAATATAATTACCTTTTCTTAATCTCCGGAATTGACTTCTCGATGTGCCCAAGAGGGCACATCGCTCGTCCTGACTTCGCAATAAGTTTTTTGTTTTTGTGCGTTCGCGGAGCTTCCGCGAACGCTATTTGAATTGCTTGTCATCGAATCCCTTTTGGTCTTCGATTTCCCCGCGAACGCGGTTAAATAAAAAAAGAGGGGCAATCGCCCCTCTTTTATTATTTAAATGGCGCGCCCGGAGGAATTCGAATCCCCAGCCTTCTGATTCGTAGTCAGATGCTCTATCCAGTTGAGCTACGGGCGCAATGTCTTCAAGAAGAGGCGCAAACTAGCTAAAAAGCCGCTGAAATGCAAAAACTTTGTAAAAAAGAGGTCTGCTGGGGTTTTTTCGCCTTATTGTGCCCCATAAACCCTACCGTCATCCCCGCGAAGGCGGGGAGCCCATTTTCTTTTTATATGGTTACGCCTAGAAGTCTCTATGCTTTGTACGAAAGGAACCCCTCGTGTCCGACCCCACCCCGCTTATCTCCATCGTCATCCCGCTTTTGAATGAATCCGGCAACGTCCTGCCGCTCATCGACGAAATCTCGCTCGTGCTGGGTAGCTACGCGCCTGTGGGCACGAGCTACGAAATCATCTGCGTCGATGACGGAAGCACGGACGCGACGGCAGAAGAGGTCAAACAAGCGAAACAAAACAATCCCCGCGTTCGCCTCATTAAGCATCCCAAATGTCTGGGAATGAGCGCGGCGTTGCGCAACGGCATCCGCCGCGCGCAATCGGAATGGATTTTAACGATAGACGGCGACCGCCAGAACGATCCGGCGGATGCGCCGCGGCTTATCGAACGCGCGTGGATGCGCGGCAAGGACAAGAAAATTTTGGTCGCCGGAATCCGCGTCAACCGCAAGGATACGATAGCCAAGCGTCTGGCCAGCCGCTTCGCCAACAAAATCCGCAAAATATGTCTTAACGACAACTGCCCCGATACGGGCTGCAGCCTGAAAATGTTCCCGCGCGACTCTTATCTGGAATTGCCTTTTTTCAGTGGGTTACACCGTTTTATGCCCGCGCTGCTTAAACTCTACGGGCACGATTGCGTCTTCACGCCGGTCAACGACAGGCCGCGAACAGTCGGGGTCACAAAGTCCGATTTTTTGGGTCGAGCCATCCGGGGCACCTACGATCTTCTGGGCGTCATCTGGCTCATCCGCCACACCCCCGCCCCCGAAAGAGGCGAAGAAATATAATATTAATGCGTATGGTAAAGATTCAGCTGCTTTTTCTTGACTTTCAGGAGCGATTCCTCCATTAACCCCCATTCGCGCGGGGCAGCAATCGGAAACGAGCGCAGTCACGGTTGCGGGGAACGAGCGAAGCGAGTGTACCGCAGAGTAGTCGCGCTCAAATATTAAGGAAACTAACATCATGTTCGCAGTAGTAAAAACCGGCGGCAAGCAATACAAAGTTGCCCAAGGTGACGTCATTCAAGTCGAGAAGCTTTTAGGCGAAGCAACGGCCAAGGTCGAATTGGCCGAAGTGCTGATGCTGTGCAACGAAGGCAAAGTGACAGTAGGCGCGCCGTTCGTTAAGGGCGCGATGGTGTCGGCTGAAATCGTCGAACAGAAGCGCAGCGCCAAGCTGATCGTCTTCAAGAAAAAGCGCCGTCAGAATTATCGCCGCCGCAACAATCATCGGCAGGAATTCACGGTTTTGAAAATCATCGCCATTAAGGCATAAGGAAGAATAACATGGCTCACAAAAAAGCAGGCGGTTCATCCCGCAACGGACGCGACAGCGCAGGCCGCCGTTTGGGCGTCAAGATGTACGGCGATCAGAAGGCGATTGGCGGGAACATCATCGTTCGCCAACGCGGAACGAAGGTCAATGCCGGCGAAAACGTCGCGATGGGCAAGGATCATACGTTGTTTGCCAAAGTCGCAGGCACCGTCAAGTTTCGCGAAAAGGGCGGCAAGACGTACGTTTCTATCGTCGCCGCAGCCAAGTAATCGGTTTTTACTGGTTAAATTTTAAAAATGCACTTCGGCTTCCGCCGTGGTGCATTTTTGTTTGAACCGTAAATTCCCCTCCCCTTGAGGGCGCGAAAGGGTGATTGTCGTAAGGACGCAAGTAGTAATGACGCGGTTAGGGGAGGGGTTTGCGGTTGCCGCAATCCAATTATTACAGGGTGGAAGCAAAACGACACTCTCTTCCATCAAAACAGATATAGTTTTAGAGTATCGATCATGAAATTCCTCGACCTCGCAAAGATATACATAGCAAGCGGCAAAGGCGGCCCGGGCTGCGTCGCGTTTCATCGCGAGAAATTCATCGAATTCGGAGGACCCGACGGCGGCAACGGCGGCAAGGGCGGCGACGTCTATTTCGAAGCCGCAGGAAACCTCAACACGCTCATCGACTATCGCTATCAACAGCATCATGCGGCCAGCAACGGGCGCGGCGGAGCAGGGCGTCTTCGCTCGGGTTTGGGCGGAAAAGATTTGGTTCTCAAAGTTCCGGTCGGCACGGAAATTCTTGACGCGGATAAGGAAACGGTTTTGGCCGATCTCAGCGCCGAGGGCCAGCGCATCCTGTTCATGAAGGGCGGCGACGGCGGCTTCGGCAACGCGCACTACAAAACATCGACCAACCAAGCCCCACGTTTCCATACCCCCGGCTATCCGGGCGAAGAGCGCGAGGTTTGGCTGCGTTTGAAACTCATCGCGGATGCGGGACTTATCGGTATGCCCAACGCGGGCAAATCGACGTTCCTTGCCGCCTGCACGGCGGCGAAGCCGAAAATCGCAGACTATCCATTCACGACATTGTCGCCGAACCTCGGCGTCGTAAGCCTCGGCGACAAACGCCAAAGCGTTTCATTCGTTCTGGCCGACATTCCCGGCCTTATCGAAGGCGCGCATGATGGGCATGGATTAGGCGACCGCTTTCTGGGGCACGTCGAGCGTTGCCGCGTTTTGTTGCACCTGATCGACGCCACGGAAGAAAACGTGGTCGCAAATTACAAAACTATCCGCAAAGAACTCAAGGCCTACGGAGCAGGGCTCTCGCGGAAAGCCGAAATCGTTGCCCTCAACAAATGCGACGCTTTAGACGCCGCCGAGATTAAAAAGAAAGTCGCCGCGCTGAAAAAGGTGACGAAAAAACCCGTCCACGTCATCTCCGCCGTCGCCCATACGGGCGTGAAGGAAGTTCTTCACCTGATTGCGAAGCAAATCAAAAAACCAAGTTGATTAACGGGTCGTAAAGTCTCGTCATTCCGACGTTCGCGCTCCCCGCTATCGTCATTCCCGCGAAAGCGGGAATCCAGCGCCGCGCGTCCGCGCGGCAAGAGTCGTTTCTTTTGCAAACAGAAATAATTCGCCTCCACTCCTCCTTCGTCATTCCGGAAAATTCGCTTTTTTGCTCTTGCAAAAATGCGAATTTATCCGGAATCCAATTTGTTTTTTTTATCTCTCTCCGCCGCCGCGATAATGTCCGCATCGACCCGCGCCAAAAAGACAAAAAAACTCCCCGCTCGTTTCCGTGCGGGGAGAATTTCTTCAGAAAGCCTAAACGGGCTTTTTTACGCCTTCCTGCGCTTGAACAAGCCCAAGCCCAGCAATCCGCCCGCAAACAGGGGCAGGGCAGCCGGAAGGGGCACGGCGGGCACGGTGGTATAAACAGTGCCGACGGCAAAATCTAACAGATAACCGGGTTCTATAGAGCCATCCTCTTGAAAGGCGGCAGGGTCGTACACAACGAGTCCAATTTTCGAGATGTTTATCAGATCGCTCAAAACACCGAGAAAAATACCGTCGCCAATTTCATTGTAGGTGGAAGAACCGGGTTCCATAAAGGTTCCGAGAACCGTATCGTTTGAATCATAAGCCGTAATCTCGGCGACAAACGAACCGAAGTAATTAGGCTGAATCTGCATACCAATGCCTTGAACGGGATTCGTAAGCGAGAAAGCAAAGCCGTAAGGGCTGCTGTAAAGTAGCTTTTCGCCGTTCGGAAAATTTCCGCTCCACTCTATGCCTTGATCAAACCGTGCGAGAGCCCCATCCGAACTGACAACAGCCGTTGCCCCGCCGTTCGATGTGACGTTCTGTGGGCTTGAAAGCTCTTGGAAAGCGTCTCCCAATTGGCCCCAATCATAAGTATCGGTCGTGCCAAGCGCGCCGACTGACGCGATGCCTACCGTTGCCGCTTGTGCGGGAGCCGTCAGCGCCAGAACGGCAAGAACAGCGAGTAATAATTTCTTCATTGTCATTTCCCTCGATCTGGAGTGATAAGGAACGTTTCATTTCGAAAAATGAATCCGCATCAATAAATTCAAACGCCTTTCGATTGCATTGTTGCTATTTTTTGTCAACGCGAGAAATAAAATTAGGTCTGAAATAAGCTGTGGATAAAAAGGGCGCTTTAAAAATGGCTTTGCAGTAAAAGCTAACTTCAACAAATGCAGTGCCTTAGACGCCGCCGAAATTAAAAAGAAAGTCGCCGCGCTCAAGAAAGTGACGAAAAAACCCGTCCACGCCCTCTTTGCCGTCGCCCATACGCGCGTCAAGGAAGTCCTTCACCTGATTGCGAAGCAGATCAAAAAACTGGCGTAGATTTTATTGTCGCTTAATGAGCCCCGAGCGTTTGGACAGCATTTTTTCTTAAACGCAGCCTATTGACGGCATCACTTGCGATCACAACACATTCGCTTCCGCAAACAAAACCGGCGGCCATGATGGCCATGCCAAGGATGCCGACGATAGGCGCAGCACCGGGATTCGCTGCGACGAATTTCCAGGTAGCAGCCGCAATATTTGGCAACAGGGTAGGATCGGTAACAAGATTGATCGTTGCGGGTTTGGCCGTTTGAAAGAGGTTGCCGTTAGTCGCTCGAAGAGTGCCGCCAAACATGCTGGCGCCTGCATAAAGAGCCGCCCCTGACGGAACTAATCACGCAATGCTTCCCGCTAATGACAGGTGATCATTTTGGTTGTTATTTGTATTGCTATTGTCCGACATCATTTTTTCTCGTGTTGTTAAAGAACGTTTGTGAGGGGATTGATTTTATTTAAAATTGCCGCGCCTGCTCTCCTGACACAGGCTTCTGCACCCGCGCCGTAAGCAAGAAAGGCGCCGAGTCCAAGCATCCCGACCGGCACGCTGACAATAACGACCGCGGCCGTAAGCGCCGGGCTGGCCGCAGAAAGTCCAAGAATATTCGGCGGATTGACCAAAGACCCCGCGCCGGGAACATTGGAAAACATAATATTAGAGGCAGAAATAAAAGCATCGGCGCTAACGAGCGCCGTTCCAATGCCCATGCCAGCCGCAAACAGATTTTCTGCGGTTTTCCCAATTTCTGCAGGGACAGAGAGTTGCTGGGTATGATCTGCAACAGTCGGGGTCATTTAAATCCTCAATATGAAATTAACTATGCGGGCTATTATATCGGAATACATTGAAACTAAATAACAGAAACGAGCCAATTCATGCTAAGCGACCATTGCGTAACGCTTTATCTGGAAAATAAACGGTAAAAATTGCGTGTTGCTCTTCCGCCACGTTCCGTCTATCATGCCTTCGCTTTCCGGCCCTTTTTGTGCGAATGGTTCGCGCATCGGGGTTAAAGGCAGGAAATTCATAGAGTTATCCTCGTCAACGGACAGATTAAAGAAGCGGCCTCGTTTTGCTCTTGGTGAGCAGGGGGCGCGCAAAGTGCCGAAAGACCCGAATTTGGGGACTTCGGTAGTGTAGACAACCAATTTGCCGATTCTGGCGCCAGAGGGTTTTGTACTCACCCTCAGGGCGACATTCCGGCGGGAGATTAAAATGACGAAGCGTATGTTGGTGGATGCGACGCATCCGGAAGAAACACGTGTAGCAATTGTTGATGAGCGCCGTTTAGAAGATTTCGACTTCGAGAGCGCCAGCAAAAAACAACTCAAAGGCAATATTTATCTGGCGAAGGTCATAAGGATCGAGCCGTCCCTGCAAGCGGCGTTTGTGGAATATGGCGGCAATCGCCATGGCTTCCTGCCCTTTACCGAAATTCATCCCGACTATTTCCGCATCCCGATGGCGGATCGCCCTCACGACGAAGGTGAAGAGGAAGAAGAAGGCGGCGAGGATGAAGTCGAAATTTCTCCCGAAGCCTATGCCGAGGAGATGAGCGCCTACCAGAACGAAGCCGTCGAACACGACGAAGAACACGGCCATATCCAGGATCAAGCTTCCGACTCTCCGGTTTCGGAAACAGCCGCAGCGCCCCTTCCTTCGGAAGCGCCCGCCGCCCTTATTGACGAAAACATCGCTCCCGTGACGCCTTTGGCATCGACAGCGGTTTTGGAACAACAACCCGCAGATCTTGGCGCAGTAGCCGACGATTTGGGGCTTATCACCGACTTCGGCAACGCCGTTGTCGAACCTCCGTTTATTCCGGCGCCCGTCGAAACCGTCGGCGGCCATGGGGTCGAAGCGGAAGAAATCGAAGAACGTCCGCGCCAACGCCGCCCGCGCTATAAAATTCAGGAAGTCGTCAAGCGCCGCCAGATCATGTTGATCCAGGTGGTCAAAGAAGAACGCGGCAACAAAGGCGCGGCATTGACCACCTTCTTGTCGCTCGCAGGCCGCTATTGCGTCCTTATGCCCAACACCGATCGCGGCGGCGGAGTCAGCCGCAAGATTACAAGCCATCAGGATCGCCGTCGGATGAAGGAAATCCTCGACAAGCTTGAAACGCCGGAAGGCATGGCGGTCATCCTGCGCACCGCAGGCATGGAGCAGGAAACATCCGAAATTCAGCGCGATCTGGAACATCTCTTGCGCCTCTGGAACAACATCCGCGAGCAGACGCTTGTTTCGACCGCGCCGACATTGATTTACGAAGAAGCCAATCTGATCAAGCGCTCCATCCGCGATTTGTACGCGCCCGAAGTTGCCGAAATTCTGGTGGCGGGAAGCAAAGGCTTTGAGCTGGCGCACGAATTTATGCGCTCGATCATGCCGGAAGACGCCGAGAAGATTAAGCTTTACGAAGACCCCGTTCCTTTGTTTTTCCGCTACAACGTCGAAAAGCAGATTGACGGGCTTTATAATCCCGTCGTGCAATTGCGTTCGGGCGGCTACATCGTCATCAACCCGACGGAAGCCCTCGTCTCCATCGACGTGAACTCCGGACGCGCGACGCGCGAAAGGCACATCGAAGGAACCGCTCTTAAAACGAACTTGGAAGCGGCTGACGAAGTCGCGCGGCAATTGCGCTTGCGCGATCTGGCGGGGCTTATCGTCATCGACTTCATCGACATGGAAGACGGGCGCAACAACGCCGCCGTCGAACGTCGCATGAAAGAAGCGATGAAATCCGACCGCGCGCGCCTGCAAATAGGCCGTTTGTCGGCTTTTGGTCTCATGGAACTTTCGCGCCAGCGCCTTCACCCCAGTCTGACGGAAATTAATTTTGAGAAATGCCCGCATTGCGCAGGCACGGGAATGATCCGTTCGGTGGACTCTTCCGCAATATCCATCTTGCGCCAGATCGAAGAAGAAGCGCTTCGTCAGCCGGGCGGTGAGATTATTCTTCACGTGCCGACGAACGTCGCTCTTTATATTCTGAACCAGAAGCGCGGCCTGCTTCACGATATCGAAGCCCGCTACACTCTTCAGGTGTTTTTGCACAGCGACGATACGCTAGTGCCTCCCGATTGCCGCCTCGAACGCGCAAAGACCGGAAGCGGCGAAAATAAAATCCATGCTCCTGCCGTTGATAGCGATCAGGTTTTTGCCGAGGCGCCTGCGGATGGAGAAGTTACGCGTGTCGCCGAAAGCGCGGACTATCAACCCGCGCCGCGTCCCGAAGGCGACCGCGAACGCGCGCCTCGTCGTGGCAGAGGCCGCTTTGGCCGTGGCCGCGATCGCGGCGACCGCAATCGCGCCCCGCACGCAGGCCCCGTCCAGGACCAACAGCCGCAAGTCGATCCCAGCGGCAATCCCATTGTTCCCGAAACGCAACTCGAAGACAATATCGGCAATACCTTTGTGCCCGGCGTTGTGGGCGAGGGCGTCCCCACCAATACGCCGTACAGCGACGATCATCAGGATCCCCGCCGTCAAAGCCGCCGTCGCGGTCGTCGCGGAGGCCGTAACCGCCATAACGGGTCGCGCGATAATCGGGACGATATACGCCCCGACAACAGAAACGAAGGCCGCCCCAGCTACGGCGGAGAGCCGCAAAGTCCCTATATTCCGCCGGTGATCCCCGTGAGCGTTCACGAACTCGATACGACGCCGCGCGATCCCCGCGCTTCGGCGCCGGTCTCGGCTCCTCGAGCTCCGATTTCTGCGGCTCCGACCCGCTTGCCTCCGGCTCAGCCGAACAAGCCCATGAAATTTGCGCCTCCCCCGTCGCCGTATGAAGTCACCAACCCGGAAACGGACAAACCCAAGGGCGGCTGGTGGAAAAAGCTCACAGGTCAATAAGCAAATTTATGTTGTTATAACAATAAGTTGCTTCTTTTCTGCGTATCTAATAATTGTATACACATTGTCAATACATTTGGTGTATAATTTATACATGGAGGACTTATGGCAAAATCATCGAATTTGTTGAAACAAAAGCCTATGCTCAAGCGTACCGGAGTTATCAATATCCGCGCGAAGATTTGTGATCGCGCGCTTATTGATCAAGCTGCGGAATCCGAGGGTAAAACACGTTCCGATTTCATGCTTGAAGCTGCCCGCCGCGAAGCGATAAACACTATTCTAAATAAAACCCTTTTTCAGGTTGATCCGGGGGTCTACAAGAAATTTGTCGCTATGCTTGATGCTCCCGCAGGGAGTAATGCAGAGTTGCGTAAACTGATGCAAACAGCGGCTCCTTGGGAGTAAAAGAACTCAATTCATGATATTAGCCCCCAAACTTTTGACGGAAGATCATGATATAACCTTGTTTAGCTGCGGTGAATCCGTTCTTGATATGTGGTTGCGACAAAGAGCGCTCGCCAATCAAAAAAGCGGAGCTTCGAAAACTTATGTGATCTGCGAGGCCGATCGAGTTATAGGTTACTATTGTCTTTCAGCCGGAGCCGTCCAAATAAACGAAGCTTACAAAAACATAAAACGCAATATGCCTGATCCGATTCCGATGATGTTGTTTGGACGCCTTGCTGTCGATCAAGAGCATCAACGCCAAGGACTAGGACGAGCGCTTCTTCGGGACGCCGTTTGGCGAACGACAGAAGCTGCAGCCATTGTTGGCATAAGGGGAATCTTCGTGCGCGCCCTTTCCCACAGAGCCAAGCATTTCTATGAACAGTCCGGATTTCGCGAGTCTCCGATTAACTCGTGGCTCCTTATGATTTCCATGAAAGAAGCAGAGGCGGCTCTATCATAAGTAAGCGCTCATTTGTCCGAAATCGCTTGGGTGAATGCTTTTCCTAAAAAGGATTGTTCCTCCATGGCCTCAACCCTTCTCCTTACCGTTCAGGACGGCGTCATTCAGTTCGGCGACAAAACGCTGTTTGACGGCCTGACGTTCAACATCCGACAGGGCGAAAAAGTCTGCCTCATCGGTCAGAACGGCGCGGGCAAAACCACCTTGATGAACATCATCAAGGGCGAACGAGAACTTGACGCAGGCACGCGCTGGCAACTGCAAGGCTCAACCATCGGCTACCTGCAACAGGAAGTCGTGCCCATACCCGGCCAGACGGTCCACGAGTTTATCTTTGCCGCGCTTAACAATCAGGACGGCAGCCACGACTACAAGATCGAACGCGTCGTCGAACCTCTGGAGCTCCATCTCGAAGATCAAATGACGAATTTATCTGGCGGGCAATTGCGCCGCGCCGCGTTGGCGCGGGCGCTGGTGGAGGAACCCGACGTTCTGCTGCTCGACGAGCCGACGAACCACCTTGATCTCGACGTTATCGAATGGCTTGAAACCTATTTAAAATCCTATATCGGCGCTGTCATGTGCATCAGCCACGACAAAACTTTTCTCGCCAATGTATCGGAAGAAATTTTCTGGCTCGATCGCGGCAAGTTAAGAGTTTGTCCGCGCGGGTTCTCGTTCTTCGATGAATGGGCGACGATGATTCTGGAGCAGGAAGAGCGCGAGCTTCACAACCGCCAGAAAGTTTTGGATTACGAAGTCGAATGGGCGAGTAGGGGAGTCAAAGCGCGCCGCAAGCGCAACGTCCGCCGTGTCGAACTGATGAAGGCGGAACGCGACAAGCTCCGCGCCGACAAAAACGCGCTCTCCCGCATGCTGGCGAAAATCGAGTACACGCCGGGCGAAGTGGCTGAAGCCTCCTCGAAAATCGCCGCCGATTTCCACAACGTGCATCTATCGTTTAACGAAGGCGGGCGCGAAAAAATCATCCTCGATAAATTTAATTTGCGCATTCTGCGCGGCGACCGCATCGGCGTCATCGGCAAGAACGGAAGCGGCAAAACAAGCTTTTTACGCATGCTGGTGGGCGAATTAAAGCCCTCTATGGGCAAGGTGAAGGTCGCGAAGGATTTGCAATTCTCGTACTTCGACCAAAAGCGCAAAGACCTTGTCCCGCATCATACGATGCAGCGCGTCTTGTGCCCGAACGGCAGCGATTACGTCGATGTGATGGGTAAAACGCGCCACGTCTGCGGCTATCTGAAAGATTTTCTGTTTGACCCGAAGATGGTTCATCATCCCGTCAGCGCCCTGTCGGGCGGGCAGAAAAACCGCCTGATGTTGGCCAAGATCATGGCCAATCCCCAAAGCCTCCTCATTCTCGACGAGCCGACGAACGATCTCGATATGGACACGCTCGACAGGTTGGAAGACATGCTGGCGGCATACAAAGGGACATTGCTTGTCGTCAGCCATGACCGCGACTTTCTCGACCAGACGGTGACGAAGGTTTTGGCGTTTGAAGGCGACGGCAAAATCGAAGCCGTCATCGGCGGCTATCAGGACTATCTCGCCAAGCGCAAAGGCAAAGAAAAACCCCAACCTGCAACCAAGCAGAAGGCGAAAGATAAGAAAGAAATCCCCTCCCCCTCGCGGGGAAAATCAGATGGCAATGATAGAACAACAGATGAAAACATAAACAATTTCCCTCCCCCTCGCGGGGAGGGTCAGGGAGGGGGGCGTTCCGCAAGAAAGCCCTCAGATAAAGGAAAGCTGTCCTTCACCCAACAGCACGAGCTTGAAAAGCTACCGGCAAAAATTAAGGCGCTCGAAAAAGAAATCGCGTATCTCGAAGACCAACTTACCGACCACGGTCTTTACACGCGCGACGCCGAGTTGTTTGACAAGCTTACGCGCGACTTTGGCAAGGCGCTGGAGTCGCTCCACGCTGCCGAAGAGCGTTGGCTGGAACTCGAAGAACTCAAAGCCTCTCTGAAAGAGTAATCTTACTTTTGTCATTCCGCAAAATTCGCTTTTTGCAAATCGCAAAATGCGAATTTATGCGGAATCCGATTTTGTTTTCTTTCTTCTTCGTCATCCCCGCGACTTGTCCGGCGTAGCCTTAGCGAAGCCGGAAGGCGGGGACCCCATTTGTTTTCTTTTTTTCGTCATTCCTGAACGCGCCTTATCTTCTTCGTCGTTCCCGCGAAAGCGGGAATCCAGCGCCGCGCGTCCGCGCGGCAAAAGGACAACGACCATTGCAATAACGCTGCATTCCCCACCTCAACACCTTCGTCCCCTCCCATACAAAGGAAACATCACATCCTTTCAACCCCTTCGTTGGTTAACAGAAATATCCTTATTTAATGTGATACATCCCTTGACATTCCGTTTGACCTGTATTATATTGGCTTTGCACCCTTAAGAAAGGTGCATCCGGTTTGACTTCGTGCCCACTCGGCTAGCAGATGTGGGAAAAAAACGGAGAAGGACTGGAATGGTAGTCAGCTGCCGGCTTGCGATTATCACCCGCAAGAAGGGGGCGCGCGCCACCTATTTTTAAAGAAGTTTTTTATGAAGTAATTTTTTAAAGGATCGACAAATGACTTAAAAGAACATTCTTTTCAATAAGATACATATACTTCCGTTTCCGTCCTTTGGAACTAATCGGCTCTGTTGCGGCGCGACTTGGCAGAGTGATAAACTTCGTCCCATTCTGGATGAGAAATGATGACAACACCTTTTCAAAACGACGACGGCTCGCCGCTCGACATCCGCGTTATTATCGTCGGCATCGAAGGGCAGCTCGTCAATACGGAACAGCTCCATTATGAAAAGTGGGAGCGCATAGCCCTTCGAGCCGGATACACGGAAGAGGGATTCAGAAAATTGTGGAAATCGCAACTCATCGGCATCGGCGATGAGGCGGTTTACAAAAAACTTCAGGCAAACGCGCCGACATCGAAAAAACTTCCTAAATGGGAAGTGGTTCGGGAACAAATCAATAAATATTATCTGAAGCACTTCTATGCGGCACAGTTTCTGGAAGGCGAAGCCGATGCCATCGACATGCTGACCCGCTTCGGAGTCAGGTTCATCGTTGTGACGCATGCGACCGGAGAGCTCGCCGACATGCAACTTGACCGTATTAAATCCGAAATCGGCACGGCGCTCTGGAACAAAGACCCCGTTTCCGGCAAGCGGAAAGACGTTGTTCTCGGCAAGCGCAAAGACGGGAATGCGTATGATGATATTTTCAATGAAATAAACAAAGAGCGCCTCGCCAATAACTTGCCGCCCCTCAAGCGCGAAAACTTCCTCGTCCTTGAAAACAAAAAGGAATATCGGG
Organism: Bdellovibrionales bacterium; assembly: GCA_041649025.1. Taxonomy (GTDB): domain Bacteria; phylum Pseudomonadota; class Alphaproteobacteria; order UBA9219; family UBA9219; genus CAIXLI01. The sequence continues at coordinate 124,047 of JBAZNY010000002.1, read as the reverse complement.
ACAAGGCCAGAAGCTTCGGCATGCACGCCTTGGGGCTCAGGCTTGATCTGGCCGATCACCTGAAGCCGGAGACGCCCGACGATGAGGATTTATCGATAAAATGGGAAGATATCACCGCGTTCATCGTTCGGGGCCCCGTTCCTCAATCCGGCATTTCTCCGGCAACGGCGCCGCGCTGACTTAAGCCGCCCTGACTCCGCGCAACGCTTCTTCGGCCTTGCTGCCGTCGCGGATGGCCACGGCGGAATCCAGATCGACCGAAACCAGCTGCGAGACTCCTTTTTCGCCCATCGTGACGCCGTACAGGCGATCCATGCGCGCCATGGTGACGCGTTGATGCGTGATGATGATAAAGCGCGACCCCGTTTCCTTGGAAATTCTCTCAACCAGTCCGCAGAAGCGGTCGATGTTGCTTTCGTCGAGCGCGGCCTCGGCTTCGTCGAGGACGCAGATGGGCGAGGGATGCGTCTGGAAAACGGCGAACAAAAGCGCGAGCGCCGTGAGCGTGCGTTCGCCGCCGGACAACAGAGACAAAGCCTGCATCTTCTTGCCGGGAGGAGCCGCAAAAATCTCAAGTCCGGCGTTCATCGGGTCTTCGTTGTCGATAAGCTCCAGGTAAGCGCGGCCGCCGTTGAACAGGCCCTTGAACAATTCCTGGAAATGCTCGTTGACGCTCGTAAACGCGCCGATCAGGCGATCGCGGGCTTCGGTGTTGAGATGCGTAATTCCCTGCCGCAGTTTGGCGATGGCGGCGACCAGATCGTTTCTTTCCTTGGTGAGCGTATCGATCTGGTTTTGCAGCATCTGGCTTTCCGTGTCGGCGCGCAGATTGACGGGGCCCATATTGTCGCGCTCGTGAATATAGCGGGAAAGCGTTTGTTCCAGATCGGCCACAACGGGCAACGGCTGACTTTCTGAAAATTCGGCAAGAGCCGGAAGTTCTTCCGGGCCGCAGCTCAGCTTTTCCGTCATGCGTTCGCGCAACGTATTGAAGTGTTCCGCCGAAGCCTGCACGGCGCCCTCGGCGCGGACGCGGGACTCGCGCGCTTCGGTCAACGCGTTTTCATCGTGCTTCAAGCGCTGTTCGACGCCGCTCAAATTTTGTTCCGTTGAGATCAAAAGATCGGCGGCTTCCTTGCGTTTGGCCTCGGCGTCGGAAAGCTCGGTCAAAAGAGTTCCGCGCGACGTTTCCAATTCGGCAGGGCGTCCGCGCAGATTTTCCAAGCGGGCGTCAATGTCGGCGATGCGCGACGTCAGATCGCCGATTTGCTGGTTGGCGTTTTCAAGGCGCGCCTGCCACTCCTCGATTTCCGTCGTGACAGCCTTGGCGCGGGATAAACTTGCTTCCATCTCGCGCGACAGGCGGTCGCATTCGCTTTGGCACATGGCCTGTTGGTTGCGCTGATCCGCAAGGACGGCGCGTTTCTCGCTGATCGTCATGCGCGCCGCGTCAAGGTCCGGCAATGCCTTTTGTTCTTGTTCGACTTCTGCTTTACGCGCCTCAAGAAGGCCGATATCCGCGTCGACTTGATGCAAAGTGTCGTCCAAAGCGGAAATCTTCGACGTAATTCCGACCACTTCTTTTTCCTGTTCGGCGTAAGTCGAACGCGCATCGTTCAACGCGGCAAAGGCGGCGCGCAAGGCTTCGCGCGCCTGAAGGTCTTCGTTTTGGCGCTGCGCCAAAAAGGCGCTGGAGTCGGTCAGCGTGCCCTGCGCTATCTGCGCTTCCGCTGCGGCTTTCTCGATAAGCTCCTGCAACGCCTCGACGCGGTTGCGTTGTTGAAGGCGCAAAGCGGTTGCCGTTTTGGCTTCCGGCGTCAGCGTAAAGCCGTCCCAACGCCAAGCCCACCCGTCGCGGCTGACGAGAATTTGTCCGGCTCTGAGCGTATGCGCGACGGCTTCTCCCGCCGCCGCATTTTCGACCAAGCCGATTTGCGAAAGGCAGCGGGCGAGGGCAGGGGGCGCCTTCACGTATTGCGCAAGGGACATCACGCCGATGGGCAACGCAGGCGCGTTGACCAAAGGCCCCACGTCGCGCCAGTGCTTGGCGGCAGAGGGGTCGAGCGCTGCCGTCAAAGCTTCGCCGACGGCGACGGCCAAAGCGTTTTCCAGACCCGGTGTTACCGAGATTAAGTCGATGACTTGCTCGTTGTTGTCGTCATGCGTTTGCAAGAGAGAGGTCAAGGCGTCGCTCTCGGCCTGAAGCTTCGTTACTTCATCCTGCGCGTTTTGAGCAAGCTCACGAGCCTGATTTTGCAAGACTTCCGCGTCACGATAATAGCCTTCCGCCGTGTGAGCCTGTTCCTGGCGCTTGGCCAGCTCGGTCTCGGTCGCTTCGACGAGAGAGGCCGCCATGGCAAGATCGGGACGTGCGGCGGCTTCCGCCTTCAAAGAGGCGTACTGCGCCTTGAGCTGATCGCATCTTTGGATCATCTGCGCGCGTCTTGTCCCAAGAGAATCCGTTTCTTTTTGCAGCGCGTTTTTATGAGCTGCCGCATTCGCCGTTTCCTGCATCAGCTTGTTGAACGCGATATCCATCGCTTCGACTTCCTGAGAGATGGCGACCAAAGCTTCGGAAGCGCGGGGAATTTCCTCGTCGAGTGAAGCCTGCGTTTTCACCAGTTGAGCGGCTTCTTCCTGCAATTTGACGATGGCGGCTTCGCTATCCTTGCTTCGGGCGTGTTCGCGGTCGCGGTCGCCCTTAGCCTGTTCCAGCCTTTGTTCCTGTTCGCGCGTTTCAAAGGCGACGCGTTTCAATTCGGCGTCGATTTGTTCGCGGGCAAGAGTCAGTTTTTGCACGATGGCGGCGGCAACGGCTTCCGCCTGGCGCATGGGAGGCAGTTCGGCGGCGATTTCGGCGCGCGCGGCGTTATCCTGCGTCACGACAGCCAGCAATTCGCTCACACGGGCTTCTGCGGCTTGCAGGGCGGCCTTCGCCGTCGCGTCGTTTTGTCCGGCTTCAAGCCAGCGCAAATGAAGAAGAGCGGCTTCGGTTCTGCGGATATGGTCGGCAAGATTCCGATAACGGGAAGCTTGGCGCACCTGGGTTTTAAGGCCGCGCAACTGCGCGTCATAAGCTTGCAGAACGTCGTCGACGCGGGTCAGGTTTTGCTCGGCGGCATTGAGCTTTAGTTCGGCCTCATGCCGGCGCGCCTGAAGACCCGAAGTTCCGGCGGCTTCCTCCAGAATTTGGCGGCGGTCCTGCGGTTTGGCGCGGATCAGCGCGTCGATTTGTCCTTGTCCGACGAGATTGGTCGAATGCGACCCTGTCGATTGATCGGCAAACAAGAGCTGCACGTCGCGGCGGCGCACGGGCTTTCCGTTGACCCTGTAATCGGAACCTTCCCCACGTTCGATTTTGCGCGTGACATGCAACGTCTCATCGTTATTGAACTCGGCCGTGGCGCTGTGATTGGCGTTGTCGAGCTCGAGCGTGACTTCGGCCACGTTGCGCGAGGGACGCATGGCGGTGCCGCCGAAAATAACGTCGTCCATTTCGCCGCCGCGCAGATTTTTGGCGGAGTTTTCGCCCATGACCCAGCGTAAGGCCTCGACGAGGTTCGATTTGCCGCAGCCGTTCGGCCCGACAATGCCCGTCATGCCGGCGCCGATATGAAGATCGGTCTGTTCGACAAAAGACTTAAAACCCTGAAGACGTAAACGAGTAAAATTCACAACAAACCTCTATCCTTTTCTATGGTATGGATCCCCGTTTTCACAGGGATGAAATGTTTTCTAAGGCCGCCGAACGGCGAACCAAGAAAACATTTCACTTCTTGGCCGCGAGCAAACGGTCGAATACGGCGGAAAAAGAATCCGCGTTCACGGCGCCGTTGATTGTCTCTACGCCGTTGTTGATCACGAAAGTCGGCGTCGCTTGAATGTTATATTTTGCCGTGGCTTCCGTGCGTCCTGCGATAATTTCATTTTGCAACGCAGGGTCGTTAGCGCAGGCTTTGGCTCTATCGGCGGCTAAACCGCCCAGCGCGGCGTATTGGTACAACATATCTTCGGAAGTGCCCTCGTTAAGTTTTCCTTCTCTCAAAGCTCCGTAAAGAACCTTGATAAAAGGAAGATAAGTATCTTTAGGCATGCACCGCGCGACGACGGCGGCTTTGAGGCTGAAGGCGCTGAGAGGAAAATCGTGCATCACGAAAAGCACTTTACCAGTATCGATATAGCGTTTTTCAAGTTCCGGTAAGATAGTGAGGGTAAAATCGGCGCAATGAATGCACGTCATTGACGTATATTCGTCAACCCTGATCGGCGCCTCTTTTTTGCCCAAAGAGCGCTCGGACATAAAATCGCCTTCGGCGTGCGCTCCGGAGGAAGCCGCAACCGCAAAAACAGCGAGCAAAATTACCCTTAAAACGAAAGTCATAACGTTTCCCTGACGCTCGAATCACGCAAGGGACGATTATAAAGGAATGGGAAGAATTAACTCAAGATTAACCGTCTCAAGACTCGAAAAACGTGCGTCAGGACTTTGTGTTAACTGATATATTCCAACTCCCCCCCCGCACGTTTCGAAGACAAACAGCCAAGCCTAAGGTTTATCGATTTTAGCGTTTAGTGCGTCCTTTAGGAGACTCGCGGCGGCTTCCAATTGGCTCTATTCTTTTATACATATCAAGGCGTTGTCTAATGTTTGAAACGTCTTTCCAAGCCTTTATGCTTTCCGGCTCTTAACCATGCAGCAAGGTTTTTATGGCATGAATCAACGGCTTTATCTTCGAGAATCCCCGTCCCTTTAGCTACGCCCTTTTCGTGAACGAGCGGGGGATCGAAAACGATCCATACCTGTTGAGGAGAACAAACGTGAGTCAACTGGCTAGTCTGAACGTGCTTATTGCCGATGACCATTTTTTAATACGGCAGTTTGTTCGCAACACTTTGAAAGAGTCGAAGATTGAAAACGTGCAAACGGCGGCGGACGGTAACGAGACAATAGATCTCGTCCAGAAGTCGAAGCTCGCAGGGCAACCCTTTGACATTGTTTTCCTTGATTGGAATATGCCCACGATTTCGGGATTGGAGGTGCTGAGTTATTTTCGGGCTAAACCCGAATATTCGGATACCGCCTTCGTTATGCTGACGGCGGAATCGGAACAACAGAACATTATGAAGGCCATTAAGGCCGGAGCGACCTCATATATTGTCAAGCCCGTTTCTCCTTCGGATTTGGGTAAGAAGCTTTTTGAAATCAACGAATGGCTCAAACGTAAGCGTCAGGTTTCGAGCGGAATTTTTAATTAAAAGGAGTTTCCCATGTCCGATGAGCAAACACCCATTTCTCTCGATGACGTCTTAGCCAAAGACATTACTAAAGCCGTCATTCGTTCGATGAGCGAGATGTTCAGCTGCACCGTTGTTGCAGGAAAGCCCGAATTTGGCGAAGGCATGGTGTCGCTCGTCGGCGATATTTCCGGCCTTATCGGTTTGGTTCAGTCGCAATTGGACGGGACGTTGATTCTGTGCATGACGTCCGAAACGTTACGCGACATTTTGCCGCAGGTGCTGGGGAAGTCCATTACCGTCACGCAGGAAATGACCATCGATGCCGTCGGCGAATTGACGAACATGATCTTTGGACAAGTCAAAAACGAGCTGAACCAAAGAAAACACCAGATCAAGCTTGGTATTCCCTGTGTTGTGACTGGCAAGGGGCATTTTGTCTGTCAGTTTCATCGCGGCAAATACATGATCGTTCCCTTCCATCTTGATGGGAAATTGTTCCAAGTTTATGTCGCCTTGCATGACTCTCATGAATTGGGATGAGAATCGTCGAGGCTTTCAGATTGAAAGATTTTTTATATGTTTGATTCAAAGGATAGGCTCAAGATTCTGCCTGATATGGCGGCGCAGCCGGTACCTGCAGACGGGAAATCTGTCGTAACCGAAGCGGCGCGCCGTTTTAGCCTTTTGCACACGTCGTTAGCGGGAATGGTGGCGATCATCTTGATCCTGCTTTTCGCCGTCGCCTTGCCTGTTTTCGGATATGAGCCTGTGACGCACAAAAATAGTTTTTTTGTCATATTGGCCGCAACGTTTGGGGGCATAAGTTATCTCTCTTACCTTAACTACGCCGTGTATAAGCTCGTCAGCGATCATGACCGCCTGAACGAGGTTCTTGTCAACAGCTTGGGGCAGGGCTTCCTGTCTTTCGGGCGGGACGGCATATGCGACAAAGTCTATTCCCAGGCTTGCCTTGAGTTATTGGGAACGGATCCTGGCGGCAAGGATATCTTGGATGTCCTGCGGGTTTCCGAAGAAGCGCGCGCCGATTTCAAGGGATGGCTAGAGATATTGTTTATGCCGGATCACGCGCTTGGATTTCCCGACGTCATCAATTTTTTACCGCAGCTTTTCCCCCATCCGAAAAAACGGCGGGTCAATCTTGTCTACAAGCCGATTTATGCGAAAGGGCATGCGCTGATGCGCGTCGTTTTGATCGCGACCGACGTGACGGAAGAATACGAAGCGCAAGAGCTTGCCAAGCAGCGGCAGGAATATGCCGACATGATTTGCCGCATCTTCCGCGAGCGCAACCAGTTCCTCGCGACAATCACCCATGTGCGGACGTTTTTGGAGCAGGCGGCGGCGTCCATTACCCGCAAAGACTCGACGCCGTTGTTGCGGCTTCTTCATACGCTGAAAGCGGCCGTCAAACACTTTCATCTCAAAAATCTCGCCGACACGGTGCATGGGTTGGAGTCCGAGTTGCGCAGCGAAGCGATAGACTCCGATGAAGAATTCAATAAGGTTTTGGAAGCGGGACGCCTTTGCGTCGATAAAGAACTAACCGCCGTGCTTGACGGCATCAAAGACCTTATCGGGCAGGATTACGAACGGCGCGGCAATACGCGTGAAATCGAAGAAAGCGCTTTATATAATTTTGCGCTTGTCATGAGCGTATCGGGAATTGGTCATGACGTCATCGATCATTATTTACGGTTTATCGTGGCGGTTCCCATTCAGGATTGTTTCCGCCAGTTTGAACGCGAACTGCTCGACCTCGCCGAGATTACGGGCAAGCAAATAAAACCCGTTCGTTATTCCGGATCGAATCCGCCGATCCTAATGCGGGAATATCAGTCGTTGCTTTTTTCTTTGACCCACGTTTGCCGCAACATCATCGATCACGGCATCGAACCGACGGTGACGCGTCTTGCGCGGGGAAAAGACCCTGCGGGGCTTGTTTCGGTTGAAACGAACGTTGTTCAGGACAAAGAGACCGAAAAACAATGGCTCACCATAACCATTTCCGACGACGGCGGCGGCATTGATCCTGCGCGCGTTCGCGAAAAACTTATGCAAATGGAGCCGGGGAAGCCATGGAACGATCTGGATGATCACGCCATCATCCAAAACGTATTTACGTTTGGCGTTTCGACGCGCGAAAACGTCTCGGAACTATCCGGTCGCGGAGTCGGCATGAACGTCGTCAAGCGCGAGGTCGACAATCTTAACGGCACTCTGGAGGTCTTTTCCGAGCTAAACCTCGGAACAAAGTTCGAGATTCGTGTGCCCTATATGCTTTCGATATGAGGGTGGGGCATTCAGGGGAGGGGTAGCAGTTACGAGTTAGCATTTAGCATTTAAGGATAAGGAAGAAACGTTTTGTCAACCTATTGATATTCAAGCATCTTTGTTATTATTTCCCTAAATGCTGAATGCTAATCCCTAGATGCTAAATGCTAACCCCTAAATGCTTCTTCCGTGCTTGACTCTGGTCGATCAATCCCTATACTGCGCCACCTTAGCTTCGGGATTGGGGCTAAAAACTTATGCAAATGAACTCCGTTTTGGCGCGCGAGGCATCTCTCGCCAATGCGGTGTTTTTGTTGTTTTTTTGGAGAACAAAGTGGCTCGTATTGCAGGCGTTAATATTCCGGCGGCAAAGCCGTTGCACATTGCGTTACGTTACATCTTCGGCATTGGGCCGACGAATGCCCTGGAAATCTGCGCCCGTGTCGGCATCGATCCGACAAAGCGAGTCAATACGTTGACCGAAGGCGAAATTCTGAAAGTGCGCGAAGACATCGACAAGAACTATAAAGTCGAAGGCGATTTGCGCCGTGAAGTTTCAATGAACATTAAGCGTTTGATGGATTTGGGCTGCTACCGCGGCCTGCGCCATCGTAAGGGCCTTCCCGTCCGCGGACAACGCACGCATACCAATGCGCGCACCCGCAAGGGCAAGGCCAGGCCGATTGCCGGCAAGAAGATCGCTACCAAGAAGTGAGTTTTTTCTTACGGCTTGCCGATTGGCAAGCCTTAGAAAAATCTCATCCGGCGAAGCAATTTTGCGAAGCCGGATTGCTTACTAAGTAGCGGGATGAAGTGCAAGCTCCGGGAATTATTCCCGGGGAGTAACAGGGAAAAGAAAGAAAAATGGCAAAAGCAGAAAAGACTGAAGGCAAAGCCGAAAACAAAGAAAAGGCAACCCCGGTCAGACGCCGCAAAGAGCGTAAAAACATTGTCAATGCTACAGCGCATGTCAATGCAAGTTTCAACAACACAATCATCACGATCGCCGACGCGCAGGGCAATACCATTGCCTGGTCGTCTTCGGGGTTGATGGGCTTTAAGGGCTCGCGTAAGTCGACGCCTTATGCCGCGCAGATGGCCGCCGAAGACGTGGGCAAAAAAGCGATGGATAACGGCGTGCGTACGCTTGAGGTCGAAGTCAAAGGCCCGGGCGCCGGTCGCGAATCCGCTTTGCGCGCGCTGCAAGCCGTTGGTTTTTCGATCACATCGATCCGCGACGTGACGCCCATCCCGCATAATGGATGCCGTCCGCGTAAACGTCGTCGCGTGTAAGAGACATAGTGTTTTGTTTAAGTTGAAATAAACCGAAAGGGTTCTGCCGTGTTACAAAAAAATTGGAAGTCGCTGATTCAGCCGACAAAAAATATCTCTGCCGCCGAAGCCAATCCCAATATTGCGACGTTGGTCATTGAGCCTCTGGAGCGCGGCTTTGGCATGACTTTAGGCAACGCGCTGCGCCGCGTATTGCTTTCGTCTTTGCAGGGAACTGCCGTTACGTCCGTGCAGATCGAAGGCGTGCTTCATGAATTCTCGTCGATCCCGGGCGTCAGAGAAGACGTTACCGACATCATCCTGAACCTCAAGAGCCTCTCTTTGCGTGCGCATAACGACGTTCCGCGTCGCGTGCGTCTGCGCGCCGAAGGCCCCGGAGAAGTGACGGCCAAGCAAATCGAAACGGGATCCGATGTCGAGATCATGAATCCCGAACTCGTCGTTTGCACGCTCGACAAGGGCGCCAAGCTGTCGATGGAATTGATGGTCGAAACGGGTCGCGGCTACATTCCCGCCGCCGCGTTGCGCAAGGAAGACACGCCCATCGGCCTGCTGCCGATTGACGCGTTGTTCAGCCCCGTCCGCAAGGTCGCTTATAAGGTCGAACACAGCCGCGTCGGCCAAGTGACCGACTATGACAAGCTGATGTTGACGGTCGAAACGGACGGCTCGATTTTGCCGGAAGACGCCGTGGCGATTTCCGCCCGTATTCTGCAAGACCAATTGCAGTTCTTCATCAACTTCGAAGAACCCCACGCCGTGGCCGTTGCGCCGGAAGCTGCCACCGATCTGCCCTTCAACCGCAACTTGCTCCGCAAGGTGGACGAGCTTGAATTGTCGGTTCGTTCGGCCAACTGCCTCAAGAACGATAACATCGTCTACATCGGCGATCTGGTTCAAAAGTCCGAAAGCGAAATGCTCCGCACGCCGAACTTTGGCCGCAAGAGCCTGAACGAGATCAAGGAAGTGTTGACCCAGATGGGGCTGACCTTGGGCATGCAAATTCCCAATTGGCCGCCAGAGAATATCGAAGACCTTGCGAAAAGAATGGAAGAGCCGTTCTGAGGTAGTGAGGATAGTCCTGCGTGCTGAGATCAGGCGCGGGACTTATGTACAACCGGTTTCTGCAAGAGCGTCATAAGGACGAAATCACAGAGCCAAGCAGCGCCGCAGTCACGGTTGCGGGGAGCTTGCGAAGCAAGCGTACCGCAGAGTAGTCGCGGCCATATAAAGGAAGAAGAACATGCGTCACGGAAATCAATATCGTAAGCTTGGGATGACATCGACACACCGCAAGGCTATGTTCGCCAATATGGCTGTAGCCCTGATCGAAAACGAACAGATCACGACGACCTTGCCCAAAGCCAAGGAAATGCGCCCCGTCATCGAAAGCCTGATTACGCTCGGCAAAAAGGGCGGTTTGTCCAATCGCCGCCGCGCGCTGTCGATCTTGCGCGACGAAGCCGCCATCAAGAAACTGTTCGGTGCGCTCGCCGAACGCTACAAGAGCCGCCAAGGCGGCTACACCCGCGTTATCAAGGCGGGATTCCGCTACGGCGACGCCGCAGCGATGGCGATGATCGAATTTATCGACCGCGACGTTGAAGCCAAAGGCGCCAAGCAACGCGCGTTGAAGGCCACGGAAGCTCCGGTGGAAGCCGAAAAGGCCGAGAAGACGGCCGAACCGGCAAAGCCCGTGAAAACGGCAAAACCGGATAAAGCGGCAAAACATGCCAAAGCGGCAACAGTAGCCAAGCCTGCCGGAAATAGAGTGACCCCATGACGAAACGCGTTCTCATAATCATGGTTATGGGAATGCTGATCGGATGCGTGTCGGGAACGAAACCGGCGGATACGTACGTCGGTAAAGACGGCCTTACAACATTTATTGAAAGCGACAGCGAAACCTGCCGCCGTTCCTGCAACGAAAGCTATTCCCGTTGCATGGACTCCCGCGCCGCCGGCGATAACAACAGCGGCGTCATCGGCCCTTCGGGCGTATATGGCGCCAGCGGCGAATGCCGCAACGCGCTCAAAAGCTGCCTGCCCACCTGCAAAGCACAGTAAAGCGCACAAGCTTCTGCATACGCATTACAGAAAACGCGTGGATGCGGAATAAGATTTAGACAAATATTATATAAACAAACCAATGGGTTTCTGGCTGTTATCTTTACTTTCATGAATCCATGGTAATATCCATCCCATATTTAATTTCTTTCATTTTATATGGATGAAGAAAATGAACGACCATTTAATTACAAATTCTGCGATCGAAGAACTCACAAAAGATATGGAACATCTATTCGCTTGGATGGGGGACCCAGATGCGGCTCTCGGTCAGACCTCAGGATTTGATAAACTGCGCCAACATATCATGAATAGGATAGAAAATAATCCGAGAGTGATGGGCGAGACTCTGATTGGCGATGCAATTGAAAAGGGTGTCCAACGAAATATTATGCAGGCTAAGGCGGAGGATCGGAATTTTTCTCTTGGCGCTGCGCTGGATTTTGTTGACGAGCTTCTGCAAAAATTTCCGGGTGCTGATGATAGGTTGTTACCTATTTTATCACAGGCGACCGCGACACCCCATGTCATGGGGAAGCGTGATCCGTTAAGCTCCGTTTTGAAACGCAACCCGCATCTTGCAAATGTCGCGTATGGCGTTGTGAAAGAGGGTGCGGGAGATCCGTATATCGGGAAGAGAGATGAGATGCATATCGCGTCCGCTCGTTCTATGATATTGAAGGCATCCGGAATCTCGGAGCCGGAAGATCAGAGAAATACGTTCGTGGATAGACTAAAAGGCCTTAACCCTGAAAGCCTGAGGCACTAAAATTTCTTTGCCTTCTCATAGGCTGCGAGCGCGGCGGGGAAGGGGGACAGGGCGCGCTTCAAAACCCCCTGCAGGGCGGAAATCGCAATGCCGTAGTTTGTCATCGGCACGGATTTTCCTTTGGCGATGGACAGGCGCGACGACATTTCCTGCTTTGTCATGACGCAGCCGCCGCAATGAATGACGACCTTATAATCCTGTAAATTCGCGGGGAAATCGTGCCCTGCGGAAGACTCAATCGTAATGTTTTTTCCGCTATATTGCTTAAGCCAGCGCGGGATTTTGATGCGCCCGATGTCATCCTCCATCGGATGGTGCGAGCATCCTTCCGCAATCAGAACCTTGTCTCCGTCATTCAATTTTTCAAGCGCTGCCGCGCCTTCGGCTTGCAGCGCGAGATCTCCCTTAAAGCGCGAGAAAAGAATGGAAAAAGTCGTCAGGGGAACGCTTTCAGGCGTATCCGCGACGACGCGCGCGACCACCTGAGAGTCGCACACGACGAGATCGGGCATTTTTTTAAGCCGCGCAAGCGTCGCGGCGTATTCCCTGTCTTTGACGACAAGGGCTGACGCGTCGTTGTCGAGAAGATCGCGCAACGCCTGCACTTGAGGAACGATAAGGCGCCCCTGCGGCGCGCCAAGATCGATGGGAACGACAAAAACCGCCATGCCTCCGGGCGGCAGCAAGTCGCCGATAAGGGATTGCGGCGCGGCGAAAAGGCGGGGAAGCATAGCGCGCAGGCTTTGCTTGAATTCATTTTTGAAATCTTCTTTTTTGGATTCGTCGGTCGAACTTCCTGCGACCCAAGAAAGTTTTTTGACGTCCAGAAGGGCGAGAAAATCGGTCGAAGGTTCCGCCAAATCGGTCTTGTTGATGACGACAAGCGCCGGAATGTTGTGGGCATGAGCCTCGTTCACCAAGGCGTCTTCGAATTCGCTCCAGTCGTTGGGCGTGACGATAAGCACAAGAACATCCATGCGCTGGACGGCTTTTTTCGCCTTATCGACACGCGCGATGCCGAGCGCGGACGTGTCGTCGATCCCCGCCGTATCCAGCAAAACGACAGGCCCCAAAGGCAACAATTCCATAGTCTTTTCAACGACATCCGTCGTCGTTCCAGCCTCAGGCGAAGTAATGGCGACATCTTGTCCGGCCACCATATTCAAGAACGAAGACTTTCCGACGTTCATTCTGCCCATGATTCCAATATGCAGGCGCATCGCTTTCGGAGTGTTGGGAGTCTGGTCGATCATTCTTTATGTTCCTTTTTCACGTATCCAAGGCCGATAAAATTCGTCGTGGATAAAACGGTTTTGGCGATCTCGTTGCCTAGTTTTTCGGCGAGAAAGCTCGTAATGAAAGTTTCGGCGTTTTTCTTTTTAAGGGCGTTGAATTCGTTCATCAGAAGCAGCGTCTTTTCATAGCCGACGTGCGGCAGCAAAGCCGTCATCAGGGCGGGGCTGTTTTCGACGAAACTGCGGCAGCGTTCGGCGTCGGCCTTGATAGCGTCGATATGCGGCGCGAGCGCAAGGGCTGAATTCTTCAGGATATCGATGGATTCAAGAAGGGCGCTGGCAATGAGCGGCATAAACTCGTTGATCTGAAGCGTACCGTGTGCCGCGCACTCGGCGATCATAAAATCGTTAGCGCGGACGACAAGACTTGCTTGCATCACGCTTTCCGTCATGACGGGATTAATTTTTCCCGGCATGATGGACGATCCGGTTTGCATGGGCGGCAGGGCGATTTCGCCCAAAAAATGCAGAAGGCGCAAATCTCCCGCGATTTTGGCCATCGTCGTCGCGGCGGCTTTTAAAATGCCGGAAACTTCGACAAAAACGTCGGCGTTTGCCGTGCCGTCGATGACGTTTTCGCTTCGCGCAAGCCCCATGCCCGTGAGCGAGCGCAGTATTTCAATGACGCGGAAGATATAGTCCCTGGGCGCCGTCAGACCCGTTCCGATAGCTGTTCCTCCTATGTTGACCATGCGCAGGCGTTCTTCGCATTTAAACGTGCGCCAGCGGTCGCGCGCGACGGCTTCGGAATAGGCGGAAAACTCCTGTCCCAGCGTCATCGGCACGGCAGGCTGCAATTCCGTGCGCCCCATTTTAAGGATGTCGTGAAATTCTTTTTCCTTGTTCTGCATCGCGCCCTGAAGTTTTGCGAGCGCGTCCGAAAGCGACCTCAGGCCGGATATGGCGGCGATCCTGAGAGCCGTCGGATACACGTCGTTCGTCGATTGATGCAGATTGACGTGGTTAAGCGGATGGAGGGCGTCGTAAGCGCCTGCTTTTTTCCCCATCGCCTGAAGCGCGACATTGGCGATGACTTCGTTGACGTTCATATTCGTGGATGTGCCGGCGCCGCCCTGCAACGCGTCGAGGGGAAAAGAAGCCATCGTGTCGTTTTCATTTCCGCAAATTTTGCCGCAGGCTGCCACAAGGACGTCGGCGATGTTTTGTGGAAGATATCCCAGCTCTCCGTTGGCCTGTGCCGCCGCCTGTTTGACTGTGACGATGGCTGCAATCAGAGAAAAAGGAACACGCCGTTCTGAAACGGCAAAATTTTGCAGGGCGCGCTCTGTATGAATGCCCCACAAAGCGGAATCATCGATTTCTACGTTTCCTAAAATGTCGGTTTCTTTGCGCATGAAAGGGATCCGTGCATTTCTTCAAGAGTTAAAGCAAACATTAAGACCCAACGCCGTTGGCGCGTCCTGCACCAGTCCATTCAAGCGGGGTTTCCTGAATTATCTTTGGGTTTGTATTTTTTAATCATCTCCACAATCTGCTCCTGTTTAAAGGGCTTGCCAAGATGATCGTCCATGCCGGCTTGAAAACACCTCTCGCGATCTTCCGTCATGGCGTCGGCGGTCAGGGCGATAATGGGCGTGTGTTTATTGAGTTTATTTTCAATTTCTCTAATTTCTCGCGTTGCAACATAGCCGTCCATAACCGGCATCTGGCAATCCATAAAGACGATATCGTAATCAACTTTTTTGACTTTCTGCAGTGCTTGTGATCCGTCCGACGCCATATCGACGTTGCACCCGAATTTATTCAAAATTTTAGTCATAAGAAGCTGATTGAAGGGCATGTCCTCGACGACGAGAATTTTTGTGCCTTTAAATGATTCCGTTTCTAAATTTTCCGAAGCCAGATCGTCATGCAAAATCTTGCACACGGTGTGGCGCGTGACGACCGGTAAAGGAATGTTTTTCAATCGTCCGTTCAAAATCAGCTTGAGCGTCGTTTCCATTTGAGCGGGATAGAACGGTTTGACCATAAAGCCCATAACGCCGTGAGCCGCCAGATTTTCAAGCGTTGAAAAGTATCCGTACGCCGTGACCATAATAATCATAGGCATAAGGGCGCTGCCTTTCGCGAACGCGATATCGTCGCATAGCGTAAGCCCGTTCTCTTCGCCGAGCTTATAATCAAGGATCATAAAATCATAAGGATCCTTGGCTTTCAGCGCGTCCAGAACCTTCTGTAGGGCTTCTTTTTTCGTCGTTGCGATGTCGGCTCTGATGCCAAAACCATCCAGGCATCCTTTGGTGATTTCGCAGCCAAAAAGATAATCGTCGACGATAAGGGCGCGCTTATTTTTAAGGGAGACATCGGGTACTTCCTGAATGGTGTTTTCAGAGGAACCCGGGCGCATGCGGATGGTGTAAGAGAATGTCGATCCCAGGCCCTCCTTGCTTGTAACGTTGATTTCGCCGCCCATAAGACGAATAAGCTTTTGCGAGATTGCCAAGCCAAGTCCGGTTCCGCCGAAACGGCGCGTTGTCGACTCTTCGCCCTGCGCGAATTTTTCAAAGATGTAGGCGAGCTTCTCTTCCGGAATGCCGATGCCCGTGTCTTCAACGTCAATTTTAAGCATTATGTCATTATTGACTTTTTCCGAAACGATCCGCGTCAGTATATGTCCGTTCTGGGTGAATTTTGTCGCGTTGCCGATCAGGTTGTAAAGAATCTGCTTAAATCTGCCGGGGTCTCCTTTAATATATTCCGGTACCTCGCCGACGAAAGAAACGATCATCTCCAGACCTTTTTCGCGGGCTTTGATGGAGAGCGTGTCGGTCACTTCGGCAACGGCGGAGCACAGATTAAAGTCTACGCTTTCGAGATTGAGGTGTTCGGCTTCGATTTTCGTGAGATCGAGAATGTCGTTGATCAACCCAAGAAGGCTTTCTCCGGATTGGTTGATGATTTGGGCCCATGTGTGCTGTTCCTGAGACATCTCCGTGTCGAGAAGAAGCTGGGTCATGCCGAGAACCGCGTTGAGAGGCGTGCGGATTTCATGGCTCATATTGGCTAAAAAGTCGCTTTTCGCCCTTGTCGCCGCCTCGGCCTTCAGCTTTTGTTGCATTACTTCCTGATGTTCCGCTTTGGCCACGGCGCGGTTGTAGTTGATGCAATTGCCGGGGTGGTTGTCTCCGCTGAGAACGGCTTTGGCGAAGTCCTTGCAGTTGCCATAGCCGCAGGCAAAACAATTGATGCGGCGGCTTTCAGCGTCGAACTTGTAGAGATCATTGAACATTTTATCGTATTCTCTTTCGGTAAACTCTCTTTGTTTGCCCGAAACCAATTTGTTTTTGTACGTTCGCGAAAAATCCTGAAGGCTAAGCTCTTTGTCGAACGTTTCAAACAAAGAGTAGATGATTTTTCCCGATCTATCGATTTCCTTCTCTTTCAGCTTTTCTTTCTTGAGCTGATCCGTTTTTGCGTCGATGTCGTCGACGTTGATTTCTTTGCAGGTGCCCGTTCCAAGATTGCATCCGTGCGAACAATTCAGAATGTCGATAAGGAAAGGTAATTTTTCTCCCGTCTTCACGCGTGCGGCATATCTTCTCAGATAATCGCAGGCGGGGCGGACGCCTTCGACCTGACGTATCCAAGCCTGGTTGTTCGTATGGTATTCGACGTTTTCACGCAAGCCTCCGGGGCGGCTGAAGGCGACGCCCAAGCCGCATCCGATGTCGTCGAAATCCTTTTCGGGATACATATCGAGGGCGATGTTGTTTTTTGAAAGATACGCTTTAATTTTTTTAAAAGTGACGTTGTAGGAAATAAGGCCGTCGGTATCGATGCACTCTTGCTCCTTGGCGATGCAGGGGGAAAGAAAGGCGATTCTGTTCGTTATGTTCTTGTATTTTCTCAAATAAATGGCGGTGCAAAGCATCGGGCTGTGAGAGGGGGCAAGGCGGTCGATAAGCTCGGGGCAATGTTTTTCAATGTACGAAACAATGGCCGGACAAGCTTGGGAGATGAAGGAATCGAGATGTTTTTGCTCGGCGCACCTAAGATAGCTCCACGTGCATATGTCGGCGCCGAACGAAACGTCGTAGATCAGATTGCTTCCGAGTTGCGACAGGTAGCCGAACAGCTTTTTGTAATTGGAAATATTAAAACGGATAGAGGGCGCGGCAATGACGGAAATTCGCTCCCCGTTGGCCAAATCTCTGAAAAAGGCTTCCGTATCGTCCCGATAATCGCGGGCTCCGTGGTCGCATACGTCGACGCATCGACCGCAAAGAATGCAGGCATCCTGATTAGTCCGAACTTTACTGCGGCCGTCTTTGAGATAGGAAACGTTGGCCCCTTCGACAGGGCACTCTGCAATACACTTGTTGCATCCGACGCATTTGACTTCGTCCAGAATGATAACTGCAGCCATTTACAGAAAACCTTAGGACAAAAAGGGGGAGGGATATTAAGGCCTTTACGCGCTTGAAACCACCTGAGGTAGAATCGACGCAAATCGTAACACTTGGGAATCGGCACAGCAAGCGTTGCAGAAAGAAATATAAGGCCAAAACGCGGCGCATCAGAGCAAGAACAAAGCCTTGTTGATTGCGAAATGAACGGCGACGCTTGCGGCAACGCCCAACAAAATTGCCCATGTCCATTTTAAGTGAGAGGCGAATGTATAGGTTCCTCTGCCGATGCCCATCAAAGCGACTCCCGCCGCCGATCCTATCGACAAAAGAGAGCCGCCGACGCCTACCATTAACGTCATAAGCAGCCATTGTCCCAAATCCATGGGCGGGTTCATCGTCAAAACGGCAAAGGTCAACGGGATATTGCCCGCGATGGCCGACAGAATGCCGACGGAAATATTCGCCGTTGTGCTTCCAAGGTCGGTGTAAAGAATTTTTGAGAAGTTATCCAGATATCCCATGGCGCCGATGCCGCCGATACACAGCATGACGCCATAAAAGAACAGCAGAGTGTCCCATTCGATCTTTTCCAGAATATCGGAAATATCAAAAGGCTTGCGCGAAGGCCATGAAGCCCCGTTATGGGGAGAGGAGGCCGACGCGATGGGCGTTTCGGACAGGAGGCGGGATTCTGAGCCGTGAAGAAAATAACCGTACAGATTAAGGGCGCCGAAGCCCATCATCATGCCGAGGAACGGGGGCAGCCCCAGTTCATGATCCAGAAGCACTGTTGTCGCGATGGTCGCCAGAAAAAGGCCGACAACGACGTATCCGCCTTTGCGGACTTTGACAATTTCGCACGAAGCCGTCGAAGGTTTGTCTTTAAGCGTTATTGAAATAAGCGCGGCGGGGACAAGCCAGCATACAAGAACGGGAAGGAAGAGGGCAAAGAACTGTTGAAATTCCACAACGCCTTTTTGCCAAATCATCAGGGTCGTAATGTCGCCGAACGGCGAAAAAGTGCCGCCGGCATTGGCCGCGACGACGACGCTGACCAAGGCGCCTGCCGTCGCTTTTTTATCTCCTGCCAGACAGGATAAAATAACAGTGCCCAGCACGAGCGCGGTTGTAAGATTGTCCGCAATAGGGGAAAGAAAAAACGCTGATGCTCCCGTGATCCAGAAGATACTCCGCGTCGAAAACCTTGCCGCCATAAGGCGCGAACGCAAGGATTCGAAAACGTTTCGCTCCACCATCGTGTTGACAAAGCTCATGGCGGATAAAAGGAACAAGAGTAAGCCCGTGTATTCGACCAAAATGACGTTAAGTTTTTGGGCAACCTCGCTCTGGCGTCCCTCGGCATGAAAGGCGATGGCGACAAATATCCATATCAAGCCAGCGCCGATCATCATGGGCTTTGATTTGCGCAAGTGAAGCTTCTCTTCCGCAAAGACAAATCCGTAGGCAAGAACAAACACAATGAGGATCGCGGGACCAACCCAAGAATAAGCCGTTTCGAACATGAGAACACCGCAAAAGAGAGAACTAACGCTTATACGCCGGTACCGAGAAGAGTCGCAACCCCAAGCGCGATAAAGGTTGCGGCGGCGATTCTGTGCACCAACTTTGCGGGCATTTTGTCGGCTATTTTATTGCCTAAAATGACGGCGGGGACGTTCGCCAGCATCATGCCAAGGGTCGTTCCGGCGACGACGGCAAACAGGTTTTTGTAGTGAGCGGCAAGGGCGACTGTCGCGATTTGCGTTTTGTCGCCCATTTCAGCAAGGAAAAAGGCGACAAGCGTCGTGCCGAAAACGCCAAAACGCGCCGCGCCCGCGTCTTTTTCATCGAACGTATCGGGAATGAGAGTCCATGCCGCCATGGCGATAAAGGAAAGGCCGAGAATCCAACGGAGCGTATCCGGCTCAACAAGCGTGGTGATCCACGAACCGATCGCGCCGGCAAAACTGTGGTTGGCCAAAGTCGCCAGAAGGATGCCGATCATAATCGGCCATGGCTTGCGGAATTTCGCAGCCAGAATGAAGGACAAAAGCTGGGTTTTGTCGCCGATTTCGGCAAGGGCCACAATGCCCGTTGAGACAAGAAAGGCTTCCATGTTGAGTCGAAACGCAGTCTACCCACAGGGCGCGCCGTAAGCCAGCCGACTTATTCTGATTACAAAGGTTGCGGCCAGCTTTCGTGTTTTTTGAGATGTTCTTGGAGTGCGAGTAGTGAGGACAAAGCCCCGTTATCCCTGACGGCAACCTCAAGAGAATCCGAATCATACAATTTGCCCGGTCTGTTGCCCGGAGATAAATACTCTCCGTCGGTCAAGTGAATGACGGCATCTTTAGGCGGCGTGACGCCAACGATCTTGCGCAGGTTGACCGTGCTTTGGTCGTGCTCGAAAACCAGAAACCCATAATCTATGCTGCAATAGTTGCCTGACCCATCGCATATCGCCGCATGGCGGTTGACCGTTAATCCTTTGATCGTAAGAGGCGATGTCGTCAGCGTGCCGCATTTCAATTTACCGGAAAAACCCTCCGCCATGAGATTTTTTGAGATGACGCTCGCTTGCCTATGCTTGACGGATTTGGTCGTTTGAAGGCTTTGAAGCCGATCGTCGAAGACAAGGCCATAGACGATAGACTCATTTTCGGATTTGACGTCCACAGGGGTGAACTCATCAACGGCCTCGATCTCCGCCGTGTGCGGGCCGGAGCAAAGGCCGTTCGGCCCCGTAAGCATGCCGTAGGTCGAGGATTCCGTGCGCGCAAAGAGCCCCCAGCGATAGGCGGGGCCGCGCTCTTCTTCCTGACGAACAAAAACCTCTGCGCCGCCCGAGAAAAGAGTGACGCCCTTTCCGGATTCTTTCTGCTTGCGCACATCGGCAATCGTAGGAAACCTGTCTTGCGGCACGCCGCTTTGCTTTCCGTCTTCGCGGAGCTCAAAAAATATCTCGCGTCGCGCCATCTGGTCTTGCGTCAGGCCGAAGCCGGAGATGTGGGGATTGACGGCGACCTTATCGGACAGGGTGAAAACGGTATTTCCGAGAATGGAATAATCCATAAGGCGCGGCCGGTCGGGAAGGCTCTTGACGTTTCCGGTGACGAAAAAGAAATCGTCGCCGTAGAGGGCTTCCCACTCTTTTGCGTACGAATAAACATCGGCTGAATTTTTTGGAATACGAAGGTCCTGCATAATTCTCTCTGTTCAAAATGAAAAAAACCAATGGAGGCAAGTGTAGCGTAGGCGCAATTCTTTCAAAAATGTTATTTATGGTAAAGGGCGATTATACTGTGGCTAATCTTTTTGCTGAAGTTGTGCAAGATACTCACGGCCTTTGCCGACTGTCGTATTAATTGGAACGTTGTTTTTGCACAGGGGGCAATCGGCCTTGTCCCAAGCGGGCAGGCGAAGCTCGGCAAGGGTTTTAAGAGGAGCGCCGACAACGGTCGAATCGACCTTGTCAGGAGCCCTGTTTATCATTGCGCACGCAGCTACGACTATCCCTCCAACCTCCTTAACACTGCGAACGACCTTCGCAAGTGATTGTCCCGTAGTAAGAATATCTTCAACAACAAGAACCCGCTTTCCGCGAACGAGGGCGTCATATCCTCTCGTGAGGATTTGATCCTTATTTGCTGTCTTCTCAGCATAGATGCCGAGGACTTCCTTTCCCGTGAGCTCACTCAGGTGATAGGCGGTCCACTGCGACAGGATGATGCCCCCAAGCGCTGGTCCGACCACCGCTTCGATATTCGAATCCACAAACAGTTCGGCCATTGCTTTGCACACCGCAGAAGTGACATGCGTATGCGGATAGATTGCATCCTTGTTCAGGTAGGTATCAATATGTTTTCCGGAAGTCGTGACAATGTGGCTTCCTGTAATATACCCGCCCGTCTCTTTCAGAATATCTAAAAGCTCTTGTTCTGTCATTGAGTAGCCCCGCATAAAACTTTAACGTGATTGTCTTACCTCTAAGCTAAGATTGCCATCAACCCTTTTGTCGGTTTCGAAACCCACTATGTCATAATAAAAAAGAGCCAAGCGTCCCTTATATTTATGGCGAAGACGGAGGGATTGGCTTCTCGGCGCTGTCGCGCCGCTCGCCCTGTCTGCGCCATAAATTTTTGTTTTTGTGCGTTCGCGGAGCTTCCGCGAACGCTATTTGAATGGCTTGCCATCGAACCCTTTTGCCGGGTTCGAATCCCGCTTTCTCCATTCTCATCCGACCCGCCAATCGGCGGGTCGGATGAGAATGGCGGAGACGGAGGGATTAGGACGCGGCTTGTATTAGATTGATATTGCTAAACAATCACCGATCATAATTTCCTCTTATGCCCCCACTTATATCCCCAAAAGGGATTTCCTGAAAACCGAGAATTCAAATCCCTAAAACTTGAGGTCTCGATTTTTTTCTCTCCCCCTGAGTTACGAACAGACTACAACAAATTTCTTCTTCAGTCTTCTGAAAAATAATATGTGATCCGCTATAGACCTAACGCCTGCACCTTTCGCGCTCTTACTATGCCGTGCGAAACAGCAGGAAGACCCTCCAAAGAAGAAATGGTGTCTTCAAGAAAATGGAGCGATTTCTGTTGCTGAGGTTTTGGAACAGAAAGATCACGTATGAGGATAACCATGTTTCCGTCTGTGTTATCCGCCCAGTGAGAAACATATTTGGTGCCGATTTCGACAAACCCCGTCCTGCGGCGAATGTCTAACCAACGTTTGTTATCTTCTCGGATAAACGATTTAACAAAGCGGTATCCCTCAGAGACGGTCCACTTTTCCACTTCTTCATAAAGTGCTTTTGTAAGTCCGGTGCCGCGATAGCGAGGATCAACCCAAGCGGCCTCCCACTCAACGGTTTTGTCCGCTGGCGGGCCGTATTGCGTAATCATAACAAAACCAACAAGATTCCGGTCGGCAAATGCGCCCAAAATACAATGATCGTGCTTTTCTGTGCACCAATCGCGTCGTTTCTGTTCAGTTATTAATTTATCTTCTCGCTCGTATGAATCGCTGAAAAAATGACCTTCGCCGATTTTCAAAATATGATCACGCCGCTCAAAATAAGCCGAAGTGTCATTCCCGGTTAAAGGCCTAAGCTCAAATTGTTGTGGCAAAGAGGCTGCGCCTACTGATTGGATTTGGACACAGGTCAAGATTTACCCCCCTTTGTTTTCGGAGGTTCTTTCCCCGCCGCCCAAGCGATCTCAAAAGCGCGACGATAGGAATCAGCCAAAGCCGCTGATTGAATAACTAGGACGTATGGGGGATTGCTATGTTCAAAGGATATAAGTGCAAGGTAATCGGCAAACGTATAAAAAGCCGTTGGTGCCATTGTTGTTTCAGGCTGCCACTTGTAGGTGCTATAAGTATACTTCGTTGCAAAGTTGCTCTTGTTAGCCAATATGCGAAAGGATTTAATCACTCCTCGATTGAACAAATCCTTCATTCTTTCATAGTAGTCTATGGTATTCGTGCGATACTTTGAAAACAATCGCTCGTCAGTCACGCTCAAACAAATATGTCCACCGTGCTCTTTGATTTGCTCATAAACAAAATTTGTAAATTCCTCGAAACGCTCTTGGCCTTCAAATATCTCCACACCTTGAGGGCGACGACGCACACCTTCATTGTCAGTGAACTCAATTCCTGCACCAGAAAATGCTCTGACGATTCTTTCAATTGTAGATGTTTTGGGAACTACGCCCGTTTCAATGTTCTGAACGGCGGTTACACTCAGTCCCGCGCGTGGGGCGAGGTCTTTTATGTCCCACCCAGCCAGAACGCGTGCAGCTCGTATTTGTTTTCCTGTTGGCATTATATACCCCACATCAAGTGGCGCTTGTTATAAAATTATTTTTTGAAAAACTCAAGAACAATATGTTTTTTACCTCCAAAAGGCATGTTCCTACCCAAAAAAGGTAGTTTTATAATTAACTTCTGTTAACTACTGTGGGCATGCCAACCATTGAAGTTGATATGAGATCAAGCGCGGGACGATATGAAACACAATTTCTAATTGCTTTCAGTGAGACCGCCATATATATTGCCCAATATTGGAAGACAAAAATAATTATTACGGAGCCTTATTATGCCGGATTATCACGATTTTATGATGCGCCATGGAGAATTTGGCGTTCAAGATTTGATCGAGCGTATGGAGCGCTACCAAGGCATTGTTGCCAATACAAATATTCCCTTGGAAAAACGTTGGGCCTCGCTTTTATCCCATCCCGATACAACCGAATTTCTGCCCATGACGGCGGTTGCCAGATAATCATCATGAGCAAAACGCACAACACCAATTCTTCAGAAGGCCCTTCCAACGATAATAAGGAATCCGAGCTGTCGGTGTCTGCCCAGAAAGAAGATGTTTTTCATCCTGCTATCAAGGCGTTGCACGCTGCACTGGAAGGCTTGTGTTCCGATGAACCAACTCTGAATGGTTTGGAATTATCTTCGGTTCGCGCGCTTATTGACTATGTTGCATATACCCACAAGTTCAATGAAGTCGTTATTCGTTCCCTTGTAGAAGATTATTTTAGAACCGACGACATTCAAAAGATTCGTCGGAATGATTTTGACAAAGCCGTTGCTTATCTCGTTGATCTCGATCCTCGAATGGCGATGAACTGATTTTTGAATTTTTTTGAAGGATTTATAATATGCGTCCAGTCAGTGCAGGACAAATCAAGGCGGCAAGAGCCTTGCTCGACTGGTCTCAAGAAGACCTGGCAGAGAAGTCTTGCGTTTCCATTTCGACCATCAGGACGATGGAACTTGGAAAAATTCCGCGCATTACTACCTTGCAAGATATTTGCACGACGCTTCAGGACAATGGGCTTGAATTTACGGAAGGCGAGGGCGTTCGCCGCCGCGATTTCGGCGTGTGTACGTTGAGAGGGGTCGATAGTTGCGATCTGTTCTTTGAAGATATTTGCAAGACCATCGATCAGGAACAGAAAGAAATCCTCGTATTTACGAAGGATGACAAGATTCTAACACGGAAATGCGGTGTCGATTTTCTCAGCAATATGGATCGGTTGGAAGCCCTGCGCGCCGTTGTTGATATCAAGTGTTTGATGTCTGACATCGCGAAGCCTTCGTTTCAGAAGCCTTTCTTTCCTTGCCGGATGGTTGATCATCGCCCCTGCGGCGCAGTTTCGATGTTTATCTACGGGAATAAGTACGCCCATGTTCTGACGGACGGCGCATTGAATTACATGGCGGTTATTTACGATATCGCCTGGGTCGCTCAAGGCGAACGAAAAGACTTTCTGTCTCTCTGGAATGAAGCGTCGGCGATAAGTTTCTAACCATATTCTGATAAAGCATCCCAACGCGGCAAATCTACTTGCCGCGTTTTCATTCTTTTCTTCACAAGAACAGTCCTCACAAACGACGAATAAATACAAACAGTGTTTTTCGTCAATTCTTCCAGCCGAAATTGACGAAAAACAACGAGATGGAACGTGGAACTTCTATCTTGGGCGGCAGACACTAGCCTCATTAATTAAACGCTATTTCAGGGTTTATATGATGAGGGACAACACAGTAGCCTTCTCGTTACATAAAGAAGATGCAGCATCGCGTGTCGCTCCTTCGTTAAACCCTCAGTTGCGCTACAGCGTCATTCTTCAGGGAACTTTCGACTCTTCAGCAGCCCGTGAAGCGTTTCTTCAGGCTTTCTCGCACACGGGCCTTAGCATACTGAGTTCCGCGAATTTCATTGAGCCGCCGACCGACCGTCCGGCGATTGGCTCATTTTCGCGCCTTCTTGCCAAATTCAAGGAAGCAAAGGCGAACGAGGAGAAATCCAAATGACGTCGAATATCCTCTATCAGCGCCTTTGCCTTATGCTGGCTTTTCAAACCGTTATTGCCGACGGGAAGGCAGGCAAAACACCGGATATGGCAAAAAGGGTTGTGAAATTTGCCAAGCGCATGGATGAGTTCTGTAATCTCAATATTTTCCAAGCATTTCCTTCAGGAACCATCAATTTTGTTGATGACGAGGACGCCGCGAAAATCGACGACGCAATTGCGACATATATTGAAGAACGTAAAACGAAAGGCTCGACACAAATTCCCCAAGACAAGGAATCCCTCATCCAACTTTATGATCGGCTCCAAACGCGAAAATCGCGCCGGATGCAGTGGCAACTCTACGCTACGGCAAAGCAAGGAAAAGTTGCTGATCTGGTGCTGAAATATCTCGATGAAGAAATCGAAGACACGAATGCGGAGACTCCCCAATGAAATCCGCATTACAAACAAGCCTCATTCCGCAAGCAATCGATCATATCAGTACCGAGTTTGATAGCAAATTTGCTCCGTATCAACGCATGGCGACCGTCATTATCGACCTGACGCATAAGAATGGGGGCTGTTTGCCGCAGGATTTACTGCTCCTCGGTTTTTCAAAAGAAGAAATCGACGAGCTGTGGCACATGGCGAACGCGATGGCTGATGTCGAGCAGCGGTTAATGAAAAATAATGATGGAAGATATCGGAAAACAATGACTCCTTCCAAAGCACTGAAAATACATACACTGAATATGGAAAACCAACAGATAAAGGCGTTGTTTGCTTAGGAAAGAACGCAATAACTTATTAATTCACCTGTCTAACAACGGGAATACTAAATTAATCTATTTGCAAAAGAAGATAAATGGACGAGCTTTTTGAAAATTTGAGCAACGTGTCCGGGGGAAGGTTTCCAGTAGAGGAAATCCGCTCTGGTCATACAGCGCTGCGCAAAAACGGCTCCAGCGTTCGTGTTCGCACCCATCTGGCCACGCTATATTTGGCTTATCCTAATGCCACACCGAATTCATCAGAGTCCTTCCTCATCGAACCTCTAACAGCGAGAGAAGCAGAAATCCTGACTTGGACGGCAAGGGGAAAAACACGGAAAGAAATATCGGACATTGTTTGTCTATCTGAAGAGACAGTCAAAGATTATCACCGGAAAATATCGAACAAGCTTAACGCGGTTAACAAGGCAAACGCCGTTTCGATTGCATGTACGCTTGGCTTGATCTCCCCTTATGCAATAGAGGGGACGCGCTGTTTTGTTGAAACTTATACCCCCCAAAGGGGG
The DNA here is from genome assembly GCA_041649025.1 of Bdellovibrionales bacterium. GTDB lineage: Bacteria > Pseudomonadota > Alphaproteobacteria > UBA9219 > UBA9219 > CAIXLI01. The sequence goes on along the minus strand of JBAZNY010000002.1, from coordinate 97,600 downwards.
TTATAAACACGTTCTTTATAAGGGTTACATGAGCGGATTGTTTTTAAAGCATTTCATTTTTGGAATTTCAACATGGTAAATAACGCGCTGCCAAAACAATTTTCTTCAACGATAAAGGCTATCGAAATTCAGAAATATGGTCTTCTTGACGATGCTGGGTCGAAAGAATCTCGTTTTCTTGGTTTGGCACAAGCAGTCATACTGTTTTCGCAGTTTTTTGATGCTCACGGCAATATCCTAGTTCCTGATCGTATTCGAGTTTCAAATAGTACTAACGATCTCAGCAAACCTATCCCTCAACAAGAAATGCAAAGCGTTCAGGGTCAACTTTTTGGGTTTGAATCTCCCATAGTATTGTTATGCGATGCCTATATGCGTTTAGGAAAAGGCTCTTTCGAAGCAGGAGCTGCATCTAATCCAGGTAAAGCCCAAATCAATTGGGGAGATATTTCTTTTGCCCTATTGCACGATGTGGAACTTCTCAATGAAGGGGGTGTGCTAAATGGGCGCGTAGCGGCGGTACAACATATTCTTGGCGGGGCAACATTTCCTTCTCCGGCAATTCCATTACCGAGTGTTCATAATAACGATACGCTTGAGGCTGTGGTACGGAAGTGGCTTTTGAATACATTTGATTTTTCTGAACCAGGTGTGGCAAAAGTCGTTGATGCCCAAGCCCTTCAAGTTCCTATTGGGTCGGCTCAAAATGCAGCAATTCCTTTCGTATGGAATAACTGCAATCAGGGATGCCGGTTCTGTTATGTTGATCGAGGTTTTTCGACGGTCAGATACCCGCGCGGATGGGCGAGATCGCTTGATGACATTAAGGACGCTCTAAATTCCTACGACGCAAATACTCGTTTTGGGCATCCGCCGTTACGTTATGCGCTGATGGATTGGGAGCCAACGGAACATCCTGAATTTCTAAAGGTTCTGAAGCTTATATGCGCCGCTGATCCTAAGGCGCAAGTCCCCATCCTGACACATGGCGGAAACCTAAAACAGAAGCTTCTTAAGGCAATTGCAGAAGACGATCAGCTTCGCCAGCAAGTCCTGTTCCAAGTCTCGCTGAACAGCGCGGACCCTGCCTACAGAAAAATACTTATGCCTGGGGGCAGACCTGAACAACATGAAGTTGCTATTCAATCATTACCGCTAATGCACGATTTGGGAATTCAGTTTGATGTTTCTCTTGTTGCAGCCACGAGTTGGATACCATTAGAGGACATCGAGCATACAATTCGTTATGCGGACAAGTATGAGCCGACGTCATATATACGAGTTGCTCTTCCGGCGGGCACGCTTCATCACAATCCAAAACTGCTTTTGTCACCAGAAGAATTGGCACGGATTGATTCATTTGTCACCGCTCTACGCCCATCTGTCAAAACAGCCATAATTGTAACGGTAGGATTGCTAAATCGAACTGGGCTTACGCCAACGATAGAAGATGTCATTGAAGGATCAAACGCCGATCAAGCTGGCATCGAAGCGGGATCAACAATCATCGAAGTTAATGGGAAAACTCCACGGTCACGAACCGAAGCACTTCAGCTATTAAATGATCTTCAAGCCAACAAGATGGTCGTCGCTGTGCGAGACCCGAGGGGAATGCAAAGAGATGTGGAGCTTTCTGCCTATAAGTCACTGAAGCGGGCGCGAACGCTGGTTGATAAGAAGGTCGGAACATGGGGAATCCTCATGAATGACGATGTGGATTTCTCAATTTTCCGGCGTATTGCTGCGCACCAACGGCAGTATGAATTGCAACAACCCGTTCTTGTCACAAGCTCTATCATGAAGCCTTTTTTAGACGCAGCAACGGAGCTGCTTCGTCCTGATGAAAAAGTTCGTAATTTACGCATAATTGCCGCGTCTAACCAACACTTTGGCGGAAATATCTGTGTTGCTGGTCTCCTTACGCATGATGACATCGCTAAAGCAGTTGATGAGCAGAATGTTAAAGGGGATGGCTATTTTATTAGTTCCGCGATGCTGAGCAAAGGGGGGTTTGATCTTGCTGGAAAACACTTCAATGAACTAAGGGCTCGCTTGAAAAAACCGGTGTTTCCTCTGCTGTCATTAACTAGCGCGCTTTGAAGCGTTTTTGGCACAGAAACCCCCAAAAGGGGGATGTGGCCTCAGATCAATTCAGACACATTCATTAAAAAACAACTTTAGGACGAATTGCAATGCAGGATTCCAAAAAGCTGCGCTGCTACCAAGACATTATTCTTGGTTTGCAAAAATACTGGGGATCGAAGGGGTGCGCACTTCTTCAGCCCTACGATATGCAAATGGGCGCGGGCACATATCATCCCGCAACGGTATTTAGGGTGCTCGGAGGGAAGCCATGGAAAGCTGCGTATGTGCAGCAGGCAAGGCGTCCGACAGACGGCAGATACGGAGAGAATCCCAACCGGCTGCAAATGCACCATCAATTCCAGGTCGTGATAAAGCCATCTCCGGCTAATTCCCAGGAATTGTATTTGGACAGCATCAAGGAGATCGGGATAACGCCAGCGTTGCACGATATCCGATTTGTTGAGGATGACTGGGAAAGCCCAACCTTAGGAGCCAGCGGCCTTGGTTGGGAAGTCTGGTGTGACGGGATGGAAATCTCGCAGTTCACATATTTTCAGCAAATGGGCGGTTTGGAGTGTTCCCCCGTGACGCTTGAACTTACCTATGGGTTAGAGCGTCTTGCTATGTATGTACTAGACGTGAACAACGTTTACGATCTTCCTTACAACAATTCAGGCCTGACATATGGCGACGTTTATCTCGAAAACGAGAAACAGATGTCGGCCTATAATTTTGAACACTCAAATCCTCAAAAACTGTTCTTGCACTTCAATGATTTTGAAGAAACATGTGAGGAATTGTTAAAGAAGAGACTTCCAATTCCGGCCTATGAGCAATGTGTTTTGGCCGCAAACACGTTTAATTCGCTTGATGCGCGCGGCGTCATCAGTCCACAGGAAAGACAAGCATATATAGGGCGCGTGAGAAATTTGGCGAAGGCATGTTGCGAGACGCTTCTTAAAGCAAATCCATAACTTTGGTTGAGAACAATTATGTCGGAATTACTCGTTGAGCTTTTATCGGAAGAACTTCCTGCAAACGTGCAAGCAGCAGCGGAAGAACAATTTGCCAGCATTTTGTGTAAAGAACTTTCGGATGCGGGCGTCCCCATGGGAGAGTTACATCGGGGATCGACTCCACGGCGGCTTGTTGTGGCAATCGAAGGAATTCCAACCGTCTTGCCAGCGAGAAATATTGAAAGATTAGGGCCAAAAACAAATAGCAATGAGAAAATTATCTCCGCTTTTTTGAAAGCAACGGGGTCTCAAAAGACAAACCTGTCAACAAAGAACACTTCAAAAGGGGAATGTTATGTTTTGAACAAGGTAGTCCAGGAACGAGAAACAAAGCAGGTTTTGGCAGTCGTTATCGATAAGTCGATAAGGGAGATGTCATGGAAGAAATCCATGCGTTGGGGATCAACTACGTTCCGTTGGGCGCGTCCTCTGAAAAGCATCTCGGTTGTTTTTGACGGCAAGGCCGTAGAAGGAGCTTTTGACCTCGGAAACGGCACTAATCTCGAATACACAAATCAATCTGTGGGACACAGGTTCTTAAATCCAGAGTCGTTTTGTATTACAGATTTTGCACAATACAAAAATGAATTGGCATTGAGACATGTTGTAATAGATAGAAACGAACGCAAATCGATTATTTATAACGATGCGCAAAGGATAGCAGAAGCACAGGGACTGCATCTTAATGAAGATAATGATCTTCTGGAGGAAGTTGCCGGATTGACAGAATGGCCCATTGTTTTGCTTGGGCAGTTTGAAGAAAGATTCTTGAACGTTCCTCCGGAGGTTATCACAACCTCAATGAAGGCAAACCAAAAGTATTTCTCGTTAAAGAAGGAGAATGGAGGCCTTTCTTCCAACTTTATATTTGCCGCAGGAACTGTAACAGAGGATGGAGGAAAAACGGTCGTTGTCGGCAATGAGAAAGTAATTTCTGCGCGTTTGTCGGACGCACTTTTCTTCTGGTCAAAGGATGTCAGCGTTCCGCTTATCGATAGAGTCCAGAATCTTCAAACGCTCAAGTTCCATAACAAATTGGGCAGCATGTATGACAAAACGCAGCGCGTTGCCGCTTTGTCAAAGGCAATTGCGCGGAAGCTAGGGGCTGACGTTTCTTTAGTTCAGCATGCGGCCAATTTATCAAAAGCCGATCTCACCACATCGCTTGTTTATGAATTTCCAGAATTGCAAGGGATTGTCGGATATAGATGTGCTTTGCAGCAGGGGGAAACCCCAATCGTTGCCGAAGCAATAAGAAGCCATTATGCGCCTCTCGGCCCAAGCGATGCTTGCCCGAAAGAGAAGACGGCGGCAACCATAGCGCTGGCAGATAAGATCGACACATTGACCGGTTTTTTCAGCATCGGAGAAATACCTAGCTCCAGCCGCGACCCATTTTCATTAAGGCGGACGGCATTGGGGATGGTCAGAATTCTTTTGGAAAACAATATTGATTATGATCTTTCCGAAGGTATTGCTCTTTCTTCGGAACTTTACAGTGCAAAGTTTCCTGAAGGGATTGACGATTTTATGCGGGATCGGATCAGGTCAACGTTCCTGGAACGCGGGTTGCCCGAAGATGTGATTTCATCGGTATTAAATAACGACAAGACCAACAACGTAAGCCGTTTGTTTGAGCGCGGCACTGCCATTCGGGAGTTTATGAAAACTCCGGAAGGGGCAAAATTATTGGCGGTAGCTACGCGCGTTCGCAAGATATTGCCGAAGGACTGGGCTACCAAAGAGTATGCCACAAGCAGCAAGCTCTTGGCTTCGGATTATGATGTGCGCATGTGCGGGATGTTGGCGAAGATGACGCTGCAATTTCCTGTGCTGGACTACGGAGCAAAGCTACAACGCTTAAGCGAGACCGAGACAACTGTTACGGAGTTTTTTGAAAACGTTCGCATCAACGATGACAACGTAAGCATCAGAGAAAATAGAATAGGGATGCTTATTTGGCTTCAACGTTTCTTCGATGATGTTGGCGACCTGAAAGCAATCAAAGCACGCGCGCCTTCCTGCGATCCGACAAGGCCGGCATCGCACTCGTCATCTAACACTTCGTCGTTAGATAAAAACTAAGACCTCTTTTTATCGAAGAGACATCAAAAACCCCCGAACGGGGGATGCGGGTAAAACCGGCACCCACTAATTTTCAAACACAAAATGAGCGCTTCTCATTTTGGAAATAAATTTTTAGGGGGCGAATATGAGCGAAATGGAAATTGACGAACAATTTTATCAGGCGTTCAACAATAAAATTGGACAGGTTTTTATGTATCTCACTGACACCTGCAATTTGAGGTGCGTGCAGTGCTTGTACAAGCCTGAACTCACATTCCAGCTTCAGAAAAAGGAAATGGAATATGGCGACGCGTTAAATCTCATGAAAAATATGCGCGAACTTGGCGCAATTAAGATGACGTTTATGGGAGGAGAGCCGACTTTATACAAGAAGCTGCCGGAACTCATTCATGAAGCGAAGCAAATGGGGTATTCGCACGTTCGCATCGATACGAACGGGATGTTCAATCCGTCCTTGCTCGACAATCCCTATTTCCGCGAGCTTGATGAAATTACGTTCAGCCTGGACGGCTATACGGAGGAAATGAACGATGCCATCCGTGGCAAAGGTAGCTTCAAAAACTGTACCTCAAACATCAAGAAAGCCATCGAAAAGGGCTACAACGTTCACGTAACAAGCTGCGTGCACAAAGGGCTTACTGCACAAGCCGAAAACGGACAGCTCGCTCTTATCAACATGATCGAATTTATGAAGGGTCTTGGGGTCAAGACGCTCAACATGCATGATTTGTTCAAGGGCGGAATTCCGCGCGACGTTTGGTCAAATAATATCAATACCAGCGTCAAGGAATACATGGAGGCCTTTGCAGAAGTGCAAAAGTACAAAGAGACAGAGAAGGGCATCGATGTTCGGATGCCCCAGTGCGTTACGGTCAAGGAGGAATTTGAGAGAAACAAGGAATATTATGGATACTGCTCCGCCAAGCAGTTCGATCGTATTCTAGCTTTTCCGAATGGGATGCTCCGTCTTTGCTCTCTCATGATTGGGACTCCTTACGGCATCGGTTTTTACGATAGCAAAAAAATCTATTGGAACAACACGCCGACGAATGAACTTCTTGGCCACGACATGACCAAGGACACTCCGTGCACCAATCAGAACAAGGGGAATCATTTTGGTGAGTTTGTTCCTTTGTGCGTTTCCTTTAAGCCGCGTCAGAATGAGCCCGTTTGGCTGAAAAAGCTCCAATGGGAAAAGAAGAGAAAAGAAGGCCCTGCGCCATAAATATAATAATGGCCCCGCAGTTGCGGTTATTCAAACGACTGCGGGGTATATTTTAACAAGCGATAGAGACGACGATGATTTTGACCGGAAAAGAAATTATCAATCAGTGGAACTTGGGAAAGATTGAAATTTGCCCCTTCGATCCTGAACGGGCGACGACAAATTCATATGATCTGCGGCTGGGCAATAAGTTCATCCAGTACACATCGCCAGTTATCGATCCCCGAAATCCGCCGGAGTTCCGAGAGATCATCGCAGATGAAAAGGGAATCTTGATGAAGAAGGGGGATTTTCTTGTGGGACATACACAGGAAAAAGTTGGAAGCGACTACTTTGTCCCAATTATTCACGCGCGTTCCAGCATCGCTCGGCTTGGGCTGTTTGTTCATGTAACAGCCGATCTCGTCGATCTCGGTATGCACGGAAATCTGTCGTTTCAGCTCTACGCAACGCTGCCCATTCGGCTTTATCCAGGAATGCTCGTCGGGCAAGTGTCCTTCTGGGTTCCGAAGGGAGAGATCGTTCTCTACAAAGGCAAATATCAGGGGGCAAATGGGCCAAGGTCTTCCGAAGTATTTAGGGATTTTAAGAAGAGTGCACAACAAAAGCCGGAGCCATAAATTATGACAAACTATAATTCCCTTCTAACGCGCGCGATAGAGGATTACGACGACAAAACGATATTGCGCAGATTGAGAAACGAGTTCTCGACACATTTTCAGTCATTCTTTCTGGAGAATGGGTTTTCACAAGCTCCTGCCGGAAAATTAGTTCCTAAGGATGATGCTTCTGTTCTTTTTACCGGCTCAACGATAAGCACTTTGAAGCCGGTTCTTCTTAGCGGGAGCATTCCTCCTAACGGCCTGTTTATGGTTCAAGATTGTTTGCGGACGCAAAACTCCAGGCGAATTCAAGACAATAATTATGTGCCCAACTGGTCATCCATGTTTCTCAGCACAGGGACGCTGTCGCAATATGATGATGTCGAAAAAGTATCCAAACTTTTCTGGCAGTTTTTGACGGAACGGCTGTGTTTGAACCCAAACACCATCAAGATTCATATCGCCAGCTCGGACGTTGATCTGGTTGATTTCTGGAAAAACCTTGGGCTCGACCAGTATTTGGTGTTCGACACGAAAGAACCCGTTTACTACACGCATAAATTTGGCATTGACGGCATAACGGGGCGAAACTGCAACATTGCAATCAAAGGGCCATATTCCGAGGAGTACGGGGATATTGGAAATATTATCATCATCGAAGCTGGTGAACGAAAGCTTGGGGTGGAAATGGCTTTCGGGGTGGAGACGGCAATCAGCAGAATGACGGGGCTGCCGACCCCCATTCATGCAGCTCCTATCGCAGAATTTCTGCCGACTGAAACCAACGACGAATTGAAAATCGCGGATGCCGTTGCTGCAAGCACTTTCATTATGAGATCGGGAATAAAACCCGTTGCGGACGGGCGCGGACGGGTTTTGCGCAGTTATCTTCAGGGCATCGCCGAGCTATTGCCTCGCACGATGTCAACGCCAGCCGATCTTGAGCGCGCATCAAAACAGATGGAAAAGGTCTGCTTCGGAACGGCATCTAAAAGCGCTGGCGGCTTAATCGCGGCATACGTTTCCTCTTATCAAGATTTGAAAGAAAAAATGGGGCCTGACAGGGCGATACTTAATAAGAGACTTACAAAACTTGCCGTGGATTTTGCGTAACTAGTATGATTTTGACGGGAACAGAAATTAAGAAGATGGTCGATGCGGGCGATATTACGATTGTTCCGTTCAACGACGATCAAATCAATCCCAACAGCTATAACTATAGGCTTGGGCCGAAGCTTCTTGTTCCCGAATATGACGAAGAACGCCTTTATGGATTCAAAGAGATAAAAATTCCTGAGGAGGGCTATGTCCTAGAGCCTCACACGGTCTATCTGGGACATACCCATGAGACTCTGGGCAGCAAAGAATACGCAATGTCCTTAATCGGACGCAGCTCTCTGGGGCGGCTCGGCTTGTTTTTACAGATTTCTGCAAACCTTGGGCACACCGGCTCTTGTCACCAGTGGACGCTGGAAATCGTGTCAGCTCATCCCTTTAGGGTTTATCCGATGATGCGGATAGGCCAGATTTCTTTCTGGTGCAACATGGGGCATGCAAAAACATATGATGCCGGTTATAGTTGTCACAGCGATCCAGAAGTTTCAAAGTTCATGAAAGAACCCTCCCGCGCTTTTCACATTGGTTTAAAAAAGGATGCTCCATCGCCATGAATTCCCATAAAACCCCATCTTTGCGTTCCTTCTTTCCTTCCATCGAACCCTACGATCACGGCATGCTTTCCGTGGGGGACGGACACAAGATTTATTGGGAGACGTGCGGCAATCCGAACGGAATTCCAGCTCTCTTTATACATGGTGGGCCTGGCGGCGGCTGCGGTAAAGACCATCGGCGCTTATTTGATCCAAAGAAGTATCGGATAATTCTATTTGATCAACGCGGCTGTGGGCGCAGCACCCCTCATACATGTTTGAAGGCAAACACAACACAGCATCTTGTCGCCGATATTGAGAAGCTTCGCCATCTTTTGGGGATTAATCGATGGATCATGTTGGGAGGCTCATGGGGAAGCACTCTTGCCTTGGCTTATGCTGAGCGGTATCCGCGCAATGTACTCGGTCTGATATTAAGAGGCACCTTTATGCTCAGAAAGAAAGAGCTGAAGTGGTTTTATCAGGAGGGCGCTTCTTATCTGTTTCCAGAAGCTTGGGATCGCTTTATCGGCATCCTTTCGCGTGCCGAGCAAAAAGACATTATGAAATCCTATCGGAAAAGATTGGCCTCAAAGAAGCGGGCAACAAGAATTGAAGCTGCGCGGGCATGGTCTGACTGGGAAGGCGATGCGATGTGCCTTATCCCGAAGGGGGAATACACTATCGATAAATCCAGAGATAAATTCGCGTTAGCTTTCGCCGCTATTGAGAACCATTACTTCCTGAACGCGGGATTTATGAAGGAAGGTGCTCTTATTAAGGGGGCCAAAAAGCTGAAGAACATTCCCGGCATAATTATTCAAGGACGCTACGATGCCGTATGCCCAGCGACGACGGCATGGGAACTCCACAAGAATTGGCCTTCTTCACAATGGGTCATGGTGGAGGTTGCTGCGCACGTTTACAACGATCCGGGCATTTTGGATGCGACGGTGAGAGCGACGGACAGCTTCGCGAAAAAGTTCAGGGGGAAGTCATGAGTAAGATCGTTGGCAAAGCCAAAAAGAAATCTCCGTCTAAGCATTTTGAAATGCCTGTTGCCGTTCATTTGGTTTTGCTTAAGGGAAAAGAGGTTCTGCTTCTCCTTCGGCAGAACACAGGCTTCTGCGACGGAAGCTATAGTGTCATCGCGGGACATCTTGATGGGGGAGAAAGCTCAACGGCGGCGATGGTTCGGGAAGCCTTTGAAGAAGCGGACATTGTTGTTCGCCCGAAGGACATGGCCTTTTCTTGTATTGTTCATCGCTTTTCGCCTGATCGGGAGTCAATCGACCTCTTTTATGTCTGCAAGAAATGGAAAAACGAGATTTGTAATAAGGAGCCTCACAAATGCGGAGGCTTGCGCTTCTTCCCTGTAAATAAGCTCCCCAAGAACATGGTTCCTTATGTTCGTGAAGGAATCGCCAGATCGCTTTCTCCGAAGCCATACTGTGAAATTGGGTGGAATTAAAATCTGAGCAAAGAACTTGAAATGGGAGTTTAAAAGACGAACCTATAGTTAGTAGGAGATTAAGATGTTCGGCTATTGGATATGTCTGTGCATCCGATTTTCTCTTCTGAAAGCTGTGTTTTTAACCGATAGACCTATTTGAAGTAGGTAAAGAAGCAATCAAGAATACATGGAAAATAGCGATTTTCTTGGTTGGTTTGCCCCCGTTCCCAAAAACACGCAGGTATGTTATGGAGTATGCATGCTGCGGTGCAAGGTTTTGGCAAGGTTTTAATCTGTGCGCGGGGCGGTGTGGCAAGTCATGGTACAGGGGAACCGGAGTTTGCTTCGAGAGCCGTTGGACCAAGGGGCCAGTGTTGAAAACCAGAAGGAGGTTTTTAAAAACGGCGATTTTGGTGAAGAAGAATCTTTTTCAATGCTTACGGACATTGCGCGTCAACATAAGCGCGAAAAAGATACTCAAGATCAATTAGCTCCTGAGCTTGTCATTAAAGACGACGGAAAAATCAAACCAAGCTTCATTGAAATAAAGCGATACCGCAAACTCAGCGGTATTTCGCAGGAAAGGCTATCTGATCTAACCGGAATTTCTTTAAAAACTATTCGCAATCTGGAAAGCAATCCAAACTATAGTTGCCGCGCAGGAACGCTTGCTGCCCTTGCAGCTTTTTTTAAGCTCGAACCGAGCGCGCTTGTCCAGCAGCCCGCAAAAGGCAAAACGCTTCGTCTGCTAACATCTGCGCATGAGATTATTGCCGCAAACACTGAAATTGCGAGATCGGCCCAAAAATATTTGCTTTGTGTTGGCTCACGAGCGCGGGATGAGCAGTATTTGCGCACATCCTCAACAGAATGGTCGCCATGAACGCATGCATCTGACGCTGAAGAAAGAAGCTACGCGTCCACCCGGAGAGAATATCTTCCAACAGCAAGCCAAGTTCGATGACTTCATCGAAGAATACAACAACGACCGTCCGCATGAAGCCTTGGGCATGAAGTATCCGGCCGAGATTTATAAACCTTCCCCACGCGTGTATACTGGTCTTCCAGAACTTGTGTATCCTCTCCACGACCTGAGCGCGAACGTTACCCATTGTGGTCGGATCTGTTTACACCGCAAAAAAAATCAATTTATCGACCGTGTTCGCAGGACAAGCTGTCGGCCTCAAAGAGGTCGAAGAAGGCACTTGGCTTGTCAGTTTTATGGATTATGATCCAGGTTATATCGACTTGGAGGAGAAGATCTTGCAACCCCTGGACAACCCGTTTGGCTCGCGGGTGTCACCTATGTAGCCGGTACGTTCTGTTACCCATGTGTCCGGGTCGGACAAAAGGTAATTGGCGGAGACGGAGGGATTCGAACCCTCGATACATCTTTTCAAACGTATAACGGTTTAGCAAACCGCCGCCTTCAGCCACTCGGCCACGTCTCCAATCCATTGATAATAAACATTTTCTGCTTTTGGCTATCAAGCAAAAAATACGCGCTCGCTCCTTATATCCAAACAGGGGGCAGATCGAGTTCGGCCTTTATATCAGACTTAAAGGCAGAGTCGAGCCTTGTAAAAGGCTTAATCTAAAGGGGGTTATTTCTTTTTCTGCTTCTTTTTGGCGGCTTTTTCCGTGTGCCGCTCGAACAAAATCCGAAGGCCCTCCAGCGTGATCATTTGATCGACGACGTCGATGGTTTCGCTTTCGTGCTTAATGAGCGTGGCAAGCCCTCCGGCCGCAATGACCTTGGCCTTTTTTCCGCCAAGCTCTTTTTGAATGCGTCTGACCAAAGCATCCGTTTGTCCGGCAAAGCCGAAAACCGCGCCGCTTTGCATGGAGTGGATGGTGTTTTTGCCGATGGCCGCAGGCGGCGTTTTGAACTCGACGGGATAAAGCCTTGCCGCGCTTTGAAACAGAGCGTTCATAGAAATGTTGATGCCCGGGGCGATAGCGCCGCCCAGATAATCGCCGTTTTTGGCGATGGCGCAGAACGTTGTCGCCGTACCATAGTCGATGATGATCAAAGGGCCGCCGTATTTATGGAAAGCGCCCACTGCGTTGCATATGCGGTCGGCCCCGACGGCGGGCGGCGTGTTGTAGCGTATCTTCATGCCCAAATCCGCATCGGCGGTGGCAAAAAACGGCTCGGTATGAAAATAGCGGCGGGAGAATTCGGTCAGGTCTCTGTTGGTCTGCGGCACGACGCTCGAAATGGCGACGTGTTTGACGTCTTCCAATTTCAGGCCGCTTGAAATCAGAAAGCCAAGCACGACCGCGCCGTATTCGTCCGCCGTGCGGGTTCTGATGGTGCTGAGGCGCCAATCCGCGACAAGCTTGGCGTCCTTGCCGCGCCCGCGATAAAATCCCATCGCGACATTCGTGTTTCCGACGTCCAGGGCTAAAAGCATTTGCAATTCCCTTTGTTTTCAGCGTTTACGGCAAAGCTGTTTTTCTAATGTGGCGAGCCGTTCCCGCATGAAGGCAAGGACTCGCGCGCTTGTCAATGCGTTATCGATGCCTTTGACGCGCTTGGCGATTTCCCGCTCATTGCCCCTGAGTTCTTCGACGGCTTTTGCCAGCAAGGGCAGCGCGCGCGTGACGTTATCGCAGATGTTGATGGTTGCGGCCTGCGCCGTGCGCGACAGGGGGTTAAGGTCGATGGAAATGACTTTCTTTCCCCACGCGATAAGGGCTTCCGTCCTGTCGCCGTCCTCAAGGGGAACGATCACGACGTCGGCTTTGGCGATGCCGTCCTTGTCCACGCTGGCGCGCGCTGACGTCAGGTGCGGAACGCGCGCCTTTGCATTGACGCCTAGCACGTCCTTCGCTCCGTGCGACTGAAGAAACTCCGCGATCATTTTTTCGCGGTTCGCCGTCCGGCCATAGAAAACGTTGACCTCCAGCTTGGCCGGAATTGTGTCCGCCAAGGCGATAAGAGACTCCGGCGCAAGAGCCGCCGTGTTTCCGTTGACGCTGATGACGGGATATTTTGCTTGAAGCAGAAGCGCCGCCGCCGATGTGATGTCGTCCAAAACGGGGGCAGGGGTTGCCTCGCCCAATATGTAATCGAACGCTTCGCCGCGCCCGTGCGCGATGGGTCCCGTTTCCGCGACAAGCCCCGTCGCGTGATGCTCTGCGATAGCGTGTCGTAAGCGCAAAGAGGCGGCGCGGGGATGGTCATCGGGAACGTCGTGCACGTGAGTATCTCCAGAAATATGAATTGGTGGAAATTAGAATTATTAGTTCTTGCAAACAAGCCCTTATTTTTAAGCGTTTTTTTGTAAAAAGGTATAGAGACAGCCCATGTTTTTTATATTAGAATTTTTGGAAATTATTTTAAGGAGATTGATATGGGGGCTCTTTTTAATCTGGGACAAGCCGAGCAAGGCGATAATCTTTATAAGTTTTTGACGCAATATGGTTATCGGGAAGAGTTGGAAAAGTTAGGCCTTTCCAAAGAAAAGGCTTTGGAGACTGTTGCCGGAGCTTTTTGCGCCGCTGCGGATGAGGTAGTAAAGCCTTTAGGCCTAAAAGGTGTTGCAGGATTTACAGTCGGGATTATCACTGCCGCGGCTCTTTTGGCAGGGGGGATGTCCGCTACGGGCGAGCAGCGTTTGATTTTTTTGGGTTCCGGGCTTGCCGTTTCGGCTCTTGTTCTCGGGTGGTATGCCCATTCGGTGAATGAAGCTTTCTATCCACAAAACATTATTTCTTCACAATTCTACTCGGATGGGAAAATAGCTCCTAATGCCGAAGGCATAAGAAAAGAAGCTTCTGATAACATGCATGTGAAGATCAAAACGTATATTGAGATCGTGAAAAAAAATCGCGAAAGATACCCCGACTCCAAGAGCTATCCAACGCCACTTTGGAAAACCTGGAGGCTTGAGTTATGGCGATTGGATTCGTAAGGGGATCAAGCGTTCTTTTTAATCCACGCGACGTAGGCACTCATCCATTTTTCAAGGAACTTTTTGCTGCCTTCGCCGATGTTTCCCGACGCGTCGAACAGGGCATCTGTCGCCTGAATAAAAGCTTCCGGCGCGGCAAGCGTCGGCATGTTGATCGTGACGAGAATGTTGCGCAGGTGTTGCTGCGCGACTGCTGTTCCGACTGCCCCCGGCGACACGCCGATGACTGCGGCAGGCTTGTGCGCCCATGCGCTTTGCCCATAGGGGCGCGAGGCGTGGTCAATGGCGTTTTTAAGAACGCCGGAAACCGAGCGGTTATATTCCGGCGTGACGAACAAAACGCCCTGAGAGTCCTGAATTTCTTTTTTCAGGCGTTTAACGGAAGGCGCCTGATTTGAATCGTCATCCTGATTGTAAAGAGGCAAATCCCCGATTTGCAGTTGCTTGAACGAAAAATCGGGCGGCGCCATAACTGCAAGGGCATCGGCCAGCTTGCGGTTGAAAGACTCTTTCCTAAGGCTTCCGACAAGAACGGCGATTTTGAAGGCGGGCATGGAAATCTCCTCTAAGGGGGTGTGGAAGCGATGATATTAATCTGCTCATGAAACGACTCGTGAAGCGAAAAAATATTCCCCTCCCCTCGCGGGAGGGGTCAGGGGAGGGGGAGAGACGCCGACAGTGCGGTTCAGAATCAAGAAACGCCTTTCCTGCTGAGCTCCCCCCTCCCTAACCCTCCCCGCAGGGGGGAGGGGAAGTTCTCTCTCGCATTTTTCGCGGGCTAGTTCATGCGCTGACTTGTAATAGTCCTCAGTACCACCTATCGGGCGCATAACAAAGCCCTCTCCTGTTGGGCAGGAGAGGGCTTAGGGATAGAAATAGTGTGGGAAACCCTCTTGAAAAATTGCTTCGGAAAGCCAAGCTCTGTTTGATATGCTTAGGTATGCCTAAAGTGATTTCCAGCATCGAGTCAGGCTTAATAACTCTTAACGGAGAGCAGGTTCCTTTTTCCATTTCCAGATCGAAAAGAAGGAAAAGGACGATAGCCTTTAGAATTGAGTGCGATGGAACCATACGTGTTCTGGCGCCCTATTCGTCTCCTATCGGCAGGATAGAAAAGATCCTGCATTATCGGGCGTCGTGGATTATGCGCGAACGAACGGCGCGAAAGAAAGAAATCGGAAAAACAGAATTTAAGGACGGCGCGTCTTTTTCTTACCTCGGATATCCATGTGTCTTGCGGGTTACAGAAGGGGCGGCGGCGCCTTCCTCATGCCGCCTTTCGTCGCGAGTCATGCATGTGCACATAGCGGAAGAAGGCCTGTCGCCCGATAGTTTGTGGCAGGAAGTCCGGTTGGAAATTTTAATATGGATTAAAAAACGGGCGCGGACGAAAATGCAGAAACGGCTCGACTTTTGGGCAAAAAAGCTGGACGTAAAATATAAGAAATTTAGCGTCACAAACCCTGAGCGCCGGTGGGGAAGCTGCAGCAGGGATAACGCCATCCGGTTAAACTGGCGGCTCATTATGGCGCCCTTGCCGATCCTCGACTATGTCGTGGCGCATGAGCTGAGCCATATCCGGCACAAAAACCATTCAGCCGGTTTTTGGAATTTTCTTGCTCAAGCCATGCCCGACTATAAAGCGCGCAGAAAGACATTGCGTAACGTCGAGCGTGGCTTAGTAATATAACGGCTTCATTTTTCCCTTAGGAGGTGACAATGACTTATATCGTAGAACACAGGTTCGGCTCGTTTGGCCCTGCTTTTATAAAGTACGGGATTGGCTATGGCGCTGTTGCGGCGATGATTTTGTCTTATAGCGTCAACAACTCCATTCTTTGGATGATCATTCATGGCTGGTTCAGCTGGCTTTATGTTCTCTTTTTTGCGCTTTTCAGGGTTCAATAGACGCTCGTAAATGTCTGTTGCTTCTTTGTTCCGATATCGCAAAGACTAAACGCGAAAAGGCCAAAAAAGGGTGTTCAATGATCGTTTCATGATGTTCAAAGGAAATTTTATCTGTTTGAAGGGCATTTATAGTCATTAAGGTCATAAAAACACACGTTCAAAAGCCGTGTTTGTAAAAAATTGACTCTTTCTCCTGATAAAACGTCAAAAATCTGCTATTTTTTACTTGTAAACGTCAATTTTACCATATAATTCGTTGAAAAAATGGTGCAATTTTGTGTTCTTTAAAGGAATTTTTGCTAACCCTCTGTATTTTCGTGCAAAAAGACAACAGACGTGCTAATCGTTCCGGTGGCCGGACGAATATTGCCTCAAGGCACCTCGCTAGAGGCGTAATGTTGTCCTTAAGAAAAATCGAAAGCAGGAGAGAGGCTTGATGACTGCTCAACACAAAGGCGCTGCTGTAAAAAAACAGGCAGCGCAGAAAAAGCCAGCTAAATTGAAAAAACCAGCGATTCACACCAGAAGCAAGTCTGCTCTTTCTCTTCTGAAGTTTCCGCGTCCCAGCATGGCGGCGCAATTGTCGGGCAGGGGCGAACATTTGCCTCCCCGGCTACAGGCCGCCATCGACAAAAGCGAGATTGCCGAAGTTCTTGCCAAGTTTGCGCGAGGCATAGACCGCCTTGATGAAAATCTTTTGCGCTCGGTTCTGTATCACGATGCGACGCTTGATCTCGGGCCCGGCGTTTTTCAGGGAATGGGCGGCGATTTTGTGCATTGGATCCTGGGTGTTTATCAGGGCGTTCGTTCCTCGCATCACCTGATCGGCAATGTTCGCGTCGAGCTTGACGGCGATTCAGCGTTGGTTGAATCCTACTTCCATCTTCATATCCGCATCGAAAAGCCGATAGGCCGCGAAGACGTGTTCCTCGGCGGGCGCGATCTCGATCGTTTCGAGCGCCGTCCTTCGGGTTCTGCAGGCGTGTGGAAGATCATGCACCGCAAGGAAATTCTCGACTTCGCGCGCACGGAAAGCGCGTCGGATATATTCTATCATCAGAACCCCGACGCTTTGTGGAGTACGCGCACCCGCACGGATGCTTCGTACCAGATGGCGAATTTCCCCGGCTCGCAGTCGGGCGGCAAGCTTCCCGCCTTTTTAGGCCGCCATTACGAGAGCAAGAGCGTCAAGTTTTAAGGGGGATATGATGTTGACAATAAAAGATGCGCCGGAGCGTTCCCGTCTTGGTATTCTAAGAACCGACATAAAGCGGATTGTCGAACAAACGATAGCCCAGATTGAGGCCGAAAAAAACGTAAAACAGGCGCCGTCGCATCCGAAAGAAAATTCTCGCGAAAAAACACAGCTGGCGGGAACGTGTTTTGACAAATAATTTTTTAAGCGTTCAAACGGGATGGCGCTGGGCAAAAATTTTTTAGGGGAAATATGATGAACAAAAATTTCGACGCAAGCGCGAGGAAAAGCGCCGCCCATGAAATCCCGAGAAATTCGAAGTTTTCCGGTTGGATTGATTTTGGAAACCAAACCGAACATGTTGAGGAAGAACTCTTAAAACCGAACCCTCAAGGAAAGGGCGCAGGCGTAAGGGATGCCTTGCTCTATCCCAGGGGCATACATGCCGAAATGTTAAAAGCGCTTCTTCATCAATAAACGTGTGCGGCTTATTTTTTCTCGAGCGCCTTCTCAATCGCCTCAATTGCCTTAGGCATAGCTGCGGCGTCCGCGCCTCCGGCTTGAGCCATGTCGGGGCGGCCTCCGCCCCCTTTGCCGCCGAGTTGTTCGGCTCCCGCTTTCACGAGATCGACGGCGCTGATACGCTTAATCAAATCCGGCGTGACGGCGACAACCAGCGACACTTTGCCTTCAAAACTTGAGGCCAAAGCGACGACGCCCGATTTTATCTTTACCTTGAATTCGTCAGCCATCGGCTTCAGGTCTTTGGCGGGAACGTCCGTTAAAACGCGGCTGATGAAGTTGATGCCGTTGATAAAACGTGGCGCATCGCACGCGCCTGCGGCGGCTCCGCCAAGCGCGGCTTGCTTGCGTAAGTCCGCAATTTCGCGCTCCATTTTTTTGCGGTCGTCGACGAGTTGCGCGACGCGCGCCGGAACGTCCGAAGGCGATGCCTTAAGAGCCTCTGCGGCCGCTTTAAGCAACCCGCTTTGCGCATCAAGCCACGCCAGCGCTGCAGCGCCCACGACGGCTTCGATGCGCCGAACGCCTGCCGACACTGCGCTTTCCGAGATAATCTTAAACAAACCGATATCGCCCGTCCGCTTGGCATGCGTGCCGCCGCACAGCTCGACCGAGAAATGCTTTTTCTCGTGCGCGTCTTCAAATTCATGGCCGCCCATAAATAAAACTCTGACTTCATCTCCGTATTTCTCGCCGAAGAGAGCGCGTGCACCGTGGCCGATGGCTTCCTCAGGCGACATAAGGCGCGTTTCGACTTCGGTGTTCATGCGAATGCGCTTATTCACCTCGGCCTCGATCTTGGCCAAGACTTCGGGAGGAATGGCAGTGTTTTGGGCAAAGTCGAGGCGCAAGCGGTTATGCGCGACGAGCGAACCCTTCTGTGCGACGTGCTCGCCGAGTTTGCGGCGTAAGGCTTCGTGCAGCAAATGCGTGGCCGAATGATGGGCGCGCAAGGCCGCGCGATAGTCGCCGTCAACCGCCAATGTTGCGTCGTCGCCTGTTTTGACAACGCCGCTTTGAACTTTTCCGCGATGGACGATGACGCCGTCGGCCTCTTTCTGCGTATCCGTAACGGCAATGACGGCGCCGCCCGCCGTTTTGATAATTCCCGTATCGCCCATCTGGCCGCCGGATTCGCCATAGAACGGCGTTTGGTTGACGACGACATCCACGTTCGATCCGGACTTGGCCTCGTTGACGCGCGCGCCGTTTTGAATGAGCGCGAGTATCTTCCCTTCGGCTTCTTCGGTGCTGTAACCCAGAAACTCCGTCGCGCCCAATTCCTCGCGCAAGTCGAACCAGATTTTTTCCGTCTTTGTGTCGCCCGATCCCGCCCACGCGGCGCGCGCGGTTGCCCGTTGTTTGGCCATGGCGGCATCAAACCCCGCCGTATCCACCTTCTGGCCTTGGCCGCGCAGAACGTCCTGCGTCAGGTCGAGGGGAAAGCCGAAAGTATCATAAAGCTTGAAGGCAACGTCGCCCGGCAACAGGCCGTTTTTGTTGATCTTTTTCGTTTCGTCATCGAGCAACTTCAGCCCGCGGTCAAGCATCGATTTAAAGCGGGTTTCTTCGAGCTTCAAAGTTTCCATAACGAGGTCTTGGGCGCAAACCAGTTCGGGATATGCCGTTCCCATCTGTTTGACCAATTCGGGAACGAGGCGGTAAATCAGCGGATCTTTGGCGCCCAGCATATGGGCGTGGCGCATGGCGCGGCGCATGATGCGGCGAAGGACATAGCCGCGTCCTTCGTTGCTCGGCAAAACGCCGTCGGCGATAAGGAAGGAAACCGCGCGCAAGTGGTCGGCAATGACGCGGAA
Source organism: Bdellovibrionales bacterium (assembly GCA_041649025.1). Lineage (GTDB taxonomy): Bacteria > Pseudomonadota > Alphaproteobacteria > UBA9219 > UBA9219 > CAIXLI01. The sequence goes on along the minus strand of JBAZNY010000002.1, from coordinate 78,120 downwards.
GGATGGTTTCTGCGCGCCTTCGGGATCGATATCGACCATATCTGCGAGTCCGCCGATGATCGCGCGGAACAAATCGATGTCATAGTTGGACGTGACGCCTTGCAGAATGGCGGCGATGCGCTCCAATCCCATGCCTGTATCGACGGAAGGCTTGGGCAGATTGATGCGTTTGCCGCCCGGAAGTTCCTCGGATTGCATAAAAACAAGGTTCCAGAATTCAAGGAAACGGTCGCCGTCTTCGTCTTTGCTTCCCGGCGGGCCTCCCTGAAGCTTGTCGCCTTGATCGATAAATATCTCGGAACATGGCCCGCACGGGCCAACATCGCCCATGCGCCAAAAGTTGGCGTCGGTTTTGATACGGATGATCTTGGAATCGGGAAATCCCGCAATTTTCTTCCATAACTGGGCGGCTTGTTCGTCCTCATGATAAACCGTGACAAGCAGGCGGTCTTTATTCAGTCCAAAATGCTTTGTGACGAGAGTCCATGCGAAGTCAATCGCTTCAGGCTTGAAATAATCGCCAAACGAGAAATTACCAAGCATTTCAAAGAAAGTATGATGCCGCGCCGTATAGCCGACATTTTCCAAATCATTATGTTTACCGCCCGCGCGTACCGATTTTTGGGCTGTTGTCGCTCTCGTATAAGGGCGTTTTTCCGCGCCTGTGAAGACGTTTTTGAATTGAACCATGCCCGCGTTCGTGAACATCAAAGTAGGATCGTTGCGCGGAACCAAAGGGCTGGAGTCAATGCGCGTATGTCCTTGGGACACAAAGTAATCAAGAAAGGTCGAACGGATGTCGGAAAGCGTTTTGGTCATAAGTATGTCTCTGAAGATTCTGCCTGTAACAAACAGCGATGAGGAATAGCATATATTACGAAAATTCAAATAGAGGGTTTTTTCATCTGGCGTATCACCAAAGGAGCGTTTTTGGGCTGCAAATCACGAATTTTTCGTCCTTGCGGCTCAAATACGGTGGAGTGCGCTTGCGCAGAAAAAAGACAAAAAACACGCATTTTTGCTAATTATTTGCTCAATTATCGGTAGAACATAATCTCTTTTTTAAGGTTTTCTTTGGTATAATAGCTCTCCATATGCAAAAAACAGAACCCTTCCGTTGTGACGACCCAGTCATGATCAATGATGGTTTTTGCGCCCCATAGGTTGAAAAGCCGATGAAAACTGAAGAAGATAAAGAAAAGAGCGATGAAAAAGAACGCATCCTGAATCAAACGGAATTGGATGCCGTTATTAAATTGCATGAAGACTACATCTCCGGGCGTAAGGGGGGATTGCGCGCCTGCTTGGCCAATTACAACCTTGAAGGACGTGTTTTTTCTGGTCGGAATCTATCCGATGCCGATTTTACCGGAGCCTATCTGAGTGAGGCTGATTTTTCGGAAGCAAAATTAGATCGCGCAACTTTTTATTGCGCCGATTTGCGAAAAGCCAATCTTTATGGCGCCAGCTTGAAAAGCGCCGATTTGCGCGGAGCCTCGCTACGCGGCGCCAATTTGGTCGGCGCCAATATGGTCGGGATCGATTTGCGGGAAGGCTCTCTTTCAAGCGCGGACAGCAAAGGCGAACTCAAGGAAGCGCACGACGAACTGACAGTTTCAGATAAGGGAGGCGCTAATCTCAGCGGAGCCAAACTCGACAACGCCAAAATGTCAGGCGCAGTCGCGGTAGGGAGCAATTTCAGCGATGCGACGATGAAGGGCGCCAAGGTCAAAAAAGCGAGCCTCAGGGATGCCGACTTTAGCGGCACAAACTTGGAAAACGCCGATTTTAGCGAATGCGATCTGGAAAATGTGATTTTGCGCGGGGCCGTTCTGTCGGGAACCGCGATTAATCTGAGTCAGGTTCCCAAAGAGAATCTGGAGGGTGCGATGATGGCCGCGCCCGTCGGGCGCACGATTAAGGATTTGGCTGTGCCGGTTGATCAGCTTTTGCAAACTCACAGACAGTGGGTTGAAAACAACGGCAGCATCGGCAAACAATTTGATGTCAGCGGTTTCGACTTGCGCGGAAGCACCGGATTCAACGGTCAATGTCTGATTTTGATGAAGGGAAAAGGGGCTGTTCTCTATGAACTCGATTTTTCCAAATCCCAGTTGCAGGGGGCCGATTTCCGCGAGGCCGACTTACGTCGCGTCAATTTTAGCGGGGCCGATTTGCGCGGCGCAAATTTCAGCAAGGCTCAACTGAGAAACGCCAACCTTCAGGGCGCGCGTTTGCAAAAACTGACTTTGTCCGAAGGGCATGTCATGAGAACCAATCTGACGGGCGTTTCTCTGCGCCACGCCAGTTTGGCCAAGGCAAATCTTAGGGATGTCATTCTGCGCGACGCCGATCTGTGCGATGCCGATTTGCGCGGGGCGGACGTGACGGGTACCGATTTCAAGGGCGCCAATTTGGACGGCACGCAGCTTGATGCGGAACAAAAAAAGGTGCTTAAAGATCTTCTGAAAAAAGAAGAAGAAAAAAAAGAATAAAGACGCTTAGCGCAGGGGAATCCGCGACAAAGCGATGCTTGCGGCGACGACGACATTCAGGCTTTCAACGCCTGATGTGGGGATGCGAACGCGGGTCTGAAATTTTGTCGCATCCAAGCCGGGGCCTTCTTCGCCCAAAAGCAGCAACCCGCTCTTAGGCCATGCAAAATCGTTGATGGAAGCGCCGTGCATGTCAAGCGCGATGCACGTGGAAGGAAATTCATTCAGTGCAGGCCCGCGCGCTAAAGGCACGCGCAAGACGCTGCCCGCCGAGGCCTTGACGGATTTCGGAAGAAAAGGATGCGCCGCCTCGCGCGACAAAATAACGCGCGGAACGGAAAAAGCCTCGCAACTGCGGATGAGCGCGCCGAGATTTCCGGGATCTCCGATAGGCGCGACAACCTCAATGCCCTTAGGTTTGTAAGAAGCCATATCCGCGGCGGTTAAGGCGGGAACGGGGGGCTGTTCCAGAACCAGAATATTGAAATGCGTGCCCAGCACGTCGATTTGGTTGAAGAGGGGAGCGGCAAGCTCCACCTGTACCGCATCTTTGACCAAGGGGCTTTGATGGGGAGCCGGAATTTCCGAAACGATTTTTAAATGGGGCTTTTTCAGAAATTCGCGTATCAGCTTTTCGCCGGACAACAGAAACAACCCTTCCTCTTTAAGTCCTTTGGAGGACGTAAGGCTGAGCAGCTTCTTGAACGTGTCGTTTTGCGCGCTTTCGATCATGGGCGTCTAAGCAGTTTGTTCTAAATTAAATTTTGCTGCTTCACAACGTTGACGGATTTGAATGCATCGAGATTCAATGAATTTTAGAAGAGCTCCATCAAATGAAAAATCAGCAGGAGTGATGAAATCTGCTCGTTTATCTAAACTCATATTATGAAGACGGTTTTGAATTTCAGTAGCGGATTTTTGCGAATTGTAAACTGCTACACCCATCCCCCCTTTGCTTCTGACTAAAGATAAGGATGGAACGTCTGTATCTCCATCTCCGATGTAAATCATGTCGCTAAAAGGAGCCCAATACTTATCATTGCGAATTCTTGTATTCACCTTGATTTTTTTATTACGAAAGGATCCTTTTGATATTTCAAATAGAGAGCGAGTTTTGACAGTTTCATCCATGCAAAAAACAGGAACGCTTTCAGGCGGAGCATCGGGGTTTAATGGGTCAATAACAACCGTGTAACGACATCCAAAAGTCATACGAATAAGGCCACGAGGAAAAACCTGTTCTACTAAATCTTTAAGGCCTGCCGTGATGATAAAATGATGAATTTTAAGATTTACGTTCTTGAAAGGCTTCGTTTTTTCTAACGCTTTAATTTTATGCAAAAATTCAACGACATTTGGAAAAAGAGATATTTGGGGAAGAACGAAATGTTGAAAGAACTGTTCATTTAAAGGGACGTTTTTCTCTCTGGCAAGCTTTGATAATGAATACATCCAAATAGGCGCATCCATCGCAAGTACATGTTCCCACTTAGGCTGTTTTTTGTCTCCTTTTAATTTTTTGACGTTATCAAAAAAAGCACGCCCTCCACCATCCCGTCCTTCAAGAACATCGACAGTTTTAATAGTCGAATCTTCCGGGGTTAATGTTCCATCAAAGTCCCAAACAATCGCGATATTGGGCATAGCATATTACCGCTTATTGCCCGTGCTCTTTGCTGGGCTTTGATTTTTGGCTTGTCTGGGTTGAGAAACGAGGCGTCCAGTTTCTGCCTCTCTTCTAATGCTGGAGGAAAGGACAACGTATTGGCTTCTATCATAAGTGAAATTAAAGGGAGTCTTCGCTTCAGGACGCTTTTTTTCTGTGATAACGGGCATGCGACGTTCCTTTGTTTGCTAGAGAATCGATTGTAAAGGAAGCAAGAATCCAAGCCAAGCACTCTCTGGTTAATTTTGAGATAAAGTTGGGGATATGTAGAAAAATCATGCTCAGAAGAATGTTAATTGTAAAAATTACGCATAAGAAACGTTTGTATTGTTAATGGAAAAAAGCTCGTTCAACAAAACAGTTACACCAATTTTCTTGCCTTTATAACGAGCGACGGCATAAAATGCCCCCATGAGCAACACCTTCCTGCCCACGTCTGTTTTGACGCAAAGCGCCTTTAAGGCGCGGGGTTCGCTCGTGTCCGCAATCATTATTGCCGCCATTATTATTCCTGCGTAAAGCAGGAAACACAGAACGTCTCACCCATAGCATCGGTCTTTTTATTTAACCTCTTCAAGGGGGAGTTTGTTCTGTGACAAATCGTATTGCTCTTTATGACACAACGCTTCGCGACGGAGCCGCGACATGAGTAAAATTTTACACGTCGTCATCGAAGCGGACAATGTTCTTTGGAAGGAAAAGGGATGTTCCTTGAAAAACGCCCCATGCGCCGCCGTGGTGTGCGAAGACATTCCCGGTGTGCTTCAGGAAATGAAACAAAGCAAAAAGAACTTGTTTATCGTAACGGATAGAGATACGGAAACGGCAAGGAAATTGGCCGAGGACGGAGGCATTCTGGATTGCTTCGAAGATGTTCATGGAACCGCTTTTCAAGGCGAATTTATTGCGTGGGCCGATATCTTTCGGCGATTTCGCGATAATCAAATGATTAAAAACGCGCACAATATTAATCCATCGAATACGATCATGATATTAAGCAGCACAAGGTGCATCCGTGTGGCGCACCATCTGGGGTTCCTTGTCATCGGCGTCATGTCGGACGACGCCATTCCCTCAGAGCTGATGGACGCCGGGGCGAACGTGGTTGTGCCGTTTCCCGGAAGTGTGAGCCATGCCGTCATCATGGTGGAGAATCTGAGAAAAAATGTCGTCTCTTCCGAGCCAAAGGCAGAAAAATTGCAGCACGCGTAATTCGGAAGTTCTTGAGGCATTAATAAGCCCGTCACTCCGGCGAAAGCCGGAGTCCAGAACGCCGCGTCAGCGGCGCATATGAGTCAAGGATTGTTGAAAAGAATTAAAGTTTTCAATCTGGGCCCCGGCTTCCGCCGGGGCACTATTTTTCTAAGCTCGCTGCGCTCACTAAGAAAAATATGTGGTTGGGGCGGGAGGGATCGAACCTCCGAATGGTGGAATCAAAATCCACTGCCTTACCGCTTGGCTACGCCCCAATAATTCAGGAAAGAGGGGTATAGCGGCTGTTTTTGTTTGCCGCAACCCTGTCTTAGCTAGAGCTGCGGACGGGGGGGGGTAAAACAAGTCCGCCGAAGCTTTAGCATAGGCGGATGGGGCTATGGCGAGAAAAAAACCCTTAAATTGAGATTATTCCCTTTCGGAAATGTAGTATTTATGGGCAAAACGGGGTTATATTCCACCGTCGGTTTTTTGAAGTTTGGATAGGTCATATGCGTACACAAAGACAGCTTCGCGTCGGCGAAGAAATCCGCCACGCGTTGGCGCTTGTTCTGATGCGGGGCGACATTCCGTGGCCGCGGAGGTTAAAGTCGCCCACGGTGACGGTCACGGAAGTTAAAATCAGCCCCGATCTGAAGAACGCGACGGTGTATGTCATGCCGCTGGGCGGAAAAATGATGAAAGAGGTCGTCTCTGCGATGAATGAGGGCGTCGGCTTTTTTCGCTATGCGGTGGGGAAAGCGGTCTTGTTGCGCCATGTGCCGAAGCTTAAATTCGTCGCCGACGAAAGCTTCGATGAGGCGCATCGGATAGAGAAAATCCTTCTCGCGCCCGAGGTGGCGAAAGACCTCAAGAAAAAGAAAAAAGACGAGGAGAGTGAAGAAGATTAGCTCGTCGGACGCTCAAGCGTAGGCTTTCCGAAGAAATAGCCTTGCAGATAATCGACCTTGGTTTTGCGCAGCCAATCGGCGACCTCAACCGTCTCGACGCCTTCGGCCACCGTTTGAATGCCAAGACCGTGAGCCAGATCGATCAACACGGAAACAAGATGTTGCTGCTCGCGGTTGGTAAGAATGTCTTTCAAAAGGTCTTTGTCGATCTTCATGATCGACAGCCCCAATTCCCTCAAATAACGGATGGAGGTCGAACCTGCTCCGAAATCGTCGAGAGAAACGCGCACGCCAAGCTCTTTCAGCGTATTGACAAAGCGTTTTGTTTCTCCGACATCGACAAGAACGGCCGTTTCTGTAATTTCGATGATCGATCGTTTTGCGACGTCGGGGCGCGTCTCCAGAACTTGCCTGACATAATCCGGCCAATCGGATTGCGACGCTGTAAAGCCGGAAACGTTGATTGCCAGATTAAGTGACGGAATGGCCTCCATGTCGCGAACGGCCATCGTGAGCACCAACCTGTCAAGCTCGCTCGCAAGCCCCATCTGTTCGATCATGGGCACGAATAAAGCTGCCGCAACCGGTTGATCGTTATCAGTAAGCATTCTAACCAAGGCTTCATGGCAAATCGGCTTGCCGGAGGAAGCCTCGACAATCGGCTGGTAGGCAAGGCGAAAACCGTTGTTTTTGAAGGCGCGCTTGATGCGCTCGCCCAGCTCCAAAAGCTGGCGATTTTCCTGAACGCGCTCGGGGCTGTCGATATATTCGATAAAATTATTTGGTCCGCGTTGGCGCGCCATGTGCAAAGCCTGTTCGGCGAAAATCATCGCCTCGTTGGCGTTTTTGGCAACGGTCGGCACGCGTACGCCGCCGACGGAAACGGCGACGTGCAGCGGCGCATTGGCGACGACAAGCGGAGAGTTCCGAAAATCATCGATAACGCGCTCCGCAAGCGTCTGCAGGTCGTTACCTAAAGGTTCCGGCAAAAGGATGCCGAAAACGTCGCCGCCGACGCGGCCCAGAATGGCGCGTGTCGGGATGATTTGAGACAAACGGTTCGCGACGCCCTTAAGGACGGAATCGCCCGCTTCGGGACCTATAGCCTCGTTGACGAAGGACATCTTGTCGATGTTGACGACCAGATAGGCGCCGACTCGCCGAGCCAGTTTTGCGTTTTCTATCGTGCGCGACAACTGTGATTGCATCGCGTGGCGCTTGAAGCATCCCGTAAGCCCGTCCCGCGAGGCTTCTTCGCTTAGAGTAATGCTTTGCGCGGGTTGATCGATGATGCGCCAGACTCCCCGTTGGCGAAGAGGGCGATTGTTCGTGTCGTTTTCGCTTTTTCCGCGTTCATGAATCCACACAACGCCATGAGTGACGTTGCTGATGCGAAACTGCCGATTGAGTACGTTGGCTTCGCCGCTGAAAAAAATTTGGCGGTCATCGGGAAAGAGAATGTGATAAAGAGCCTGCGAATCCTGGGGCGGTTTTTCCGACCGGAACACATTGCTCCAAGAACCAAACCAGGTAATCGTGTCGTTGCTCAAATCCCAATCGTAGGCGACATCCCCAGCCGCCGATAAAACATCGGCAAGATTAATATTTTCAGCCATTTTAGATAAGCTCTATGTGTTGACGGGGCATAGTAGAACAGGCGGTGTTAATAATTGATAAAACCCCAAGAAATAATCGTACAAAAAAACGCATATAACTATATGTTAAACAAAACTTTTTCGTTTAACTCGGAATAATATGCTGATTTTGAAAGCAAACGCTAGGGCCCAAACTCGATTAAAGATAATTCGGAACAAGGGGATAAACCAATAACGTTCGTCATTCCGCAAAGTTTTCTCTTCGCGTCTTTGCGAAAGAAAACTTATGCGGAATCCGATTTTGTTTTCCTGTCGCAAGAAACCAACTCGGATTCCGCATAAATTCGCATTTTGCAAAGAAGCAAAAAGCGAATTTTGCGGAATGACAGAGTAAAACAATTAAGTCTGCACCCTAGAACGGCATTAGAACTTCAAACAACTGATCGCCGTACCGAGGTTGCTGAACGTCGGCGATAAGGCCCTTGCCGCCGTAGTTGATGCGCGCTTCCGCGATTTGATCGTAACCGACGGTGTTTTCCGCCGAAATATCCTGCGGGCGGATGATGCCGCTGATGTTAAGCTCGCGCATGTCGTAGTTGACGTTGACCTGTTGCTTGCCTTCGACGACCAGATTGCCGTTCGGCAGAACCTGAATAATGGTAGCCGCGACGCGTAAATCGATTTGTTCCTGCCGTCCGATGGAGCCTTTTCCGTCGTTGCTGGAGTCGCTGCCGAACTCGGCAAGGTTTGTCGGATCGACGACGCTGGGAAGAATCTTATTGAGTTTAGTTTCATAACCCATGAGTTTAGTCAGGTCCGCCCCATGGCTGTTGGCGCGGGAGCGTTTTGTCTGGTTCGATATCTGCGCCTGATCGTTGATTGAAACGACGACGGTCAATATGTCTCCGACGCGGCAGGCGCGTTGATCGCGGAAGAAAGCCCTGCCGCCCGTCGCCCACAGGGAATTGGGCTGCCGCTCATTCAGAGAAGGCGCCGGCATCGGCATTTTGACGGGAACATAGCCCGCGCGATGGGTGGGATCTTCAATCGAAGCCATTTTGGGCTGCTGTCCGATGGACGTAAGGCGGTCGTAAGCGTTGCACGCGGAGAGCGACAACAACGCCGTCGCCGTTAACAAAATGTCTGCATAAAGTTTTTTTGCCATAATGTTTTCCTACTCTGCCAAAGCGACTTTTTGCGCGATGCGGATTTCAACGACTCCCGGCGCTACAACGATGCCTTCAACAAGGCGGTTGCTCTGCGTATTGATGACGCGAACGGTTTCGCCTTCCGCGCCGTCTTGCTGAGCTTTGCCTTGCGCGGTGATGAGGATGTTAGGAGTTTCAATCCTCATTGTTACCAGGGCGCCGCGTTGAACGAGACGCGGAGGAATAACGTCGCGGGAACGAACAACATCGCCCTCGGGCATGTCGTGACGCACTTCGCGTCCGATCAATTGGCTTGTTTCTGTGACGATATCCGCAGAAACGCGTTCTTCCGGCACATCGGTCCAGTCCAGATCGTTGGAACCGATAATCGACCCGCTTTCAAGACGCCGCGCAAGAACGGGAATGCTGCGTTTGACCAAAATGCGGCCCGTGATGGGAAGAACGTAAGAGCCCTGGGGCGTTTGCGCGGTCAGGGTGGCGCGGAAAAGCTTGTTGGATTGATCGTAGGAGAAAGCCTCCAACCGGAAGTCTTGATCATCCTTAGTCGGAAGAAGAACTTCCAAATTGCGCTTATCGAAAACGACTTCAAAGTTCGTTTTTTTAGCGTTGCTATTCGCTTTTATCTTGGCTACGACCTCCTTGCGGATCATATCGCTCGAGATGCGCGTGCATGCCGAAGAAACCGTTACGCGGTTTGACTCTTTCGACTCCTGCCAATCAAGGCGATAGGTCTTTGCCAGCTTGGTGAGAACATTTTCATCGTAAAGCGCGGGTTTGCAGGGCGGGGGAGCCTGCGCGATATCGCGATCGATTCCCGCCGGAACGCCGGTGAAGAGATCGCTGAGCTTGACTGTCGCGCGCGTGATTTCGACGTCCGGCCTCAGCGTCACGGGCGTATCCGCGATGCAGGGCGTCGGCGATCCTGCGCTGCCCGAGAGAACGAGCCAGGATGTAAAGAGAATACGGGTTGTTTTTTTCATTTCTTAGTCTCTATTACGTTTTCATCTGGTTCGAGGTTGTCATCATCTGATCTGCGGTGTTGATGACTTTCGAGTTCATTTCATAAGCGCGTTGCGCGGTAATAAGATTTGTAACTTCCGTAACGATGTCGACATTCGACCTTTCCAACGATCCCTGAATGATGGTGCCCATGCCGGAAGTTCCCGGGCTTGCGGTTGTCGGCGAACCCGACGCATCGGTTTGCTTCAACAAATTGTTTCCGGTGGCTTCGAGGCCGACAGGGTTGATGAAGCTTGCCAGTTGCAATTGACCCAAAGTTTGCTGCGCCGTTTGCCCCGTAATGGTCGCCGCGACCTGTCCGCTTGAGTTAATGGAAACGGATGTTGCCGTCGTGGGAACGGTAATGCTGGGGAGAATCTGGTAGCCGTCTGCCGTGACAATTTGGCCTGTCGAGTTAAGCTGGAGCGCGCCGGAACGGGTATAAGACGTCGTGCCGTCCGGCATTTGAACCTGAAAATAGCCGCGTCCGTTAACGGCAAGATCGAAAGTGTTTCCTGTCGATGTAACGACGCCCTGCGTATTGACGCGATAGGTGGCTGCCGGCATGACGCCAAGGCCGACCTGCAAACCTGAAGGAACGATAGTGCCGCTGTCCGAAGACGCCGAACCTACGGTGCGTATGTTCTGATAAAGCAAATCCTGAAACTCGACGCGCGAAGCTTTGAACCCCGTCGTCGAAGAGTTCGAGATGTTATGCGATATGACTTCGACGTTCAGCTGTTGGGCGCTCATGCCCGTTGCGGCGATGCTTAAAGCTCTCATTGAATGACCTCGTCGTTCTTTCTCATGTTACGCTGTTGTTTGAGATAACTTGTCTATGGCAGTGGTAAGTCTCGAATTTTCTTGTCCGATCAAATTGGCCGCCCTTTCATAGGCGCGCTGGATGAGGATCAGGTTGGTAATTTCCAAAACGGGATTGACGTTAGAGTCCTCAACGGCTCCCTGGACGATGACGTTATCCGTAATGGGAATCGGCGCTTGGGACGTCGTCAGCAAACTGCTGCTGGTTGGAAAAAGCGCCTCGTTATTGTCAAACTTAACGATGCCGATCTTGCCTAATTGAGCCCGCGATGTTGCTGTTCCCGTTTTTGCCGTGACTGTTCCGTCTCCGGCTATCGTGACGTCGCTGGCGTCCTCAGGCAAAGCGATAGCTTGGCCTCCGTCGCTAAGGACAGGCAGGCCTGTCGACGTCACAATTTGGCCTTCGCTATCCGTGCGGAAGGCGCCATTGCGGGTGTACTGAACTCCCTGCGGCGTCTGTACTTGGAAATAACCGTCTCCCTGAATGGCAAGATCAAGGGGATTGCCGGTCGATGCGATCGTTCCGGGAGTCGTGTCGCGGAAAGTCGCGCGGTCAAAGACAAAATTCGTGACTTGTTTAGGTGTTGGCCGGCTTACATACGTTTCGAACTGGATGCCTTGGCGTTTAAATCCGGTCGTGTTGCTGTTGGCGACGTTGTTGGCAATAACGTCGACCGAGCGCTGAAGCGCTATCTGATCCGAGAGAAGAACAAGACTGGTCGTAAACATGCACACCCCAAGCAGTCGCCGGAACGTACCCACCACGTTCCGCACCTAGACCAATGCATAGGTTGTGCCAAAAACATTGTTATAAGAATCAAGATATTAGGATGGGGAAGAAGAAGGGGGGAGAGGGGTTATTCCCTCCCATCGGCATATTGTGCCAGATGAAAGGCTCTTCATTTTTGCCTCAGGCCGGAACCGGTTAGAAGCTATAACTCGTTCCTTCGTGTAAACGCCCTATCGTACACACTGGACGGATCTTTTTGCGGCTTATTGGATGGCGGCCTTTTGGGTCGGTTTGCATTGCCTCTTAGGAGAGCCTCATATCTGTCTCTTACAACGACATTATACTGATATTCCGACGCAGGGATGATGATATTAAAGCCCCTTTTATTAAGAGCGTCGCGCTGTTGTTTGAGGTGGCCGTAGTCCTCAGCTCTAAAGCCGTTTTTTTCGCTCCAGGCATCGAAAAGATTTGTGCGTATGTAATCGGTCAAATAACTGGGCATCTTCCCTTCCAAAGAAGATAAAAACTCTTCGGCAATGGCATCTTCAGGAGTCACCCTGCTGATGACTTCGGCCAAAGGAAGGGCGGGGAGCTCTATTTTTTTCGGGGTCACCCTGTTTTTTTCCGGCCAAACGTTTTTGCGGGGCCGGATTGTATAGGTATTCTCTTCGCCCGCTTCACGCGTAGGCCTGCGGCCAATGCCGGTCTTTTTCGATGCGGCTTTAGTCTGGTTAGGCGATTTTAAAGGAGTAAACGTTTCGCCAAGCACCTTGGTGAAAAAAGATCGTATATCAATTTTAATATTGCGCGGACGCCCAGGTCCGGAGCCATACTTGTTCTGTTGCGCCTTTTTCTTTCGAGCTGTTGACACATTGTCCACAACCGGAGTTTCAGGCTTGTCTGACTTTAGGGGACGTGACGTTTCGTTAAGCACATCGTTGAAAAAAGATCGTATATCAATTTTAATATCGCGCGGACGCCCAGGTCCGGAGCCATACTTGTTCTGTTGCGCCTTTTTCTTTGGCGCAACGACAGTCGGAACTTTGTGTACTTTCTGAGTTTTTGTTCTGCGTTTTCGAGGTTTTGAATCTTTTGATCCCGGTGGGCGCCCGCGCCTCGATGGGGCGTCCACAATCGGAACTTCGGGCTTCTCCGAAGCGCTCGTTTCGAGCAGCAGAGCATTCTTTTCTAAATCCGGCATAATCTTTTCTCTAAATACCAACCAAAAAATGCGTCAAAAAATTGTTCAACGGAAACAAGGCCATTATTAACAGAAAGTCTTTAAACATCAGTTAAATAGCCTATATCTTGAGCAAATTTCGATTAGGATGACCAACTTTTCCCACTTTCGTCATCCCCGCGAAGGCGGGGAGCCCATTTATTTTTTAGTGACTTAACAGATAAAGGGATGCTCGCTTGCGTGGGCACGACAGTACCATCTGATGAAAATAGGCTCTATACCTATCAGGGGCTTTTGTTGGTTAATTTGCGATAACCTTTGATGAGAAAATCCAACGGCGGCTTTTCTCACAACAAAAAAGCCCAGACCGTTAAAGGTCTGGGCTTTTTGTCAAACACGTGAAAATTTTTGATAATGTCATCCGTCCTGAAGACCTGGCAGCGACTTACTCTCCCGGGTCTTAAGACACAGTACCATCAGCGCTGGCAGCTTTCACGTCCGAGTTCGGGATGGGATCGGGTTTAGAACTACCGCTAAAACCACCAGGTCATCGGGACGGATGAATAAGAATAAAAGCTCGGAAGAGCAGGGGAGGTGTATGTCCCTTGCGTCCTTCAGATAAGGATCAAGCCTTTTGAGTTATTAGTACCGGTAAGCTACGCATGTCGCCACGCTTCCACATCCGGCCTATCAACGTGATGGTCTATCACGACTCTCAGGGAATAATTGTTTTGAGGTAAGTTTCACGCTTAGATGCTTTCAGCGTTTATCTCGTCCGTATTTTAGCTACTCGGCTATGCCACTGGCGTGACAACCGATCCACCAGAGATACGTCCAACCCGGTCCTCTCGTACTAGGGTCAGCTCCTCTCAATATTCCTACACCCACGGCAGATAGGGACCAAACTGTCTCACGACGTTTTGAACCCAGCTCACGTACCACTTTAATCGGCGAACAGCCGAACCCTTGGGACCTTCTCCAGCCCCGGGATGTGATGAGCCGACATCGAGGTGCCAAACGACGCCGTCGCTATGGACGCTTGGGCGTCATCAGCCTGTTATCCCTAGAGTACCTTTTATCCGTTGAGCGATGGCCCTTCCACGAAGAACCACCGGATCACTATGACCGACTTTCGTCTCTGCTTGACATGTCCGTCTTGCAGTCAGGCTAGCTTGTGCCATTGCACTCAGCATCTGATTTCCGACCAGATTGAGCTAACCATCGCGCGCCTCCGTTATGCTTTGGGAGGCGACCGCCCCAGTCAAACTACCCGCCATGCAGGGTCCTGACCCGTGATTCACCGGGCTCAGTTAGATATCAAAGATTACAAGGGTGGTATTTCACTGACCTCTCCACTCCGGCTAGCGCCGGGGCTTCAAAGAGTCCCACCTATGCTACACATGCTATCTCTAATACCACTGCAAAGTTGTAGTAAAGGTTCATAGGGTCTTTCCGTCTAACCGCGGGAACTCCGCATCTTCACGGAGAATTCAATTTCACTGAGGAGGTGTTGGAGACAGTGGGGAGATCGTTACGCCATTCATGCAGGTCGGAACTTACCCGACAAGGAGTTTCGCTCGATCACATCTCTTACGTTTCCGCAAAAGTCGGACTTTATCTTAAAGCGCCTCGATAGAAGTATTTAACAAACGGCTTCGTCGTCGGATTCATCATCGACAGCGAGCGCTTCTGCGTACATGCCCTTGACGTTCATTTGTTCGGCGATGGCCTTAATTTCTTCAAGACCTTCCACCGTTAAATGCCGTCCTTTTTCCATAAGACGCAAAACACTACAAAACTTTTTGAAGTCAGTATTTTTCTTCGTTTTGAGCGAATGCTTCATGAAAAACGGGGCAATGATTGCCGTTAGATGTTCAAATTTGCGAACCCGATAGGTTAATCGATCGTCGTGGTTTTTTCTAACAACCCCGCAACCGAAATATGCCTTTAAGGCATGCAAAACTTGCTCATCGCGTTTGTGTTGAACAACATTGAATTCAGGAAGAATTTGATAACCGACAGTCATTTCCTTATGGACAGCTATGCCCACATGAAAACAACCCTCGCCATCAACAAATCCAACAATCCACTGTGGTTCTAACTTCATTTTGGCAGCTTTCTGAACGTAAAGTCTCTGAGGATTCTCGATTTCTTGCAAAACCGAGTCTTTCCTGCGGATTGTCCCCGTGTCCTCCACGATTATGACTATGGATTGTTTAAAAATCCATAAGTACGTGGCGGTTTTTGAGGAGTTTCCCGCATATGGTTCAGTTTTACTAAGGCTGCGTTACTAACCTTAGGACCGTTATAGTTACGGCCGCCGTTTACTGGGGCTTCGGTTCAGAGCTTGCACTCCTCTCCTTAACCTTCCAGCACCGGGCAGGCGTCAGACCCTATACGTCGTCATGTGAGACTTCGCAGAGTCCTGTGTTTTTGGTAAACAGTCGCCACCCCCAATTCTGTGCCCCTGTCACTTGCTTGCGCATGTGACAGGCCCTCTTATCCCGAAGTTACGAGGGCAATTTGCCGAGTTCCTTCAACACCCTTCTCTCAAGCGCCTGAGTATACTCAACTCGTCCACCTGTGTCGGTTTAGGGTACGACCTGTACGCTGGAGCTATTTCCTGGAAGCATATCAAGCGCCCTCGAAATCCATTAATCTCGGACACTCTCAACACTCCGTCACTACCAGCAGGCTGCGGAATATTAACCGCATTGCCATCGACTACGCCTTTCGGCCTCGCCTTAGGAGTCGGCTCACCCTGCGTGGATTAACCTTGCGCAGGAACCCTTGGACTTACGGCGACAATGTTTCTCACATTGTTTATCGTTACTCATGTCAGCATTCTCACTTCCGATACCTCCATCTGCTCTTCCGAGTCAAACTTCACAGGCTTACGGAACGCTCCGCTACCGCGTGTATTGCTACACACCCATCGCTTCGGCGGATGACTTAATCCCCGTTACATTTTCGGCGCAGGCCGGCTTAACTAGACCAGTGAGCTATTACGCTTTCTTTAAAGGATGGCTGCTTCTAAGCCAACCTCCTGGCTGTCTTGGCCTTCCCACATCCTTTCCAACTTAGTCACCACTTGGGGACCTTAGCGGATGGTCTGGGCTCTTTCCCTCTCGACTACGGACCTTAGCACCCATAGTCTGCCTCCCGAGTTATACTCTTGGGTATTCGGAGTTTGGTTAAGTTTGGTAAGGCTCGCGCCCCCCTAGCTCATCCAGTGCTCTACCCCCCAAGGTAATCACTCGAGGCTCTACCTAAATAGATTTCGCGGAGAACCAGCTATTTCCTGATTTGATTGGCCTTTCACCCCTAATCACAGCTCATCCCCGTCTTTTTCAACAGACGTGAGTTCGGTCCTCCAGCAGGTGTTACCCTGCCTTCAACCTGGCCATGACTAGATCATCAGGTTTCGGGTCTAATCCGTGCAACTAAGGCGCCCTATTAAGACTCGCTTTCGCTTCGCTTGCACCTATCGGCTTAAGCTTGCTGCACAGACTAACTCGCTGACCCATTATACAAAAGGTACGCTCTCATCCTTGCGGACTTGAACTGCTTGTAAGCATTCGGTTTCAGGTACTCTTTCACTCCCTGCATTAGGGTTCTTTTCACCTTTCCCTCGCGGTACTAGTTCACTATCGGTCACTGAGGAGTACTTAGGCTTGGAGGGTGGTCCCCCCATGTTCAGACAGGATTTCACGTGTCCCGCCTTACTCAAGAACAACCTCAACCATCTACCCATACAGGACTGTCACCTTCTATGGTCGCTCTTTCCAGAGCGTTCTGGTTTGATTGAAGTTATTACTGGCCTGGTCCGCGTTCGCTCGCCACTACTAGCGGAGTCTCGGTTGATTTCCTTTCCTCCGGGTACTGAGATGTTTCAATTCCCCGGGTTTGCTTCGCCTGCCTATGTATTCAGCAGGAAATACACCTTACGGTGTGGGTTTCCCCATTCGGACATGTTCGGATCAAAGTCTGCTCGCAACTCCCCGAACCTTATCGCAGCGTGCTACGTCCTTCATCGCCTCTCAGTGCCAAGGCATCCACCAAATGCTCTTGTCATGCTTGATCCTTATCAGAAGCCAAATCTGTTTGGTGTGAACATTTCCGTCTATCCGACAAGGAGTAGGGGAGATGTTCGATTTGCGTCGTTGCGCTGACTGCTTAACTATCCGAGAACGCCTTCGGGGCGTAGAAGATAGAACAACAACTTTCTTCCGACATGTCTTGCCTGCGGATTCTCCGGTTTTGGCCTCAGCAGCACAAAACACGTCGCAGACAAGACGACTTTTATTCTTTACCGATCAGTCTTTCCCTATGAAAGTCAAGACTGACCGATGTCATTCATCATCAAAAATTATTCACAATGTCCAAGAACATCCTGCGACCCGAAGATCGGAGGAAAGGGTTTTCTTCTCAAAGAAACAACAGAATTTTTGTGGGGCAGGGGATCTCTTTCAAACAGCCCGCCTTCGCTAAGAAGCTTCGGCGCGGCAATTTTCGCGTAGCGAAAATTGGTGGAGCTGATCGGGATCGAACCCCCGCGCGCGTAGGCGCGCATCTTTTTGTAGTCGGTTCGCATAACCGGCGCAAAACTGGTGGAGCTGATCGGGATCGAACCGACGACCTATAGCTTGCAAAGCTATCGCTCTCCCAACTGAGCTACAGCCCCCCATGGGTGGAACGAGCGCGATAGCATAAAAGGTTGCTCGCCTTCGCTCGCGGGCGCTCTCCCAACTGAGCAACAGCCCCGATTGCGCGCTAAGCAAAAAATGGTGGGCCTGGTAAGATTTGAACTTACGACCTCACGCTTATCAAGCGCGCGCTCTAACCAGCTGAGCTACAAGCCCGTAACGAAACTCGCGCACGCTTGATCAGAAGTAACGCTTCGGCTTCGCCTACGCTAGGCCGCGCGCTCTAACCAGCTGAGCTACAAGCCCGCTTAATAGCTGTCGCAGCTATTGTTGTTTCCTGAGAAGGGATACGCCGACGGCGAACCGGCTGAGTCAGTACGATGACCAAAACAGCAAGATATCGAATACTAAGTTCGAATGTGAAGGTGAAGAAGACCGAAGTCTTCGACGGGTTCTTCTAACATTCAAATCCTTAGAAAGGAGGTGATCCAGCCGCAGGTTCCCCTACGGCTACCTTGTTACGACTTCGCCCCAGTCATTAACCTTACCGTGGCAGGCTGTGTCCTTGCGGTTCACTCACCTGCTTCAGGTAAAACCAACTCCCATGGCGTGACGGGCGGTGTGTACAAGGCCCGGGAACGTATTCACCGCAGCGTGCTGATCTGCGATTACTAGCGATTCCAACTTCATGCACTCGAGTTGCAGAGTGCAATCTGAACTGAGATGGCTTTTGGGGATTGGCTCCATCTTGCGATTTCGCAACCCACTGTCACCACCATTGTAGTACGTGTGTAGCCCAACCTGTAAGGGCCATGAGGACTTGACGTCATCCCCGCCTTCCTCCGGCTTATCACCGGCGGTTTCTTCAGAGTGCCCAGCATTACCCGGTGGCAACTGAAGATGAGGGTTGCGCTCGTTGCGGGACTTAACCCAACATCTCACGACACGAGCTGACGACAGCCATGCAGCACCTGTGTTCCAGCCGGCCGAACCGAAGGATCTAGTCTCCTAAATCCATACTGGACATGTCAAAGGTTGGTAAGGTTCTTCGCGTTGCGTCGAATTAAACCACATACTCCACCGCTTGTGCGGGCCCCCGTCAATTCATTTGAGTTTCAACCTTGCGGCCGTACTCCCCAGGCGGCATGCTTAGTGCGTTAGCTGCGACACAAGAACCCGTGAGGGTTCCAACGTCTAGCATGCATCGTTTACGGCGTGGACTACCAGGGTATCTAATCCTGTTTGCTCCCCACGCTTTCGCGCCTCAGCGTCAATGTCGGTCCAGTTGGCCGCCTTCGCCACGGATATTCTTCCCAATCTCTACGAATTTCACCTCTACACTGGGAATTCCACCAACCTCTACCGAATTCAAGCGAGATAGTCTTGAGTGCAGTTCCTGGGTTGAGCCCAGGGATTTCACACCCAACTTATCAAGCCGCCTACGCGCCCTTTACGCCCAGTAATTCCGAACAACGCTAGCCCCCTTCGTATTACCGCGGCTGCTGGCACGAAGTTAGCCGGAGCTTATTCTGTGGGTACCGTCATCATCGTCCCCACCAAAAGAATTTTACAACCCGAAGGCCTTCATCATTCACGCGGCATGGCTGGATCAGGGTTGCCCCCATTGTCCAATATTCCCCACTGCTGCCTCCCGTAGGAGTCTGGGCCGTGTCTCAGTCCCAGTGAGGCTGATCATCCTCTCAGATCAGCTATAGATCGTAGCCTTGGTGGGCCATTACCTCACCAACTAGCTAATCTAACGCGGGCCCATCAATCGGCGATAAATCTTTCCCCCGAGGGGCTTATCCGGTATTAGCGTCAGTTTCCCGACGTTATCCCGAACCAAAAGGTAGGTTCCCACGCGTTACTCTCCCGTGCGCCACTAATGTATTGCTACATCCGTTCGACTTGCATGTGTTAGGCCTGCCGCCAGCGTTCGTTCTGAGCCATGATCAAACTCTCAAGTTTAATCTAGTTTTTTCAGAACAATTTTAGTTGTTCAAACTACTTGGTATTGTCGAAACAACACCTTGACTTAGGGTTCTCTATACACAACGTTTCAATTTGCATTGAAACATCATTTACGCGCCGTTTCGCTTACCGCGAAACGACAATGTATTCTTGCGAATACATCGAACTTTAATCAGGATGCGTAACAGACAATCCGTATTCATTTTTTAGCCGAAGCTAAGAAACGTTTTTGATATCGTCGGCCAGTTGTCATGTTTTTAAGGCATAACTTCCCACCGCGGATCGCCGTCTGCGCATCCCTTCTCATTCCTATTCACAATTTCCAAGAACAAGACCGAATAACCGATCCGCGGGTCGTTGAAAAGACGAAACAACCGACCATGCGAAAAACCAGTCTTTCGACTAGGTTTCACGCTTGATGTTGTTAAGTGTCAACAATACCACTTTCGGAAGTCACAAAAGTTCCTTCCGACGGGCGCAACTTACTGATTCTAGTAGGGCATGTCTAGGGGAAAATTTACAATCTTTTCATTATTTTCCCTTGACTCAGATGGGGAAAAATAATTTGCACATTTTCTCATGTCAAAAAGTGCAAAAAACACCTTTAAAATCGAGCTTATTTAACTTTTCGGCAGGGTTAATTTCAGGCGTCTAAAATTAGCAACAATCCCTTCAAATAAGCGCTTTCCGGCAAGTGCGGATGCACGGGATGGTCGGGGGCGGCAAAGCAAGTATGCAGAATCTTGCCGAATCTGTTGGCGTCTTTAAGCCCCGAGGCAACTTGTTCAATAAACACGGGCAATTCCATGTTGTAGCTGCAAGACGCGATAAAGAGAAACCCGTTCTTTTGAGTGACCGAGGCCGCCATTTTCGCCAGCTTTCGATAGCCGCGGCTGCCGCTTGCAAGGTCTTTGCGCGATTTGACGAAGGCGGGCGGGTCGGCGATGACGATTTGATATTTTTCTTTTGCCGCGATGCGCCGTTCGAGATCTTCGAACACATCGGCGCGAACAAAATTACACTGTGCGGCAAGATTATTTTGTTCGGCGGCCTTTTGCGCGAGCGCGAGTGCAGGTTCGGATGAATCAACCCCGATAATTTTTTTCGCGCCCGCTTTCGCAGCCGCCAAAGCAAAACCGCCTGCGTGCGTATAGAGATCGAGCACGCTATCGGCGCCCAGTGCATAGCGCGCGACAAGCGCGTGATTATCGCGCTGATCGAAATACCATCCGGTTTTTTGTCCGCTGCGCAAGTCGGCAAAATAAGTCAGGCCGTTTTCACGAACCTCGATTGGAGAAGTGAATTCATCACCAATCAGTTTTGTTTCTCTCGGCAGGCCTTCGATGTCGCGCGCGAAAGAGTCATTGCGCAAAACGATGCTGCGGGGTTTTAGCGCGCGCCGCAAGGCGCTTTCCAAAACAGGCCACAAATTTTCCACGCCTGCCGTGTTGAGCTGCGCGCACAAGATGTCGTCGAAGCGGTCAATGATAAGGCCGGGCAGGCCGTCGGCCTCGG
This sequence comes from Bdellovibrionales bacterium, assembly GCA_041649025.1. GTDB lineage: Bacteria > Pseudomonadota > Alphaproteobacteria > UBA9219 > UBA9219 > CAIXLI01. The sequence continues at coordinate 57,230 of JBAZNY010000002.1, read as the reverse complement.
CGTGAATAAGGCGATAGAAAGGCTCGCAAACAATCTGCTTGCGCAACGCAACCGCGCTTTCGATGCGCGCTGAAACCCACTCTTCGTTGATTTCGTCAACAAGATGCGGCGTAAAAATGCGGCCGGCAATCAGGCAATTCGGATTGAAGCTTCCGATGCCAAGAAATTTGTTGTCGTGCGCATGAAAGGCAACCATCGTGCCGCGGGGCAGGGACTTCGCGGCAGAGTCCATGACGATCTCGTTGGAATAAATCCACGGATGCCCGCCGGCAACGCGCCGATGTTTTTGCGGATGAAGGCGGATAATAGGGTAGGTCATAAAGACTCCTGAAAAAAAAGGCTTCAAACAATATTAGTATATAATGGCGAAAACTACCGCGAATTATTTCCTGCGTCTTTAGGGGGGGGGCCGCGCAGTGGCGATTACCGATCAATGATCTTCAGTCTCTCCAGCATTTCTTGCGCTTGTTGGTGAAACAGCCCTGCCTTTGCGTATTCCCCCTGTCGATCATATACACACCCAAGATTATTTAGACTCTCGGCAACTTTGGGATGATCTGACCCATACAGTTTCTTGCGAATCTCTAATGCCTGTCTGAAATATTGTTCTGCATCAACCAAATTTCCCTGATCGAGGTATAACCCACCAAGATTATTAATACACGTTGCAACATCTGGATGATTAGTACCGTATTTCTTCCCCATAATTTTCAATGCATCTTTGAGAAGTTTTTCGGCTTCAACAAATTTTCTCTGCGCACCATAAACTTCTGCAAGATTTGCCATGCTTCGTGCAATCCTTGGATTATCAGGATCAAGAATATTTTTTCTAATTTCCAATGCTTGTTTATGGAATTGTTCTGCCTTCAAAAAATTCTTTTGGGCTGCATATACATTGCCAAGATTATTGAGGGTTGTTGAAACCACAAGATCATTATCACCAAATATTTTCTTTCGTATCTCTAACGCCTCATTAAGAAAAGGTTTCGCCTTCTCAAGAAGTTTTGGTTCGTGATATGACCTTGCCCACTCGTAATATAATCTTCCCAGATTGTTAAGACTGCCAGCCACGTTTGGATGAATTCGCCCATATTCTTTTTCCACAATTTTTAGAGCGCGTTGATGGAGAGGTTCAGCCTTTGGATATAACCCCTGCTCAATATAAAGTTCAGCAAGATTATTAAGTATATTTGATAACCTTAGATCATCTGGGGCATAATTTTTTTCGGAAAGAGCCAAGGCTTTATTCAGTTTTTCTTCTGACTCAGAATAATAGCCGAGGCCGATGCAAGCAGCTCCTGCTGAACTAAGATATACAATATTATCTGGTCGTAAACGCACCGCATCATTGAAATGGTTATACGCACTTACATATGCAACTCGCATCATGTCTAAAAAACCAAGTTGATATGCCGCCTCAGCAGCTTGCTCTGTTCCTTGATTAAAAATATCTTGAAGCAGTTTTCTTGCTTTATCTGTGTCTCCTCTTTTCAAAGCTTCCTGAGCATCTTTAATCAAAACAGAATTAGATGGCTGACTTTGCTTTAAAAGATCTAATGCTTGATATAATTCAGCCAATTTGGCTTTATGCTCTTTAAGTGAAGACTCAACATCAAATAATTTTCCTTGAACATCTGCAAGCTCCCTGTTCAAGTTTTCAATTGTTCTTTTGTCTTCTATGCTCGTTTTAGAAAGTTCCTTACGAATTTCCAACTCTCGGCGATTTAGAAAAGCTTCGTGTTGTTCAAGCGTGATACCAATAATATTATTATTGCCGATAATTGCTGTGCTGTTGCCGGAAGCTGTCGCAACAGTATTGTATTTTCCGTTTACTACGGAACTTCCTTGCGTCGCTGAAATAGAAGATGTGTCTGCCTTAAAAATTTTTTTCGCATACACGGTCATAAAAATAGATATAATTAATAATAATACAATCAAACCTAGCCATAACCACGGATTGCCCCGTAACCTTTCAGGCAAAGAAATGGAAAAATTATCGAAAAGATATTTCCACATTTTTCAACTCCATATTCTCAGAAGAATTCATCCAACACAGCTCTGATGTTATCACAAACTAATGGCTTATCTGGAGAGTGAAGCAAGCAAGTTTTTAAATACTAACATTTGCGCAAATAATATTCCTAAACCCCTTGAATCTTCAAAACAAAAGAAACATCACGATTATTTCATTAGTTCATAGCCCTAATAATCATGTTTTCCCGCCTTCCTTCTTCTTCACCCCCGCCTCAATCTTCTCCAGCATCTTCAGGCTTTTTTCAAAATCCTTTTCGGCGGGCGATGGGGCGGCAAGCTGCTTGGCTTTGAATTTATCGAATTCAGCGTTGGCGCGGGCAAGAGCCATTTTGTGGCTGATCTTTCCGGCGTTCTTTAAAATGTTGCGCTCGGACAGGCGCAGAAAATCGTCCAGCTTCGCAATCCAATCCTTCATGTGCATCGCGCGGCGATTTTTGGCTTGAAGCTCGGCGAATTCAAGATACATCGTGACGATGCGGTTAAGGGTGTCGAGCTCTTCCTCGTTCAGATAATTCTTGGCGACCTCCACGTCAGCTTGCTTGGGTTCATGCCCGGAATAAGACGTCAGCCCCATGTGCGGCTTGCCCGAGTCGGCGCGGTTATAAATAATTTCCGCCGCCGTGTGCCCGTGCGCGGCCCAGTGCATTTTGTTTTGCACGACGGCAAAAAACTCCTGCGACACGTCCGTGTTCGGGTCGTAGTCGATGCTGGTCGCGTAGATATCCAAAACCTTTCGCCAGAATACTTTTTCCGACGAGCGGATATCCCGAATGCGACCCAGCAATTCATCGAAATAAGCGCCGCCCCCGGCCTGTTTCAAACGCTCGTCGTCAAGCGCAAATCCCTTGATGATGTATTCCCGCAATCTCTGCGTAGCCCAAATGCGAAATTGCGTGCCGCGATGCGATTTGACGCGATAGCCCACTGAAATGATGGCATTAAGGTTGTAAAAGGCGGTCAAATAGTCCTTGCCATCGGCGGCAGTTGTCCGGAATTTCCGGACAACTGAATTTTCATTAAGTTCGCCTTCTTCAATTATATTCTGAAGATGCTCCGAAATAGTGCGTTTGTCTTTCTGGAACAAATCGGCCATTTGGGCTTGCGTCAGCCACACGCTTTCATCAACCAAGCGCGCCTCAATCCGCGTTTCTCCGTCCTCGGTTTGATAGAGGAGAATTTCGCCGCTGCCGGGATTTGAAGGAAGGTTCGTTTCAGTCATTCTTGCCTTCCCCAATGCAGCGGATCTCGTATTTGTTTGGGCTTCGACATGCAATGTTCTTATTTTGTTCTTACAAAAAGTGCAAGGAAAATTTTGCCCAAAATATTCCAGCATAAACCACAGTCGCCTCAAATTGTTCTGAATGCCAAAAAATTACTTCTTATTTCCATTCTTGCGCTGAACCGCAATGGGTTGCGTAAATTGCAACTCGATGTCCCACGGAAAATAAATCCACGTATCCTGGCTGACTTCGGTGACAAAAGTGTCAACCAGCGGTTTGCCCATGGGCTTTGCATAAATGGCGGCAAAATGCGCCTTCGGCAAAATTTCGCGCACGACATTTCCCGTGCGTCCCGTATCGACCAGATCGTCGATAACAAGCCATCCCGCGCCGTCGCCGACGTTCGCGGGGTGCTTGACGATGTTGGCCGTATGGCTATGCGACGGGTCGCCTGCGCAGGATTCGTAGCCGACGATTGAAACTGTTTCGATGATGCGGATATCAAGCTCGCGCGCGACGATGGCGGCCGGAACCAACCCGCCGCGCGTCACGGCGATCAAGCCTTTCCACGGCCCCAAATCATGGAGTTTCCACGCCAAGGCTTTGGCGTTGCGGTGAAGCTCTTCCCAGCTGACGGGAAAATATTTTTGCGAAGGTTGGTCGGACATGACTAGCTCAACCCCGCCTGAACTTCCGGCAAAGGGAGAATCCAATTTGGGAAAAGGTGGATGTAGGCGTTAATGAGACGCTCCGCCCAAAGCGCCTGCATCGGCAAGTCGTGTTCGACGACGACGGTCGAAAAATGGAGTTTCTTGGGCAGGCGCGTGACATCCTGCCGCGCTTCGGAAAGAAGATTGGCCTTCTCAAGAAAATCGACGGGGGGCATAGCGCTTCTTTCGGCAATGGAGGAGGCAAGAACCCCAAGTTCATCGGGTTTCAGCTTCAACAAATGCGAGGGATGATCGGGAGGCAAAGCGAGCCGCCGCGACGCCTCTTCATTGGCGCGGTCGATTTCCGCCGACGTATCGAAGGCGCAAGGCACGGAATACGTGACGCTCATGTAACTGACGTATTCAAGGCCGTTCGCAAAGGCGCCGATGGCGAGCAGATCGGCCATGATCGAGGCCACGCGTGTGGAGTTTGTCGACTGCGCGACCCATAAGGCCGCCTCGGCGTCGATGCGCGCGCGATGCCTGTATAGGCCGTACAATTCGGCGAGAGGCGAGGGCAGCTCGGTTTGCGCCGTCAAAAAATCGCGGCTGACATGATTTTCGGTTCCGCGGTGATTGCGGCGGAAATAATCAATCTCGGCGGCGGTGAGGGGCAGCAGAGAATTCGCTTCAAAAAAATCTTTCAGTCCATAGCCGCAAATGTGAGCGATGGTGTTCCAGTCGTCGGTGTGAGGTTCTTTGTCGACGGCCGAAGAATGGTCCTTGCGGTTAAGCGGGAGAGAAAGAAGATCGAGAGAAAAACCCGGACGCGTCAGACGCGTGAGCCACTCAAGCAAAAGAGGACTGCGCGCCGAGGCCGGAGGAGCCTTGATCGAAAGGTCATTCGTGTTGGCTGCGTTGAGGCGCAAGTTCATGCACCGCTCCGCGCGCAAGAAGAGGCGCCACTCAGTTGCTTTTGATGTTGGAGGTCTTCAAGATTCAAGAGACAAACTCCGCGATGAAAGTTTAAGGATTCGATTCGACTGTACGGAGGCGACTAACGAGGTATTTGTCTTGACTAATCGTGTGAATCTTTTAGCCGAGGAATTACTTTCAGTTAAGGAGAAATTCACAATGATGAATCAAATTTAAGTTTATCTCATGCGATGTGCTGTTCGAGTCACACATTGTTTCGCGATGGTAATGGTTGAAGGGTTTTTTGTTTCGCTATGCCCGCGATTTCTTTGCGCGCAGCTTGCGAGATTAATTTTTCTTCGCGTCACCGAGTCCGGGAACGGTGAACCGCTTGCACATCGTGCGTGTTTCGTCGCGAAGTTTGATGAGCAGAGCGTCGTCGTTCGGCTTGCGCAGAACTTGAAGCATGATAGTCGCGAGCTGCTTCATTTCCGGTTCCTTCATGCCGCGCGACGTGGCGGCGGGCGTGCCGAAGCGGATGCCGCTGGGCTTCATGGGCGGATTCGGATCGTCGGGAATGACGTTCTTGTTGAGCGTGATGCCGACGCGATCAAGCGCCTTTTCGGCAATATCGCCCGTGATGCCGAACCCTGTCGCCGTGTTGATGACGATCAGATGGTTCTCGGTTCCACCCGTGACCAAATGCGCGCCTCCCGCGATGAGCTCTTTGGCGAATACTTGCGCGTTGGCGAGAACCTGTTGGGCATAAGCTTTGTAGTCGTCGGTTTGAACCAGCTTCAGCGTCGTCGCGATGGCCGCGATCGCATGCATATGCGGCCCTCCCTGCATGCCTGGGAAAATCGATTTGTCGATGACGGCCGCGTGCTGCTTCTTGCACAAAATCATGCCGCCGCGCGGGCCGCGCAAAGATTTATGCGTCGTCGTCGTCACGACGTCGAACCCAAAGTCCATCGGGTTCTTCAAGGCGCCGCCTGCGATCAGGCCGCCCAGATGGCTTACGTCGGCCATTAACAATGCGCCGACTTCGTCGGCGATTTTTCTGAAGCCCGCGTAGTCGTATTCGCGCGGATAAGACGAATGGCCGCAGATGATAAGCTTCGGCTTTGTCTCCAGCGCGACCTTGCGGACTTTATCGAGATCGATAAGGCCGCTGGGAATTTCCGTGCGATAACGGGCAAATTTAAAAATCTTCGCCATGTTGGTGATGGGATGCCCATGCGACAGATGGCCTCCGTGAGTCAACTCCATGCCCAAAATCACATCGCCGGGTTGCAGAAGGCCGAAGTAAACGGCTTCGTTCATCGGGCAGCCGGAAAGGGGCTGGACGTTCGCATGCTCGGCGCGGAAAACTTTTTTGGCGCGCTCGCGGGCCAGCGTTTCTACCGTGTCGGTGTTTTCCTGTCCGCCGTAATAACGCTTGCCCGGATATCCCTCGGAATACTTATTGTTAAAGACGGAGCCGAGCAGGGCATAGACTTCCGGGAAGCAGTAATTTTCGGAAGGAATAAGTTCAATGCCTTCGCTTTGGCGGGTCTCTTCGCCCATCAAGGCGTTAAAAATGTCGATATCGGATTTCTGTAAACGGTCAAGGGCGGCTTGAGAATATGTAAAATTTGTCATTGCAGCTCCTTAGGAGGGACGGAACCTTGAATAATAATGAGTATTCTTAATGCCCAGAGAGGAGTCAAGCGCGGTTCTTCTTACTTGCGCTTAAAGGGCCAAAATCCTAAAGTCCCCGCCCATGAAGGAAACTGTGCCCCCCGTTCCGGCCGATATTGCCGCCCTTGGTTTTGAAGAGGCTTTGTCCGAACTTGAAAAGTTGGTCAAGCAGCTTGAAGACGGCAAGGCCAAGCTCGACGACGCGATCAAAGCATACGAACGCGGCGCTATGCTGAAAAGGCATTGCGAGTCGAAACTGCGCGAGGCTCAGGCCAAGATCGAGCAGATAACCGTCGGCGCTGACGGCATCGTTTCGTCCAAACCGTTTAATTCTTAAACCCAACCCCCTTTTTCCCATGCCCTCAGTCAGCCCCAATCTTGCTTCCGCGATGTCCGAGTCCGCTAACGCGGTGGTTCATGCGCTTGAACGTCTTTTGCCGAAGTCCGAATTTCCGGAAAACAAACTGTTCGAGGCAATGCGGTATGCGACGCTTAACGGCGGCAAGCGCCTGCGCCCTTTTTTGGTCATGAGTTCGGCGCGCATTTTTGGCGTCAGCGATGAATGCGCTTTGCGCGCGGCGGCGGCCATTGAATGCGTGCATTGTTATTCTTTGGTGCATGACGATCTGCCGGCGATGGACAATTCCGATTTGAGGCGCGGCAGCCCGACTGTCCATAAGAAATTCGACGAAGCGACGGCTATTCTGGCGGGCGATGCGTTGCTGACGGTCGCGTTTGAAATACTCTCCGACCCGCGCACGCACGAAGATCCTGCGGTGCGTTGCCGCCTTGTTTCCGCAGTGGCGAGAGCGTCGGGTATGCAAGGCATGGTGGGCGGTCAGATGCTTGATTTGATAGCGGAAACCACGGAACTCGACATCGGCGCGATTACGCGCCTTCAGCGCATGAAAACGGGCGAGCTGATTGCCGTTTCGACCGAGGCCGGAGCCATTTTGGGCAAGGCTTCGACGCAGCACAGCAACGCGCTTCGCGCCTATGCGCATGATCTCGGCTTGGCGTTCCAGATTATCGACGATTTGCTCGATGCCGAAGGAAATGAGGCCGAAACCGGCAAGCCGGTGGGCCGCGATGCGGTGGCGGGCAAAGCGACGTTTGTCACGATTTTGGGGGCCGAACGCGCACGCTCGCAAGCCAAGCTTTTGTCGGAACAAGCCATTAACCATTTGTCGGTATTTGGCGGCCGCGCAAAGCATCTTGAAGAGGTCGCAAGGTTTGTGGTGGAGAGAAAAAGCTAAATATACGCCCGTTTTTACAGGATATTGACTTGGCAAAATGGGGTGCCTAGTTTATCCAAGGAGTTAGATGTTATTTCAATCGGAGGTAAAATGGCTATTTTAGAAGTTATTTTAGTTAAACCCAGCGAAAATACGGAGCTTGAACATTTTGAGAAAACCATCAAATACCATCAGTCTTTCAGGCAGTTTGGTTTTGGCCCAATGGGTGTTTCCAGAGAAAATGTCAGGCGCGCCATTGTAGATCCTTCTGAGAGCAATAAAGCCTATGTTGTTGTTGCGACCAGCAAGAAGGCTATAACTGGAATTCATACGTTGGAAGCGGCGGAAAAATTGTGTAAGTGTGGGGAAGAAATCATAACCATTGTCGCTAGATCGACGGGCGTATCGACCACACTTTATTCTTTGAAGACACCTGCTAACGGGTAACCGTTTGATATAGCGGCGATGAGCGTTTCCTGAATCAGCATAGGCTTTTCCGTGTCTCTCTCTCTTGCCCCTCACATCCTTGTCGTTGACGACGACACGCGGTTGCGCAGCCTTTTGGGGCGCTATCTGAGCGATCAGGGATTCATCGTTGCGACGGCGAAAAGCGCTGCGGATGCCCGCGCAAAACTCAAAAGCCTTGCCTTCGATCTTATGGTTCTGGACGTTATGATGCCGGGCGAAAACGGGTTTGACCTGACCCGCGCCTTGCGCGAGGCCGATACGTCGCTGCGTCCGTTGCCCATTCTTTTGCTTACGGCAAAAGGCGAAACGGATGACCGCATTGAAGGGCTTGAAGCGGGCGCCGACGATTATCTGATGAAACCGTTCGAGCCGCGTGAGTTATTGCTGCGCATCAACGCCATTTTGCGCCGCGCGCCGAAACCGAAAGCCGCCGCCAAAACAGAACTTCATTTGGGGGCGTGGACGTATGATCCCGAACGCAATGAGCTTAAATCCGCCGATGAAGTCGTCGTGCTGACGGGCATGGAGGCGGCGCTTATGCGCGCGCTGGCCGATGCGCAAGGGCAGGTGTTGAGCCGCGAAACGTTGGTTGAGCGCAGCGCGGCAGGGCAGGAAATTAACGACCGCACTATCGACGTGCAGGTGACGCGGCTGCGCCGCAAAATCGAAGCCGACGCCAAAAACCCGCGTTATTTGATCACGGTGCGGGGCGAAGGGTATACTTTGAGGCCGGACGCTGGGTAGGTATTCTCGGTTCAGGGTCGTTGCCATCACGGTGATTTGTGGCTTCCTCAAAAGCCTTCGCAGCCTCATCCCCTGCTTCGGCAGCGTACATGGAATGTGTCTTGCCCTCCTTGTCCGGTTGATCCGTAAACTTTCCACCGGCTTCCGCGTAGGCTTTTATACCTTCAGCTCCGTAAAAGATGACAATTGTGGCAACTGTTGACCCGTCGAAGGTTTGTTGATCCGTAAACTTTCCACCTGCTTTCACATAAGCCTTGATGTTTTCTGGATTTCCCCCTTCACAGGCATACATAGCTGCTGTCCAGCCCATGTCCTCGTCCTGTTGATCTGTAAACTTACCGCCGGCTTCGACAAAAGCTTTAATATCCTCAGCGCCATTTTTGGCAGCACGCATGGCTGCCGTGATGCCTTGATGGTCAGCCTTATCGGTAAATTTTCCACCGGCTTCCGAATAAGCCTTGATGGCTGCAGAACCTTCAGATACGGCGTACATAGCAGCCGTAATGCCCAAACTATCTGTTTCTTCGTCTGTAAACTTACCGCCTGCTTCTGCAAAAGCTCTAATACCCTCAGCGCCATTTCTGGCGGCACGTATGGATGGCGGAATGTAACACTGAATTTTGGGGGACATATTCAATTCCCTTTTTTCTAAAAACACTCGCAAAAAAGTTATATAAAACCAAAGTGCATTTTATGCTTTAATGCACGTAATATAACAAACTACGGTTTAAATATTGTTAATATAATTTTTAAAGTTGGCAGTAAAAAGATTACATCTATCAAACTGTTTTCAAAATTTTGTTTATGAAGCAAACAGTTTGATCGTTAATTTTTTGCAAACATTAATCCTTCTTTCCCATAATAAAACCCGTTCACATACGGCACATTGCCCGTCAGTTTTTTGAGTTTTGCGAGCGCTTCTTTGGGCGAGGATTTTTTATCTAAGACGGCGCGATAGAGCGCGGCGACCCCGACCATATCTATGTCCTGTGGCGAAAGGCGAAAATGCGTGACGCCCATTTTTTGGAGCGCCGCCAGCTCGTTCAGCAACACGCCATAGCCATGCGAAAGAGTCTGTGTGCCGTTGATGGTTAAAATCGGCTGCTTGTCCATTGTATCAACCGCAAGGCCGTCCGGACTTTTTCCGCAAACAAATTGGCAGGAGTCTTTGTTCAGCCCATGCGCACGAGCGTGATAGCACCGCATGGCGACCGACAAAGGCTGGCGTCCAAAAACCATGACCTCCGTTTCGGTTTTGCTTTTGCTGGCGACGATTTTAATGGAGGTCGCCGGAATTTCGACAGGCAGAACTATGCGCTTGGCTTTGTTGCGGATCAGAAAATCTCGGGCGCTTTCGTTAAAAACATTGATAAAAGGCCCTATAACATGGGGTTTTCCGTTCAACGCCTGCAAACACGCAACGTCGTTGGCCTCGACCAGAAAAGCTTGTTTGACGCGTTCGGTAATCGCCTTCATTTCGCGTTCTGTCGTGACAAGCGCGAGCGTCGAAAGAACCATTTCTTTCCCCCCGTTGCGTAAACGCTCGGCAACTTTCGGCAAAAACTTCTCAAAAAACGGCTCGCGCTTCGAGCAAACGACTTCACCCAGATAAACGATGTCGATATCCGCTTCGTCCGCGATGCGGTAATAAAAATCGCGCCGCTTTTCGGGCGGCCAGTTGAAGAACAACGGGCCGAGAGTCAGTTTGCTTGATTTTTTAAGTGTTTTTGCGGGCGGATTCTTCATCTCCACCCCTTTTTATAGGCGCCGAATGTTTCGCGCCCGCCTTCGGCGACGTTTTTCAAATCATTGACGAATGATTTAGTGCTGCCTTGCGCCAAGGCGTCCAAAGCTTTGCGGAACGTTCCGACGACCTCGGCGACATAGGCGCGGCTGCGCTGGCGGCCTTCGATTTTCAGCGCCGTAACGCCCGCGGCTTTTAATTGCGGCAGAATATCGATGGCATTGAGGCCGATGGGTTCCTCGAAAAGATACGAAGCCTTGCCGCGCGCCACATACCTGCCTTTGCAGGGTGTGGGGTAGGGGGCGGGCTCGCCTGAAGAAAATTTATTCAATGTCACACATCCAAGACACGATTTCATTCCGTCGCCGCATTCTTTGTAAGAAACGGAGGCGGCAGGCGCGCATACGCCCTCGCTGGTTGGGGATAGCCCCGTCATGTAAGACGACAAAAAGCAGCGTCCTTCCGACATCGGCCCGACGCTGCCGAACGCAAACACTTCCGTTTCTATACCTGTTTTTTTGATCAGCGCCGCAATGTCCTCTATGGACAACACGCGCGGCAGGACGACGCGTTTGACATCGAACTTATCCCGATAGAAGGAAATGGACATGGCGTTGGCTGCAGAGGCCTGCACCGACAAATGTCGCCGCAACTTGGGATAATGCCGCGTTGCGTAATCCAAAACGCCGATGTCGGCCAGAATGACGGCGTCGGCTTTGGCCTCCGCCGCGTCGTCGATGGCCTTGTGCCACGGTTTTTCTTCCCCCGCGCGCGGGAAGGTATTGACGGCGACAAGGACTTTGCGCCCGCGCGCGTGCGCATAAGAAACGCCTTCAATCATCTCGTCCTGATCGAAGTTTAAGCCCGGATAATTGCGCGCATTCGTGCAATTGCGATAGCCGCAGTATACGGTATCGGCTCCTGCATCTATCGCGGCGCGCAAGGCTGCGGGCGTACCTGCAGGACAAACAAGCTCAAGCAGGCCGATCTCGTCTCTTGGGCTGCAAAACGCGTTTTTCTGCGCTTCCGCTGCGCACGTACCTTTAACGTACGCTTGCGCTGCGGTTCTCGAAAAACGCGTTTTTCGCCTCAATATCCGAGATCGGCTCATTTCATGATTCCACGGCGGTCTCTAATATGTCGCGCGATGCAATCGGCAAGCAAAACGGCCTCTCGGACGGGCGACTTGAAGGGGCCAAACAGCGACGCGACATCGTCCAGCAAATCAATTTCTTCGCGGTCGAGCGTGTTGCGCAAGGCGACGACGGCGGCGGTGTTCCCCGATATCTCGATGTCGCGCGAAAAAAACAATTTGTCGCCGTCGATACGCCCTTCAAGCATGTTAAGCAGGGTGTCGAGTTTCCCCTTAATGCGCGCGTCGCAGGCGTCTTGTTTAGAATCCATAACGACAAAGGAGTTTCCGTCGCGTCCAAAGGTCAAAAGAAAGCGATGCGGGACATCGGAAGGCTCAAAGCAGATCGAAGCCGCGTCCAAACGCTCAAGATTTTGAAACAAGCGCGGATGCCGACCCTGCATCTTGCGCATGAGGGCGTCGATCATCTTTTGCAGCGTGGGTGCCGAAACGGCTCGCAATGTTATGCGGGCAAGAGGCGAGGGAAGGGGGGCGCAGGGCATTGAACGAAGAACCTTGTCTGTTGCTTTTTGACTGGCTCTAGTCTCGCCGCAACAAAGAAATTGGCAAGGGACTTTATGAAAATTGAGATAAATGGCTTGCCACCCGAAGCTTTAGCGCAGGGTGGCTCCCTGGGACGGGATCGAACCGCCGACCCGGTGATTAACAGTCACCTGCTCTACCGCTGAGCTACCAGGGAATCGGGGGCTATGTATAAAGGGCAGGGGGAGGAAGCGCAACAGCGTAATTTCGTTGAATTACAAGAATATTTGTCACTACGACTCGGTTTTTCTTCCGCAAAAGACGGCAGGAATTTTTCTCACGGCTTACGAGTACGCAGGAATTGAATCTTCTAAAAGCTCGGTCTAGTGCGGCAGCACAGGGTTTTTTGCCAAAATGCGATTTTCCCTTTGTTTCCATCTTGCAACAAGGTTAAAAACCGATAGACTTCCGCTGTTGTACTTGTCTCGATTCGTGCGGATATCCCAGTTTGAGAGAACCCAATGGCTGAAGACACCGAGCCTAATGCCGATCCATCGATGGAAGAGATACTTGCATCTATTCGCAAAATTATCTCTGATGATAATCCGCCCGCCGAAGCCGCGCCCAAAGAAGCCGAACCAGCGCCGCAGGAAGAAGTTTTGGAATTAACGCAAGTGATTCAAGAGGATGGTTCTGTGAAGGATGTTAATGCCCCAAAGGAGCCTGTAGCCGCAGCTCCGCCCCCTCCACCTCCACCTCCGCCGCCCCCTCCACCGCCGCCTCCTCCGCCACCCCCGTCGCCGCCACCGGCGCCGAAAGCTCCGGCGGAAGCTTTAATTTCCGAACCTGTTGCGAGCACGGCGGCGTCAACGCTTTCGTCTTTGGCGAACACGATAGAAATCGAACGCCTGTCTTCGTCGCCCAGCAGCGCGACATTCGTGGGCAATGGCCGCCGCACGCTTGAAGATATGGTGATCGAGTTGATGCGTCCGTTGTTGAAAGATTGGCTCGAGAAGAACTTGCCTACCGTTGTCGAGCGGCTGGTGCAAAAAGAAATCGACCATATCGTCAAGCGCTCCTGATCGACGTTATTCTGCCACCCAAATAAAAGTTTTTGCGCTAGTGCAGCGTCTGCCCGCCGCGGACGTTTTCCGACTGCGTGTTGCTCAGGCGGTTCGAAACACTTGATATCTCTTGCTGCAGTCTCAGCCCCGCCTGTGCCAGAGAGTGAATCTGCTGATTATAAGTGTCCTGTTGCTTCTGGATTTGAGCTATGGATTCGCATGTGCGTTGAGCAGAGCGAATTTGCTGTTCCGCCACTTCGCTTAAAGAGGCAATGACGCTCTCGCGTAATTTGCGCAGCCAAAGGACGGCCATGCAGACAAATCCTGCGACGGACAGGATGATGACGCCGATACACAGATAGAGCCACTCGGAAGGCATATGAACCCCCTTAATGAAGCGGGACATCCTAGCAAAAAACGGGGACAGAATAAACGGCGAAACGGATATATTAATGAAAATCCGGCGATTCACGCTTCGTATGGGAGCTGAACGCTCCCATACGAAACGATCGCGGATTATCTCTTCAAGTCATTGATAATCAAGAGACGCGCCTGTCCTCCCGCGAGTTTTGCGCGATAGACCTGCAGGCTTTCGATAATCCTTTGTATGTAATTGCGCGTTTCCTGAATCGGGATTAATTCAACCCAATCGATGGGGTCGACATCCTTATCGCGCGGATCTCCGAATTGCTCGATCCACTCGTGGACGCGAACAGGCCCCGCATTGTATCCGGCCAATGCCAGAATGTAAGAGCCGTCAAAGCGGTTGATTTGTTGAGCGGCGAAAGCGGTTCCTATCCGGAGGTTATAGACGGGTTCGCCTAAATCGTACTCCCTGTATCGAATGCCGATTTTTCTGCACACTTCTCTTGCAGTGCGCGGCATCAGCTGCATCAATCCGCGCGCTCCGGCCGAGCTTTCGGCATCGGGATTAAAAGTGCTTTCTTGCCGGATCAGGGCGTGGGTGAGCGCGGGTTCGGGCGGCGTGGGGATGCGCATGCTGATGAGGGGGAAGCCCCCATTGAGCACAAGGATATTTTTCTGGTTCGCGGCTTTAACGGCCTGAATGCCCAAGTCGGGGCGATGAATGCGCCCTGCAATTTCGGTTAGAAGAATAAACTCTTCGCGCTTTGAGGCGTTTATAGCCGCCGCACGGAAGAAAACGTTGGCTCTGCCGGATTCTCCGATATCGGCAAGGCGTTCGATGGCGCGAATGCCGTCTTGCGCAAAATACGCGGCGCGGGCGGATTCGGGCGGGGGAGGATCCGATTTTGCGACCAAGATAGGCTCGGCATCAAGGCGGGTCATCGCCAATTGGCCGTAATAAGTTGTGCTGAACGAAGCGGCGTTTTCATAAGCTTTTTCGGCTTCTCTTTTATTATCGAGAGCCTCAAAAGAACGTCCCACCCAATAGGCGCCGCGCGCGCGGGATATCGGCGTTGAGGCATTGTCATAGAGACTCTGAAAATGCCGCAGGGCGGCGTCGGGCTTATCCAAAAAGCGTAAAGCGAGCCAACCGCTCAAAAACTCGGCTGGAACCAAAGATTGCGGATCCTTTTGTCCGTGGCGCGAGGCGAGGCGATAGGCGAGATCATGATCTCTCGCTTCGATCGCGCGGCGCACCATGATGTTGCGTTGTTCCCACCACGCGCTGGCGTTTCCAAGCTCAACCGGCGCGTTAAGCAGAATTTCGTTGGCGTCGTCGTCGTCCTTGTTTTTGACATGCCCTTTCAGGCGTTGGCACATAAGCCCGGGATCGTTTTGGGCTTCAGGAGGAATGCGATCCAGCCAGGAAGCCGCGTTTCTTTGTTTTGTTGCATAGGCAAGGCGCGCGCCCACAACGATTTTTGAAGTCTGTCCCAAATAGGGCAACATGCGCTGTGCTTGAACGCGATCGTTCTCCCATATAAGGCGATCCACGCGCGCATCCATATCTTTGCTGCTTAGTAAAGAGCCAAAGCGGGCATAAAAAGCGGTTTGCTCTTCATGGCGGAAATTGCCTTCAATCCAATGCGCGCGAACGGTTTTTTGAACTTGTTCGCCAAGGCCAAGTTGATCGAACGCTTCAACAAGGCGATAGAGGCCGTCAAGCGTTATAGGCGGATGCTGTAAAAACCAATCCACAACTTGCGCGGGCGACAGCGTCGTCGGGATTTTTTGTTCAGCCATTTCCCGAATGGCTTTAAGGGTCGGCCAATTTGGATTGTTCGAGATGAAAGCGTTGATTTTTTCGAATGAATAATTGTTATCCGCCAGCGCCATGGCGGAGCCGCGCAGAACCTTATTGAGAACCGGGTCGGGCCCCCGCGCGGCCAAGGTTTCGGCTAAATCCGGCTTTCCCGCATTGATGGCGGCAAAAGCGTTACGATAATAAGTGTCATGATCGACTGCCGCTTGGGCAGGAATGGAAAAAACGAGGAGGGAGAGCAAAAGGAAAGCAAAACGGGACATAATCGATGGGGGCATGAAGAATTAAGAACAAAGCTTGCCGCATTCCCCACCGAATTCCCCTCCCCCTGAGGGAGGGGTTAGGGGAGGGGTTAGCGGTAAGGCTTATCCTATACAGATTCATGGATAGACGCCAACCCTTGTGTCGGGTAAATATGTATTATTATGAAGACAAAAGCCGAAGAAAGAGCCCTCGCACAAAAGTATGTGTCGCTAAACCGCCGCGCGCGGCATGACTATTTTATTACAAGTACGGTCGAAGCCGGAATCATGCTGGTTGGCACCGAGGTCAAATCTTTACGTTCAGGTCAGGCCAGTATTCAGGAAGCCTTTGCGACGCCCAAGGAAGGCGCCATTTTTCTGATCAACGCCTACATTCCGGAATATAAAAGCGCAGGCGAGCATCTTCAGCACGAAACGCGCCGTCCGCGAAAGCTCCTTTTGCATAAACGCGAAGTCAGCAAAATGCTGGGTGCGGTTAAGCGCGAGGGCATGACGCTCGTTCCCTTAGGCGTCTATTTCAACAAACGTGGCATCGCCAAAATCGAAATTGGTCTTGCCAAAGGTAAGCAGCAACGCGACAAGCGCGAAGCGATTAAAAACCGCGAATGGGCGCGGGATAAGGCGAGGATTATGAGACAAAAAGGATAATTTTATAGGAGGCCAATATGAAAATGCCGGAATTTGGAAAAGAAGCAAAAAATATATTATCCCGTGTTGGTATAAAGGTCTCTGACAAACTAGATGCATTGGATCCGAAGGACGTCATTAGATATGGATGTGGCGCGCAGGTGACTGATGTTATTGGTTTTGGAATAGCCTCTATGTATTATGCCGCTCATGGCCAACAATTTCTCGCCGCGGCATTTTTGAACGCCTCATACTGTCTAATGATCAGTGCCGCTGTAACGGGAGGAGTCTTTGCCGTATGGCTTGATGTCCGCCGTCCTTGTGGATGCGGTGCATGTGCGATCTCTAAAGATCCTCAACCTTAATGCTTCACAACCTCTTCCGCGCCGCCGCCGCCTTTTGATCCCGCAGCAGCCGTTGCAGCATTTTCGGCATTTTCATCCCACTCGATAGGCACGACAGGGCGCACAAGCGCGTGCTTCAACACTTCGTCCACGGTATTCATTAAAAGAATACTCATTCCCTTTTTGACGTTGTCCGGAATTTCGGTCAGGTCTTTTTCGTTTTCCTTGGGGATGAGCACCGTCGTAATGCCGCCGCGCAACGCCGCAAGCAGTTTTTCCTTAAGCCCGCCTATCGGTAAAACGCGCCCACGCAGCGTGATCTCGCCGGTCATGGCCACGTCTTTGCGCACCGGAATGCCGGTTAAGACGGAAACAATGGAGGTTACCATCGCCACGCCTGCGGATGGCCCGTCCTTAGGCGTGGCGCCTTCGGGGACGTGAACGTGGATATCGCGTTTATCGAGCGACGTCGGCTTAACGCCGAACGCGATGGCGCGGGCTTTGACGTAACTTTCCGCGGCTTGCACGGATTCCTTCATCACGTCGCCCAGTTTGCCGGTGGTCGTGACTTTGCCTTTGCCGGGCATGGCGACGGCTTCGATCGTCAGCAATTCGCCGCCGACTTCCGTCCATGCAAGGCCCGTCGTGACGCCGACCAAATCTTCAGGCTCGACTTCGCCGTACCTGAAGCGTTTGACGCCTGAGTATTTTTCGAGATTGCGGCGCGTGATATGTATGGTTTTAGTCTTACCGCTGACGATTTCCTTAAGCGATTTGCGGGCCAGATTGGCGATTTCGCGTTCCAGATTACGAACGCCGGCTTCGCGCGTGTAGTAGCGGATAAGGTCGCGGATCGCGTCCTCCGACATTGAAAACTCGCCCTTCTTGAATCCATGTTCCTTCTGAATTTTGGGCATAAGATGCCTTGTGGCAATTTCGATTTTTTCGTCTTCGGTATAGCCCGACAGGCGAATGATCTCCATGCGGTCCAAGAGAGGCTGGGGCATCTTCATCGTATTGGCGGTGCAGACGAACATAACGTCCGACAAGTCGTAATCGACTTCCAGATAATGATCGTTGAACAGATGGTTCTGTTCGGGATCCAGCACTTCCAGCAATGCCGAGGAGGGATCGCCGCGCCAATCCGCGCCGAGCTTATCGATTTCATCAAGCAGGAAAAGGGGGTTGGAGGATTTCCCCTTCTTCATGCCTTGAACAACCTTGCCCGGCATCGATCCGATGTAGGTGCGGCGATGGCCGCGAATTTCGGCTTCGTCGCGCACGCCGCCTAGGGACATACGAACAAAATTGCGGCCTGTGGCGCGGGCTATGGATTTGCCCAGCGACGTTTTGCCGACGCCCGGAGGCCCCACGAGGCACAAAATGGGGCCCTTGATCTTGTTCTGACGCTGTTGAACGGCGAGATATTCAAGAATGCGCTCCTTGACCTTGTCGAGGCCATAATGGTCTTCGTTGAGGATTTTCTCCGCGCCCTTCAGATCGCGGCGCACGCGCGTGCGCTCCTGCCACGGAATGCCTAAAATCCAGTCGAGGTAATTGCGCACGACAGTGGATTCCGCCGACATGGGGCTCATGCTTTTCAGCTTCTTAAGCTCGGAGTCGACTTTTTCGCGGGCTTCCTTGCTCAGTTTCTTTTCGTTGATGCGCGTTTGGTATTCGTCGGCTTCGTTCTTGCCGTCTTCGCCCTCGCCAAGCTCTTTCTGAATGGCCTTCATCTGCTCGTTCAGATAATAATCGCGCTGGGTCTTTTCCATCTGCTTCTTGACGCGCGTGCGGATTTTCTTTTCGACTTGCAGAACGTCGATCTCGCCTTCCATAAAGCCGAAAATGCTCTCAAGTCTCTTGTTGACCGAAGCCGTTTCCAAAAGCGCCTGCTTTTCGGGAATCTTGAGCGCCAGATGCGCGGCGATGGTGTCGGAGAGCTTGGCCGGATCGTCGATCTGGTTGACGGTCACAAGGACTTCGGGCGTGATTTTTTTGTTCAGGCGAATGTATTGGTCGAACTGGCCGACAACGGCGCGGGCGATGGCGTCCAATTCGCCCCTGTCTCCGACAAACTCGTCAATCGGTTCGGCAAAAGCCTGAAAGAAACCTGGATTCTGCGCAAACTTGGTGACCTTGGCGCGATGGGTTCCTTCGACCAGAACCTTGACCGTTCCGTCGGGCAATTTCAAAAGCTGCAAGACTATGCCGATGGTGCCCACGGTATAAAGATCGTCGGATGTCGGATCTTCCTGCGAGGGATTTTTTTGGGTCAGCATGAGGATATGCTTGTCGTCCTGCATCACGTCTTCAAGCGCGCGCACGGACTTCTCGCGCCCGACAAACAGAGGCACAACCATATGGGGGAACACGACGATGTCGCGCAGCGGCAATACGGGGTACATAGCGCCGCCGGCGGGAGGTTGGGTTTCCATTCAAAAGTCCTTCCGAATATTCATAAGCAAAAGCGTATATGGTGACGCAAAGTGACCATATCAAGGCGCAAAAAACAAGGAAATGCAGGCGGTTGTGAATATATCGCTTGTGGAAAGAGTGTGTTTGTTGCTGAGAATATTAATCAAGAAAATGGGCTAACTATTGTTTTTTGTTCAATTTATTTTCTTTGTCATTTGCGCTTTCGCGGGAATGACAAGATGTTTCACACATCCACATCCTGCGCGAACCGCGCGTTTTCCTGGATAAACTGGAAGCGAAGCTCGGCCTTGCGTCCCATCAGCCTTTCGACGAGGTCTTCGGTTTCCTTTATTTCCTCTTGGCTGTCCTCGCCCTTTTTGGCAATCACGACGCGCAAAAGAGAGCGCGTGGCGGGATCCATCGTCGTCTCGCGCAATTGCGCGGGCATCATTTCGCCGAGGCCTTTAAACCGGCTGATCTCGATATTGCCGCGACCCTTAAATTCCGTCTTGAGCAATTCATCCTTATGGTCGTCGTCGCGGGCGTAGTGCGTCGTGCTGCCTTGGGAAATGCGATACAACGGCGGCATAGCCAGATACACATGTCCCGCCGTGATCAGTCCGGGCATCTCGCGGTAAAAGAACGTCATGAGAAGCGAAGCGATATGCGCGCCGTCGACGTCGGCGTCCGTCATGATGATGATGCGGTCATAGCGCAGTTTGTCGAGCTTAAACTCCGACCCGATGCCGCATCCCAAGGCTTGCGTTAAATCCTGAATTTCCTGATTGGCGCGCAATTTATCGACCGACGCGCTCGCGACGTTCAGAATCTTTCCGCGCAGTGGCAGAATAGCCTGTGTCTCGCGTTTGCGGGCTTGCTTGGCCGAGCCTCCGGCGCTGTCGCCTTCGACAAGGAATATTTCAGTGTCGAGCGCCGCGTTTTGCGAACAATCCGCCAATTTTCCCGGAAGGCGCAATCTGCGCGTAGCCGATTTGCGCGCCATATCTCTGGCTTGCAAGGCGCGCGTGCGCTCCTCAGCCCTGAAAATCAATTGGTCGAGCAGGGTTTTGCTGCTCATGGCATCGGCAACGAGCCAGTGGTCAAGGTGATCCTTGACCGTTTGGTCGACGAGGCGAAAAGCCTCCATCGTCGCCAGTTTTTCTTTCGTCTGGCCTTGGAATTGCGGATTCTTGATGAACAGTGACAGCAAAACGGCGGCATTGCCGAAAGCTTCGTCGCCCGTAATCGCCGTCGCGCGGCGATTGCCGATCAATTCGCCGTAAGCGCGCAAGCCGCGAAGCAAAGCCGACCTCATGCCGCTTTCGTGCGTGCCGCCTTGGGAAGTATGAACGGTATTGCAATAAGAGCTGCAAAAGCCTTCGCCATCGACAGGCCACGCGACGGCCCATTCGACGCGTCCTTGATTGTCAGGCAAATCCGCGACGCCGGAGAACATCTGCGGCGTCAGCGTCTCGCGAGCATCCAGCGTCGAAGACAGATAATCCGAAAGCCCGCCGGGAAAATGCAAAACAGCCTGAGGCGGCGTTTTGTCTTCGCCTTTGATGAGCGAGGGGTCGCAATTCCAGCGAATTTCGATGCCGCGAAACAGATAGGCCTTCGACCGCGCCATGCGGAACAGGGCGGATGGTTTATAATGGCATTTAGAGCCAAAAATATCGACATCGGGCCGAAAGGTAATCGACGTGCCGCGCTTGTTGACGGCGCCTGCCTTCTTGATTTTTCCCTGAGGCGCGCCTCGGCTGTAATGTTGGACATAAAGTTGTTTGTCGCGCGCGACCTCGACGGTCATTTCTTCGGACAAGGCATTGACGACGGAAATGCCGACGCCGTGAAGACCTCCCGATGTTTCGTAAACTTTGTTCGAAAATTTTCCGCCGGAGTGCAGCATCGTCATAATGACTTCAAGCGCTGACTTGCCCGGATATTTAGGGTGGTTATCGACGGGAATGCCGCGTCCGTTATCGCGGATCGTGACGACATTGTCGGGCTTCAATTCGACTTCGATAAACGAGGCGTATCCCGCAACGGCCTCGTCCATGCAGTTGTCGAGCACTTCCGTGACCAAGTGGTTCATGGCCGTTTCGTCCGTTCCGCCGATGTACATGCCGGGTCGGCGGCGCACGGGCTCAAGGCCCTCAAGAACCTCGATGTCGTTGGCGTCGTAAGTCGCGTCTTTTCTTTTAGAATTGGTCGGAAATAAGTCAGCCATACAAAACCACCGTCATGCCCGCGAAGGCGGGCATCCCATTTGTTTTCTTTTGAAAAGGCACATGTCGTTGCGTGCTGCGTACATCTATCATGATTCGCGTTAAAAAATTATTCCGTCCCAAATAATCTGTCTCCGGCGTCGCCCAATCCGGGCACGATATAGGCGTTACTATTGAGTTTTTCGTCCAAGGCCGCGCAATAAACACGTATGGTCGGATGATGGGATGCAAATTCCTTGACGCCTTCGGGCGCTGCGACCAAAGCCATGACGCTGATCTTATCGGGAGAGATTCCGTGCTTAATCAAAACATCGCAAACATGGATAAGCGAATTTCCGGTAGCCAGCATCGGATCGACGACGAAAAAATTCTGCCCGATGTTTTTAGGAAGCCGCACAAGATATTCGATGGGCTTCTTGGTTTCATGGTCGCGGTAAACGCCGATGTGGCCGACCTGCGCCGTCGGAATAAGATCGAGCAAACCATCGGCCATGCCAAGTCCGGCGCGTAAGACCGGCACAATGCAAGGGTCAGGCGTCGCAAGGCAAGGGGCGTCCATGTCCGTGATGGGGGTCGTGATGTGCCGCGTCGTCATCGGCAAATTGCGTGATATTTCGTAACCGATCAGTGAAGAAATCTCGCGCAACAGCGAACGGAACCCAAGCGATTTGCATGAGGTTTCCCGCATCTGCGTCAGTTTGTGTTGAATAAGCGGATGATCGACGCAGAAAAAAGTAGGAAACTCTTTATAACTTTTCACTATCAGCCCTTTCTAAAATCAGCCCCGACAGCGTCGTTAACGCAAGAAAATCCGTCGCGCTTGAGCAAGGCGGCAAGCTCTTTTGTAACGCTGGAGACAATCGCAGAGCCTTCAAAAATCATGCCCGTATAGATTTGAACGAGCGTCGCGCCTGCGCGGATTTTCTTATACGCATCCGCGCCCGTGAAAACGCCGCCGCAGCCGATGAGAGGAATTTTTCCTTCCGTCAGCTGATAGAGCGTTCCCAAAAGTTTGGTCGACATCTCGAACAAAGGCTTGCCGGAAAGCCCGCCTCTTTCCTTCGCGACCGGATTAGTCATCGAGGCGGGGCGCGAGGCCGTTCCATTGGCGACAATCAGGCCATCGATGCCCGAAGACAGAGCGACTTCGGCGACGTCTTTGGCCTGCTGTTCCGTTTGATCGGGAGATATTTTGATGAACAGCAAAGGCTTTATGCCTAAGGCGTTATGCGCTTCTTTGACGCGGTGAAGAAGTTCCTTAAGTTGATCGTGTCCCTCAAGCCGTCTCGCACACTGTTCATTGGGGCACGAAACATTGAGCGTAACAAACTGCACATAGGGCGCGAGCTTCTTCATGCCGAGAATGTAAGCCTCGGCGTCGTCTGTACAGTTATCTCCCTTGGCAATATTGACGCCAAGGACAGGACGGTTTTTTTCTCCCGTCTTTTTTTTATGCCATGCCTGCAGGCGCCGCTGAAAAACGTCGAACCCCGGATTGTTAAGATTAAAACGGTTGATGAGAGCTTTTGATTCTTTAAGGCGGAACATGCGAGGGCGAGGATTGCCGGGCTGAGGTTTTGGCGTGACGCCGCCGACTTCGGCAAAGGAAAAGCCTAATTGAAAAATGGATTTGATAATTTCCGCCTGCTTATCGAAACCCGCCCCAAGACCTATAGGATGATCGAAGTCGATACCGCAGAAAGTCGTGCGAAGAACGGAGTCTTTATGCACTTTTCTAGTGGGAATGACCCCCCATTTGAGGCAAAAAAGAGCAAGTTTATGCGCATCTTCCGGATCAAAAAGGAAAAGAAACGGACGCAAGAGGGGGTACACATCAAAAGGTAGATAAATCATGCTTTTTGCCCAATCCAATTTTATGTTGAGTGACGCTGAGCTTTATAGCGCAGTCGGAAAAGAGAGCATAGAAAAAAGGCGGAAAGAAATCTTTCCGCCTTTCCCATAATCAGTAAACAATTAACGCTTCGGTTCTTCTTCTGTCGCCGGAGCAGGAACATCGGCACTTGCAGGAGCGGCGCCAACCTGGGCGGCGTCGTCTTGGAAGTTAATGCCCACTTTCTTCAGCTCCTCGATGATGAAGCGTGCATTCTTGTTGCCTTTTTTATCAAGATCGACAACGCCTTTGACCAAAGCGCTGGCCTGGCCTCTGACCTTCTCGACTTGTTCCAGAGTTTTGGTCTGTTCCACATACGCGGTATTGATGGCCGCGCGGTCGGAAATGAGCAAAGTCGTCTGAAAGGCAAGAAAACCCGCGAAGGCGAAGGAAATAAGGGAAACGGGCAACAGCAACTGTGATGGAATCTCTTTTGCGCAAATCATTGCGGTTTCTCCTTACTTTTTGGTTGACGAGTCGTTTTTCAACGAAATGCCTTGCGACGAGAGAAGGTCGCGCAGCTGAAGGTCGTTGTTCTTAAGCGAAGTCTCGGCAATCGCTCTGACAAGACCCTGATTAAGTTGGGCGAGCGTTTGTCCCGATACGATCGTGGACTGACGTTGCGCAACATCGTTTTGTTTGGAACGGTTTATGCTGGCCAGCGAAACGTTCACGACCAGTAAAACCACAGCTAAGGCGCTAAAAAGCACCGAGGCTTGATAGACGAGTTTTTCATTCATAGCGTTATCTTCTCTTGGTTTTGAGATGAGGAAAAGTACGTTTGGCAACGCTAACATGCGTTTCTATGATTCGCAAGTCGCGGAAACGCCTTGAAAAAGTCGCAGGCGCAAAGGGTTACTTAAGATAGTTTTTTGCCAAAATTTCGGCGATCTGCACGGCATTCAAGGCGGCCCCTTTTCGCAGATTATCGGCAACAACCCACAGATTCAGGCCATTTTCGATTGAGGCGTCCTTACGAATTCGACTGACAAAAACATTATCTTCGCCTGTGCAATCTACAGGTGTAACAAAGGCTGCCTCTTCGGGGCGGTCGATGACGGTAATGCCTTTGGCCTTTTTAAGGGCGGCGCGGGCTTCTGCGGGGCTAAGGGGTTTTTCGAATTCGACGTTGACGGCTTCCGCATGGCAGATAAAAACAGGCACGCGCACGCAGGTTGCCGAAACCTTGATTGAAGGATCAAGAATTTTCTGCGTTTCGACGACCATTTTCCATTCTTCTTTCGTCGAGGCATCCTCCATAAAAACATCGATGTGAGGAATGACGTTGAAGGCGATCTGCTTGTCGAAAACCTCTTTGATGATTTCATCGTTGACGAAAAGCGCGCGCGATTGCCTGAACAATTCGTCCATAGCTTCTTTGCCCGCGCCGGAAACCGATTGATACGTGGCAACAACAATTCTTTTGATGCGCGCGAGATCGTGCAACGGTTTCAAAGCCACCAGCATCTGGATCGTCGAGCAGTTCGGGTTGGCGATGATGTTGCGTTTTGAATACTGAGCGATATCCTGTGGATTAACTTCGGGCACCACCAAAGGAACGTCCTTGTCCATTCGAAATTGCGACGTGTTATCGATGACGACGCATCCTGCCTTGCCTGCGCGGGGAGCAAATTCCTCGGAAATCTTGGCTCCGGCGGAAGAAAGGCAAATATCGGTCCCCTTAAAATCGTATTTTGCCAACTCCTGGACTTTCAGGACTTCATCTTCGCCGAAGCTGACGCTATCTCCCGCAGAACGGCCTGAGGCAAGGGCAATAACCTCCGAAATAGGGAACTTTCGTTGTGCGAGTACTTGCAGCATTTCCCGGCCTACGGCGCCGGTTGCGCCAACCACAGCCACTTTATACTTCTTCATGATTGATTCCCGTTCTTGATAAAGCCATGCTACCCTTTTAACATGAGCCACAAGGCAATAATACCCTGTTTTGATATTTAGCTGCGGAAGCACGGGGGTTCACAGGAAATGTTTACTTCCCCAATAAAAAGAATTGCCGTTATCGGCTCCGGCGTTATGGGTAGCCAAATCGCTGCGCACATATCGAATGCGGGCGTGCCGGTTGTTTTGCTCGACATCGTCCCGAAGGGCGCACAGGACAGGGATGTTCTTGCCAGCACGGCGCTGGCAAAAATGCGAAAAGACATGTCGGTGTTTATGCACCCTGACAACGCAAAACTGATAACGCCGGGCAATCTGGAAGACGATCTGGGGATTCTTTCGGAAATTGATTGGATCATCGAAGCCGTTCTGGAAGATCAGCAGATAAAATCCGATGTCTATAAAGAAATTGATGCCGTGCGCAAAGCGGGTTCGATTGTGTCGTCCAACACATCCACCATCCCGCTTGCCCGTTTGATACAGGGGCAATCGGAAAAATTTGCGCATGATTTTATGATCACCCATTTTTATAATCCGCCGAGGACGATGCGCCTGATCGAGCTTATGGCGGGAGAAACAACATGTCCGGATGCGATAAAAAGTGTCACCGATTTTTGCGACCACGTTCTTGGTAAGGGCGTTGTCCGGAGCAAAGCCGCTCCTGGATTTATCGCTAATCGCCTTGGCATTTTCTTTCTGCAGTGCGGGATGAACTCCGCGTTTGATCTTGGCCTGACGGTTGAGGAGGCGGACGCCGTTTTCGGCAAACCTTTAGGAATGCCCAAAACGGGAATGTTTGGCCTTATCGATCTCATCGGGCTTGATCTGATTTCGCTATCCGCAAAAAGCCTTTTATCGACCTTATCGGAGGACGATGCTTATCGCGCCATCAACATTCCGCGTGCTTTAATCGATAAAATGATTTCAGAAGGCTACACGGGGCGCAAAGGGAAGGGCGGATTTTATCGCGTCCAAAAGATGGAAGTCGGTAAAGTCACTGAAGCTCTTGACCTTAAGACGGGTAAATACCGCGTTTCAAAAGAAGGTAAGCCGAAGTCGATTGAAGAGGCAAAAGGAAATCTCCGCGTTTTATGCGAGGCGCAGGATAGCATCGGAAAATTTGCGTGGTTTGTCTTATCGCATACGCTGGTTTATGCAGCGTCGCTTGTGCCCCAAAGCGCTGACGATATTGTCGCGATCGACACGGCGATGCGCCTTGGGTTCAACTGGGAATTTGGTCCGTTTGAACTGATCGACAAGCTCGGCGTCGGATGGTTTGTCGGTAAATTGAAAGCCGAAGGCCGTGTGGTTCCCGAACTATTGAAAAAAGCGGAAGACAAGTCCTTCTACAAAGTCGAGAACGGCAAGCAGGAATTTCTGACGGCCGAAGGAAAATACAATCCAATCGTTCGTTCCGAAGGCATCCTTCTTTTGGCAGATATCAAGCTTGCTTCGACGCCGGTGCTCAAGAACGCCTCTGCGAGCGTGTGGGATGTCGGCGACGGCGTTCTGTGCTTTGAGTTTACCACGAAGATGAACACGCTTGACGTTGACACCCTTGCGTTGCTTAGAGAAACAATCGCGTTGATTGAAAACAACGGCGGCAAATATAAAGGCCTTGTTTTTTACAACGACAGCAACTTGTTTTCGGCGGGCGCAAATCTGAGAAAAGGCCTTCAAGTTACGGACGACGCAAGTTATGCCGTAACGCGCCAAATCATCCGGCAAGGCCAGAAAACCTATCATGCGCTGCGTTTTGCGCGCTTTCCTTCTGTCTCGGCTCCGGCAGGGCTTGCGCTTGGCGGAGCCTGCGAGCTTACGATGCATTGTTCGGCGGCGCAGGCGTATGCCGAAACGTATCTTAGTCTCGTAGAGGTATTGATTGGCGAGGTTCCCGGTTGGGGCGGATGTGCGCAAATGTTGGGGCGCGCGTTTCAGAAATACAGCTCCGGCGATACGCTGACGCCTGTCCGCAAAACGTTTGAAATCATCAGTCAGGCGCGGCGGTCGAGATCGGCTTTTGAGGCGCGCGATCTTATGTACCTGCGCGAAACGGACGGCATCACGATGAACAGGGATCGCCTGTTGTTTGACGCCAAACAGCGCCTCCTGCAAATGGTTAAAGATTATGAGCCTCCGCTCCCGCTCAAGCTGAACCTTCCGGGCTCGACGGAGTACGCCTTTTTTGAATCGATGATCGATAGCTGGCGCGCACTAGGCAAAGCGCTGTCCCACGATGCAACTGTGGCGAAGGCGCTGGCGGCAGTATTGTGCGGCATACGGTTTAGTCCGCGCCGTCCGGTGACGGAGGCGCAGATGCTCGGTCTTGAACAACGCGAGTTCATGAAGCTTGCGCGGATGCCCCAAACGGCGGCGCGTATTCGATACATGCTCGAAACAGGACAGCCGCTCCGAAACTAGCAATTTTCCTTAGCGAACCGAGCGCGAAGCGCGAAGGTGAGCTTAGGAAAATGCGTATCCCCGCGAAGGCGGGGATCCAGGCCACACGAACCGAGCGCGAAGCGCGAAGGTGAGCTTAGGAAAATGCATATCCCCGCGAAGGCGGGGATCCAGGCCACACGAACCGAGCGCGAAGCGCGAAGGTGAGCTTAGGAAAATGCGTATCCCCGCGACTTGTCCGGCGTAGCTTTAGCGAAGCCGGAAGGCGGGGATCCATGCCACACGAACCGAGCGCAACGCGCGAAGGTGGCGCAGGGGACATAGCGCAGGGGACATAGCGCAGGGGACACAATAAAATGGGCTTCAATGCCCTTTAAAATAGGGGCCTTTAGCCCATTTTATTGTGTCCCCCGTGCCTGAAAGCGGGGATCCAGACTAAAATGCGCTACGCGTCAATCCAATTTGAAATCTGCTCGACTTTATTTAATAGAGCTTCGGCGGCGACGGGCTTTGTCATAAAAGACGTTGCTCCGCTTCCCAGTGCAAGAATGAGGCTTTTCTGATCCGTAAAGGAAGTCAGCATAATAATGGCGATGTCTTTAAGGGCGAGGTCGCCACGGCAGATTTTGAGAAAAGCAAGCCCATCCATCTTCGGCATATCCCAATCGAGAAATATGATTTTGTACATTTTCTCGGTGTTCAACACGGCTTTGATCATAGTCAAAGCCTCTTCACCGTTATTGGCGGTTTGAATGTTTTTATATCCTGCGCCATTTAAGATTTTCTGCGTGGTCTGAAGCATGACCACGTCATCATCTACTAAAAGAATAGGGGTGTCCGAAGGAAGCATGGGGCACTCATGAAAAAGTATGTCTAACGAATCTTTGTAACAAACAAAAACAGGATTCACCTAAAAGAAATTTATAACACGCAAAGGATTCAACTTATAATTGTCCATTCATGGGGACAGGAAGGCATCAACGGATAAAACGAATAAAAACAACCAATTAGAAAAAGAGCGTTACTACATGGGTGTGCAATAAGGGATCGTATTGCAGTACATCCTATGCTAGAAATTTTTTTATGACTGCCGTCAAAAAACGCCGCATTCCGGCCAACGATCAACGCCCAAGAGAAGCACATCGGGTGTCTTATGTCGTTCTTCCTCGCACGGGGTGGAGCGTGAAGAAAATTGCGTCCGCAGTTGTCCTCGGAGCTTTTGTTTTTTTATTAGGCGCTTTTCAAATGGTGGCCATTGACGGATTTAGCCCGCCTCCGGAAAAAAATGAGCCTTTCGACATTACCCTAAACTCCGATGCGCCCGCACTTTGGGGCGATGAAGCTGTAAACGCGACAACGACAAATTCTTCTTTATCTCAAAAGACGTTACCGCCTGTTCTGGAGATAAAGGTTGAAGAAGGTGTGGGCGCCCATGTTTCTGTCGCGCAGAATTTTATGCGTCAGGGAAATATTGCCCAGGCCATACGTTACCAGCGACGTGCTGTAGAAATCGCCCCATTAAACATGCTTTACCGCCTTAAATTGGCGATCATGTATGACAGTGTTTCCGACAGGGAAGGCGCCGCGATACTTTACCGGCAAGTTGTAGAAGCCTACGAGAAAAACGACAAAACGCTGCCTCGCAATCTTGACCTCGAAAACATTCGCAGCCGTCTGGCCTACTTGACTTCTATGGCTGGGAGATAACTTTTCCGGTCGCGATTTCGAAAGACTGGTTTGGTTTCAAAAGGATTTCCTGCGCTTCTTTGCCGTTTTCTCCCCGCCATAACAAACGAACATCGTTCGCCGTCACTTCCAGAACACGTAGGTCGCTTTGTTCCGTTTCCGGGGTCCACTTTGTGCCTTGCAGCCATAATGTCCAGTCATCCGGGCCATAATAGACAACGGCGCCCAAGTGAATTTCGCCCTCACGGACGGGGGGGATCTTTCGCGTCAGCATTCCGGCTTCGCGCATTTCCTGCGACGTGAAGAACAAAGACGCCTCTGGAAGAGCCTCGCTGCCGAGCGCGTCGGCGGGAAGGATAAAACACGAGATTAAGATGGTGAATAAAAGGCTCCTCATCATTTCTTCTCCGCAATATTAAAACTTGCCCCGTTCGAGAGCCATTCGCCGCTGGCCGTAAGACGGATGTTGGCGCCGGAAATCGGCGCATCCTTTCGGCCGGTGCGTTGCAACGACATTCGGTGCAGCGTCACGCGGCCTGGCAACGTACGGCGCAGGGCTTCGAGAAAAGCAAAGGCGTCAACATCCGTCGGCGCATCCGCCGTTATTGACCATTGACTGACGGCTAACGCCTGTTTTCCAACGCCTAACGTATCGACAAACGTCTTTTCCTCCGGTGACAACGTGTAGGAAAAATGGGTCAATCCGGACTCTGCAGCGCGGCGTTCAAGAATTTGCGCCGAGCGGAGGCGGTCGACGGGCGCAAGGAATTTATTCGCCAGCGTTTCGTCAATTTCCGTCTTCATTTTTTCCGCTGTTGTAATGTCCTCCCGCAGTTGTTGCAGCGCGCTTATGGTTTCTTTGTTTTCCTTTTGCAATTTGGCGCGTTTGGCCTCGGCTTTTTGTTGGGCAATGCCGAGAAAAGGGGCGTTACCTGCGCCCAAAAGAACGGCCAGAACCAACAGCCCGATCCAAACCCGATGGGGACGGAAATCAATCATGGAAGGTTTCCTTCCAAAAGAATTTCTCCGGTCGGATCTTCCGCAACAGGTAACGCTGCCGTAACGGATTCTTGCGGCAAAGCAGGGTAGGGAGGTTTTACGGCAATAATGGAATAGTCCGGCATGGCGCTCGCGATATTCTGAGCGATACGGGAGAAGGAGGCGACTGTTTCGGCGCGGTCGGCAGGAACGCCGTCGTTGATGACGCGTAAAACGACCTTAATGCTTTCCGTTTCGGCGTTCTCATTCTTGTTCCACTGCAAAGCGACAAGCTGGGAATGCTGATCAAGTCCGGGTGCAAGTTCGTTTAACCCCCGCCAAGGCATGGGCGTCGGACGTTCATAAATATGCCGTCTTTCCAAAGCCTGGCGCAGACGCGCCAAGGGTTCTGTTAAAGGCGCGGCTTGGGCTTGTTCCTGCGCCAGAATAAAATGCGTTTTAGCCAAGCGGAGAGCTTCTTTTTGCGTTTGATAAAGCGTTGCCGCAAAATCTCCCGCCCGCCAAAGCGTCAACACGACAACAGCCGCAAGGCAGGCGACGCTTACCCGCATACCCCACGTGCGGACAAACTGCGTCAGCCAGACTTCTCTTGCATCGGGTAGCATCAGCGGCAAGGCAGGAAGCAGACGGCTCGCCAGATGTGCGGCAAACAAAACATCCGAGGATGAATCGTTTTCTTCCGGCCCGAAGGGAAGGCCAAGCCGTTTTGCGGCCTGCGCGGGCGACACGGAACGGATCGATTTTAACGACATGTTTTTTAATATCAAAGAGTCATGAAGATTATCCGGCGTCAGCAAAAGGACGGACAATTCATTTGGATTGCGTAAGCCTTGGCGCGTCAGATAATCGAGACTGGCTTTAATATCGCGGGCGATAATTTCCGCCTCGTTGTCGGGATCCTCCGTAGGAGGCAGGGGTGTCAACCGCGTGAACACCAGATCGTTTTTAAATGTCACAATTTGCCGGAATCCGCCCGATTTCTGGCGGCTAACCAACAGCGCCCAGCCGTTGGTCGCCTCCGGCATAAGCAGTGCGGAAAGACGCGCACCCTCGACGGGAAGAAGGGCAATCTCGGGCAATCTCTTCCTCAATCGAAACAGCCAAGTGAAAACAGGATTGCTTTCATGCAATCCAATGAGCAACACGCGATGAGGCGTATTTTTGTAGCGCAAATAGGTTGTGAGTTGAGCCGAAGGAAAAGCCTGTTTTAATCTGCGCTTGATAAGCTTCATGCGGTCGAAGAAATTCAAGGGCGGCAAATCTTCGCACCGATAATCCTGAGACAGCGTATCGGCGAACAAAGTGAGGCGGGCAAGCGGATTCTGCTCGATAAAAGCAATAATTTCCTGCACGGCAGGCTTGTCTTCCGAAGGGGCGAAAATCGGCGCGGCATGAGGAATTTCATGCGGCACTGCGATCACGCCGTCGTCGCCGATCATCAGAATTATGCGGGGGCGGGGCGGGAACAGGGTCACATCCGTCCTCCGAGCACAGAAAGGCTCCCATAAAGCGGGCCCATAACGGCGAGAACCGTCCAGACCAGAAGCCCGCCGATAAGAAGCGTCAGACAAGGCTCCAGCATGCCGATGAATGAATCAGTGGCCTCCGTAGATTCGCGGTCATAGGCGTCCACGATGTCGTCGAGGCTTTTGCAAAGATTCCCGCTGTGTTCGCCGGTGCGCAATATTCCCAAGGCAAAGGACGGCAGGACGCCGTCAAGCGCGCGCGAAAGGGAAGCGCCTTCCTGAATTCTTTGTTCGGCCTTTTCTGCGCGGGCGCGCAGCGCACAATTGCCGAGGACTTCTCCGGCTTGTTTAAGACAATCAGCGGCAGGACATCCGCTTCTGAAGAGGATGGAAAAACTGTGGGCAAATCTTGCGATATCCGTTTTTGCGATAACGTTGCCGATAACAGGTAAACGCAACAACAAACCATCGAGCATTTTGGCAAAAGACGGAGAGACCCTTCGTGCCATGATCAACGCACAAACAGCGACCAACACACCGGACAGAATAAATAAACCATTGGCGATTATGAAGGCGGAAAAAGAAACCAAAACGCGTGTCGAAAGAGGCAAATGCCCTTCGATTCCGTTTAAGAACTGAACAATCTGCGGCACAACCATCGTCATCATAAAGACGCTGGCGCCGCCTGCGATGAGAAACAGAAACAACGGATAACGCAACGCTCGGTGCACGCGCTCTTTTGCCTTTGCGTCTGTAGCGGCATAGCAGGAAAGAAAATCAAAGATGGAGGTCATATCGCCGCTTTTTTCTCCCGCGCCGATAATGGCGAAAAAAAGAGGCGGAAACAAATTTGGAAACAGGGAAAAAGCTGCCGCAATACCTTTCCCGTTGGCGATAGCTTGGGAAATTTGTGCTAAAGCATCGGCAAGGACGCGGTTGTCGGCAGATGTTTGAACGTCATGCAAGGCTTCAGGAAACGAAAGGCCCGAAAGAAGCAAATCGTGAAGGCGTGAACAAAAAGCTGCCAGCGTGCGCGGCGAAATCCCTTTTCTTATAAAATTATAGCGCAACACGTTTTGATTTTTTTCGCGCGAATCGATTAACTCAAGTCCGGATTCCTTCAGGGTGTGCACAAGCTCGTTTTCGTTTACAGCAGCCATTTCTCCGTGGGAGATGCGGCCCGAAGCATGTACGGCGCGATAGGTGTATGAAGGCATTAGGGAATCCTCGTCATATCGACAGTACGGCGCAGTTCGTCGAGGCTGGTTTCCAGGCGCAGAACCTTGGCAATGCCGTCGTCTGCCATCGACAAAAATCCTTCTTTTTCCGCTTGTTTGCGCAAAGCCGTGCGCGGCGTGTCTAAGGCAATTAATTCGTCCATTTCCGGCGATATGCGCAAAACTTCCGTCACGGCAGAACGGCCTTTGTAGCCCGTATGACCGCAGGCGTCGCAGCCGACGCTTTCCGCAATCATGACGGGCGCATCTAAACGCGCCTGCGCCTCTGCAAAACCGGCAGCGGGCGCGGAAACAGGCGCGGCCTTAGCGTATCCGAGAATTTCCATTTCTTCCGGCGAGGCAAGCCTTGTGCGTTTGCACATGGGGCACAGTTTTCTAACCAACCTTTGCGCAACGATGCCGATAATATTTCCCGCCATGGTGCGCGAGGACAGGCCTAAGTCGTTCAAGCGCGGCAAAGCGCCAAAAGAGTCGTTACAGTGCAGTGTCGTAAAGACCTGATGCCCCGTCATGGCGGCGCGAAGCGCCATGCGCGCGGTATCGTCGTCGCGCACCTCGCCGATAAAGATAATGTCGGGAGCTTGGCGCAGAATGCCGCGAACGCCTTCGGCAAAGCCCCATTCCTGTTGTTCCTGAACGGCGGTTTGGCGGATCATCTCAAACCGGTATTCGACGGGCTCTTCAAGCGTCATGATGTTGACGCCGACATGGCTCAGCTTTTTCAGCATCGCATAGAGCGTCGTCGTTTTGCCGCTTCCCGTCGGCCCCGTGACAAGAACGATGCCTTCGGGACGTTCGAGAATGCGTTCCATCTGCTTCAGGTTACTGGCGTCATAGCCGAGAGATTCCAAAGGCAAAAGAGCGCGTCGGTGGTCGAGAACGCGGATGACGATATTCTCGCCTTGGACTGTCGGCATGATCGCCATGCGGAAATCGATATCGGCGCCGCCGATGTGCATATGGAAACGCCCGTCCTGCATGTTTCGCGTATCGGCGATATTCATGCCCGCCATGATTTTCAGACGGTGCGACAATCGCGGCCAATGCGAGGCATGCAACGCGTGTGCCTGGCGTAGAACGCCGTCCACGCGAACGCGAACGCGAACAAAAGAATTTTCAGGCTCCAGATGAATATCCGAGGCGCCCTCGCGCACGGCCTCGGTCAAAAGCACGTTGACGAGCCTAACGACGGGATGCTGCCAAACCGCGCTTTCTTCGGACAGAGTTGCCACGCCGCTTTCCAATTCCTGTAAGACGGCGTCGAAATCGACATTCATCCGTGCTTCGGCTTCGATGGTCTCGGTAATCTCCGTCTCCGAGGCGATCATTTGGACAATCTCGATCTGACGCGGAAAATAGCGGCGGACTTCGTCGAGCGACCCGATATCCAAAGGATCGGCGACGGCAAGGCGCAAAACGGAGCCGTCGAAGGAAAGAGGGACGACGCGGCAGCGCAACGCAACGGCGCGCGGCACGCGGTTCAGAACGTCAGGATCGATATTGAAAGACGAAAGGTCGACCAACTCGTGGCCCGTATGCGCAGCAAGGGCATCGGCCAAAGCGCCTTCGTCTAAGAATCCCAATTTTACCAGAATACTGCCTAAACGTTCTCTGCTGTGGCGCTGTTCATGCAAGGCAATCTGTATCTGATCCTGCGAGATTTTCCCGTTGTACAGCAGCCGTTCGCCAAGGCGAAGACGCGCGCCCTCGACTTCGGATTTGCGCATGGATAGGATTTTATTCATGGCGACGACCAGGTTGTGTTGCATGCGCCGTTGCCGAACATGCTGACGAGAGTGTTGCGGTCGGCATAAGCCAGAACGTCGTCGTAAGTATATTTGCTGCTGTTATCTATGACGATAGCCGCATCGTAAAACTGCGCATTGTTATCCGCGTTGCATCTGGCAAAACCTGACGTAGGGCTGCATGCAGCATAAGTTGTTGGAAAGGAAAGAGAGTCGCCGACTTTTTTAGGCGTTGCGACATACGAGCCGTAACCCGCCTGTCCATGGCTTACAAATATAACAGCTGCCTCTTGACTCCCTCCGCCTTTGGGTGTGGTCACCACAACGCGATTTGCGGCGCTAAGGCCGGCTTTGCAGAGGCCTTTATAAGAACCGATGCCCACAACTGTGCATCCGTAACGACCCATGCTGACATCATCGGCTGTGCAAGATGCCGTTGGAGGAACAAAAACGGGGTCGGGATTTGTCAGCGCAGGATCGACCCTCATTGTTATCCAGTGTCCCCATCCGTCATGCGCCGTCGAAGCCGGAATGCCCAGCGAGGCAAAAGGAGGAATGCCTTGCGGTGCGCTGCTGCAATCGCCGCACGCTATCGGCGGCGAGGGCGTGTCTTCTCCCGTGTAATACCCCACCCTTCCGAAGTTTTTGTTTGTTCCTCCGGGAACTGCGGGGCAGGGTAGGCAGCCGTTTGCCTGAACATAGGCAGCCGTCGCCAGCATCAGGCTGCGCAAATTGCTTTGAGTCAGCGAAAGCTGATTGGCCGAGCGTACCGTGTTAAGGGCGGGCAGAACCGTCATCATCACAAGCCCCATGATGACGACAACGACAGCCATTTCGACGAGCGTGAAGCCGGAACAAGAACGCCTCGCCATCGACAGCTCCTTACAGCTTCGAGCACATCACATAAGTCTTGGCGGAGTCGTAAGTGGCTCCCTCGACGGCGCTTGTTGTGCTGTCGGACGCCATGA
This sequence comes from Bdellovibrionales bacterium, assembly GCA_041649025.1. Taxonomy (GTDB): domain Bacteria; phylum Pseudomonadota; class Alphaproteobacteria; order UBA9219; family UBA9219; genus CAIXLI01. The sequence continues at coordinate 21,504 of JBAZNY010000002.1, read as the reverse complement.
TGGAGCCGGTATTGCGCACGCCGTCGTCAAGGCGCGAGTCGATAGACCCGGCAGCGTCGCCGGGGACAGCGCTCAGGCACAAGACATTGGTCGTGAAAGAAGCCGTTCCGGTAAACGCGCCGTTCTGAAAGCCATAAACGCCGCCGAAAGGAGTCGTCGGCTGGTTTTGGTTGCTGCCCGCGCCTTTGACAAGCCCCGCGCCGCGCATATCGGCCCACAACAGGCGGGTTTCGACATTATCCGTCGTGCTATCGAAAGACACATCATCATCTAATCTGCCGTTGCTGTTGGTCGTGTTGGCCGGAATTCCTGCGCTGGAAAAACGCTCTTTCGCCGTTGCATCGTCGCCGGGCATTGCGCCGTAGTTTTGCACATAGGTCTGGAACTGGGCTTGAAAGGCTTGGATGGCGTTGGCGACGTTCGTGACTTGCGCATTGAGCATGATTTGCTTGCCCGACAAAACGCCGCCGATAATCAGGCCGATAACGACAAGAACGATCGAGAGTTCGACCAAAGTAAAACCGGCTTGAGGGGTGCTCTTTTTCATCATCATAGATCTCCATTCATGAGGTTGAATCGTCGTCTGAAATTAGGTCGTCATCGTCATCGAGCGAAAGGGCCGGCGGGTTGCGCGGCAATTTCACCGGACGCGGATCGCGGTTGTAATTATAATAAAGGCTGCCGTCAGCGCCGTCGGGCGCAGGTTGATCGGCAATGGTCGCGCGCAATAAAATGACCAATTCGCTGGTCCTGCCTTGATTGTTGCGCGACTTGAAAAGATTTCCGATCCATGAAATATCGGCGAGCCCGGGAACACCCTGATCTTCGTTGATCGAGCTGTCCTGCATCAGCCCGCCCATAACGGCGATTTCGCCGGACTGAAGCTGAATGACGGAATCCATTTCGCGCACGGCTAGAACGGGGATTTGCGACTTCACGGCGCTGGCGACTCCCGCGACGGCGGCGTTGAGGCCGATAGAAGGATCGTCGACTTGTCCCACGACGCGCGAGATGGTGGGGCGCAACGTCATGGTGACGCGGTTATTCTTGGCGTCGATGGAAGGCTGCACCGTCATGACAAGGCCGACGGGAACCGTTCTGGGCGTGCTGGAATAAACGGGATTGGTCGTGATCGAGGCGCCGCTCGCGTTTGTCGTTGTCGTAAATTGCGCTTGCGTGACAAAATAAACCTGATTGGTGGCAACCTTCATAACGGCGGTCTGATTATTCAAAACGGTTACGCGCGGCGCGGACAAAACCCGCGTCGTGCCGAAGGTTTGAACCAGATTGATAATGCCGCCGAAACTCCCTCCGGCAAGGCCGGCGGTAAAAACGCCGTTCGCGTTAAAGGGATGCTCGGTGCCGAAATTCGACGCAAGCGCGATTTCGTTCCCCAGAGTGAGATTGTTTTTAAATAGGCCCGTCCAATCGATACCCGACTGATAAGACTCATCCAATTCGACCTCGATGATCCGCGCATCGATAAGCACCTGTGCGGAAGATTTCCGGCGCAATTCGGTAAAATAGCTTGCCACGGCGTCTTGCTGCTTCTGATCGGCAAAAACCGTCACGATCCCGGCCTGCTTATTGATGCTGAAATTCGTTTTTCCGTTTGTTTTACGCTCGCCAGAACCCAAGATTTGCGCGAGCGATCTTTCCGTCTCCGCCCAAAAATCGGCATCCGAAACGCCGGAAACTTTAGCCGTCGAATTATTCTCGGCAGCGGAAGAACTCCGGTTGCTTGCTGCGCCGTTCGAGCTGCCCGTATTGACGTCGATGTCGAAGACGTTTGTGGAAATGGAGGTGTCGCTCGATGCTTTTCGCGCGAGGCTCAGATAATCAAGACGATAGGATTTCTGATACGGTTCGTCCGGCTTTATATAAATGAATGAGTCGTCCGCCGTGTAACGCAGATTGGCAAGCGCGCAAATACGCCTCAGAACCTGTTCGAAAGGCTGATTGTTCGCCGTGATGATGACGCTTCCCTGCACGCGCGGATCGAGCTGGAGATTTGCGCCCGTTTTGTGAACGAGTTCCATCAGCACGTCGCGCACGGGAACGCTGTCGGTGACCGTGATGCTGACCAATTTATGCAAAGGGGAATCCGAAGGCGTGTCTGAATCCTCGCCGGGCATTTTCGGAATAGGAGGAATGCCCGCTTTTTGAGAAGACCTTTCGGCATCCGGCTGTGTGCGCTCTCGTAAAGCAAGATAATCTTCGCGCTCCAAACCACCCGTTGGATCGATAGCGTTTGTCGCGAAAAGCTCAGCCGAAGGCGAACACCCCTGAATGGCGAGCAGGGGAAAGAACAGAAGCAATAGATAAGAAAAACGCCGCAGACTCATGGAAATTAACTATAAAGGAGTATTGTAACACGAACGTGTGCAGTACTCTTCTATTATGAGTTGTTTTGAAATCAAAACGATGTTTGAATGCCGAGCCTGTGGATAAGTCACTATTTCTGTGGATAACTTACGCCCCAGAAGTACAAACCCTCGGCGGGGGCTGTGGGGCCACCCTTTGTTCTGTCGCAGGCGGCAAAAGCGACGCGGAAATCTTCAAGCGACCAATTCCCCGTACCGACAAAGCACAACGTACCGGCCATGTTGCGAACCTGATGGTAGAGGAACGATCGTGCGGCGGCTTCGATATAAACCTCGTCTCCTTCGCGCGTCACATCAAGCCTGTCCAAAGTGCGAAGAGGCGAATTGGCTTGGCAATTGGCGGCGCGAAAGGTCGAAAAGTCATGTTTGCCGATAAGAATATCCGCGGCGCGTTGCATGACGTCGATATCGAGAGGATTGACGATATGCCACGCATATTTGGATTGAAACGTCAAAGGCGGGCGGCGATTGATGATGCGATAGCGGTAACTGCGCTGGATGGCGCTTGTCCGCGCATTGAATGTTTCATCAACCGCTTCCGCTTTCAAAATCGCGATTTTATGCGGACGGAGATAAAAATTAACCGCGTCGCGTATCACGTCGCCGTTCGTTTCTTTTTGCAAATCAACATGTGCGACCTGCGCGCGTGCATGAACGCCCGCATCGGTGCGTCCCGCCACAAACGTCGCGGCTTCTTCGCTTGAGAATTTTTGAATGGCTTCTTCAAGAGTCTGCTGAACGGAAGGCGAATTGGCCTGTTTTTGCCACCCGGAATAATCCGCGCCGTCGTATTCGATTGTCAGTTTCCACCGTGTCATAGTTATCAATCCATCTGTATTCCCCTCCCCTTGAGGGAGGCGCGAAACGACAACTACCACAAGTACGGCAGTTGTAGTAGCGCGAGGGGAGGGGTCATCGGTTAGGCTAATCCTAAACGGGGTAACTTACAGCTTCGTCCCAACTTTCAATCGCATCCCGCGCAATACCGAAGCGCCATCCGCCGCGTTTTTGCCCGCGCGCTGCACGACATCGAGCCTGAGCGCCTGAGCGCCGCAGGCAACGGAGAATTGGTCGTCTAGCAGCGTTCCGGCAGCGCCTTTTTTGTCCGGAACAATCGTCGCCGCGAGCACTTTTATAATCTCGCCCTTCAACGTAAAGAAACAGCCCGGCCAGGGTGTTAACGCGCGAACCTGAATCTCGATATCAGAAGCCGGCTTCAACCAATCGATCCTGCCGTCCTCGCGCGTCAGCTTGGCGGCATACGTCACACCCTCTTCGGGTTGCGGTGTCGGGTTCAGCTTGCCTGCGGCCAAATCCGCCAGCGTGCGGACAATCAGTTTTGCCCCAACATCGGCCAACGCATCGTGCAGACTTTCCGCTGTTGTTTTGTTGGTGATCGGAACGCTTCCCTTCATCAGCATCGCGCCGGTATCCATGCCTTTATCCATCTGCATGATCGTGATGCCGCTCTCAGAGTCGCCCGCCAGAAGGGCGCGTTGAATGGGCGCGGCCCCGCGCCAACGCGGCAACAAAGAACCGTGAATATTAATGCAGCCATACTTGGGCGCGTCCAGAACCGCCTGCGGCAGGATAAGCCCGTATGCAGCCACAACCGCGACGTCGAGATTCAAATCCGCGAATTTTTTATGCTCATCCGCATCGCGGAACGTCTTTGGCGTCCGCACCTCAATTCCCATTTCTTCGGCGGCAATCTGCACGGGCGTCTTTTGAACCTGTTGCCCGCGCCCTGCGGGTTTTGGCGGCTGGCAATAAACGGCAACGATGGTGTGTCCTGCATCATGCAAAGCCTTCAGTGCCGCGACGGCAAAGTCCGGCGTTCCCATAAAGGCTATGTGAAGAGGAGAGGAAGTCATTGTCATGAAACTCACAAAATATGTCCGTCTTCTTGCTCTTTTCTTTCCTTCTCGATTTTACGCAGGATCATGTCGCGCTTGAGCTTCGAGATATGGTCGATGAACAAAATCCCATCCAGATGGTCGATTTCATGCTGAATGCATTGGCTCAGCAAATCCTCGGCCTCCAACTCCTGTTTTTTCCCGTGTTGATCGACGTAAGCCATGCGAATGCGCTTGGGGCGCTTCACATCGGCATAGTGGCTGGGAATGGAGAGGCAGCCTTCGTTATAAATGAAAAATTCTTCAGGCTCGCTCCAAATAATTTCCGGATTTGCCATCAGCAACGCATTCTTGCCGTTGCGTTCTTCCGATGTGTCGATGGCAATAACGCGGCTCAGCGAACCCACTTGATTGGCAGCCAATCCGATGCCGTTGCCTCTGTACATGGCTTCGGCCAGCGCTTCCATAAAGGAGGCGACGTTTTTATCGACGCCCGCGACGGGCTGCGCCACTTTGCGCAACACGTCGGCGGGAATGGTTTGGATAGTCAGTTTTGTCATAGCGGCTTCAATATACGATTGCGGCTCTTGGGGCAAATACTTGCGTTAAGCCGCGTCTTCTTTATCTTGGCTTTCAAGGGCTTGTAAAGAGCGCGGTTGTTTGTCGATAATCTCCAAATCATCGGGAAGCTCTTTCCCTTCCTTCTTTGCGCCAAGCTCTCGCATCCGGCGGGCTTTGCTCAACACATTGTGTTCAAGGCTTCCGATCATCTTGTTGTAGGAGTCAATGCTGCTTGTAAGTTTGCTTCCCATTTCTGAAACGTAACCCGCCATTGTGGCAAGAGCCGCATACAATTCTCCGCCGAGTGCGCCTAGTTTTTCCGAGTTTTCGCGCAAATTGTCCTGTTGCCAGTTCAACGCGACGATATGCAGCAAAGCGACAAGCGTCGTTGGGGAGGCAAGGATTACTTTATGTTTGGTGCCGAATTCAAATAAGTCCGGATCGCATTCGAGCGCACCCGACAAAAGATTTCCCGGTATAAACAGAACGACAAAATTTGCCGAGCCGTCGATCTGGTCCCAATAAGCTTTAGAGCTTAAGGCGCGGATATGATCGCGCACCTGCTTCGAGTGTTTTTCCATCGCGGCTTGTTTGACACCCGCATCGCTGCTTTGCGCGCTATCGAGGATGGAAGTCAGCGGAACCTTGCTGTCGATAATGATGCAATGCTTTCCGGGAAGTCTCACGACATAATCGGGCCGCACGCCCCCGTCTTCACCCGCCACATGATGCTGCGAAGAAAAATCGGAGGTGTGCTCCGCCATACCCATCATTTCAAGAATACGACGCACCTGATTTTCGCCCCATTGCCCGCGCGTCGTCGGCGTGCGCAGGGCTTGCATGAGCTGGCTGGTTTCATGGCTCAATTTCTGCTGGGTCTCGTTCGACATCGATACGGCTTGCATCAATCCTTTATAGGCACCGTTTCCCATGACCCCGAGTTCTTTGAGTTGAGCATCCATCTTGCCCAAGGTTTCCTTGACGGGTTTGATCATCTCGTCGATAGCGGCGGACTTTTTGTCGAGGGTCGCGGCGGCGGCGATCTCGCTTTGTTTCAAGCGGCCTTCGGCCAGATGCAAAAAGCTTTCATGACTTTGACGCAGGACTTCGGCGGCAATCGAGCTGAACTTGTCGCTCCACTGGGTTTCCGAACCCTGACGCGAGCGCAGGATAAGCCAAACGCCGCCGCCGCCGACGATCATGCCGAAAAGAAAAGTGAAAATGGACGAGTCCACGCTATCCCCGATGAGCTGCAGGTGAGTCGCGTTATTTATAGCCGATTTATGATTTTACTGCGCTTTTTCTTGCAAATAGCGGCGGGCGGTAAGGAAATCCTTAGCGGTCATATCGTCGAAATGGTCAACGCCGACTTGCCTTTCGACGTCTTCGCGCAAAAAAGACTCGCTGATGCCGTGTATTTTCGCGGCATAGTAGACCAAAGCCTGAAGCTCGACTTTTTCATACCGGTTTAAAGGGCGGCTTTGTTCATGAACATAAGTGGAAATCACGTTTCCGCCAGTGGCGGCGAGCAGGGTGGTAAAACACAATGTCTTAAATGACATCGTGATGTTGATCGATTTTTTAACGACAGGGGCTTCCACGGCGTTGGATTCGAGTAATTCACGCGCCAGAAAAATAATTTTTTCGCCTTTGTCTTCCATTTTAATATCCGCTCGCCGAAAAAACTTACAAGAAAGAGTTGTAAAAAAATGTGTTTTCGTTCTATGCGCGATTGTATCACGTGCTTGCGAAACTAATTTATATTTTGTGCAGTTAAGTATAATTTTCTGCGGTGCATCAACCAAATTTGTTAGTTAGTTGCCTCTAATGGGTGGGTCAAAACCTTCCCTACTTTCCGCGTTTGCGGCGCAGCGTTTCGTATTCAAGCAAGTCATAGACCTGCGGCTTAATGGCAATGATCTGGTTCTTGGGCGACAGGTCGCCTGAAGACTCTTGCAGGCGGCGATAAATCGTTGCCGACATGGCGGCAAATTCGCGCGGAGTAAGCTCGCGTCCCAGGTCGCTGGCCGTTTCCTGCAAGCGCGCGATGATTTCGGCTAATATCTCGATATTGTGGCCGAACGGTGCGCCCTTGGTTTGAATTTCTGCGCCGGTTTTCTTGCTGCTCATCAGCATCGCGGGAGTCGTGCCTAAAACATCGGCGAGTGACTGAACCGTGTCATAGCGGGGGAAGTGCGAACGACCCTCAATCATATCGCGCACAGCGGTGGCGTTAAGGCCGGCAAGCAAAGATAACTTACGCGGATTTAACCCTTGTTCGTCCATCAAGCGGCGCAAATTGCTTACCCACTCGGGAGCGGTATTTTCTTTTTCTTTTGTCATGGAAATATCCTACTGCATTTTTTTTGAAATGTCAATGGGAAAAATAATCTTGGAGAGGAGACCCATCCCATGCCGCTTAAAAAGCCCGACCGTTAACCAAGCCAGCATCGCTCCAGCGCATATATCTGAAAGATAATGGGCGTTTACCATAATACGGCTAAGGCTCAGCAAAAAGGCGTATGAAAACCAAATAATTCGCCCGCGGGGGTATAGAAAGGCCAAGCTGAAAGCCAAGGCAAAGGCGGTCGTCGAGTGGCCCGAAGGCATGCCGTTCCATAAGGAATTCAGCATCGTGAAGGGCTCAAAGCCGTAGAGTCCGTCCCGCAGCCACAAAAGGGGCCGCGCTCGTCCCGCGAGGGGCTTGATGATGTTGGCGACGATTCCGGAAATGCCGATGGTCGCGAAAAGAAAAAACGCGCGCACGCCGATATACCCGGACAATCGGCGATAACGGACAGGAACATCGCTCCCGCGCGACAAAAAGGCGCAAAAAAGAGTGGCAAGACCGCAAGGCCATAAATACCAGGCGCCCTTGCCGAAATCGGTGATGGCGCGGAAAAAATCAATAAGACTTCGGGATGTTTCGTCGAGCGCGCGCATATATTCCGCCAACGGCTTGTCGACAAATAAAAACAACGTGGCTTCAAAAATCAGAAAAACAAAAGCTATCGCTATGCCTTTTTTGGGCGTCATTCCCGGTCTCTCCCTATGGCGTTGGCCGGACAAAAACCGTCAACAGCGTTTGCCTGCCGCGGCCTGAGTTAAGGCCGTCGATTTTTCCGGCTTCTTGCGGCTTTCTCTTTTCCTTGGCGAAGGCGTCGATGAATTCCTGTTTGTTCTTGTCGTCAATGACGATAACGCGGCAAGAATCTTCTTTTAATGCGTTAGCGGCCTCAATTCCCGTTTTGGCCATAATTGTATCTGTTCCGGCCATAAAGGCGAGGCTTGGTTCGTGATAACCGACGGAAACGGTCTGTGTCTTTAAGCAAGGCCATGCGCCGCCGACGGCATCGACGATTTCGCGCGACATCCAAATGTGTTGAAGGCCAGGAAGGGTCAAACCGAAAGTAACCGACAAGAAAATCAAACTGCCAAGCGTGAGAACGGCAAAGCTTGCGATTTTTCGCTTGAGAAAAAGGATCAACGTTCCGCCCTGTGCCAGAATAAGAGCAAAGCCCGCGGCAACTGGAGCAATTTCAAATTTATCATCTACGAGATAAGGAACCAAAGAGAAGATAAAAGCGAAGGCACTTCCAATCACGAGCCATGCGCCGACGATCAACGTAAGCGGAAAGCGGTGTTTGAAACCGGTGATGGAAGAAAGGCCATCGTTAAGATATTTGGCTGACAGGAGCGCTATTGCAGGATAGGCGGGTAAAACGTAGTGCGGAAGTTTGGTCATGGAGAGCTCGAAAACAATCCACATCGGCACAATCCAGCCAAGGCAAAACTTGATGGCGGGCTCTCGCCTGTTTTTCCAAATGTCCGGAATGGCAAAAACGGCAAACAGCACAAAGGGAAAAAACAAAATCGGCAAGGCAAGTAAATGAAATCCGGGAGGAATCATGCCGCGATTTTGCCCCTGCCAGATTTTGGCGAGCATATCGTTTCCTGCCGACTGCTGCACGAAAGCGCCGTCGCTTTGGATGAGTATGGCGATAAACCAGGGCGCAATCAGCGCGAGCGCATAGGCAAGGCCATAAAGAGGGCGCAGGGACTTGAGCCACGAAATTTTCCTATCGCTGATCCCCAGCCACAGCAAAACGCCGAAGAGCGGCATAAAAATGATCGGCCCTTTGATAAGAACGCCAACGGCGACTGCCGACCAAAACAGGAAAGGGATGAAAAAGGGGCGCAGGCGCGAAAGAATTTCTTTTCCCTTACGGCCTGCCTTCGCAAAAGGTTTCAGTAAATATATGAGCACTCGTCCGCAAAAGCTTTCCGGTGTAGGCGGAAGGGGAGTAGGAAGAGGGGAGGGGGTTATGTATGCCCTAGCCAATCCATACATCGCCGTAACAATGCATCCCAGCAAAGCGGCGTCGGTTTTAGCAAGCCTCGCCTCGACGTTGAGAAGAACGCATCCCGCAAGCATCGTGGCGGCCATCAAACCGACGACAGGAGAAAAAAGCAAGGCTCCTAAAGCGGCAGTCATCAGAACGGCAATAGTCGCGCCCACAAAAGAGGGAAGGCGGTATGCCCAGATTTCTTCCAGATGTTCCGGGTTGAGAAGGCGAACGGACGCGCTCTGCAGCCAATAAATGCCGATGGGTTTGTTGTAGCGCGGTTTTTCCTGCAACCTTATGTCGGTATAGTTGCCGGTCTCGATCATCTGCTTGCTGGCTTGCGCAAACGAGGATTCATCACGGTCGGTTGGCGGCATGGAAACGATGCCGGGAATGAAAAACATAACGCACAACAAAACCAGAAGCGCGTATGACAAAGGACTCAAGCGCGTGCCATCGCGCGAGAACAAAACCTCCGGAAAGGGCACGGCTATGTTAAGCATGGACACTTGCTCGTTTGCGGATGAAGTAGATGTTGCGCATATAGATGAACATTCCCAAGCCTTGGCCAATCATGAAAACCAAGTCTTGTTGATGGACGGCATAGACAAAGAGGATTAAGCCACCGCCAAGGCTAAAGTACCAGAAAATATTTGGCACAATGCTTTGCTTGACCCGTTCGCTGGCAAGCCACTGCATGATAAAGCGCATCATAAACAAGCTTTGCCCGAAAAGGCCGATAAACGTCCACAGCGTGAGATGGGCTGAAAGCCAGGTAAGAATATTTTCCATGTTTTGGGTTCCTAAAGGTTTGCTTGTATATTGCCTGACTTGGCAAAGGATTCAAGTCACGGCTTGATATTCCAGCCTTCAACGCGCCAAGCGTCGGCTTCGTGCGCGAAAACGCACAAAGCTCCTGTCGATATTTTCAGTTTATGGTCGCGGCGGAAGGTTTGAAAATCTCCAGTTAGGTAGGGGGCAAAATGCGCAATACCATTACTTGTGACGACGAGAATTTTTTTCCCGGCATGATCGCGCACAATGTGTTTGCCGAAATCAATCCATCCCCCGATAATCGCCTGAACATCGACTTTCCAGCCATTGGGAACAACGGCGTCTTCGTCCCACGCTTTCAGGGCCTCCGCGCCGATGCGGGCGACGACTTCTTCCTCAGGATGGTTTTCGTCAATTCCATAATCGATTTCGTTGAACATTGGATCGACGGTGATGCTTCGCGTCACATTTGCTGCCGAAAAAGCCTGTTCCGCCGTTTGTTTTGTGCGCATAAGCGCCGATGTAAAAACGACATCGGGCAGCAAAAAAAGCTCGCGTAAATAAAGCCCCAATTTGCGTCCCTGAACCAAGCCGCTTGGAGAAAGGGGCATATCTGTGCGTGCGCCGACGCGTGTGACGACATCGCCAGGAGAAAACGTATTGCCATGGCGTGCAACCATAAGTGTCGTTTTCATGATAACAACTCCCCATGTTTGACGATGAGAGCTTCGGCGCGGGTGATGTCTTCGGGGCTGTCGACGCCCGACATATTCGCGCGTCCTGCGTAATCGACGGGAATGCAGCGAATTTTATAACCATGCTCCAGAAGGCGAAGCTGTTCCAAACCTTCCAGTTTTTCGAACTTGCCTTCGGAAAGAAGCGGGAATTTTTCCAGCATCTTCTTGCTGTAGCCGTATATGCCGATGTGCCGCCAGACGGGCGACAGAGGGGACTTTTCGCGCAATTCCTTTTCTTTGCGAACGGCAGGAATAATGTTTTTCGAAAACCAGTACGCTAACCCCGTTTTTTCGTTGAAAGCGACTGTCGTGCCGCTGAAAGGGGTCGTGAGCTTGTTCTCGCGCAATTTATCGAGTTGCTCCCACGTCATTTGCGTGACGGGAGTCACGAGATCGACGGGATTTTTTGCGAAAGAGTCGATCATCGCGCGAATGAAGTCTGGCGGCGTCAAAGGCGCGTCGCCCTGAAGGTTCAGGATAAAATCCGGTTTAATTTCCATCTGGGCAATGGCGGCCTGAACCCTGTCGGTTCCTGTGGGGCAGGATTCCGGCGTCAGGGCAGAGGCCTCGCCGAGTTCTTCGGCATGCTTGGCGATGCGTTGATCGTCCGTAGCGACCAGAATATCGACATTAAGGTCGCCCTTCGCGGCGGCTTGCGCGATACGGATGACGCGTTGAAGCATGGTTTGCCCTGCGATCATCGCCAAAGGCTTGCCGGGCAACCGCGTCGAACCATAACGGGCGGGAATAACGATAGTCGTGCGCATTCTTGTGCCTTTCGAGGTCTAACGGGTTAGCAAGAATGGCATATAATTTCCAGAGTTTTAACCTAGCTTACGTTCCTAAAACCCTTTAAAAAGAGGAAATGGGTGCGAATCTTAAGAATAAACAGCAAAATAAGCTTACCCGCGAGGATCGCGTAGCCGCAGCCTTGCGCGAGAATTTAGGTAAGCGTAAACAACAGCTCCGAACGCGCGATGTTAAAAACGAAAAATTGAAGAATAAGGATAAAGAATAATGCCCGTAATGCCCGATCATTGGATACGCTTGGGCGCAGTCGCGGTTGCGGGGAACGAGCAACGCGAGTGTACCGCAGAGCAGTCGCGCCCTAAATATATCTTAAAGGAAGATGTACTATGCCCGTAATGCCTGATCATTGGATTAGAAAAGCCGCCCTTGAGCAGGGAATGATAACGCCGTTCGAAGAAAAGCTGCAACGGCAAGGCGTCATTTCTTATGGCCTTTCGTCGTACGGCTACGACGCGCGTGTGGCGGACGACTTCAAGATCTTTACGAACATCGATAACGCGCTCGTCGATCCCAAGAATTTTTGTGAAAATAGTTTTGTGACGCGCAAGGCCGATGTTTGCATCATTCCGCCGAACTCGTTTGTTCTGGCGCACACAGTCGAATACTTCAAAATCCCGCGCGACGTTCTGGTCGTGTGCCTCGGCAAATCCACATATGCGCGTTGCGGCTTAATCGTCAACGTCACGCCGCTAGAGCCTGAATGGGAAGGCCACGTGACGCTCGAAATCTCGAACACGACTCCATTGCCCGCGAAAGTCTACGCGAACGAAGGCATCTCCCAATTCTTGTTTTTAAAAGCCGATAGTTTATGCGAAACGTCGTATGCGGATCGCGGCGGCAAGTACATGAAACAGACGGGCGTCACGCTGCCGCGTATGGAAAAGAGCGCAGAGCAGTCGCGCCCACTTGTAAAAAGGGCGTAAATAAATGGACAGAATTCGCATCACCGGCGGCCAGCAGCTTAAGGGCAAAATCCACATTTCGGGCGCGAAAAACGCCTCGCTGCCTTTGCTGGCTGCGAGCCTTTTGACCGATGAGATGCTAACGCTCAGCAATGTGCCGCACCTTGCGGATATTGTGACGATGTCGAAGCTTTTGGGGCAATTGGGTGTAGACATCGGCCTGAACGGCATGGCGGCAGGAGTGCATGCGGGCCGCGTGGTCGAGCTGAAAGCGGCTAATCTTTCCGGCGTTACGGCGCCGTACGATCTGGTGCGCAAAATGCGCGCCAGCATTCTCGTGCTTGGGCCGCTCCTTGCGCGGGCGCATGAAGCCAAGGTTTCGCTTCCAGGTGGTTGCGCCATTGGGTCGCGTCCGGTGGACTTGCACATAGAAGCTTTGCGTAAACTCGGGGCAGAAATAAATCTCGACAACGGATATATCAACGCAAGCGCGCCGCAAGGTTTGCGCGGCGGCGAAATTGTATTCCCGATGGTTACGGTCACGGGAACCGAAAACGCGATGATGGCGGCGACGCTGGCTTCCGGCGAAAGCACAATCGTCAATGCCGCGCGTGAACCCGAAGTCATCGATCTCGCGCACTGCCTTGTGGCGATGGGCGCTGAGATCGACGGCATCGGCTCCGATCGTCTGCGCATCGTCGGCAAGGACAAGCTTCACAGCGCCAAGCACAGCGTCGTTCCCGACCGCATCGAAGCGGGGACATTTGCCATGGCTGCCGCGATTACGGAAGGCGAGGTTGAGCTGATCGGCGCGAAGCTTGAGCATCTCAACAGCGTCGCGATTATCCTTGCCAATGCCGGTATTGAGATGACCGAAACGCCCCAAGGCCTTTTTGTGCGTTGTCCCGGAATTTTAAAAGGCACAGACGTGATGACGGAGCCGTATCCGGGCTTTCCGACGGATCTGCAGGCGCAGATGATGGCGCTGATGTGTGTGGCGACCGGCGCGTCGATGATTACCGAAACGATATTCGAAAATCGCTTCATGCACGTGCCGGAGCTTAAACGCATGGGCGCGAATATCACAGTCCATGGATCGTCGGCTCTCGTGCGCGGCGTTCCGTTCCTGACGGGAGCGCCGGTCATGGCGACGGATTTACGCGCTTCGGTGTCGTTGGCGTTGGCGGGATTGGCCGCGCAGGGGGAAACGACGCTTAACCGCATCTATCATCTCGATCGCGGGTACGAAAGGCTTGAAGAAAAGCTTGCGGCATGCGGCGCGAACATCGAGAGGATCAGGGCGGCGGCATGAGCGACGAGAAGCTCAAACTTCGGGCTAAAGATGCCGAAGACATCCAAGTGATCTCGGCGGTCTTGCAGGATTCGATAGTGCCGGTCTGCGACATCGCGTTTCAACAAAATGCAGAAACGTTCATTCTCGTGACGCAGCGTCTGCGCCGCGAGGCGGGAGACACAGGAGCGTCGGAACGCATTTGCTGCGCCTTGACCATGAACGGCGTTAAGAGCGTCCATACGCACGGCATTGACCGGAAAGAGTCCGAAAGTATTCTGGATCTCTTGGCAATTATTTTAGAACCTGCGCGTGTATTGAACCTTATCTTTGCAGGAGACGCGCGCATCCGCCTCGATCTGGGGGACTGGACGGCGATTGTCGAGGATTTTGGCGAGCCGTGGCCGGCTCTGTGCCATCCGCATCACGACAACGAGACAAAGAAAAAGCCCTAATTCTCTGCAAATATTGCCTTTTTTGTTTGCGCAATACACATGCGGCGAGAGAGAAGCAGAATATTGTGAAAATTCAAATCTCTAGCAGAACGGGAAAATTTAAACCAAAATTAACCCCTTCTGGTTGATTCTTACACCCGTATTCCACGAACGCCCCAGTGTGTTTTTATGCTTGCTTTCGCACACCCTCGTATCTGCTTTGCCATACTGACGCACCCATGACACACGTACGTAGACTTTCTTTGTAAAAGGAAATTCTCAAATGCTGGAAATCCAACAGACCACAGATACAAATAGTCGCAAACCGGTTACCGCCAAAAAAAACACGGACAACAAACTGGATCGAATCAATTTGATGGTCGTCGACGGCAGCTCCAAGTCCGGTGAGCTCATTAAATCCATTCTGAACCAACTTGGCTTCAAAAATGTTTTCATCGCGCACAATGGGTTGGAAGGAGCTCAGCTTCTTCGCGAAGTGCGTATCGACCTGATCTTTACGGATTGGGAATTGTATGTTCCGACAAAGCCTCCGTCAGACGACGAAGCCGCCCCAAAACCGGAAGTCAAATCCTTGAACGGGGCACAGTTCGTAAAAGGACTACGTTTTTCCTCCACGGCGCCAAATCCGTTTGTGCCCGTCATCATGCTGTTGCGCCTGGCGAGTCACGACAATATCTCGCAGGCGCGGGACTCGGGCGTGAACGAGGTCGTGATCAAGCCGTTCTCCGCCGACGATTTATGCCGGAAGATCATGAAGATTATCGACACGCCGCGCCCGTTTATTACGGCATCGACGTATAAAGGCCCTTGCCGCCGCAAAGTTAAAAATGCTTTGCCGGAAAATGGCGTCGAACGGCGCAGGCGCGACGTCCGCCTGTTCCGCCTTGATGAGCACTTCAATTAAATTGCATAAGGATATCCCGAACATGAATACCGCCGGAGAGACAAATAACCCCAAGGGGTATGAACCGGATTTTGCGCTTAAAAAAATTATCGGCGTGCAGGTGCCGCTTGAGGACGTTTTTACGCCGGAAAAAATCGCTGCGGGGAACAGGGTTATCGAAATCAGCCGCGAAAGCTTTTTTGCCTCGGCGGAGGAAGAAATCAAGAAACTGTCGGCGCTGGTCGATGCTGTCGCAAGCTCGGAGGCGTCGGTGCCGATCGTCGCGACCATCGCCTCGAATATCAAGGGCGAGGTGGAAATTTACGGATACCCGCTCATCCGGAAAATCTGCGCCCACATTATGGAAACGTGCCGCGACGAGCAGAACAAAGCCGTCCGTCTGGCGCTCATCAACGATTTAACGCAAGCCCTGACTTATTGCATCAGGAACGAAATTAAGGACGATGGCGGAAAAACGGGCAAAGCCCTGCTGGCCGACGTGTCGCGCTTTCTCACCGAGGAAAAGGCCAAAAAGAAATAGCTTAGGAATAGGGGCGGAAAACGCCTTAATTCACAGCCCTTTACCTTCTGCGCGATTCCTGATAATCCTTCCCTCGAAAAAAACCAATAGTACTTAACCAATAACCCCGACGATTAATTATGGCCAAAGAAGACCTCCTCGAATTTGAAGGCACCGTTTCCGAAATTCTTCCGAACGCGATGTTTCGCGTCAAGCTGGACAACGGGCACGAAGTGTTGGCACACACGTCGGGAAAAATGCGCAAGAACCGCATCCGCGTTCTGACGGGGGACAAGGTCAACGTTGAAATGACTCCTTACGACCTCAGCAAAGGCCGCATCACCTTCCGCCATAAATAAGCTGGATATAGGCAAATAAAAAACCCCTCTTCCTGAAGAAGAGGGGTTTTTGCTTTCTTGATCTTGAATGAACCTTAGGGAAGGTTGGCCGTAGCGCTTTGGCGCACAGGGGAAACGTTAAACCAGGCCTTCCTGACCGCAAACGAATGAACCGCGGGCTTTGTAAGAAAACGTTCGACGGCTTTAATACCTTCCTGTTTTGTTTTTGGATTAAGATCCAAGTCATTAATCCCATGCGAAATCGATAACCCCTGGATAAAGGTGCTCAGTTGAGGACCCAAATTGAGCAGTTGTTTAAACCCTTCTTCAGGAACATCGCAGGGAATAGTAAGATAATTCTCTTTCTTGATGCAGTCCAAAGGCTGTGCGCGCTTGATGAGCAAAACCATATCGAGAATTGTAAAGGGCTTTTTCCCCTTTCCCCGATGCAGGGGATCTCCATCGGCCGACTCTCTCAAATTAATGATTCCGGGTTCTCCATTCTTCATTCTGGCGACGATTCTTCCATGAGCATTAATATGATTGGCAACATCTTTGCCCTCTTCCGCAAGAAGGTCGAAGGCATGCAGGGCGTTCGGATTTAAGGCCTCTGCAAGAAATTTTGGGGAACAAATTTCCGGATCGCTCACGGTATCTTCAATGAGAGTATATACGCTTGAAGCATTTGACATTGGTCTGCCCATGACTTCCGCAAGAATATCAATCCTCGCTTCGCGGGAAGGAACCGTCCCTAAAATATCGTACCAACAGGCATCGGCTAGTGTCAGAATACCATTTGAATTTTGCATCATTGTGCTCCATGAAAAATATAAAAACGGGCTACTAAGAACGGGTAACTTCTAGCCCAAAAAAGGGAATCGTCAAAAGCTTTCATCAGCCTTCGTCGCTTATGGTTAACGCGGTGGGGATAATTCTAGTACTACTCGAAATCCTGATATTGCAAGGGTTCGACCAGTGTTTGCAGAGCCGGAATATCAATAAACGTTAATGCGCCGAGCAGGGCGCAAAGGAAAAGGACATAAAGAAGAAAAGTTCTTTCCCCGCAGAGCTTTTCAGGAGCCTGCGCCGCCGAATCTTCCTTAAGGGATATTTTCATATACCACACGAACATAAGGGTAATGAACGGCAGGCTCAGGAAATATTCGATCCGGTATTTGATAAGAAAGACGCCGAGAAAGAACGTCGCATTCAGTGCGTAAAAGAACGACGAAAGAAGAAGTTTTCCCTCGCTATATTTTTTGAAGGATTTCCGGTAAAGCGCGAGATGCGCGGGATCGGCGAATTGCCGGTATTCCGAATAGCGTTTCATGGCCATCAAAAAAGCGCCGCCCATCCAGTACGAAAGCAACACGCTCGAAGGGGGCAGGGCGTTGTCGATGACGACGAACCACCCCAGAAGAAACCGCAAAGGATTATTAAGAGCTTCCGAAAGAACGTCCAGATAAACGCGATCCTTGGTTCGTACCGGCTCAAGGTTATAAAAAACGCCCATGGCCAGAAAGGCGACGGAGGTCGCCAAAAAGAGAAAACCGAATTGTCGCGCGAGCAAAAGCCCCGCCGCCGCCAAAATAAGGTAAAGCGCAGTGACAGGAATAAAAGTCAATTCTCCGCGCGCGCCTGCGCGCTTGGACTTCATGGGATGATATTTGTCGCTCGCCGAATCCAAATACTCGTTGAGGACGTAGTTTGCAGATGAGAGAAGGCACAAAACGATAAAGGCGCCGACGAATGTATGGGGACGAAAAGCCGCGGTATCGTTGCCGAGCAAAAGAGCCAAAACGGTTCCCGGGATCATGAATATATTTTTGATCCAGTGATCGGGCCTTGCGATCGCTACGTATTTTTTCCAGTTTGGGAACGAGGGCTTAGGCGGGCGGTTTGTCATGAAAATGCGAAAAGACAGAGTAGAACAAACGCACAGTTGCATCGACCAATGAACAAAATCTTACCGCCACCAAAACCATTATATATCAACATGTTAATCAAAACATTATGCAGAAAAAAGAATCAACGCCCCATCTCGGTTAACGGCAAATTCACCCTCTTATGTTAGAAAACGCGTTCGAAAAGTTTTTTTTAGGATCCGTAAATATGCATCCCTTGTCATCGGCCATAGCGCCCGGCACGTTGCCCTCCGAGAAAATCATTCGCACCTCGGTGCGAAAAGAGAATTTTCTCGGCTCCGGCATCAACGCCGAAGTCTACGCCATCGATCTCTACCCGAACTTCGCGGTCAAAATTCCGCGTTCGCTGGATCTCTCGAAACCGGGGAAATTCGGCGCTCCGAAAATAATCGACGACCTTCGCTTCGAGGGAAGAAATTTCGGACAGCCCGTCGCCGTGTTTGAAAACGGCGTATTGATACTCCTCAAGCAAATCGGAAAGCCCGTCGGCGTGCCCGCGCATCTCAGGGATGATCAAGCCGCGTCGTTCGATCAGGAAGAAAACGACAGATTTTATGAACAGAGCATGAAATGCGTCGCCGCGATGCCGGAGGAAGCGTATGTCCAACTCGTCAAAGACCTGAAGTTTCTGAACGCGGCGGGAAAGCGACTTGATTCGTCGAAATCGAACGATCTTCTCTGCGACGTTAAAAACGGCAAGTTCAATTTTGTCGGCCTGACCGACAAGGAAAGAGACAAAGAAGAAAATACGCCGGTTGAAGCGCTTGTCATGTTGTTCGACTGTTCCTATGCGCGCCGGTACAAGGGGTAAGGGGCATGAGTAAAGAAAAAACAGAAAAGATGCAGGCGTGCAGAAGAGCCATTTTATTCAAGCTTTTAGACGCTTGCGGAAGGCTTAGTGAGCCGCTTGTGCGCGGGGATGAGCTCAATGCGAAGGTCAAGGACGCGCTTGAATGGGCCGGCTATCATGAAGAAACGCCGGAATGGAAAGATATCGAAAAAAGAATACTCAACCCGGAAAAGCTCAGAAAAGAAGCGCGCAAGAGCTAAACGGATTGTCCGAAAAAATACTACCTTGACCTTCTCCTTGATCCTCCTGGTTCCGGCGCGTCTATGACTCTTCCATTAGGGAGAGCTTTTCTATATTCAACGCTTCTGTCTTTTTCGGGTCGCGAAGGATTAACCCATGCATTGATCTTATTGTTAATGACGGGTCGAAAAATATAGTAGCCTGCGAGAGTGCCAACAATGCCAGCGAGGACGGCCCCTAGTCCTCCAACCTGTAAAAACAGCGAATTAGGAATGCTCGCGCACAAAGAGCCTACCATAGGCTCCGGCAAAGTGATCATCTGAGCAATGCTCTTGAAGCTCAATTCAGTTGGAAATTGAAAAATCAGGTATAACGGTTCGGAAGGACAAGTGTAGAGTCTTAAGCCCACAATACCGCCATCCCATCCTGTCACAGCGCTGGCAGCGGTTGAGAAGGTTACGGCTACGGCAGACGCGACCGGACGAATAACGGCGTCCTCAATCTTATGAATTGCCGTCTTAGGTTCGTTATATGTACGCCACAAAAAGCCCATAAAAAATGCCTTAAATAATAAGTAATACGCTGTTCTAGACTGCATTATCCGCTCCGCGCAATACTTTCATGAAATCCCTTTGCCTTCTTGACTCTCCATAAGAACCAAAGTAGAACATTCATGTTTTGTTCTATGCCAAAAACACCCCTAAAGGAGAGTCCCATGCTGACGCGCAAACAAAAAGAACTGCTGCTGTTGATTCGCGATCGCATGGCCGTGGACGGCGTGCCGCCCTCGTTTGACGAAATGAAAATCGCCCTGGGGCTTAAATCGAAATCCGGCATCCATCGCCTGATCACGGGGCTGGAGGAGCGCGGTTTTATCAAGCGCCTGCCGCATCGCGCGCGCGCGCTCGAAATTATCCGCCTTCCCGAAGGAACGGAATCCAAATCTTCTTCGCGTAAAAATCGCTCCGAAACGTCTCGCGTCATTCCGTCCGATATGCCGATGCCCGATATGGCGGCTATCGCTGCGGCGCAAAGCGTTTCGCTTCCTTTGTACGGGCGCATCGCAGCAGGCACGCCGATTGAGGCATTGCGCGATCCTAACGGCAGCGTTGATGTTCCCGCAGGTTTACTGGCGGCGGGCAAGGGGCGTCCCATGAGCGAATGCTACGCGCTCGAAATATCCGGAGACTCGATGATCGACGCCGGCATTCTCGACGGCGACCGCGTGATTATCCGCGCTTGCGACACTGCCGAAAACGGCGCCATCGTTGTCGCGCTGGTCGATGAGCAGGAAGCGACGCTCAAATACCTGAAGCGCGAAGGCAGCCAGATTGCGCTTGAGCCCGCCAACAAAAACTACGAAACGCGCCGCCTTCCGGCCTCGCGTGTGCGCGTGCAGGGCAAACTCGTCGGCCTTCTGCGCAACTACTAATCCTCATCGCTTCCGCAATCCTACCCAAATCCCCCTCCCCTTGAGGGCGCGAAACGGCGACTGCCACAAACACATCAAAATTCCCCTCCCCTTGAGGGCGCGAAACGGCGACTGCCAAAAGAGCATAAGTAGTGATAACGCGGTTAGGGGAGGGGTCGGCGGTTAGGATAATCCTGACAGCGAATTAGAAATTAGATCGCTCCGATGCCTCTTGCGAAGGTGAGCCGGAATCCGATTTTATTTTTTGTATTTTCCCGACGTTAAGAAAGGGCTGAGGCTACCGCTTAGAATCCCCTCAGCCTTCCCGTCCTTAACGTTAAATATTTCAGAAACGAAACGAAAGAAAGTAATGTTTTACCTATTAAAACAGCATGAAAGTATTTGACCCATCTATATTGGGTAAGTTATTATCCAAAATGTGAAGTGAGTCTTGGAACCCTTACAATTATGGGAGATAGACAATGCAGCACCAGTCACCGCAAGTTTTATTCGTGGAAAACATTAAGGACGGCGTTAAAGAAGTATATCCCAACGCAAGAATAGCCGTTGAGGATAGCAAGAATGCCACACTGCTCAAGATTTCAGGCGTCACAAACGGGGCGGTACACTTGTCAATTAAGAAGAATGAACCCGTACCAGCCCAATTGCCGTATGTGAACGATAAGCTCCCCGGTGTTCATGTGAAAGTTGGTAGAGAACTTGGGTTCACGGAAGGGATGTTGAGAATTGTGGCTCCCTATATGCCGCGAGCTCGTACAGCGCAAACCGGTGCGTCGCTAAACGGTGTGCCCCAAATTTCAGTGCTGCAAGCTAACTAGCCCGCTTACATGAATCTGTGCAGATTACGGCTGTCGATCGACAGCCGTAAATCTCTTGGCGAGCTTGGTGGTCGCAAACTGCTTCCGCAAAACGGATAAGAAATTAATGCTGCGGGTCACTTGAATCATTTAACGATAATGATCGTGTCCGCGCAGATTCGCGCACAACAAAAATCAACGCGCGGCCTTCCGATTTTAATGATAACGGAATCCGCCCCTCGAAAACTCCCGCCCAGAGGCACTACCCAAAAAGAGCATTACCCAAAAACGGTATGCGCAATTTGTCACTCTTTTGCGCAATAACCGGAAAAACTTTTGGGGCTGATGTAGCTAAGCGAACCCTAAGGGGGTAAGTTTAGCGAATGATCTATCTACGGAAGAGCCGGATGCCAGCGAGGCAGCAAGAGAGGCTGCTGGAATATTTTGTCGGAGGGACGACAGC
>JBAZNY010000001.1:0-214230 GCA_041649025.1 Bdellovibrionales bacterium | reverse complement strand
AGTTTTTTCTGGTTTTTGAAAGAGTGTGAGTGGCGGTTCAACGGAGGCAGCCACAAAGCCCTGTTAAATCAGCTCAAATCTTGGTATCGTTCCGAAATTAAACAGCCTTAGCTACATCAGCCCCAAAGTCTTTATGTGTTTTCTGAGGTCAATAAATTCAACCGTTGCAGGCAATTGACCATTTTTCGAGTTACTCTTTCCGGCTTGATGTCAGGGATCCTTTCAAAGGGAACGTTTAGTTCACTCGAGACAATGTGTTTATTAAGTACGTCAGGTCCACCCCAGTCTTCTGACCTCGTAACTTTGTATCCTAAAAGGTAAAATTCTGCCTTCATGGAACCCTCTGGAGAAACATCGTCACCATCCCTGAGTTCTCTTGGGCAATCGGCGGAGATCGTAAGAAGGCTGTAATCTGCTCTTGTTTTGTCCATTCTTCTTGTGGATTCAGCGCCATAGTTCACGTGTATTTGGCGGAGGGCATTGTACGCCCCCTCATTCCTCATGTTCTTCACCGGAAGATAGTCGCAGATCCGGAAGGGGGCGTCCAGTTTGTCTCTAAGCATGTTTAAATCATCGATGATGGTATCGGCGATTCCGTCGAGGATGACGACGACTTCTTCCCTGTCAACCCTGCGTGGAGGTTCTCTGTTTAGAATTGATTTTGCATAATTCGTAACGTCAAACATAGAATAACTCCTAATCTTTAAAAGGATTCAACTTCCCCGTAGTACACAGATGGGGAGCAGGTTAGGCCATCTTCATGGATCATTCTAATGCCGAACTAATTTTCCGATGAAAATAGGAGCAGGGCAACGCAAATTTATGGTTAATTTCTAATAAATTTGCTTAAACTGGCTTTGCATTCGCACTAAAGATTGCAATCTATGTGCCTTAGTGCTATATTGCTCGGCGTGGGGGTGTTTCTTGCGTGTTTTTAAGACGAAAGCCTTTGCCCGCTTTGCGCGTAAAGAAGACCTTAAAGATAAGGCGTTGGCTGATGTTATTGCCAATATTGAGCGCGGTTTGGTCGATGCCGACTTGGGCGGCGGCCTTGTTAAGCAGCGGGTCGCCAGAGTAGGCGGCGGCAAACGGGGCGGATTCAGAACGCTGATTGCATATCGCGCCGGAGAAAGAGCTGTATTTCTTTTCGGCTTTGCGAAGAATGATCGGGCCAACATAAGTCCTGAAGATGAACGCGACTTGAAAGATTACGGCGCGATGTTGTTGTCCCTGAAAGACAAAGACATTGAGCTTATGACCGAAAACGCCGAATTACGGGAGGTGTGTTATGACAAAGAAGACTAAGAAATACCGCAGCGGGGTTGCCGAAGCCGTCCATGAGGGCGTACGCGGCATGCGTCGTCTTGGCTTGGTTGACAAAAAAACCATGCGTGAGTTTGATGTTCGTTGCCTGACGGCTGTTGATCCGCTTTCATCCAACGATATTCAAGCCTTGCGGAAACGCGAGGGCGTTAGCCAAGCGGTTCTTGCTCGTTGCCTCAATCTGACCACGGGTCAAGTTAGCCAACTAGAATGCGGGGCAAAGCATGCTCGTGGCGCTACGCTGAAATTGTTGTGTTTGATCGAGGAAAAAGGGTTGGAAGTCGTTCTATGAGTTGATTAGCGCCATCCAAGGTGTTAACCATAACTCATGCTGAATTTATGGAAAGAATCGCTTGAGTACTGGATCGATGCCGTTCAACGCAATATTCTTTTTTTCGATGTTCTGAGACAACGCAGCACGGCGCATCTTGCGCATGAGAATGACGAAGCTCCGACCATGCTTTATTTTAAATGGGAGCTGGTTCTGGATGGCCGTAAATTTGCCCATCCCGTGAATTTTCATATGCTGCGCATCCTGCCGCCGGATGGCGGGGCGACCGATCCCAAAAAGCGTCCCTTTATTGTGTTCGATCCGCGGGCAGGGCAAGGCCCCGGCATCGGCGGCATGAAGGAAGACAGCGAAATCGGCCGTACGCTGAAGGCAGGGCATCCGTGTTACTTCGTGGGCTTTTTGCCGACCCCCGTTTTAGGCCAAACGGTCGAGCATGTCTGCGAAGCCGAGGCTATTTTTATCGCACACGTCGTCGAGCATCATCCTGAGGCCGAGAAACCCTGTCTCATCGGCAATTGCCAGGCGGGTTGGCAAGTTGCGATTGCGGCATCAATGAATCCCGAACTGGTTGGTGTTCTCATTCTTGCGGCTGCGCCTTTGTCTTACTGGGAAGGCGTGCGCGGAAATAATCCGACGCGCTATGTCGGGGGAGTCTTCGGCGGGGCGTGGCTCGTGAGCATGCAGAGCGATCTTGGCAACGGGCTTTTTGATGGCGCGGAGCTTGTCTCGGGTTTCGAAGGGCTTGATCCTGCCAATACCTGTTGGAAAAAGGGATACAATCTCTATGCCAAAATAGATACCGAAGGCTCCCGCTTTCTGGAGTTTGAGCGGTGGTGGGGTAATCCCATGCTGCTCGATAGGAACGAAATCCAGTTTATGACGGAAGAATTATTCGTGGGTAACCGTCTCAGCTCGGCGCGGCTTCGCACTACAGACGGAATGCGCATCGATTTGCGCAACATCAAAGCGCCGATTTTGATTTTTTGTTCGCAAGGCGACGATATCACGCCGCCGCCGCAGGCTTTGGGCTGGATTACCGATCTTTATCGCACGGACGCCGAAATTATCACGGCGGGTCAAACAATTATCTATTGTCTGCACGAGGACATCGGCCACTTAGGTATTTTCGTTTCCTCCTCGGTGGCGAACAAGGAACACGACAAGTTCATTCAAAATATCGATATCATCGAATCCTTACCGCCCGGCTTGTACGAAGCCGTGTTTATTAAAAAGACTGAAAAAACCGAACATGCGGAATTGGCGTCGGGCGACTATATTTTGAGATTTGAGATGCGGACGCTTCAAGACATCAAGAAAATCGGGAACAACAGCCCTGAGGACAATACCTGTTTTCTTGCCGCTAAACGCGCTTCCGAAAACATTCTTGGCCTTTATGAAAATTACGTGTCGCCGTGGGTGCGTATCCTTTCGTCCGAGCAAAGCGCTAAGTTTCTTAGGGAAAATCATCCCGTTCGCCTTCGCACTAAAATGTTTTCCGATTATAACCCTGCGCTCAAAGGGATTGGCTGTTTTGCCGATGCCGTAAGAGGAAGCAGGGTTTCCGTATCTCAGGATAATTTTTTCTGGAAGATTCAGGAATCTGCATCCGACAATATTATTGCGATGTTTAATGCCTGCAGGGATATGCGCAATTTCTTTACGGAAAAACTTTTTTTTGAAATTTACGGCTCGAAATTTCTGCAGGCTACGCTCGGATTGCATGGTTCAAAAACTTTTTCCAAATCTGCCGGTCGTGATTTGGATCGTGAGCGAGACATTCAGCGGCGCTTGCATGGGCTTCTGGATAAGGCTGCGGAAGGCGGCTTGCCCGAAGCCTTGGTGCGCGCGATTCTTTATGTCGTGCGCGGCGATAAAGGCGGCTTTGATGAGCGGGGATTCAAGATGTTTAAGCAGCTCTGCGACGTCAGCGAGACGCTTCCTAAAATGTCGCAAGCCGGGTTTAAGGCGCTCCTTAGAACGCAGCATGAGATCCTTATGCTTGATGAAAGAAATGCGATGGAAGCTATTTCGAGGATGCTGGACTCTGCTTCTGACGCCGGGGTGCAAGAGGCGCTTTCCGCCATTCATACGATCGTCAAGGTAAGCGGCGAGTTTACGGCGGAGGAAAAACGGCGTTTACAGCAACTGGAGAGATATTTTGTTCCCTCTCACACGACACCTCATCGCCGCGCAACGGATATTGAGGTTTTTGACAAGAATTTCTGATAGTCCATTCTTTGTTCGGGCTTTTTTGCCAGACTGTTTTCGCTTTTATAATATTTTACGGCAAAACAGAGCTTGACCCAACCGTTAACCATATTATCATCCAGACTCGTAAGGGTTTTTCCGGCGCCGGGTCTTTGGCGCGCGTTTGGCGTTAACCATAGTGGGGCGGGGTTTACATGCAGGGTTCAAAGCAAGAGGACATCTTCGAGCAAATAGACTCGCTGTACCAGTCAACACAGGCGCAAATCACGTCCGGTATGAGTCCGGCTCTTTTGACCGACGATTTGTTTTCGTGGATGAACCATTTGATGTCGTCCCCCGGAAAACTGCTGAAACTCGCGACATATCCGTTCTCGAATATGCAGAGTTTCATCAAGAACGCGATGGATCAAGCTGGGCCTTGCGGCGGTAAGGATCGGCGCTTTGCTTCCGAGGGCTGGAAAGTTTGGCCATGGCGTTTTTATGCGGAAAGTTTTCTTGCCACCGAAAATTACTGGCAAGAGGCGACCAGGGGCATTCCCGGGTTAGACGAAAAAGTCGAACGGGCTGTTCATTTTCAGGTCAGGCAGATATTGGACGCCTTGGCTCCCATGAATTTTCCGGCCACAAATCCCGATATCATCAAGGAAACCTTCGATACGGGCGGCATGAACTGGATCAAGGGCGCTTCGAACGCCCTTGAAGACAAATACAGGGAAATGACCGGCAAGCAACCCGTCGAGGCCGAAGGATTCGAGGTCGGAAAGAATTTGGCCGTTACGAAGGGCAAGGTTGTTTTGCGCACGCGCCTTCTGGAGCTCATCCAATACGAGCCCACCACGAAAGAAGTCTGCAAAGAGCCGGTTCTGATCTTGCCGGCGTGGATTATGAAATATTATATTCTCGATCTGTCTCCCAAAAATTCGTTGGTCAAATGGCTTCTGGAGCAGGGGCACACCGTGTTTATCGGCTCGTGGCATAACCCTACATCCGAAGACCGCGACATGGGCATGGATGATTATTTCCGCATGGGCGCTATGGCTGCGATCGATGCCGTTTCGACGATTATCCCCAACACGAAGATACATCTGGCCGGATACTGCCTTGGGGGAACGCTGGCGCTCATCACCGCAGCCGCCATGGCTCGCGATGGGGACGACAGGCTGGCAACGCTGACACTTCTCGCGGCTCAGGGCGACTTTACTGAAGCCGGAGAAATCACGCTGTTCCTTCGCGAGGGGCAAATTAAATTTCTCGAGAGCCTGATGCAGAAGAAAGGGTATCTGGATTCCAGCCAGATGGCCGGCGCGTTTAAGATGCTGCGATCGTATGAGCTGTACTGGTCGAAGATCATCAACGAGTATCTTATGGGGCAACGCTCCAAGATGATCGATTTGATGGTTTGGAACTCCGATGCCACAAAAATGCCTTACAAAATGCATAGCGAATATTTGGAGAAGCTGTTCCTCCATAACGATTTTGTCGAAGGTAGACTGACCATCGAAGGTAAACCCGTGGCGGCGGAAAATATCAAAGTTCCGGTGTTCGCCGTCGGGACGGAAAAAGATCACGTCGTACCGTGGCCGTCCGCGCACAAAATTCATCTCATGGTCAACACATCCGTAACCTTCGTGTTGACGAATAGCGGTCATAACGCCGGCATCGTCAGCGAGCCCGGGCACAGAGGAAGGTACTATAGGATTCTCGAAAGAAAACCCGGCGACCCATATCTTAATCCGGCGAATTGGCTTACTCGTTCCGAGTTAAACCAAAGTAAATCTTGGTGGAGCGCGTGGCGGAATTGGATTGCGGATCACTCGTCCCCCGATCTTGTTAATCCGCCGGCTGCATTGGGAACGTCCGGGGGGCCGTATGCACCTATTTGCGATGCGCCCGGAACTTATGTGTTCGAGAAATAAGGTTCTATCCTCGGGGCAGGCAAGGCGCTTAGGACGACCGGTCTGTTGTGTGTATATGGATCCCCGCCTTCGCGGGGATACGCGTTTTTCTAAGCTCGCCTTCGCGCTCTGCGCTTGTCTCGCTAAGAAAAACGCTAAATTATCGGTGTGCCAACATCGCTGACGAGCCATCGGCTGCGCAAATCCGTGTGATGCGTTGCGAACCATTGCAGCGCCAGATAGGTTTGCGCATCGTGAATTTCGTTAGCGTACAGAAGGCTGATGGCGCGCGCGGCGTCAAGAACGTGGACGCGGATGTCTTCGTTCTCATGGGCGACGCCGAAGATGCCGCCTTCCGTGGGCGCGTTGATGCGTCCCGCAAATAGATGGATGTACTCCGACGTGCCGCCTGGACTTGAGAAATAGCTGGCGATGGGCATGAGATCCAGAACTTCGCATCCTGCTTCTTCCATGGCTTCGCGACGCGCGGCTTGTTCCGGCGTTTCATTGGAGTCGACCATGCCAAGGACGATCTCCATCAGCCATGGGTTCATATTGGAAATGGCGGGCGCAATGCGAAACTGTTCGACAAGGACGACTTTGTCATGTTGGGGGTCAAACAAGAGAACGCCGGAAACGCGGGGAGAGCGATGAAAGACCTCGCGCGTGAAAACGGGGCTGGTTTCGCCGTTAAAAAGCTCATGTTGCACATGCAGCCGGTCGACTCGATAATGGCCTTGAAAGAGGACTTCACGCAAAAGGATGTTGAATTTCTTTTGGGACATAACTTTCCGAAAAATAAGCGCGGGAGGCTAAAGCTATCATTCTCTATCTCAAAAGGGAAACGGAAGATAAGCGTGATTTGAAAGGGTTCGGAGAACATTCTCTTCCTTAATCTCAGCGTTTTGCACCCTTCTTTTTGATCCTCTTTTCGGTTGCGATTCGGGGTCAATATCGGCATAGTGTGCTCCCGTTTGGGTAACGGTTACCGAAAATTGAGGACCATGACGAATCCTTCTTCTAAAGGGCGCGCCTCTGTGTGCGCGAATAAACCTGTAAATGCTACGGGCGTTCTCGTTCTTTCTGACGGATCCGTTTTTTGGGGCAGGGGCATGGGGGCCGACGGGTCCGCCGTCGGCGAGCTATGCTTCAACACATCGATGACGGGGTATCAGGAAATTACGACCGATCCCAGTTACGCGGGACAGATTATCACCTTCACCTTTCCGCATATCGGCAATACCGGAATCAATATGCAGGACATCGAAACGCAAAAACCATTTGTGCGCGGCGTTGTTTTGCGCGAACAGATTACATCGCCTTCAAGCTGGCGCGCGGCGGGGCATCTTGAAGACTGGCTGGAACGCAGCGAGCTGATCGGCATTTCCGGCCTCGATACGCGCGCGTTGACCATCCGCATCCGCGATTCCGGCGCGCCGAACGCTGTCATCGCGCATAATCGCGAGGGAAAATTCGATCTTGAGGATTTGAAAGCCAAGGCGCGGGAATGGCCCGGGCTTGAGGGCATGGATTTGGCTCTCGAGGTCACATGCCCTGACGTCCATGAGTGGAATGAAGGCGCATGGAAATGGTTTCCGCAGGGACACGCGGCTTTTGGCAAGCCGAATAATGCCAAGCATCACGTTGTCGCCATCGATTATGGAGCCAAGCACAACATTTTGCGTTGCCTCGTGAATGCGGGGTGTCGCGTGACGGTTGTTCCGGCCAAAACTTCCGCCGAGGATATTTTTGCCCTCAAGCCTGACGGCGTATTCTTGTCTAACGGGCCTGGCGATCCGGCGGCAACGGGAGTCTATGCGGTGCCGGTCATCAAGGCCATTTTGGAAAAGGGAATTCCTCTTTTCGGCATTTGCCTCGGCCATCAAATGCTTGGGTTGGCCATCGGCGCGAAGACGGCAAAACTGCCTCGCGGACATCGCGGCGCCAATCATCCGGTCAAGGATTTAAAAACAGGTAAGGTTGACATCACGAGCCAAAATCACGGCTTCCACGTTTTGCCCGATACGCTTCCTGCCTCCGCCGAAGTCACGCATGTGAGTTTGTTCGACGGTACCAACGAAGGAATCCAGATCAAAGATAAGCCCGCTTTTTCGGTGCAATACCATCCTGAAGCTTCGCCGGGGCCGCACGACTCCCACTATTTGTTTAATAAGTTCGTCAAGATGATTGAAAAGCACAAAACAAAGCGGAAGGCCGCGTAATGCCGAAGCGTACCGACATTAAATCCATCCTTATCATAGGCGCAGGGCCTATCGTCATCGGCCAGGCCTGCGAATTCGATTATTCGGGCGTGCAAGCCTGTAAAGCGCTTCGTCAAGAAGGCTATCGCATCGTGCTCGTCAATTCGAATCCGGCGACGATTATGACTGACCCTGACGTTGCCGATGTGACGTATATTGAGCCTGTGACTCCTGAATTTGTCGCCAAAATTCTCGAACGAGAAAAACCCGACGCTCTTTTACCGACAATGGGCGGGCAAACGGCGCTGAATGTAGCCATGGCCTTGGTCCGGGACGGAACTTTGGAACGCCTTGGGGTCGAGCTGATCGGCGCCAGCGGAAAAGCGATTGAAAAGGCCGAAGATCGCCTTCTGTTCCGCGGCGCCATGCAACATATCGGCCTTATGTGCCCCCAAAGCTATCTTGTGAAAGACATCAAGCAGGTAGAAAAAGCCTTGGAGGAAGTCGGCCTTCCAGCGATTATCCGCCCCAGCTTTACTTTGGGTGGAACCGGCGGCGGCATTGCTTACAACCGTGAGCAATTCTCGGAAATCCTTGCCGGAGGCCTTACCGCCAGCCCCGTTCATGAAGTTCTGGTTGAAGAATCCGTCCTCGGTTGGAAAGAATATGAAATGGAAGTTGTCCGCGACAAAAAGGACAACTGCATCATCGTCTGCTCCATCGAAAACGTCGATCCCATGGGCATTCATACGGGCGACAGCATCACGGTCGCGCCTGCGTTGACGCTGACGGACAAGGAATACCAGATCATGCGCGACGCTTCGATTGCGGTTTTGCGCGAAATCGGCGTCGATACCGGCGGGTCGAACGTGCAATTTGCCGTCAATCCCGAGGACGGGCGCATGGTCATTATCGAAATGAATCCGCGCGTGAGCCGCTCAAGCGCGCTCGCCAGCAAGGCGACGGGTTTTCCGATTGCCAAGGTCGCCGCGCGTCTTGCGGTCGGCTATA
This sequence comes from Bdellovibrionales bacterium, assembly GCA_041649025.1. Taxonomy (GTDB): domain Bacteria; phylum Pseudomonadota; class Alphaproteobacteria; order UBA9219; family UBA9219; genus CAIXLI01. Next base: position 205,300 of record JBAZNY010000001.1, on the reverse strand, counting down.
CGCTCGACGAATTGAAGAACGACATCACGGGAGACACGCCCGCTTCGTTCGAGCCGACTATCGATTACATCGTCACCAAAATTCCACGCTTTGCGTTCGAGAAATTTCCGGGCGCCGATGCTTTATTGACCACGGCGATGAAATCGGTCGGCGAAGTCATGGCCATCGGCCGGAATTGGGAAGAGTCTCTGCAAAAAGCCTTGCGCGGGCTTGAAATCGGCCTGACAGGCTTTAATGAAATGCGACAGTTTCTTAACGCCGACGTAAAGGATATTCATGCGGCCCTGGCGCGCCCGACGCATGATCGTATTCTGGTTATTGCCGAGGCGCTCAGGCGCGGCATGTCCGTCGAACAAGTGGCGGCGATCAGTAAATTCGACGTTTGGTTCATCGACCGCATTGCAGGAATTTTGGCCATCGAGAAAGATGTCCGTGCCAAGGGATTGCCCAAGGATGCCGAAGGCTGGCAAAACCTTAAGAGATTGGGCTTTAGCGACGCGCGTCTCGCACAACTGACGGGCGGCAAGGAAAAAGACGTAACCGCAATGCGCCGCGCCGAAGGCATCGTTCCGGTGTTCAAGCGCATCGATACGTGCGCGGCAGAATTCGCGTCGCATACGCCTTATCTATATTCTACCTACGAAGGCAACGGGTTGACGCCGCCGCAGTGCGAGGCCGCGCCGACGGACAAAAAGAAAGTCATTATTCTGGGCGGCGGCCCGAACCGCATCGGGCAGGGCATCGAGTTCGATTACTGCTGCGTCCACGCCGTTATGGCGCTGCGCGAAGTAGGATACGAGACGATCATGATCAACTGCAATCCGGAAACCGTCTCGACCGACTATGATATATCCGACCGCTTGTATTTCGAACCGCTGACGGCTGAAGATGTCATCGAGATTATCCGCAAAGAACAGTCGAATGGGCAAGTTCTTGGCGTTGTCGTTCAGCTTGGCGGGCAGACGCCTCTTAAGCTGGCTCACGCGCTTCAAGAGGCGCATATCCCCATCCTCGGTACGTCGCCGGATGCTATCGACCTAGCCGAGGATCGCGAGCGTTTTCAGGTTTTGTTGCAAAAACTTAAGCTAAGACAACCAGAGAACGGCCTTGCCCGCACGATTGTTGAGGCGGAACGGGGCGCGGAGAAGATCGGGTATCCGGTCGTCGTGCGCCCGTCTTACGTTTTGGGCGGACGGGCGATGGAGATTACGCACGATGTCGAAGGTCTGCGCCGGTATATGCAAAAGGCGATATATATCTCAAACGGAAACCCCATTCTTATCGACCACTACTTGCAGGATGCGATTGAAGTAGACGTTGACGTCGTTGCGGATTTTGAGACCGTTTTCGTCGCGGGCATTATGGAGCACATTGAAGAAGCAGGCGTTCATTCGGGCGACAGCTCGTGCGCTTTGCCGCCCCATTCTTTGCCGCCGAATATCGTGAATGAGCTTTCGCGGCAGGCCGAGCTTTTGGCGCGCGAAATTGGCGTTGTCGGGCTGATGAACGTTCAGTTCGCGGTTAAAGAAGGCGAAATATATATCCTTGAGGTCAACCCTCGCGCCAGCCGCACGGTTCCTTTTGTAGCTAAGGCGATAGGAATACCTATCGCTAAAATCGCCGCGCGGGTCATGGCAGGCGAAAAGCTCAAGAACATCAAGATTACCAGAAATGGACAAAAGCATTTGTCCGTCAAAACTCCCGTTTTTCCTTTTGCGCGCTTCCCGGGCGTCGATGTCATGCTGGGGCCGGAAATGAAATCGACGGGCGAGGTCATGGGCATCGATCGCAATTTTGCCCGCGCATATGCCAAGGCTCAGATCGGGGCAGGGATTCATCTGCCTCTGAAGGGCACATGCTTTATCTCGGTTAAGGATCGCGATAAGGCGGCTGCTATTCTTCTGGCGTGGCAACTTGTTAATCTAGGGTTTGATCTGGTGGCGACTGCCGGTACGGCAGCAGCGTTAAAGGCCGCAGGCGTTCCGGTACGGCGCGTTAACAAAGTGTATGAAGGTCAACCACACGTCCTTGATGCCATTATCAACGGCGACGTACAGATGATGATCAATACGACGGCAGGGGGCGCTCAAACGCACTCCGACAGCCTTAATTTGCGCCGGTCGGCTCTTATGCGCGGAATCCCTAATTATACGACGATGCCGGGAGCTCGGGCTGCGATAGAGGCCATAGCCGCGCTTCAAACCGGCAGCCTTGATGTCTCTTCGATTCAGGAATATTCTAAGGTATCCTGAAAAGCATTCTTTTGGCTCTTTTTAATGAGCCGAAGGCGTCTTTTGCTGTTTTTTTTGCGGAGGATCAATGGCCGACAAAGTACCAATGACGAAAAAAGGTCACGAGCGTCTTGAGGACGAGCTGAGAAATCTAAAGAACGTCGAACGCCATGCCATCGTCAAGGCAATCGGCGAGGCGCGCGAGCACGGCGATTTATCCGAAAACGCCGAATACCACGCTGCGCGCGAACGCCAAAGCTTCGTTGAAGGCCGTATCAAAGAGCTGGAAGGTAAAATCAGCCACGCCGAGATCATTGACGTTGCGTCGATGACCGGATGCATCATTAAATTTGGCGCAACGGTAACGTTGATTGATGTTGATATCGAAGAAGAAATTACTTACCAGATCGTCGGTCAGGACGAGGCCAACGTTAAACTTGGCCAGTTGTCGATCACCTCGCCCTTGGCGCGCGCGCTTATCAACAAAACGACCGGCGAGTGCATCGAAGTCGTGACGCCCAAGGGCGCCAAAGGCTATGAGATAACGAAAGTCTGCTTCCGTTAAAATTTTCTTATTGAAACAAAGAGCCCCCATAGACGACATGCCCATTGATAAAAACTACGATTCAACCGCCGTCGAAACCAAGCTTTACGAGCGCTGGGAGAAGTCCGGCATATTCAAAGCCGACGTTAAGTCGAAGAAGACTCCGTATTGCATTATGATTCCGCCGCCCAACGTAACGGGCAGCCTGCATATGGGGCATGCGCTGAGCTATACGTTGCAGGATATTCTTATCCGCTATCAGCGCATGAAGGGTAAGGACGCGCTCTGGCAGCCGGGAACGGACCATGCTGGCATTGCGACGCAGATGGTGGTTGAGAGGCAGCTTGCTGCGAACGGCAAAAACGAAAGCCGCCGAGAGATGGGGCGTGAGAAGTTTTTGAAAAAAGTTTGGGAATGGAAAGCCGAGTCCGGCGGTATGATTACGCGCCAACTAAGGCGTCTGGGTTCGTCCTGCGATTGGTCGCGCGAACGCTTTACGATGGACGAAGGCTTGAACAAGGCCGTGCGCAAGGTTTTTGTCCAGCTTTACAAGGAAGGGCTTATTTATAAGGACAAACGCCTCGTCAACTGGGATCCCAAGATGTTGACGGCTGTGTCCGACCTTGAGGTCGAGCAGACCGAGGTCAAAGGCCATATGTGGCATTTTAAGTATCCGATTGAGAATAGTGACGAGTTTGTGATTGTCGCGACCACGCGGCCTGAGACAATGTTGGGCGATACCGCCGTGGCCGTTCATCCGGAAAACCAGAAGCTGAAACATCTTATCGGTAAAATGGTAAGGTTGCCGTTGGCAGACAGGCTTATTCCGGTCATTGGCGACGAGTATGCCGATCCCGAAAAAGGCACTGGCGCCGTGAAGATTACGCCCGCGCATGATTTCAACGACTTCGATGTCGGCAAGCGTCATAAACTGCCGATGATCAATATTCTCGATCAACATGCAAAATTAAACGACGAGGTTCCTGAAAAGTATCGGGGGCTTGATCGCTTTGAAGCGCGCAAACGCATTGTCGCGGATATGGAAGCAGCGGGACTTCTTGATAAAATCGAGCCGCATGTTCATGTTGTGCCGCACGGAGACCGTTCTGCCGTGCCTATCGAGCCTTGGCTTTCGGAGCAGTGGTATTTGAATGCGGGCGAGCTGGCTAAAGACGCATTGAAGGCCGTTGAGGACGGGCGAACGAAATTCGTGCCGGAACAGTGGACGAACACTTATTACGCTTGGATGCGCAATATTCAGCCGTGGTGCATCAGCCGACAATTATGGTGGGGGCATCAGATTCCGGCGTGGTATGGCGAAGACGGCAAAGTGTTCGTCGAAGAAGACGAAAAAGCGGCCACGGCAGCCGCCGAAAAGCATTACGGCAAGAAAGTTACCCTTAAGCGTGACGAAGACGTTCTCGATACTTGGTTCTCCTCCGGCCTGTGGCCGTTCTCGACGCTCGGCTGGCCGGAGGCGACGCCTGAACTTGCGCGTTATTATCCGACCGACGTGATGGTCACGGGGTTCGATATCATCTTCTTTTGGGTTGCTCGCATGATGATGTTCGGCACGCACTTCATGAAAGACGTGCCGTTCCGCACCGTTTACATCCACGCTCTTGTCCGCGATGAAAAAGGACACAAGATGTCCAAGACCAAGGGCAATGTCATCGACCCGCTGAGCGTCATCGACAAATTCGGTTGCGATGCGTTGCGCTTTACGCTTGCCAACATGTCCACGCCCGGACGCGACATCAAGCTCGCGACAAGCCGCATCGAGGGCAATCGCAACTTTTCCACCAAGCTCTGGAACGCCGCGCGCTTCTGCCAGATGAATGAATGCGTATGGCAGGCGGATTTTGATCCGTCATTGGCTAAGCAGACGGTCAATAAATGGGTTATCGGCGAGACGAAAGCGGCGGCGGATAAAGTTGCCGAATTGCTTGATGCTTACCGTTTTGATTTGGCTTCGGCTGCCGCTTATGAATTTGTCTGGAATACGTTCTGTGATTGGTATCTCGAATTTACGAAGCCCGTTCTGATGGGATCTGACGAAGCAGCCAAGGCTGAAACACGCGCGACGACGGCGTGGGTTTTAGGGCAAATTCTGCATGTTCTGCATCCCTTCATGCCCTTTATCACGGAAGAATTATGGGGCGAGTTTACCGGCAGCCCGAATATGCTGATTGCCGAGAAATGGCCGGACTTTCGTGTGAAAAGCGAAAGCCAAGCAGCACGGGATGAAATGAATTGGCTCGTGCGCCTGATATCCGCTGTTCGTACTGTCCGCGCTGAGCTTAATGTTCCGGCGGGTTCGCAAATCCCGTTGCAAATCAAAGGCGCGTCGAAGGGAACGCTTGATCGCCTTGAACGCCATAGCGCCATCGTCATTCGCCTTGCGCGCCTGTCGGGCATCGCCCCTGAAACGCCGGTTTCCAAAGGTTCTGCCCAAACTGTTCTGGACGAAGCGACGTTGATATTGCCTTTAGCGGGGGTCATCGATATCGATCAGGAACGCGCACGTCTTGGAAAAGAAGCGGAGAAAATGATTGCCGAAATTCGCAAGATCGACGCCAAGCTTGGCAATAAGGATTTCACTGATCGCGCACCGCCTGAAGTCGTCGATGAGCAGCGCGAACGCAAGGCCGAAGCCGAGGCGACTTTGTCCAAGCTTGCTGCCGCGCAGAGGAGCTTGGGGGGTAAGCATGGTGATGGGTAAAGAGAGTCGTGTTTGCAACCAGACTTCCCCTCCCCTCGCGGGAGGGGTCAGGGAAGGGGGAGGGACGCTTGGCGAGGCTATTCAGAATACAGATATGCCTTTATTGCTGAACTCCCCCCTCCCTAACCCTCCCCGCAGGGGGGAGGGAATATTTTTTTCCCCTTTTAATTTTATTCTTTTGGCAGAGTTTTTGTTTTTCTCAACCTCGGCGCTTGCCGCTTCTTCTGCCGTCGATCCTGCTTTATGCCGCACCGTCACCCAACACACGCCTAAGGCGGATGTGGCCTATCAATCAGGGGTCGATGTTCACGGAAAACCCGTGGCGTCTGCGGATTTGCCGGACTCCCCTCAAATGCAATTGCCGGATCAGGTCAAAATTCCTTTGACGTTTGATCTTGCCAAGACATTAAACCTCGATACTTCCGCGTATCCTTACAATCAGTTTGGCAAGGGAACGGAAGTGCAGTTGGGAGAATTAACCGTCGAGGGTTCAACCGTTATGTTTAATGGGAAGCCGATAACCTCTGCGCAGCAAGAAAGGCTCGCCGTTCTATGCTTGAAGGCAAAATAAAACCCGCCCTTAGAATTAACGCATTTCTTAACGACGTCCTGCGCGTTTTCCAAACGCCGTTCGTAGGACTGCCTTTTGTGATATGGTTTTATTTTATCCTTTGTTATATCGCTTTGCCGTCCAATCCGGTTTGGCTCGGCATTTTGCCGGATGGCGATGATTACACCTATCTTTCACATACGATCGATTGGCTTCAGGGGCAGGGGTGGTTCGATCCTATCCAACACCGCATGAGCCCGCCCGAGGGCGTTGCTCTTCATTACACGCGCTTTGCGGAAATGCCTATTGCTGCTCTTATTATGCTTTTCCGTCTGTTTGGATATACGTGGCAGGGTGCGGCGCTTTTGGGGTCGTTTGTATTGCCGGTACTTTATTTGGGGCTGTTTTTCTGGGTTTTGCGCAAAACGGCAGACCGCTTTGTGTCGCAGAATTGGTCTCGGCTGACGGCGTTCATTGCGCTGTTTGCGCCGTTTTTGATGTTCAAATTTGCGCCCGGGCAGGTCGACCATCACGGGCTTGAGACCATACTGACGCTTACCGCCTTGGGTTTGACGACGTTTATTTTTGAGCGCCCCGATCAAATTCGGTGGGCTGTAGCGGCTTCGGGCGTCTTTGCGCTTTCTACCGCTATCGGGCTTGAGGTTTTGCCGTGGATGACGCTGACTTCAGCCGTCATTGGTGTTTGGACGGCAATAAACGGGCGTAAGGCGGCGCGTTCGGCGCTGGCCTATGGCGCGGGGTTGTTTGTTTTCGGCGCGGTGTTTCTTGCGCTCGATCGCTCTGCCTCGGTAATATTTAAGCCTGATTTATTGTCCTATTCAATCGTCTATGTCGCTCTTATGGGCGGCATTGCCCTATCGCTGTTCGGGGCAGCGGGTGCCGCTTTGATCAAGAATGTAAAAATCCGCATCCTTGTTTGCGGAGTCTTCGCCGCTATTCTCGGAGTTCTCTACTTGCATCAATTTCCGGCGCTGCTTGCAGGGCCTTATGGCGCGATGGACGAAAAACTGGCAGCGTTGCTTCTTTCCACTCACGAAGAAGCGCTTCCTCTTATGACACGGCTTAATCCGTTCAGGGCCATTGTCTGCGTTTTGCTTCCCATTCTTGGTTTTGCTTATAGTATTTGCCGTGCGCGTGAAGAGAAGGCTGCAAATAGATGGAAATGGATTCTTATTGCCGTTCTTTTGGGCGCTTCCATCAGCCTTGGCATATTTTACCAAATACGCATGATGATTTATGCCGAGTTGTTCTCGATTATTCCTCTTGCGGCTTTTGCCCAGCGCCGGTGGGCATGGATAGGGGCGCATTATGCAGGGCGGAGACGTTTCTGGGCGGAAATATGGCTTGTTCTTTTGATCGGACCTTTGACAACGGTTTTTTTGTTCGCGTTGCAGGACGGCAGATCGTTTAACGTTGGAGTGCTTATGTTTCCTGCGCAAACTGTCGGCAACATAAATAACATGCGCGGCGTTGAGAAAGCACTTAATGCGCCGCCGTATGCCGGGCGGCGACTGCGTATTATGAATATGGTCGGCGATGGAGCCGAGCTTCTGTTTACAACGCCGCATGAAGTCATGGCGGCGCCCTATCACACCAATGTGCGCGGCAATTTGGAATCGATCAATTTCTTTTCGGCAATCGATGAGGTGCAGGCCGAGAAAATTGCGCGCCGCAACAATATCAATCTCGTGCTTTTGTCCCGTTTTATTCCTGAAATGTATTTGAAGGCCGGCGTTCCTGATTATGTTACGCCGTCGGATAAAAAGACCGGCAAGTTCTTTTATGAAAGCTTCATGGGGCAACTTGTCTCGCACGAGGTTCCAAATTGGTTGAAGGAAATACCGCTTCCCAAGTCGGCGAATTACCAATTGTTCGAAGTTGTCAAATGAGTGCGGATGATATTTCTGACATTGTATGTCCTTTTCCCGACGGCGTCCGGTTGACGGTTCGCGCCAAGCCCGGCTTGTCGCGGGCGCACGACATTAAAATCGTCGATATCGGAAATGGCAAACGGGCGATTGAGGTTTCGGTTTCCGCCGATGCAAAAGAAGGCAAAGCCAACCGCGCCCTCATAGAAAGGCTGTCGGAAGAAATTGGCGTTACGAAAAAGAAAATTACGATTAAAACAGGCGAAACAGGACGCCTGAAAATCGTTGAAATTCAAGGGGATGCGCAAGCGCTCGTGAGGAGTGTCAAGGCGCTTTTGGCTATTTCCTGACCAACGGCTTGTACTTGATGCGGTGAGGTTGATCGGCTTCCGATCCCAAGCGGCGATGCCTGTCGGCTTCGTAATCCTGATAATTGCCTTCAAACCACACGACCTGGCTATCGCCTTCGAAGGCCAGAATATGCGTCGCGACGCGATCCATGAACCAGCGGTCGTGGGTGATGACGACGACGCATCCGGGGAAGGCGACAATCGCGTCTTCCAAAGCGCGCAACGTGTCGACATCCAAATCGTTTGACGGTTCGTCGAGCAGAAGGACGTTCGCGCCCGATTTCAGCATTTTGGCCATGTGCACGCGGTTGCGTTCGCCGCCCGACAGGATGCCGACCTTTTTCTGCTGATCGACGCCTTTAAAGCCGAATGCAGCGACGTAGGCGCGGCTGGGCATGGATTTTTTGCCGAGGTCGATGATATCCAATCCGTCCGAGATTTCTTCCCATACGTTTTTGTCGGCGTGCAGGCTGTCGCGGCTTTGATCGACGTAGCCCAATTTGACCGTTTCGCCGATTTTGATCGTTCCGCCGTCGGCTTTTTCCTGTCCCGTAATCATCTTGAAGAGAGTCGATTTGCCAGCGCCGTTCGGCCCCAGAATGCCGACAATGCCGCCGGGCGGTAATCTGAACGACAAATCGTCGATAAGTAAGTTGTCTCCGAAACTTTTCCGCAAATGCTCGGCTTCGATAACAGTATCGCCCAAGCGCGGCGGCGTGGGAATGACGATTTGCGCGGTGTCCGAGGTCGCTTCCGTGCTTTGCGCCAGAAGGTTTTCATACGCCGTAATGCGCGCCTTGCCCTTGGCGTGGCGGGCTTTGGGCGATTGCCGTACCCATTCCAATTCGCGGGCGAGGGTCTTCTGGCGGCCTGTTTCTTCGCGTTCTTCCTGTTGCAGGCGTTTTTGCTTCTGTTCCAGCCACGCCGTGTAATTTCCTTCGTAAGGGATGCCCTTGGCGCGGTCGAGCTCCAAAATCCATCCCGTCACGTTGTCAAGGAAGTAGCGGTCGTGGGTGACCATGACGACGGCGCCGGTATACTCGGCCAGATACGTCTGCAGCCACGCGATAGATTCCGCGTCCAGATGATTGGTCGGTTCGTCGAGCAACAGCAAGTCCGGCTTTTGCAACAACAGGCGGCACAAGGCTACGCGGCGGCGTTCGCCACCTGAAAGCTTTGTCACGTCGGCATCGGGAGGCGGGCATCGCAGGGCGTCGAGCGCGACTTCGATGGATCGGTTCAGGTCCCACAAATTCTGAGCTTCGATTTTTTCCTGTAATTCAGCTTGTTCATCGATCAGCGCCTGCATTTCGTCGGGATCCGTCACTTCGCCCAGTTTGTTGCTGACGGCTTCGAAGCGGTCGAGTAGGGCTTTCTTTTCTCCCAGCCCCGATATGACGTTTTCCATGACCGTCAGTTTGGAATCGAGCTGCGGCTCTTGCTCTAAGTAACCGACGACGGCGCCCTCCGCGACCCATGCCTCGCCCGAATAGTCGGTATCGAGACCCGCCATGATTTTCAGCAGAGTCGATTTACCCGCGCCGTTTGGGCCAAGCACGCCGATTTTCGCGGTCGGATAAAATGACAGCCAAACGTCGTCCAAAACCTTTTTACCGCCGGGCCAGGCTTTAGACAAACTCTTCATCACATAGATATATTGGTATGCAGGCATCAAATGTTCCTTAGGTAAGATGTATAGGGCTTTTTATACCAACTGGTCTATGAACTGACTATAAAAGTGAGAAAGAAATTCCCTCCCCCCTGCGGGGAGGGTTAGGGAGGGGAGAGTTCTGCAGGAAAGGCGTTTCTCGATTCTGAACCGCATTGCCAGCTTCTCTCCCCCTCCCCTGACCCCTCCCGCGAGGGGAGGGGAAAATTTCTTGCACACCATCGCTGGGCAGTTCTTTGGCCTATTGGTATTAGTCTAGGAAGGCCCTTGTTTGCAAGGAAGGAGAAATAACTGTTATAAGTGTATCTAAATAAGGAGGTTGCCTCATGAGAAAATCGTTAACATTTTCTGATTATTTTTTGCTCAATACGATTCAAAAAATGTATGAGGGCGATTATATAAACAGGGACAATAACAAAACGGCTTTTTATATACGTATTGATTGTGAGGTGATTGCAAAGTTCATGAATGTTGATCCAGAAATGGTTTTTCAGAGGCTGTATTATCACTTAAATAAGAAATATGGATATACTGAAAATGATAAAACGAAAGTTGAGTTTTTTGCTTTTGAAATTGGAGGGGTAAGACATTGTATAAATTATCCGTATCTTTGCGCTGTTTTAGCCACAATGGAAGATGATCAAAAAGAACTGCGCAACACAAAAAGGTTGGCTTGGGCTTCTCTTGTAATTTCTATTTTGGGTATTTTTGTTCAGTATTTAATGGGCAAAAATTAGGACTTTGTTTCCCTCTTTCTTCTCAACTCCGCCCAATAATCCAGCCGTTTTTTAACTTCGCGCTCGAAGCCGCGCTCGACGGGGCTGTAAAACTGCTGGCGCTTCATATCGTCGGGGAAATAATTCTGTCCTGAAAAGCCTTCGGCGCTGTCGTGGTCGTATTCATACCCTTCGCCGTAGCCGATTTCCTGCATCAATTTTGTTGGCGCGTTCAGGATGTGTTTAGGCGGCATGAGTGAGCCGAATTCTTTAGCTGCACGGTTCGCCGCGCCGATGGCAACGTAGGCGGCGTTCGATTTTGGCGCTGTCGCCAGATATATGACCAATTCGGCCAAGGCCAGCTCGCCTTCGGGGCTGCCCATGCGCTCGTACGCCTCCCATGCCGCCAAGGCGAGGGGAAGAGCTTGCGGGTCGGCAAGCCCGACGTCTTCGCTGGCAAAGCGCGTCAGGCGGCGGGCGATGTAGCGGGGGTCTTCTCCTCCCGCCAACATGCGGGCAAACCAGTACAATGCGGCATCGCAATCCGATCCGCGCAACGATTTATGCAACGCGCTGATAAGATTGTAATGGCTTTCCTGGGCTTTGTCGTACAGGGGGCGACGGCGTTGCACGAACGCGGCCAGTTGCGTGGGGTCGAGCGTGCGGTCTTTGGGCAGGGAGACAAGTTCCTCGGCCATCACGAGCAGATACCGCCCGTCGCCGTCCGCCATGGCTTTAAGTGCGGCGCGCGCATCGGCGGTTAAGGGCAGGGCGCGTTCCGAATCTTTTTCGACATGCTTTAAGAGAAGTTCAAGCGCCGCATCGTCCAGACGGTTCAACACCAAAACCTGACAGCGCGATAGCAAGGCTCCGTTGAGTTCAAAGGAGGGATTTTCGGTTGTTGCGCCGACCAATGTGACCGTGCCGTCCTCAACATAGGGCAGCAGCACGTCTTGCTGGGCGCGGTTAAAGCGATGAACCTCATCGATAAAAAGAAGAGTTCCTTGCCCCGTTGCGCGCCTGTTGGCGGCGGCTTCGAATATCTTGCGTAAATCCGCGACGCCCGAGGCGACGGCGGAAACGGGATCGAAATACAATCCGGTCGCGTCGGCCAGCAAACGCGCAATGGTCGTTTTGCCGCATCCGGGAGGCCCCCACAAAATCATCGAGGCGAGACGCTTGGCGACGACCATTCTTCCGATGGGCGCGTCAGGCGCAAGCAGATGGTCTTGCCCCACGACTTCGCCCAGCGCGCGTGGCCGCAGCTTGTCCGGCAAAGGCCGGACGGCGAGAGTGTCAAAGAGGGATGTATCGGGACGGGGCATGAGAACAAGCATAGAACGAAACCATGCCGCCGTCACATGAAAAAGGGGGCAGAATTAGTGATTATTACAGCCCAACCAGCCCATTTGAGGCTTGTTTGAACATTTCTCTCTGGAGGACAGATTGCTTCCTCCGGTAGAAATTGTTCTTGCGGCGGCATCCAAGGCCAAGCTTGTTGCTATTCCGGAGACAATGACGGGTTCCTGTTTTGGCTCGCGGGCAGGAGTCGCGACCTGCCTTCCGGTGCGGGCATAAAGCTTTTTGATATAATGAGTAACGTCCATAATTCCCCCCTAGTTGTTGGAGTTGAATTACCTATACATATTCATCGCCTCGCGTACTTCGGACAGCGTTTGGGTTCCAACATCGCGTGCTTTATTGATGCCTTTATCGAGCGAGCGACGGACATAATCCATGTCTTTTACCAGAGCGGCGCGTTTCTCGCGCAGAGGACGCAGAAATTTATTGAGGCTTTCGGTCAGGTATTCCTTAAGCTTGCCCGCGCCTCCGTTGCCGATGTCGGCGGCGATTTTCTCGGGCGAGACTCCGCTGGCGTAACTCGCGATCTCCAGCAAATTGGCGACCTGCGGCCTACGGTCGGGTTCGTAGGTAATCAGGCGCTCGGAGTCCGTCGTTGCCGTTTTGATGATCTTGGCGGTTTCGTCTTCCGTGGCCTTCAGGGGTATGGAGTTGTTGCGGCTCTTGCTCATCTTCTTGCTGCCGTCGAGGCCCAATATCGTCGGCGCGTTGCTCAGAAGGCCTTGGGGTTCGGGGAAAACGGGCTTCTTTGGCCCGTATTTAGCGTTGAAGCGCCTTGCGATGATGCGCGTCAGTTCAATGTGCGGCAGCTGGTCTTTGCCGACGGGAATAGCGGTCGATTTGCAAAACAGAATATCGGCGGCCTGATGAACAGGGTAGGTGAACATGCCGGCGTTGATGCGCGTGATCTTCGCGGCTTCGATTTCTTCTTTGACCGTCGGATTGCGTTCAAGCTCCGCCACGCTCACGAGATTAAGGAACGGCAGGAGAAGTTGGTTAAGCTCCGGCACGGCGCTGTGCGGGAATATGAAAACGTTTCCGCTTTCGGGATCGAGGCCGGAGGCAATGTAATCGACGGCGAGATTAAGCGTGCATTCCGAAATTTTATCGAAGACTTCGTGATCGGTCAGAACCTGATAATCGGCGATGACGATAAAGGTATCGACGCCCATTTTTGCAAGGCGAACGCGATTGAGCAGGGAGCCGAATAAATGTCCGATGTGCAAATCGCCCGTCGGCCTGTCGCCCGTCAGAACGCGGTGCTTTTTAGGATTTTTTTGAATATCAATTTCCAAATCCTTGCTGCGCTGAACCGACGCGGCAAAAGTGTCGTAGGAAATATTTTCTGATGTGTCTTGGTTGGCCATTCCCTATATCCTCAATTCTTTAGCATTAGCGTATATTATCGCATTATTCTTTTCTTGCCAGCATTCCCTTGACGTCTTTCCACCTTGCCGCGCCTGTCGTATGTAACGCCGCCGCGTAGACAAGGCTGGATAAGGCTATAAGCCCCGCTAAACCGGCAACCATTTGCAGAACGCCTGAGGAGGCTGTGGTTTGCCAGAAAAAGGCCGTCATAAAATACGTCACCACGGCCATAATCGCGGCGCTGATCGATATTCTGATAATTTTCTCGGGCAGCGCATCGTCGCCGATGGGCATTTTCTTGCGGCGCAATTGGCGATAGAGCAGCGCCGCGTTGACCGTGACGGCGATGCTATTGGCAAGAGCGATGCCGATGTGCTGAAACAACCCCAACAGGAGTATGGAGCAAAAGACGTTCACGATCATGCCTGTGACGGCGATTTTGACGGGCGTCTTGGTATCCTGCCGCGCAAAAAATCCGGCGGCGAATACTTTGACGAGCAGGAAAGCGGGAATGCTGAGCGCATAAGCGCGCAGGGTGTCGGCCGTCGCAAGAGTGTCTTCGGCTGTAAACGCGCCGTGCTCGAAGAGAGTCTGGATGATGGGCTCCGCCATCACCATTAATCCGATTGTCGCGGGCAAGCCGAGCAAGAGGCAGAATTCGATCGCGCGGCTGTTGTAATGGCGAACCTTGTCCTCGGCTCCGGCCTCGATATGGCGCGTCAGCAACGGCAACAGGGTCGTGGCGACGGCAATGCCGACGATGCCTAATGGCAATTGGTTCAATCTATCGGCGTAAAACAGATAAGAAACGGCGCCTGTCGGCAGGGTTGACGCAAGAATGGTCGATATTAGCAAATTGATCTGCGAGGCTCCCGCGCCGACGGCGCCCGGGCCTATGCGGCGGAACAACAATTTGCCGACAGCGCTTAGATGCGGGCGAAGGATGGGGATAGACGCGCGCGCGTTATAACAGCTTATGGCAAGCCATATGCACTGCACGACGCCAGAAATCGTTACCGACCACGCAAGCGTATAGCCCACATGCCAACCGAAAAACTGTGCCGCGAGTAGACCCAGTATCAGAACGATATTGAAGGCAATGGGCGCGGCCGCTCCGGGGCCAAATCTGCCTCGCGCGTTCAACACGCCCGTCTGCAGAGCGGTTACGGAAATCAGCGCAAGGTAGGGAAAGGTAATCGTGCTGAAGCTGACGGCGAGATTGTATTTCTCGGTATCGCGTTCAAACCCGGGGGCGAGCACGAGCATGACTTCGGGCATGAACATCATGACAAGAACGGAAAACGGAATGAGAGCCGCCAGAAGCAGCATCAATGCTTGTCCCGCAAATTGCTGGGCGGCTTCCTTGCCGTTGCGTTCCTGTTCAGCGGTATAGAGAGGCACAAAAGCTGCAGAGAAGGCTCCTTCGGCAAAAAGGCTGCGGAACAAATTAGGCAAACGCTGCGCGACAAAGAAAGCATCGGCGACAGGACCTGCACCTAAAAATATTGCCGTCAGAGAGTCCCGGATAAATCCGCCAACGCGGCTTATGACCGTCAGGCCGCTCACAGTAAAAAGGGATCGCGCAAAACTCATGGTGCCCAAATCAATCTGTAAATGACGCAAATGGCCAACGACAGGCAAAGCGCAGGAGCGAACGGAAACATTTTCTCGTCGCTAATACGCCGCCAAAGGAGAGTGAAAATAAGCCCTAAGGCTCCCGCCAAGGCCAGAAACGCGGATATTGTATGCGGATGAAGCCATAATCCGGCGGCGGCAAAGAATTTTACATCGCCAAGCCCCAGCATCTCGCGTCCCCGCCATTTGCTGTACACAAGGGCGAAAAAAAGCCCAAGGCAAAGAAGGACGGAAGCAGAAATGATTACAAGAAAGATGTCTTCGCTACGCGAAAGCACGAATAAGAATCCGCACAGGCCTAAGGCGATATTCAACTCGTCGGGAATAACGCCGAAATGAAAATCGATCAGCGCAATGGCCGGTAGAATTCCGATGCCGATGCACAAGGGCAGCGCCGCCAAGGACCAGTCCTGAAAGTACATAGCAATCATGCCAAGGATAAAGCCCGCGATTTCGCAGGCCGGCTGCTGCCAGACCTTTGTTTTGAGGCCGCAGGGGCAGGGAAAGGATAATGTATCCGGCCTGAGCAGCCAGCCGATGAGGGGCGAAGCCTCCTGCCACGTCAGGGGCCGCGAGCAATAGACGCATTCGGGCTTTCGGCTTTCGCCCGGCAGCCTGTCGGCGGCGCGCGAGCCAAAAGACATTGCGATACTCGCGGAAATCAATCCAATACCGCCTCCGGCCAGAAGGTGCAGAATATTGGCAATAACGTGATGATTGGCACTGTGCATGTTTTATTTGCCGAGCAATTTGATGATGTCCGTTCGTTGACGCAGGCAAGCTAGATAATTAGGGCCGAGGAAATCTTCGTCGTCAAGGGTATAGGCGCGGAAATCGACATATTCCGGATATATTTTGCCTACGGCATAGCCTTTGCTTTCAAAAAAGCCGTAAAAGTCATAGAGCAGAATATGCGTCATGATACTGACCTTTCCGTACTCAAACTGGACAACGTCGATGCTTTTGCGGTCGATGGCTTCGGAAAAGCCCTTGAGGACGTCAAATTCGGCGCCCTCGACGTCGATCTTCAAAAAATCTATTTTTTCCACGTTTTTCTCGCGCACATAGTCGTCGCCCGTGCGGACGGGGCAAACTTTCTCATGGTGGGCGCCGTTCGGGTAATTGACATGGGATGAAAACGTATTCGACGCGTCGTATACATGCATGTTGATTTCGCCCGAACGGCTAAACAGGCCAAAATTGTTGCAGCGTATTTTTTCGTTCGAGGCGCATTTTTTGGACAATAGGGCAAATGTCTCGTCGATGATTTCAAAGGCGTGAATATCGGCGTTCGGAACTTCGGCGGAAGCCATCGCCGTCCAGTCGCCTTCGTTAGCGCCAACATCGACTATCGTTTTTAGATCCAAAGAGGCTAAGCGGCGAAGAACCATTCGTTCGCCGTTATGATCAAAGTCGTCGTTAAAATTTTTGAAAGCTTTCAGGAAATAGTCGCAAAACAAGGCCATCAGGCGATGATCGCCTTTCTCTCGCCCCAACTTGTAGGCGACAGAGGCAACATCTTGCGGCGTAATCTGCTTGGTTGCGCCGAGGGCGTTGTGGACGATCGAGGCTGCTATTTGCTCGGATGTAAACATAAAGGCTTGCGGGTTTCAGGAATGAAGGCTCGCTACACCTAATTCTTTTGACGCTTCTATGCAAGCCGTGAGGAAAAAGGGCATAAAAAACGGCCCGAAGGGAGGAAAGGCTTCGGGCCGTTTTCGGCTAGGAAATAAGTTTAGGAGTCAAGCGTAGTAAATCTTGCTTTTGCTCCACGGATAACTCTCTCTGGTAAAGCCACGATTTTTTGTGCGACGTCCATGCCATTTATTGCCAAATTCTGAGCACCCGTGACCAATTTGGGGGCTACGCCCGCGACGGTTGCATCTATTGTCGTCCGGATGCCTTCAAAAGTTTTCTTGGAAACGCCGGGGATTTTGGCCGCTTCGCCAAGTCCAGTAGAATACAAAGCCGATAATAGCTGTACCAACCCATTTTCCATAAGCATTTTCTCTAGCGAAATTTGCCCGATGCCGTCCTGCGCCGTTCCCAAAAATGGGAAGTCATTAGCTTTCATATTATTCGTCATGATCTTCCTCCATTGTTCCTAAAATAGCTTTCATCCGTTTAATGTGTTCCGGTTCGTTCTCTTTGTCGTAAACGACTGCTTTCGGGTCGATGTCTGCGAAGAATGCATCACATACTTCGCGCCATTCCTTGATCTTGGGTTCTAGGACCTCTCTTGCTTCTGGCGTGCATTCCGCAAGGCCCGCTTCCATCTTCTCGATCTGTTCGTAGAGATGAACCTTCAATTCCTCATCCACATTGCGTTCGATCTTGAGGTCTTCCCAATCCTTTATGATCTTGTAGATCGTATCTTTTACGACAGGCCATTCATCGCCTCTGCCCATTTCCTGTCCTGCGACAAGAAGCGCATTGCGGACTAAGAACACCATCTTTTCTTCGCTCATCGCCCAGACTGTCATGGCTTTCTCCATTGTCTTAATCGTACCACAAAAACCCGAAAGTAATTCACGAAAAATGCTTGTGGCACAGGCACTTCATAGCACTTTTGTGTTTAAGGACTGCTTAAAATTAGATTGCATTTTAGGCATCTTCTAAAACGGGCAATGCGGAATTAACGCAAAATTACTTTCATGCCTAAAACGGATTCTCGTTAATAGTTTCTTTGCCAAAAAGAGACTGATGTCCCCATTTGTTCCTGAACCACGTCATTTGGCGTTTGGCGTAGTTTCTGGTCACCTGCTGCGCCTTGGCGATCGATTCTTCGAGATTTTTTTCGCCGTGCAGATAGGCTGCGATTTCCCGAACGCCCAGAATTTTCATCGCGGGAAGAGTAGGAGGCAAGCTTCGCTTCAAAAAGTTTTTTACTTCTTCGATTGCGCCGCGTTCGATCATCTTCAGAAATCTTTTATCGCAGGCGGCATAGAGTTCGTCGCGCGGCGGAAGCAGGAGATGGAATTCCGCGTTGTAGGCTTGATCCGGTGTTTGGCTGATCTTATGCCACTCTCCCAAAGATTTTCCCGTATGCAGGGCGACTTCATAGGTGCGAATCAATCGTTGCCGGTCGTTGCGGGCAATGCGCGCGGCGCTTTCGGGGTCGCGCTTGGCCAATTCGTCTCTGAATTTTTTCTCGCCCCATTCGTTATATAGTTGGGCGGCTTTGGCGCGCGCGTCGTCGGGGATAGGCGGGATATCGGCCAGCCCTCCCATCAACGCGTCGAAATAGAGTCCCGTGCCTCCCACAATAATGGGCGTTCGTCCTTCAGCTTTTGTTTGTTCAATAGCGTCGCGAGCCTGAACAAGCCACTTTCCTGCGGACGACGCTTCAGCCGCATCCGTAACCTCGTACAGTAAATGAGGGATTTCGGCGCGGTCTTCGGCGTCCGGCTGCGCGGTCAAAACAGGCAGTCCGGCATATAGCTGCATGGCGTCGGCGTTGATAATATTGCCGTTTCGCTCTTTCGCGAGGCGCAGCGCAAGTGCCGACTTTCCCGAAGCCGTCGGGCCGCCTATGAGGATAAGAGATTGCATAGACATGGGGTTTTCAGTTTGCCGCAAACAAGCTAGTATAGCCGAGAAATTGGCTCCAAGAACAAGAGGAAAACAATGGGTTTAAGTCTCACGCACGTCATTTTGCTGCTTGTCGTCGTTCTGGTTATTTTCGGCGTAGGTAAATTGCCGCAGGTCATGGGTGATCTGGGCAGGGGAATCCGCAATTTCAAAGCCGGACTTAACGACGAGAGTAAGAACGCCGATAAAAACGACAACCAGCCGCCAAAAGCGTAAGGATTTAGCATGTTGGATGTCGCATGGCCGGAGCTGTTGGTCGTGGGGGCTGTGGCGCTTATTGCCATAGGGCCGAAAGACATGCCCAAAGTCATGTACGCTTTGGGTCAGTGGGCGCGAAAGGCGTGCCTTTTCGGGCAGGACATGCGCCGTACGTTCCAGCAAATAACGGCCGAGGCCGAATCGGCGGAAGGAATAAAGAAAAAAGAAATTAACCAGCCGCCCAAAGATTTCCGATGATCGATTCCGTCGATATCGCCAAACAGCCGCTTCTTGTGCATCTTATCGAACTGCGGAGAAGGCTGATTTATTCCCTTCTGGCCATTCTCGCCGGCTTTGTCGTTTCGTATGCGTTTGCGCCTCAGATTTACGAGTTTCTGGTGCGGCCTCTGGCAACGGCATCGGGGGAGGAACATCGTCGCCTGATATACACCGGCCTGACGGAAGCCTTTGTCACCTATATCAAGCTGGCGTTGTGGACAGGATGCTTCATCGCCTTTCCGGTCATCGCATCGCAGATATGGATGTTTGTGGCTCCGGGGCTGTATAAAAACGAGCGTAAGGCTTTTCTTCCGTTTCTTATAGCCACCCCCATCTTCTTTTTAGCCGGCGCGGCAATGGCCTATTATGTCGTGTTTCCTTTGGCTTGGACGTTTTTCCTAAGCTTCGAAATTCCGGCGGCGGCGGGCGGATTGCCTATCCAACTGGAAGCCCGCGTCAGCGAGTATTTGTCCCTGTCGATGACTGTCATCTTCGCCTTCGGGATGGCTTTTGAATTGCCGGTTGCGCTCGTTCTTTTAGCGCGCGCCGGCGTTGTCTCTGCCACAAAATTGTCCTCTTTCCGGCGTTATGCTATTGTTCTAATCTTCGTTGCGGCTGCCGTTCTGACCCCGCCTGATCTTATCAGCATGGTCAGTCTTGCGTTGCCGATGACGCTGCTTTACGAGCTTTCCATTCTCGGCGCAAAATGGGTCGGGAAGAAAGATAAGATTTAGGGGATTTCCATGCACGATATTCGTTTTATTCGCGAACAACCGGACATTTTCGACGCGGCGCTCAAGCGCAGAGGCCTGAAGCCGCAGTCGGCGGATATCATCGCGATGGACACGGAACGCCGCGCGGCGCAAACGGAAATGCAGGAACTGCAGGCCAAGCGCAACGAAGCGTCGAAGCAGATCGGCGAAGTCAAACGCAAAGGCGGAGATTCCGCCGCTTTAATGAAACAAGTCGCCGATATGAAAGACCGTCTGGCGAAGCTTGAGGATATGGACAAGCTTTATGCCCGCCGTTTGCAGGAAATTCTATCGTCCTTGCCGAATATGCCTGCCGCGGATGTGCCGGACGGCAAGGATGAGCACGACAATAAAGAATTGCGCCGTTCCGGTTGTCCGCCGCTTCTTGATTCTCCGCGCGAGCATTTTGAAATCGGCGAGAAACTCGGCCTTATGGATTTCGAGGTGGCGGCTAAGTTGTCGGGCGCGCGCTTTACGATTCTTAAGGGCGCTTTGGCGCGGATGGAGAGGGCGCTCGGCGATTTCATGCTTGATCTTCATACGGAAGAATTCGGCTATACCGAAATTTCTCCGCCTCTTTTGGTGAAAGACGAAATCATGTTCGGCGTCGGCCAGCTGCCGAAGTTTGCCGACGATATGTTTATGGCGGCGAGGACAAAATCGCGTGAGGAACTGCTGAACGAGGCGTTGTCTTATGCCAATCCCGAAGAACTTGAAGGTTTGAAAAAAGGGGAATTGGCTTTGGCCGATGTCGTCGTGGGTGCTTTGTCGCGCGCGCCGACGAAGGAAGATTTGTGGTTGATAACCACGGCGGAAGTGCCTCTGACAAACCTTGTTAATGGTCTTATCGTTGATCGTGAAAAGTTGCCGCTGCGCGTTACGGCGCGCACACCTTGCTTCCGTTCAGAAGCGGGGTCTGCCGGCAAGGATACGCGCGGCATGTTGCGCCAGCATCAATTTTATAAGGTTGAGTTGGTCAGCATTACGACTCCAGATCAGTCTAAGGCAGAACATGAACGCATGACGGAATGCGCAGAAACGGTGCTTAACCGGCTTGAGCTTCCTTTCCGCACAATTGTTTTGTGTACAGGAGATATGGGATTTGCGTCGCGCAAGACCTATGACATTGAAGTATGGATGCCCGGCCAAAATATGTATCGTGAAATTTCCAGTTGTTCGAACTGCGGCGATTTTCAAGCTCGCCGCATGAATGCCCGTTGCCGCGCTGTCGGAGACAAGCAGACCGAGTTTGTGCATACGCTGAACGGTTCAGGCATTGCCATCGGGCGTTGCCTGATTGCGGTTATTGAAAATTATCAGCAGCCCGATGGATCGATCGTCGTTCCGGTCGCGTTGCGTAAATATATGGGCGGACTGGAGAAAATTGGATGATGGTAAAAGGTGCTGGCTGTACACGTAGCGCAATGTTTTCGTCTGGTAGGGGGCTTGCGTTATCTCTTTTGATTCTTTCCCTTTCCGCCTGCACATTCATGAATCCGCCGGACGCTTATTTGCCGAGTTATTCCAGCATTCGTCCCGGAAAGACTGTCGTCGTCAAAGGCAACGAAAACATCTATGTCATTGCGCACAAAAACAATGTATCGATGCGCGAAATTATTGTGCTGAATTATCTTAAGCCGCCTTTTGAAGTTAAGCGCGGCCAAAAACTGGTTCTCCCGGCGGGAGGGTCAACCTTTACCGGCGACATCGAACCGCCCGATGCTTCGCCGTTAGATCCCGTCGAGAAGAAAGAGCTCTCGCCCCTTATGCCGGCTTCCGTGTCATCGCAAGAGCTGGAACCTCCTCCGACGACGAATTTAAGAACGAGATCTCAATCGGGAGTGGGGACAGTCAGCGCGCAAGAAGAAAACCGTTCGGCGGCAGCGCAAAAGCAATCTGTCGTAGAAGAACCGGATTCTGATTCCGATGTAGCCGCAGCACCATCCGCTGACGTTTCGACGTCGATGCGATGGCCTGTGCAAGGCCCCATCCTTTCGAGTTTCGGATCCAAGGGCGCTGGAATGAAAAATGACGGCGTCAACATTGGCGCGCCGAAAGGCGCTCCCGTGGTTGCCGCCGCCTCAGGGACAGTCGTTTATGCCGGAAACGACATGAAGGGCTTCGGCAATATGGTTTTGATCAAGCATCAAGGCGATGTGGTTACGGCCTATGCGCACCTTGCCCGCGTTCTTGTTAAAAAGGGCAAGCCGATTGCGCAAGGCGGCATGATCGGAACGGTCGGTAAAACGGGAAATGTTGCAACGCCGCAGTTGCATTTTGAGATCAGAATAGACGGCAAAGCCGTCGACCCCGTTCCTTACATTAAGAACGCCTCATAATAGCTTGAATATCCATATTGTTTTGTTTTGGCGCGAAGGGAAGACGAATGAGCATTTATAAGGGTATTCACGACGTTATTTCTGCCGCCGTCAATGAGGCCATTAAATCGGGCGCGTTGACGCTGGCGGGCGACATTCCGGCTTTTGTCGTTGAGCCTCCACGTGAGGCATCTCATGGCGATCTGGCAACCAATATTGCTATGGTTCTGGCCAAGGCCGCAGGCAAGCCTCCGCGCGGGATTGCGGAAATCATAAAACCGAAACTTGAGAAAAACAAAATCGTCGCGGGCGTCGACATCGCAGGCCCCGGGTTCATCAACCTGCGCCTTCATCCTTACGTCTGGCAAAACGAAATAACCGAAATTTTGAAATCGGGCACGCATTACGGCGACAGCGATATCGGCAAAGGCGTTAAAGCCAACGTCGAATATGTTTCCGCCAATCCTACCGGCCCCATGCACGTGGGACATGCGCGCGGCGCTGTTGTCGGGGATGTTCTTGCGGCTTTGATGGAGAAGGCGGGGTACGGCGTTTGCCGCGAGTATTACATCAACGATGCGGGCGCACAGGTCGATGTGCTGGCGCGTTCGGTCTATTTGCGTTACCGCGAGGTTTTGGGCGAAAACATCGGCGCCATTCCCGAAGGGCTTTACCCAGGGGACTATGTCATCCCTGTCGCGAAAAAGATTGCCACGCAAGAAGGCGAGAAATGGCTTGGCAAACCGGAGTCCGAATGGCTTGTTGCTTTCCGTAAAATTGCCATCGATTCGATGATGGAGCTGATACGCGAGGATTTGCGCGTCATGAGCGTGAAGCACGACGTTTTCTTTTCGGAACGCGCGCTGGTCGAAGGCGGCGGCGTCGATGCCGCGCAGAAATTCCTTGAAAGCAAGGGGCTTATTTACAAGGGCATATTGGAGCCTCCCAAAGGAAAGACTCCCGACGATTGGGAGCCGCGCCCGCAAACGTTGTTCCGTTCGACGCAATTCGGCGACGATGTGGACAGGCCGCTCAAGAAGTCCGACGGAAGCTGGACGTATTTTGCTTCGGATATTGCCTATCACCTCGACAAATTCCGCCGCGGTTATCCTCTGATGATCGACGTGTGGGGGGCAGATCATGGCGGCTACGTCAAACGCATGCAATCGGCGGTCACGGCGGTTACGGAATCCAAGGGTAAATTAGAAGTCCGCCTGTGCCAGATGATCAATCTTCTGAAAGACGGGCAGCCCTTCAAGATGAGCAAGCGCGCCGGAACTTTTGTGACGCTTCGCGATGTCGTCGATGAAGTCGGCGCGGACGTCGTGCGTTTCATCATGCTGACGCGCAAAAGCGACGCGCAGTTGGATTTCGACCTTGCCAAGGCGTTGGAGCAGACGCGGGATAACCCTGTTTTTTACGTTCAATATGCGCATGCGCGGGTCTGTTCGGTTTTGCGCCATGCCGCCGAGATATTCACGCCCGCAGAACTGACCGAGGAAGCCTTATCCAAAATTTCGCTTAATGCGATAACCTCCGAGGAAGAATTGCTCCTGGTTAAAGGCATGGCTAATTGGTCGCGAGTCGTCGAGGCTGCCGCCTTGGCGCAAGAGCCGCACCGAATCGCTTTTTACCTGATGGAGCTTGCCGGGCTTTTCCACGGGCTCTGGAACAAGGGCAACGACAATGCGGCCTTGCGCTTTATTATTCCGTCAAATAAGGGGTTAACCCTCGAACGGCTTGCACTCATCAGTGCCGTGAGGGTTGTCTTGCGCAGCGGATTGAGCGTGGTAGGATGCGCACCGATGGAGGAATTACGCAGTGAATCGCTTCTCTCGTCATGAGCTCTTTGGCAGTTCCGGGCATCCCGTTGTGCCCGCTGAACGTCCCGTTCAATCGGACTACGTCGTGCGCGAGCCCAATTATGCCCGTCGCCGCCTTATTACGATAGTTGTTCTTGCGGTTCTTATCGGCGGCGGAGTTTATGCCTTTTGGCCTGATACGCCGCCAGACCCTGCCGATATTCCAACGATTGCTGCCGAAGAGAACTATAAACAAAAGCCTGCTGATCCGGGCGGGATCGATATTCCGCATCAGGACGTCCGTGTTTACGATCAATTAGAGGGGAAGGGCACAGCGGCTCCTGTCGAACATTTGTTGCCGCCTCCGGAAACTCCGAAAGAAGAAGTCAAAGAGGCTATAAAGGAAGTTCCTAAAGAAGCGCTTAAATCCGAGCCCGCGTCTGTTGTTGCCGAAGCTCCTCAACAAACAAAAACCGATATTCTGAAAACAGCAACACCGGCCAAGCCTGTCGAAACGACTGTCGAGAAAGCCGTTGAAAAACCGGTTGAGAAGGCCGTTGAAAAAGTTCAGCAATCTTCTGCTGTTGAGACGGCTCCCGCCGTTGCAGAAGCTCCTAAAGAGCCCGTGGCAGCGGCTCCGGCTATGGCTCCCGAAAAGCCAAAGGCAGAGCCGTTGTCGATGGAAAAGGTTATTGAAAAAGTCAACGCCGGAGCTGGAAATGTCGTTGCCCAATTGGCGTCGTCTTCCAACGAGGCGCAAGCGCGCGCTTTAATGGAAAAGCTTCAAGAAAAATATGCCGTTCAGTTCGGCTCTACAAAGCTGCGTTTAACCCGCGCCGATCTTGGCGCGCGTGGAATCTTTTACCGTATTCAAACCGAACCCCTCGCAAGAGATGAAGCTGGACGTTTATGCTCATCGCTGAAGAAGCTTAATGCCGGGTGCATCATTGTCGGAAAGTAGCGAAAATAGGCCAAGCCCTGTACTTTTCGGATGTGCGGGGACGCGCGTGACTTTGCCTGAGCGCGCGACTTTTCGAAGCGCCAATCCCTTCGGTTTTATTCTTTTCAAGCGCAACTGCGAATCTCCCGAGCAAATCCGCGCATTGATCCTTGAGCTTAGACAGGCCGTCGGGCGCGACGATATTCAAATTGCTATTGATCAGGAGGGCGGGCGCGTGTCGCGCCTGGAGTCGCCGCATTGGCCTCAATATCCGGCTGCCCGGGCTTTCGGCATGATGTACGAGCGCGATCCCGATTGGGGGATTGAGGCCATCAGGATTTATTCGCGGCTTGTGGCGCATGAACTGGTTTCCTTGGGCATCACGATTAATTGCGCGCCAGTCGTCGATCTGTTCAATTCCGAAGGAACGCCCGCCATCGGCGACCGCGCGTTCAGTCCTTCTCCCGCCATCGTCGCGGCCTTGGCGCGGGCGCAAGTCGAAACTTTTCTTTTGGGCGGCATACTGCCCGTCGTTAAGCATATGCCGGGTCACGGCAAGCTGAAAACGGACCCGCACCAGGTATTGCCGATTATCGACGAGACCCTTGCCGAGCTTGAAAGCCAGGATTTCGTTCCCTTCGAACTTTTGAAGGACGTCCCGATGGGGATGAATTCACACGCGGTTTTTTCCGCGCTTGATCCCCAAAATCCAGCTTCTTTATCGCCGGTCGTGAATAACGATATTATTCGCGGTACGCTCGGCTTCGACGGATTGCTTTTATCGGATGACCTGACGATGAAGGCGTTGAATGGTTTGCCTGCTGACTTGGCTCGGCGAGCCCTTGAGGCGGGAAACGATATTGTTCTGCATTGCAACGGCAGCGGGTCCGAAATGGAAGCCATTGCCCGCGTGCTAGAGCCCATGAAGGATGCTAGCTGGGAGCGCTGGAAATACGCGAGGGATAGGGTTGTCGCCCCCGATCGCTCCTATAACCCGGCTGAAGACGCCGAACGGCTGGATGTTCTTTTGGGTGGGCTGGCTTACGACGAAAAGTAATATGCGCTGAATCAGGTTCCATGTATTGTTATAATGATGTCATTCTGGAATTTTCTTTCGCTGCGCGAAGAGAAAATTTTGTGGAATGACGGTATGTTTATATATTATTGCTCGTTAAAGCCATGTTTCCAATCTTCGCCGACGTTAAAAAACCGGATTTTCGTCCCGAAGCCGGGAAGAAATTCGAGCTTGTGTCCAACTATCGCCCCGCTGGCGATCAGCCGCAGGCGATTGACGCCCTGACCAAGGGGCTCAACGCCGGGGAACGCGATCAGGTTCTGCTGGGCGTTACGGGGTCGGGAAAGACGTTTACCGTCGCCGAAGTCATCCGAACTTTGCAAAGGCCCGCGCTAATCCTTGCGCCTAACAAAACGCTTGCCGCGCAGTTGTACGGGGAAATGAAGTCTTTCTTTCCCAAAAACGCCGTCGAATATTTCGTGAGTTATTACGACTATTACCAGCCCGAAGCCTATGTGCCGAGGTCGGACACCTATATCGAAAAAGAGTCGATGATTAACGAGCAGATCGACCGCATGAGGCATGCCGCGACGCGCGCGCTTTTAGAGCGCGACGACGTGATTATCGTGGCGTCCGTGTCGTGTATTTACGGCATCGGCTCGGTCGAAACATATCAGAGCATGGTTCTTGGGCTTGCCAAGGGGCAAGAGATCGGGCGGAAGGCTCTTTTGTCGTCTTTGGTCGAGTTGCAATACAAGCGCAACGACATCGGCTTCGGGCGCGGCGATTTCAGGGTTAAGGGAGATACCATTGAGGTTTTTCCTGCTCACTTGGAAAGCACGGCATGGCGGCTTGTGATGTTCGGCGACGAGATCGAGCGCATTGTCGAAATCGACCCTTTAACGGGCGAGAAGGGCGCTTCTCTCGATGCCGTCAAGCTCTACGCCAACAGCCACTATGTGACGCCCAAGCCGACGCTCGCGCAGGCGGCGGCTCAAATCAAAATCGACCTTAAGCAACGCCTTGAAGAATTCCATGCGCAAGGAAAATTAGTGGAAGAACAACGCTTGCGCGAACGTACGACGTTCGATCTTGAAATGATGGCGGCAACGGGTTCCTGTGCGGGTATCGAGAATTATTCGCGCTATCTGACGGGACGCGAGGCCGGACAGCCGCCGCCGACGTTGTTTGAATATCTGCCCAAAAACGCGCTGCTTTTTGTGGATGAAAGTCACGTGATGGTTCCGCAACTCAGCGCCATGTATAAAGGGGATCGCTCGCGAAAATCGACATTGGCGGAATACGGATTTCGCCTGCCTTCCTGCGTCGATAACCGTCCTCTGAAATTCGAGGAATGGGATGTTATGCGCCCGCCGACAGTGTTTTCATCGGCAACGCCGGGGCCGTGGGAGTTGGAGCACACGAAGGGCGTGTTTGTCGAACAGGTTGTGCGCCCGACCGGATTAATGGATCCGCCCGTTATCATCCGCCCGACGGATAAGCAAGTCGACGATTTGCTCTATGAAATACGCGCCGTTGTGGCCAAGGGTCTGCGCGTGCTCGTGACGACGCTGACGAAGAAAATGGCCGAGGCTTTGACGGAATATATGAACGAGGCCGGCGTTAAAGTCCGTTATATTCATTCGGACGTTGAAACGCTGGAACGCATTGAAATCATCCGCGATTTGAGGCTTGGCGTTTATGATGTGCTTGTCGGCATTAATCTTTTGCGCGAAGGGCTGGATATTCCCGAATGCGGCCTTGTGGCGATCTTGGACGCCGACAAGGAGGGCTATTTGCGCTCGCGCACGTCGCTTATTCAGACGATAGGCCGAGCAGCACGCAATATCGAAGGACGCGCTATTTTGTACGCCGACCGCGTGACGGGCAGCATGAAAGCCGCCATCGACGAAACTGATCGCCGCCGCGAAAAACAGCAGATTTATAACGCCGCCAACGGCATTACGCCCGAAAGCATCAAGAAATCAATTGGGGATATTTTAGGTTCGGTTTACGAGCGCGACCATCTGACAGTCAAGGCGGGACTGGCTGAGGACATAACGCTTTCGGGCAAAGATTTACGCGCGCACCTGCGCGATCTCGACAAACGCATGAAAGCGGCGGCGGGGAATCTGGAATTCGAGGAGGCCGCGGCTCTGCGCGACGAAATCAAGCGGCTTGAGGCGGCGGAGTTGGAGATTCATACGGATACGGCGCCCTATGCGCGGCCTAAATTAGGGAAGAAAAAGCGGTGATTATTCAACCGTCACGCTCTTAGCCAAATTACGCGGTTGGTCAACGTCTGTGCCTTTGGCAATAGCCGTGTAATATGCCAAAAGCTGCATGGGGACGGCGTAAAGCAACGGCAGTACCGCAACATCCGCTGTGGGCACTGCAATATTCCGGAATGTTTTTGCGCCGACACGGGCGATACCTTCTTTATCGGAGATCAAAATGACCTTCCCGCCGCGCGCGACAACTTCCTGAATATTCGATGTCGTTTTTTCATAAAGCGAGTCGCTGGGCGCGAGGAAAACGACAGGGAGGTCTTCATCGACTAACGCAATCGGGCCGTGCTTCATTTCGCCAGCCGGATAGCCTTCGGCATGGATGTACGAGATTTCTTTGAGCTTTAACGCGCCTTCCATGGCAATCGGATACAACAGGCCGCGCCCCAGATACAAAACGTCATGGGCTTCATAAATAGATTGGGCAAGCTCTTGTAGATGATGCTCGTCGCGCAAAATGGCGTTGATCTGCGCCGGAACTTCAGTTAAAGCGCGCAAAACTCCATTAATGCGCTCTGTGGTAAGAGTGCCCCGCGCCTCTGCCGCCGCAAGGGCAAGACAGAGGATGACGGTTAGTTGCGTCGTGAAGGCTTTGGTCGAGGCGACGCCTATTTCCGGCCCCGCGAGAGTCGGCACGACGGCATCGGACGCTCGCGCAATGGAGCTTTGTGGCACATTGACGACGGACAAAATCTTTTGCCCCTGCGCCTTGGCGTAATGCAGCGCGGCAAGCG
Source organism: Bdellovibrionales bacterium (assembly GCA_041649025.1). Lineage (GTDB taxonomy): Bacteria > Pseudomonadota > Alphaproteobacteria > UBA9219 > UBA9219 > CAIXLI01. The sequence goes on along the minus strand of JBAZNY010000001.1, from coordinate 176,347 downwards.
TATCCGCCGTTTCTCCCGATTGCGACACGACGATCGTCACGCCGCCCGCGGGCATGGGAGCCTCGCGATAACGGAATTCCGACGCGATATCGATTTCAACCGGCAGCTTCGCCAATTGTTCGAACCAGTATTTGCCGACAAGGCCGGCGTATGAAGCCGTGCCGCAAGCGACAATGGTAACGCGCGGCACGTTATTCCAATCGAAGGGCAGGGAAGGCAGATTCAAGCCGTTATTCGGCGATATCAACGACGATATTGTATCGCCGATAACCGAGGGCTGCTCGAAAATTTCCTTGAGCATAAAATGGCGATATTGCCCTTTGCCGATTGCCGTGCCCGATAAAGCCAGCGTATGGATTTTACGTTCGACGACCTTATCGGTTTCGTCGTGAATAATGATTTTGTCGGCATAAAGCTCCGCCCAGTCGCCTTCTTCAAGATAAGCAATGCGGTTGGTTTGAGGGGCAAGCGCAAGGGCGTCCGAGCCCAAATACATCTCGCCGTCGCCGTATCCCAGCGCCAGAGGGCTGCCGCGCCTTGCGCCGATAAGAAGATTTTCATGCCCTGCAAAGAGGACGCCGATGGCGAATGCGCCCGTCAGGCGCTTGAGAGAGGCGGCCGTCGCTTGCTGCGGAGTCATTCCTTGGCGCAGATAGTCGCTGATGAGATGCGCAATCGACTCCGTATCGGTTTGCGAGACGAAAACGCAGTCCTTTTTTTCCAGTTCGCAGCGTAGGTCTCGGTAATTTTCGATAATGCCGTTATGGACGACGGCGACGAGGTCGGTCGCATGCGGGTGCGCGTTGGTTTCCGTCGGTTTTCCGTGCGTGGCCCAGCGCGTGTGGCCAATACCGACGTTGCCGGACAAAGGCTCCGTTTTCAGGCGCTGTGCGAGGCTGTCGAGTTTTCCTTCGGCGCGGCGGCGGTCGATTTTGCCGCCTGTGATGGTTGCGATTCCTGCGCTGTCGTAGCCGCGATATTCAAGCCTTCGTAACCCTTCCAAAAGAAAGGGAGAAACGAGCCTCGCACCAATCATTCCAACTATGCCGCACATAACTTACTCGTCCGTTTGCAGAAAGAGGGTAAAATATAGCAAAACGAGCCGTTAAAAATTCAACTTTAACGACGCATTGTTACCTTTTGATAACGGACATATATTGAGAAAAAGTGAAGGGAAATCTTACGATTTCTTCGATTCCTTAATCTTGCCTTCCTTGAAGACGACGTGCTTACGCGCGACGGGGTCGTACTTCTTCAGCTCAAGCTTTTTGGTGTTATTCTTGGGGTTCTTTTTGGTCACGTAAAAAAAGCCCGTATTGGCGGAGCTGACCAGCTTGATATCGTTCTTTGTTTTAGCCATTTTCGTTATCCTAAAGTCTTATACCCTCCGCGAAAAGGCGGAGAGGGGCGCAATGTCGTGAAAACCCCCCGTTTTGTCAAGTTTATTCGAAAAAAGGCTTTATATCCGCGTGGTTAATGAGGGGCGGGGGTAAGGTAGTTGACGACGCGGGCGCTTGCTACATTGGCTGTGTCTAAATCGCCGCACAGGACAGCGGCAATGGCCGCGAATGAGCTGTATACGAAAATTTTGAAATCCACATTCCCTTGGGCATTATTCTTCGCGTCTGGGGATGGGTCGGAAAAATTTATTTCGGTCATTATTTGCTCCCCCCTATAGTCATAATAATAGAAATATTATTTGTTCTTTTTTCCTTCGCGCAATCTTTTTGCCCAGCCTTCCTTGTTTTCCTGCTTGGCGCGCGCAACGGCCAAAGCGTCAGCCGGGACATTCTTTGTCACGACGCTGCCTGCGGCGACGGTTACGCCGTCCCCAAGCACGACGGGAGCCACCAGAACGGTGTTTGACCCGATCGATACGTCTTTGCCGATCTCGGTATGGTTTTTATTCACGCCGTCGTAATTGGCTGTAATTGTTCCCGCGCCGATGTTGGTTTTGGCGCCGACGTTTGAATCGCCGACATACGAGAGATGATTGACCTTGGCTCCCGTATCGATGTCGCTGTTCTTGATTTCGACAAAGTTGCCGATATGTGCTTCAATGCCGATGCGCGAGTTCGGGCGTATCCGCGAGAAGGGACCGATGACGGCGCTGCGCTCGACGGTAACATGTTCCAGATGCGTGAAGGCGCGAATTTGGACGTTGTCGGCGATTTCGACGCCCTCGCCGATGATGACGTGCGGGGCAATAACGATGTCGCGCCCGAATTTCGTGTCTGCCGACAGAAACACGCTGTCGGGATCTATCATGGTAACGCCCGCCAGCATGGCCTTTTCACGCAGGCGTTTTTGCATAATCTTCTCGGCTTGAGCCAATTCAACGCGCGTGTTGATGCCCAATACTTCGTCTTCGGAAATCGTGGCTACAACGCTCGTATCGCCGCTTTGCTGCGCCAAGGCGACGCAATCGGTCAGGAAAAATTCCTTTTTCGCATTGTTGTCCTGCAACTGGTCGAGCAGGGTCCATAATTTACCGGAGTCGAAGAGCATGACACCGCCGTTGCACAAACCCGTGATGTTTTGCTCAGAGGACGTTTCCGAAGCCTCGATAATTTTTGAAAGGTTTCCGCTTTCGTCGATAATCAGGCGTCCATAGGAAGCCGGATTTTCCGGCGAGAATCCCGCGACGACAACAGTCGCATTGGTCGTTTCGCGTTTGCGCTGCATGAGACGCAGAGAGTCGACGGTAATCAGGGGGCCATCTCCGAACAACACGATGATATTGCCCGCAAAATCCACCAGGGCTTTGCGCGCGGCTTTAACGGCATCCCCCGTGCCGACGGGCGTCTTCTGCACGATGCACATATGGGGCGCCGCGACTTTTTCGATGGCGGAAGAGTTCGGGCTGACCACGACGATAATGCGTTCCGGTGATAGAGCCTCGCACACATTTAAAACATGCCGAAGCATCGGCACGCCCGCAACGGGATGCAGTACTTTCGGCAAATCCGATTTCATGCGCGTGCCTTGGCCTGCGGCAAGAACGACACACGCCAGAGGGGGGAGATGTTCGTTTTGGTTCATGCGCCCTTTCTGCCACAAAAAGCGCCATAATCCAAGTGGTGCATTTATGGTAAAAAGAGCCTTTTTAACCCGCAAACGCTGCGTCGCTGATATGCAGTTCAACGCGCTCTTCGCCCTGCCATTCATTGACGCGGATATGGCCTGCCAGGTGAATGCGTTCTCCTCCGCGCAAGAGGGCTTGCCCCAGCTCGTTTTCCAAAGCGCGAAAAGCGATTCCGCGCAGGCGGCTTCCGCCCTGCATAAAAATAACGCTGACATGTTTTTCGCCGACGATATCGGCGCGGATAATCTTGCAGTCGGGCAAGGCAAAGCGCGGCTCAGGGTTTCCTGTTCCGAACGGCCCGAGCTGTTCGATAAGCCGGACAAAATCGGGTTGTAACGCCTGACCTGCAATCAAGCCATCGAGCGTCAAGGTCGGAGTCAAAGGTTCTGCCGCCATTTGCTTGCCTATACGCATCGCCAGAAAATCGCGCAATGCATCGATTTTGTCGCGAGCGACAGTGAATCCCGCCGCCATCTTGTGTCCGCCGCCGTTTATCAGCAATCCGGCTTGCCTTGCCGCGATGATGTTTGCGCCTAAATCAATATTCCCGATCGAGCGTCCCGATCCTTTGCCGATATTGCCCTCAATAGCGATAACAAGGGCAGGGTGGCGGAATTTGTCTTTAAGGCGCGAGGCGACGATGCCGATAACGCCTGCATGCCAGTTTTCCGAAGCGACGAAAGCCATCGGCAGATTTTCAGCCATCGTCATTTGTTCGGCTTCGAATAAAACGCGCGATTCAATGTCGCGCCGTTCGGTGTTGAGGTCGTTCAGGCGATGCGCAAGAGACGAAGCTTGGGCTTCGTCGTTTGTTGTGAGTAATTTTGCGCCCAAATCGGTTTCCCCGATGCGACCTCCAGCATTAATACGCGGGCCGAGCACAAATCCTGCCGCATAAGTGTCCAAATATCTAACGCTCGCACTTTGTGACAGGGCAGCAATACCGGCATTGCGGCGTTGCGCCATGATTTTCAGTCCCTGAGCCACAAAGGCGCGATTAAGGCCCGTTAATTTGACGACATCGCACACAGTGCCTAACGCTACAAGGTCAAGCCATTGTATCAAGTCAGGCTCGGTATGTGCCCCGTTATAAAAACCCGCTGTTCTTAGGGCGCGATTGGCCGCGACGACAAATAAATATGTCACGCCAACGGCAGCCAGATAGGCATATTCGCCCGTTTCGTCGATGCGATTAGGATTGACGACGGCAAGAGCAGGGGGCAACACCGGTTCGGATGTGTGGTGATCAAGGATGATAATTTCCAATCCTTCCTCATGCGCGGCGGCTAGGGCTTCGTAGGCCGTCGTTCCGCAATCGACGCAGACGACAAGTTTAATTCCTTCTTCGGCTAATTTATGCATGGCGGCGGCGTTAGGGCCGTAACCTTCTTTCAGGCGGTCGGGAATATAAAGCCGGAGCGTAACGCCAAGCGTTTGCGCAAAACGCATAAGAAGCGCCGCAGATGTCGCTCCATCGACATCGTAATCTCCGAAGACCGCAATTTTCTCGTTGCGCTTGACGGCATCGGCAAAACGCGCTGCCGCCTTGTCCATGTCTTTCAGGCGAGAAGGGTCAGGCAGTAAATCGCGCAATTTCGGGTCGAGAAAGGATTCAGCGTCTTCCAATCCTATACCGCGCGCGTTCAGGCTGCGGGCAATAAGCTCAGGGATATTAAAACGCTGCGCCAGAGCCAGCGTTGTGCGCTCGTCAAACGCGCGCGCCACCCAACGACGGCCCGTAAACGATTTTTCGATTCCAAGAAAAGCTTCTGATGTCATGCCTTTCTTTTAGCGCTAAATCGATGTTTATGAAAACATTTAAGGTGAGAGTCTAAGCCTTAAAATTCTAGGCCGGAAGATAGCCATGCTCTTTCAGGATTTTTTTACCCGTATCCGAGCGGATAAAATTGATAAAAGCCTTGGCTTCTGCCGGTAACGCGTCATCACGATAGAGAAGCATAAGAGTCCGGCTAAGGGGATAGGTGCCCTTGGCCAGATTTTCGAGGGTCGGGGCAACGCCGTTAAACGCGAGAGGTTTGATAGCTAGCTTTTCCGATTTAATCATGCCGAGGTCAGTAACGCCTATGGCATCTTTTGTTAAAGCCATAGCTTTGTTCGCATCCTGATCGGTATAATAGACGGCCCATTTTTCCAACTTGCGGCTTTCGTCGCAGACTTCTTTAAAGCCGGGAACGGCGCTTTCGAGCATCATAAATCCGCTATCATAGGCCTCCCTTATTTGCACGATGATGTCGCGGTTATTTCTCCATTTTGTTTTTGTTCCCTTATAAATATCAACGAGGTCTTTGGGGTAGATATCGTTTTCTTCCACACTTGGATTGACCCCGACGACGAGAAGCGTGCGCGCATAGGGTTGCACAACAAGGTTCGGCGCTTTTTCTTTTTCTTTTAAGTCGCGGGAAATGAGGCCGAATGTAATAGCTTTGTCCGCAACGGCGGATATAGCGCCCCGTGTTCCGATGCTGCCGGGGACTTTGATTTTTACATCTGGACGTTCTTTCATAAAGGCTTTTGCCAAAATTCTTGTAATTTCCAGGTTAACGCCTGATCCTGCCGCGATAAGATCTGTTTGCGCGTAACCGGATGACGAGGCGAGGCACAAAAGAAAAGCAACGACGATGGTTGCCAAGCGGTAGGTGTTTTTCATTTTTCTCTCCTTTAAAGAGGGGGCGCTTTTGCAATTTTAGAAGGCAGCCATTGCTCAAGTGCATTTGACAGGTCATTAAGACTGATGGGTTTAATTAGATAGGCATCCATTCCCGATGCAAGACATCGCGCATGTTCTTCGGCTCTTGAATGCGCCGTTACGGCTATAATGGGAAGGTGTTGGGTTCTTTTCAGATGCATGGATAACTCGTTATTAATATTGGCTTCACGTTCCCGGATAATGGCGGTAGCAGAATATCCGTCTAAGATGGGCATCTGACAGTCCATTAAAACAAGATCAAACGGCTGAGCGTCAAGGATATCCACCGCTTCTTGTCCATTGGAGGCGATCGTAACGGTGCAGTTGAATTTTTCGAGCATCTTTTTTTCGACGCTTTGATTAACCAAATTATCTTCAACGAGAAGAACGCGCGCCTTTGAAAAATCCAGAAATTTTTGGGGAGCTCTTTTTGCTTCGGCAATTTCCTGTTCCGTGAAATTGCACCTGATAAGGGGAAGCGTAAATCCGAATGTGCTTCCTTGGTTTGAGGTGTTTATAAGCTTTATCGATCCGTTCATCATTTCGACGAGCTGCTTGCTGATCGCGAGACCAAGTCCCGTACCGCCATACTTTCGCGTTGATGTTTCGTCGGCCTGTGAAAACGCTTTAAAAATTAGCTGTTGGTCTTTTGGCGTAATTCCGATGCCGGTGTCTTTGATTTCGAACTGTATAATACTGCGTTCATTCTCCTGCTCTAAAAGTTGTGCAATGATGGAGACGGATCCTCGATCGGTAAATTTTATCGCGTTGCTGACAAGGTTTGAAAGTATCTGGGAAATGCGATCCGGATCGCCTTGTAGGCCGCGGGGGGTATTGTCTGCAATCTCTTGCGTAAGGCCTATGCCTTTTTTGCGGGCGTTTTCGGCAAAAAGCTTGGTTACGCTCGTGATAACATCCCGAAGATTGAAGGCGACATTTTGCAGCTTCAATTTTCCGGCTTCGATCTTCGAGTAATCTAAAATGTCATTCAACAGGTTTAGAAGCGTTTTTCCTGAATCATTTATAGTCTCAACGCACGTCCGTTGTTCTTCGTCAAGCTTCGTTAAAAGAAGTAATTCGGTCATGCCTAAAATGCCGTTCATCGGCGTACGTATTTCGTGGCTCATGTTTGCGAGAAATTGGGATTTTGCCACATTGGCCACCTGCGCTTCTTCCGTAAGGTGAATGGCAAAATCCGTTGCGTTTTTAAGTTCGTCCGTTCGCTCCTCGACTTTTCTCTCAAGCGTTTTTTGATATTCCAGAAGATCGCCTTCCAATTTTGTTATGACCTTCATTGGATATCGGTAAACAGCAATGCTTAGCCCAACGCCCAGAAGAAAAAGAGGGAAAAAGGTAAACAGCATATTATAAAAAAGGAAATCAGCCGCTATGGTGACCTGAACTTCGCCTATCTTTCGATTGTTGAGAATAATAGGGGCGGCATTTCCTTGCATGCGGCCGCGTTTAATAATCAGGGAGTCGTTTTCGGGAGCCTCGTAACTTGAGATGACGGTGCCTTTTTCATCTAAAATTTCGATTGTCGCAATATTTTTACCTTCGACAAAAGTACCCATAATGTTTGCATATTTTGTGGATTGATATTTCCACAGAGGCCCCGCTTCTGCCGCTAACGTACGGATATCGTAGGTAAGCCGCTTGGCGTAGCCGGACGCTTCGCTGATGGTATCCCTGCGTTCCATGTCAATATAGCTAAGGGGAATAACAAGCGAAATGATCACGCCAATGATGATCACGAAAGGAAGCATCCTTCTAGCGAGTTGTTTTGAAAGAGATTCCTGTTTCGCGCTCTTAGCCATTAAGACTCCACTGAAGTTGTGAAAGGATATATTTATCTTGTAAGTGTTTCAAGCGACAAGCAAACACTCGATTGTATGCGGAAAATTCAAGGGGGTATGAAGGCGATGGGGGCTGCACTATTCAAACGCAAAGCGTTTGAATAGTGGTGGGCGGCGAGGGGTGTATCTCTGCTTGCTTCGCAAGCCTCGTGGCACCTGCGGCATAACTGTTATTTGTGCGCTCGGCGTTATTCCGCCTCGCGTTATGGAATGCCTTGTTGTCGACCCCCTTTTCGGGGGTTCAAAAATCCTTCACTAACCACTAAGAAGGCGGGGCTATGCCCCGCCTTCTTAGTGGTGGGCGGTGAGGGGTTCGAACCCCCGGCCTCCTCGGTGTAAACGAGATGCTCTTCCGCTGAGCTAACCGCCCTCCGTCCGCGATCGCTTTATATAGAAGCGAGCAGCTTCTATATAAAGCGTGAATCGCAGGACGCACTCAAAATATCCGCGATCGCTTTATATAGAAGCGAGCAGCTTCTATATAAAGCGTGAATCGCAGGACGTACTTAAAATATTAGGCTTTTGATTACCAGAAACATTGAAAAAGTACGACAAATTTCTTCTAAATAGCCATGTTTATCATATCTTTTTAGAATTCATTTTACACTTTCCGTATAATGTGTTGAAGACAGGGCACGCTATTTGTGGGCAATAGACCTATGGGACCGATATGATACGCAAGTGTTATGATTGGGTTTTACGGCAGGCCGGAAAGACCTATGCCGAATTCATTTTGTTCGGGATTGCCTTAGCCGAAGCCTCTTTTTTTCCATTGCCTCCCGATATTCTTTTGCTGCCCATGGCCGTGGCGCGGCGCGACAGGGCGTGGCGGCTGGCCGCCATATGCACGGCAGGATCCGTTGTCGGCGGCCTTATCGGTTATGGCATCGGCTCGATGGCCATGGCAACGCTGGGACAGTGGATTGTCGATACTTACCACCTGCAAAATGCGTTTCAGACTTTTCACGACCAATTCAACAAGTGGGGTGTATGGATTATCCTCATCAAAGGGCTGACGCCTATTCCCTTTAAATTGGTGACGATTGCCAGCGGCGTTGCGAATTTGGACATTGTCGCGTTTGTTTTGGCGTGTGTGGCGACGCGTGGCTTGCGGTTTTTTATTATCGCAGCGCTTGTGCGGAAGTTTGGCGAACCGATCAAGGTTTTTATTGAGAAGTATTTGACGTGGGTCGCTTTGGCGGTACTTGTCGCGATTATTGGCGGATTCTGGGTGGTTCTAGGGTAAATTATTTCTTGGCACTGACGCGCGCCACAACCGGCATTAGATTTATTTCTTCGCGGTTGCGCAGGAATGAAAGTTTTTCCTTCGATCCGTATTCATACTGGCCGATCAAGCCTTCGCGCTGAGTCAGGGAAACGATCGCGCTAAAATCCGCCACGGGATCGACATCATCGGCAATAATGTGCGGAATAAGATCAAAACCGAACGCAGGTTTCTGGAAAATAAAGCGCGGTTTGCCGTCCTGAGGATCATAGGCAGCCGCAACAATTCCGAATTTCTGACCGGCGAACGCGTTCCATACGCGCTTATCGCCGACGGAAATTTGGGCAAACACGTGATCGCAAATTTGGGAAAAAGGAAGCCCGATCGCGAAATCCAAAAGATATTTTTCCAAATCGTTGCCGCGATAATCCGGATGCGTGGCCATGCTTTTAAAAACAACGATGGTGTCGTTCAAAGACGCATGATGAAACGGCACGTCGTTATTCGTGATGGCGTGAAGGGCTATCGCTTCGCGCAAAGGCGCAGGCGCAGCCATAGCCATTTGCGCCATAAGCTTGCCCGCGGCGCGAATGCCAACCATAATGCCGGTCTGGTGCGTTAGAAAATTTTGAAAATAGGCGGTGCCTTGCGGCGAAAGAAAAAAGTCCTTGTCGGCGGGCAGGGCGGTTCGCGCCGCTTCATGCAGCGCCATAACATCGGACAAATCCGCATCGCCAAGAATATCGATGACGGCTAATCCGCCGGTCTTTGGGAGAAGAAAATCTTTCATTATCTTTTCGGGGACTCTGTTATACGCCGCTTCTAATTTAGGGCAGTTGATTGAAAGTAAATATGAAAATCTGAAGCAAAAAAACCTTATAATTCAATATGTTGGTATAATTCTTACATCTTGAATTCATCGCCGAGATAAACGCGGCGCACATCGGCGTTATCGATGATCTCGTTCGGCGTGCCTTGCATGAGGACGCGTCCGTCGTGGATGATATAGGCGCGATCGACGATTTCAAGCGTCGCGCGCACGTTATGATCCGTTATCAGAACGCCGATGCCGCGATCGCGCAGATGGACGACGAGATCGCGGATGTCGCCCAAAGCTATGGGGTCGATACCTGCGAACGGCTCGTCGAGTAAAACAAAGTGCGGCTGCGAGGCCAAGGCGCGCGCAATTTCCAGACGACGACGTTCGCCGCCCGATAAGGCGATAGAGGGCGCCTGCCTAAGATGTGTGATGCCGAATTCGGCGAGAAGCTCGTCGAGCATCGCTTCGCGCGAGGTGGTATCGGGTTCGACAATTTCAAGAACCGAGCGGATATTGTCCTCAACCGTCAGGCCGCGAAAGATTGATGATTCCTGCGGAAGATAGCCAAGTCCTAAACGGGCGCGGCGATACATGGGAAAATGGGTGACATTAAGCCCGTCCAGATAAATGTGTCCCGTATCCGGTTTGACCAAACCCGTAATTAGGTAAAAACACGTCGTTTTTCCAGCGCCGTTCGGCCCTAGAAGGCCGACGACTTCGCCGCGCTGCAGCGAAAAGCTGACGTCATGCACGACAGGACGGCGGTTATAGCGTTTGCCTAGATGACCTACTTCCAGACCTTTTCCGTGAGCGGGTCTTGGCGCGTGCTTTTTCACGGGAGCCGAAATTGGAACGACTTTACCTGTCTGGATCATGGCGTTCCTTTGCGAGGCTTGGCCGTTTTCGAGGATGTTTTTGAAGGAAGCAGGGCGCGGACGCGTCCCGATCCTTGATTAAGTAACCGGCTTTGATTGCTTACAAAATCGGATTCGCCAACATCTCCCGTCAATAGGGTGCCATCGGGACGTGTGATACGCACATGGCCCGTAATAATCGCAATATCGCGGGCAGCGTCATAAACGCCTTTGTCCCCGCGCACAATGTCATTTTTGGTGATTACGGTGACATTGCCGACGGCAGTCATTTTGTATAACTGGTCTTTTCCGTTCGGCTGATTGCGAAATTCTGCCGTCAATACGTCGCCTTGAATATGACGATTGTCTTTAATGGCGACAGCGCGACCCCGCGCGACGGCAATTTTTGTTGCTTCCCAATATTCCAGACTTTCGTGCGCCGTCACGACTTGGTTGTTGTTTTCGTATTTCAGGTTATTGCCCGTTACAACGACAACTTGCTTATCAATATCGTCGATGGCGCGATCTCCTGTAATGCGGGAGCTCGACTTGAGAATAACGACATTGCCTTCGGCGGTCAGCCTATCGATATCGCCGGCGGGCTTCGTTTGTTGTTTGCCTTGGCCTTTTTTCGGTTTTTCCCGTTTATGCGCCGTCAGTAAATCTGCCGTAACGGTCAAATCGCCGTTTGTGGCTTTGGCATTGCCTCGTGCGACATAGATATTTTTATCTTGATACCACTCGAGAGACTCGTCAGCCGTGACTTCAATGGGTTCCGAGGAAGAAGGAGCGGGGGCTGAACCAGTTGACGCGCCTTTCGCTTCGGCAACCGTAAAAGCGCCAAACAGGAGACAGAATGCAAGAATCCAAACGCGAACGCGCATGTAGAGGCCAGACCTAATAATGTATATTCCCTTTATCTCTCAGCAATCCTTGCTTTAGGGTAAAGACGGTCTATCAGATGCTTGACCGCCATGTAAACTCATACCATACGACCAGTGAAAGCTGCCACGCCAGTTAACATCACTCGCTCTGCGCCCCGCTTATATCTTGTTGAAACGCCTGTCTTTCTGTACCACGCTTCCCGCAACCGCTCGTGACCTAAACTGGGCACTTGATTCATGGTTTGGTACTCAGGACAGCTTTGGCGGGTCCCTTAATAATCACGGTATGACCAGAATCAAGAAAACGGAAGCCAACGCCCTGAATTGTCCCAAAAGACCCTTGAATTAACACATTTTTATCGCCATAAGCATCGCTGTTGTTCAGGTTAATCTGCGCCTCGTCGGTCGTAGCCTGATAGCCTTTATCGTGAAAGATTCGGACGTTTCCGCCCAACCACAGCTTTTTGCCGATTTCATCATAACGGCCAAAATCGGCCTTTCCATCGATCCACTCGCCGCTTTGCATCGTTATCTCGCCTTCGGGTTTCGTCAGATCATATATGCCATTGAGGGTCGAGGGCTTCGTCGCTTGCGCCGCCAAGAGCGAGTATGGCTGATTTTTGCTGTCGACGCCCGTTAAACGCAGGTTATCGATAGCCAGATCGGGGATATTCTTAGCGATATCGTACAATCTGAAATTAGGGAGAAGATAGGGCCATAAAAACAAAACTGCGATAACAGTTACGGCCAGAGCAGGAAGCCAAATGCGCAAGCGGCGAATAAGAGGTGCCATCCGTCCTTCGCGGGCGATCTGAATGCGCTTCGTCAGGCGGGGGCGAATGAAGTCCAATCTGCTGCGGGAACCGGAATCTTCTTGGGATTCGTTCATGCCGAGATTTTACCGTTAGTTTAATGAAAAAACACCAGATTAATCAGGTTTTTTTGTCGGTTTGTGCGAGAAAATATCGACATCGCGCCAACCGGCGACGTCCAATTCGGCGCGAATGGGAAGAAAATCCATGATTTTACGGGCTAATTGGGTGCGGTTTTCGCGCTCCAGACGGGCATCGAGCAAGGCCTTCATCTTATGCAGATAAAGGACATCGGATGCCGCATAATTTAATTGTTCCTTCGACAGGGTAGGGGCGCCCCAATCCGATGTCTGCTGTTCCTTGGATAAATCGATACCGAGAAGATCGCGGGTCAAATCCTTGAGGCTGTGGCGGTCGGAGAAGGTGCGCACTAGCACGGATGCGATTTTCGTGCAGTAAACAGGTTGAGGCATAATCTGAAGATGACGGTAAAGCGTCGCCAGATCAGCGCGCGCGAAGTGAAATAATTTCATGACCTTTGGGTCGGTCAAAAGCTTTTTCAAATGAGGCGCTTCGTATTGGCCTTCAAGGAACTGAACCAAATGCGCGTTTCCATCGCCCGATGAAAGCTGAACAAGGCACAACCTATCCCGATCCCAGTTGAGCCCCATGGACTCGGTATCAATGGCGACACAATCGCCAAAGGAGACAGTCGCGGGCAAATCGCCGACGTAGAGATTTATAGACATGTTCAACACAACACACTTGTTACGGAAATACCGAGAAACGTAATAACACGCCTTTTGATTAAGAGCAAAAGGCGTGTTATCAACAGTTTCTTCTCCTTATCCGGGGGTATTTCTTTTGTCTTCTCCTCTCGCAATCAGTTGGGTTCTTTCGACGATTTCCGGCTATGGCATTTATGGCCTGCAAATCATGCTGCAGTACTTGCGGCGCGGGGGAGCGGCGAAGGATATTATCCTGACGAATAAAGCCTCTGTCATTTCTCTGCCGACTTTGGAACAATCCAAGGTCAACGCGTGTCTGGCTTTGTCGGAAAAAATCTTCAAATTTCTTAAAGACAACCCAAAGGAAATCCTGAGTTTTAATCATGCCGTTCTTCATGGCAGCAGCACCGATTTTTACGGTTTTCCGGGGCAGGATCGCGTGTGGGGCAAGCCAAATGTCGCTTGCGCCGCCATTGAGCATCTGATTTTTACGGAACAAGGAAAGAAGATTTCCAAAAATTACGATATGTATATAGCCATTTCCAAATGGAACGCCGATTATCTAAAGAGCCTTGATATAGGTCCCGTGCATTTGTGTTATCAGGGCATCGATCCCGCGCTTTTTCACCCCGCGCCCGGATCGGGTCTTTATCGCGACCGGTTTGTCATTTTTTCCGGCGGCAAATTTGAATACCGAAAATCGCAGGATATTGTCACTGCCGCCTTCAAGCGGTTTTATGCCAAGCATTCGGACGCGTTGTTGGTGACGTGTTGGCAGTCTTTATTGAATCCAAATCCTGACGCCTTTGCGTTAGCGGGAAATTGCGACGGCGTGCCCAATGAACGCCCTGACAAGTTCGGATTACAGATAACGCCGTGGCTTTTAAAACAAGGGTTGCCTTTGGGCAGCTTTATCGATTTGCCGTTTACCCACAATTTGTTGATGCCTTCCATTTTGCGCGATTGCGATATAGCCGTTTTTCCAAACCGCTGCGAAGGAGGCACCAATCTGGTTTCGATGGAAACGATGGCTTGCGGCGTACCGACCTATGTTGCCTACAATACGGGACAAAAAGATTTAGTCGATTTGATCGGGTGCGGGGTCTTTCGTACACAAGGAGCCGTCAAGGCGCCGCCGACCATGCAGTCCATGCAAGATTGGGGCGAGACGAGCGTCGATGAGGTTGTCGAGGCGATGGAGTACGTTTACACAAACCGCGAGCAGGCCAAACACGAAGCGGCGAGCGTTGCCGAACGAATGAAAGACTGGACGTGGAGCGGCTTGAATGAAAAATTATTGAAGATTGTATGTGACGGAGAAACATAAAGATGACCTCTCAGGCTAAATCTTTGGTCGCTATCGGAATTCCTTCGGGCGATTTTGTTCACGCGGATTTCGCGATGTCCTTGGCGATGCTATGCATGAGCCCCGGGGCGCCGGTCGCTCTTGTCAACGCGAAGTCTTCGCTTGTTCCCCTTGGGCGCAATCAATGCGTCGGCGCGGCGCAAGCTATGAAGGCAACGCATATATTATTTTTAGACACCGACATGGTTTTTCCTGCCGATACGCTGAAGCGGCTTTTGGCGCATGAGAAGGATATCGTCGGCGCGACATACTCGAAACGCGCGCCGCCGTTTCATCCCTTGACGATTACGGAAGAGGGGAAGCTTGCCCAAATTACATCCGGACTTCACCACGTTAAGTTGTTGCCGACAGGGTGTTTGTTGATACGGATGACTGTTTTTGACAAATTGTCTATGCCTTATTTCAATTTGGAGTCTGAAGGCGAACAATTGCGCGGTGAGGATTATTATTTTTGCGAAAAAGCTCGCGCGGCAAATTTTGATTTGTGGTGCGACGGAGATTTGTCATCTCAGATGGGTCATATTGGTCAACATATTTTTCGACTCAATGAAGGCTAATGTATCCTTGTATGCTCGTTGAGATTTCTTACTCGGCAAATTTTGCCGAGGCATATCAAGGCTAGGCAAATATTGCCGCGCTATATCTTGACTGAGATATTTTCCTTTCATGAAAAAACAGCGAGTTACTGAGCACGTATGCGTGGCATGATTTTCGCATGAGACTCCCGACTGTTAACTGTCAACCGTTAAGTATGAATTCATATTTGTGGTTCATGTTTGGCGGACTTAAACCCGCAGAAGGATTCTGCGAATAACCTCTGAAAGGAGTTCTACTATGGCTATTGGTGATATCTCCCTGAGCTCGTCTGCTCGCGCAAACCTCACGGCTTTGCAGAATACGACGGTTCTACTTGAGAAAACGCAGAGGCATCTGTCTACGGGTAAGAGCGTTAACTCTGCCACGGACGATGCGACGGCGTACTTTGCTTCGAAAGGCTTCCTCAACGTCGCGAACAACTTGTCTACGGTGAAGAGCAACCTTTCAACGGCACTGGAAGCAGTGAACTCATACACGAACTCGATCGATAGCGTTTCCGACGTTATTGCCCAGCTCAAAGGTCTTGTGACCCAAGCGCTCGGCACGACGGATACGTTGACCCGGTCAGGTCTCGCGTCTCAGTTCAACGCTTTGACTACTCAGCTGGACACGTTGGTCAACGACGCAACGTTCAACGGTACTAACCTGTTGAACAGCACGTCGACGACGCTCGTTGTTTACTTCAACGCAGACAACACAACGTCTCTGACGATTTCCGGCGTCAATATTACGTCGGCAGGGTTGCTTGGAGCAGGTGCTGCCGCAGGTAGTGACTGGGCTGATAACACTAACATTCAGGAGTCTCAGTCGTATTTGTTGACAGCATTGGCTACGCTGACGACAGACGCGGCAAACTTCGGTGGTAATGCAACGTTGATTCAGACGAGACAAACGTTTACGTCAAATCTGATCACATCGCTGCAAAACGCTTCGAACTCTCTGACAGCCGCCGATACGAACGAAGAAGGCGCGAACTTGCAAGCTCTGCAAGCTCAAGCTCAACTCGGTATCGTGTCGTTGGGTGTTTCGGGAACGCTCGCAAGCGCGATCTTGAAGATTCTATAGAGGAATAAGAAGAAGGGCGGGTCTAAGACGACCCGCTCTTTTTTCTCTCTTTTAACATTTTTTCTCGAAGGAGTCGGGATTATGCCATTGAAAATCCGAGTCAAGCCCGAAGGCAAAATTTTCGCCGGGGGCGCCGTTCTTAAAAACGTTGGAAATCGCCACGCGGATCTGTTGGTTCTTTCGGACAGTCCTGTTCTGCGCGAAGGTTATATGATGAACATGGATCGTCGCGACGATTCAGACGTTTCCAACGTTTATTTTCTGCTTCAAGTTATCTATCTGTTTAAAGGCAAGGATAAGCCCATGGATGGCCTTGTCGTCGAAACCGTCAAGAACTTCGGAAGGCTTTATCCTGCCTATCAATCCGAAGTTGCTCAAATTATTGCTCATCTTGAGGCGCGAGAAAGCTTCAAGGCGTTAAAGGTCGCTCATGCCATGTTGGCGCAATATGAGAGGAGCACTCAATCTGCGGCCCATGCATCACTTCCCGAGTCCGTTGTCTCTTCCACTATGGAGAAAGTAAATGCCGCCTAGAAGTCCGTATGAAAAAGTTAGTGTTTACGGAAAAACCCAGAAGGTTGAGTCAACACCGTCAGGGAACAGTCGAGACACGGATGCGCGGGCCTTGTTGGCTTGCGCGAGCAGCCTTAATGAGGTCAAAGAATTGGTAAAAGGGGACGTAAAATCGAGAAATAAGCTGAAAATCTATAGCGAAGCCATTCGCAAAAATCAGCGCTTATGGACAATTTTTCAAGTTGCTTTGACCGATCCGGAAAATCCATTGCCGATGCCTTTGAAGACGACGCTTTTGAATTTAAGTCAGTATGTCGATAAGACAAGTTTCAGAGCCACAGGAAAATATGCGCCGGAGCTTATCGACAGCCTTATCAACATCAACAGGATTATTGCGGCTGGTCTCAGCAAGCAACCATCCGCAGAGTCTGTTCAAGATGCAGGTTCTTCTGCGGTTAGTCCGCGTGATGGCCAAACGTCTCTGATGACCTCGGCATAAGTCGCTGTGAGGGGCGGGGGTGTTTGTGTATAACATCAGCGTAACCCGTGTTGCGGATGAAACCTGTGCTGCGTTGTCTTGGTTGCTTGATACGGCGGGTCATCAGCTGGCGCGCGAGCGCGGGCGGGACATTGGGGCGCGTCGTTGAAGGCTTTGTATTCCTGATAGGGATTTCCAGATTTTCCTGATAGGGGGCATGCTTTGTTTGCCTAATATATAACAGCTATTGCCCCTCCAATAGTCGCATAAGATATATTATGTTAAATCATGGGTCGATGGCAGGGGGGGTGTTCCGTCTACTTTCTATTGCCCTCGTAGTACGCATAGCCGTCACGCAAATCCTTGACGATGCTCAGTGGCGCCCCGAAGCGCTCAATACGTATGATTTCCTTACCAGGCCTCATGTTCTGGCACATCCAACGCGTCGTCGATAAAAAGAACTCGGCCGGCTCATTGGCGATCACGGGCCTGAAGTTTGGCGGCAGATAAATCGTCGCCGAAGACCTGGCGCCGCAAATAGCGACCCTATACAGCTTGCCTGCCGGTACGCCGCCTTCTTTTTCGACAAAGGCCTGCAGCTTCTCTGCCGCTTCCTTGAACGACGAGGTCCAATAGTCGGACTCATAATGCCCATAGGCTTCCCGTACGCCGCCCGCAAACATGTTTGCATAGATGTATTCGTACGGATGCAGCCTAGCCATGAGAACGATTTGCGTTGAGCAAACAATAAGAAAGACAAACCCAAAAGCGCCCTTCAGCGCAAGTTTGGCGCGTTTTTTCCTAAGGCGTTTTTGCTTGAGACCAAAGATGTAAATTTCCCGCGCCCCCAAGGCCGCCATAATGGATGCCAGAGGAATAACAAACAAAAAATGCCTGACGGTGTCGTAAAGCGCAGGATGAAACATCGTGCAATACAAAACGGGAACAACCGCCGTCAATAGAAGCAGCGAAAGGCTTTGTTTTTGCGCGAAGGACATTGATCTCCAAATCTTCGGCAGAAAGACGGCAAAAAACGCCAAAAGTATTTGGAAAAACACCGGTAACTGGATACCAAAATAGAGAGGTACATATGTCCATGGCAATTGCGTCGAACGGTAGATTGTTCCATCAAAAAGAACCTCAACATCCTGCGGGAAGTTACTGAATTTGCTCAGAGCTTTCAGGGGATACATGATCGGATGCTGTTGAGCCCATGGCCAGCAAATAAGCATAACGACATAAGAAATAAGCGCTACCGGTAAAACAATGCGCCACGCTTTACAAAGAATATCCAGCGTGACAGTGCGAAGGATCTTCTTATTTTTCCAAAAAGTTTTCCAACGGAACTTACGCTTAAACAGGGGAAGAAGAGCGGCGATGCCCAGAGGCGCAAGCCAGTAGGCAAAAACCATTATGCCCCCTACCCTGACGCCTAATGTAAATCCCAAAACGAGCCCCAGTTTTATCAACGTCGGCCATTCTGTTTTTTTATAGCTGCGCGACATGTAATAAAGTGTCCAGACAATACCTGCCGCGAAAGGAACGTCTTTTGGATTATTAAAGATGTGGCCGTAGAACGACGGCACCAGGGCGCAAATAACAAGCGACAGGAAGCCTATCTCTTCGCCGCCAAGCAATTTTCCAAGCTTCCATGTGCCCCATAGACCCATCAGGCCAAACAACGCGTTCAACAGATGCCGCGTGTCGTATATTTCAAACGGCGTCATAAAATTGATCAGTGCCGCCAATCCGTCGAATGTGCCGCCATAGAGGTAGAGATTAAAAATTTGGGAATAACGTGCGTCTTTAAATCCCGAAAGATAATAATCGACAACGGCGATGCCGTATTGGCTTTGCAGTTCTTCATCCCATGTCACGCCATAATCCCGAAAGGTGCATAGGACGAGAACGAAAAGAAATCCGAATACGCCTATCGTGGCGTAACGAAAAACGTTCTTGGGTATGCGTAGCTTTAACATTCGATAACCAATCCGTCATAGGCGGGCATAACGCCGGCAGGCAGCGTATTGACCAATGTTTCGTAGTCCATTTTGTGGCTGAGATGCGTCAAAAAAGCGCGTTCGGGTTTGACCTTTTCTATCCACTGTAAGGTTTGAGAAAGAGTCAAATGGGTCGGATGATCTTCTTCGCGAACGCAATCAAGAATCCATGTTTTGACTCCCTGAAGCGCGGAAACAGCATCATCATCAAAGTCATGAACGTCCGTGGAATAGGCAAAACTGCCAAAACGAAAACCCAAGGACCGGATCGTTCCGTGGTTCTGATAAAACGGCAACACGCCGATATTGCCTACTTTAAACGCGCCCGATATATCGTGCGGCGTAACGGAAGGCTTGAAGAAATTCCCCTTTCCCGCTCCCCGGAAAATGTATCCGAATCTGTTGTTAAGCTCGAGCAACGTCATCGAATCCGCATAAATATCGATGGGTTTTTGCGTCAGCCAGTTGATGCTGCGCAATTCATCGATACCGTGGCAATGATCGGCATGCGCATGCGTGAAAAGAACGGCATCCAGTTTTTTTAAGCCGCAGGTCAAAAGTTGCTGGCGCATGTCGGGAGATGTATCGATAAGAAGTGTCGTTTCCTCGTCTTCGGCCAGTATGGAAACGCGTGTGCGCCGGTTGCGCGGGTTTTTAGGGTCGCATTTTCCCCAAAGGCCTCCAATGAGAGGCACGCCGCCGGAGGAACCGCATCCAAGAACAGTAACCTTCATTTAAAAGCTCCCGATGGGCACTTACTAAATAGACGGAAGAAATTTTCGGTTGTCTGTCGCGCCATTTCTTCGAAACTGATCCCTTTGATTTGAGCCAGTATTTCTGTTGTTTTAACAACATAGGCAGGTTCGCATATTTTGCCTCTATGCGGTTCCGGAGCCAGAAACGGCGCGTCCGTTTCGACCAAAAGCCTGTCGAGCGGAACGTCGCGCACAATATCGCGCAAGTCTTCCGATTTCTTGAACGTCAAAATGCCGGAAACGGAAACATAGAGGCCTAGTTTTAGCCCCTCTTCGGCCAACATTCGCTTTGAACTGAAGCAGTGCAGAATGCCGTAGGCGCATTTCTCGTCTTTGAGGATACGTAGCGTATCATCTTCGGCATCACGACTGTGAATGATAACGGGAAGTTTTGCTTCCTTTGCCGCACGGATATGGCGGCGAAAGCTTTCCTCCTGCGCGTCACGGGGCGAAGAGTCGTAGAAATAGTCCAAGCCGGTTTCGCCGATGCCAATAACCTTGGGATGTGAGGCGGCGTTGATAAGCTCCTCGACTGAGACGTTTTCCCCCTGCTCGCTCACATGATGCGGATGAACGCCTAGGCAACAATAAACATCGTCGTAGGCTTCCGTCGTCTTTTTGAGAACATCGAATTCGCGATACCGCGTGCATATATTGAGTAAGCCGCCAACTCCTGCGGCGCGTGCCCGCGCAACAACGCCGTCGCGGTCGCTGGCAAACGCAGGAAAATCAAGATGGCAATGGGAGTCGATCAGCATGAAAGGAAGGGATTCGAGATTCGGTCTTTAACGGAGCCTACAATAATAGAAATTATTGTGTTAGTCGATCAGGGAGGTATGCAAAAGCCCCGGAATATATACGCTTTTATCAGCTTGCTTGTGCTTGGGCTCCGCCATCTTCGGCAATAACGACAAGGTAAGCTAAATCTTCCGCGATGCGCCATCGGCGGCATGCACTTCCGGTACTTGTCGTGCCTTTTTCCGATGCAATTAAAGGGTTGCTTAGTAAACGAAGATATTCCTCACGTGCGGATTCCGCCCGGACTTCGAGCCATTCCGTCAAAGAATCAATTTTAAGGGATTCAAATTCAGACGTTTTCAGTTCGCATTGGAGGCGCTGCGAAACATAGGCGCCATAACGGCTATGAAGATCTTCATATTTCATAATTGATCTAGTGTCTTGTCTGATAACGAATGTTGTCTTTCATCACCGACATCACGTTGTTCAATCGATCTTCAAAAGAAAGCTTGGCAACGTGACGTTCTGTAATGCCTTCGAATTGTTCCAATGTGCGTAAAATGACGCGCGCATTGTCTGACCCGAAGCGGTCTTCCAGTTCGCAAAATTCCAGGTCGCCAAAGCTGACCGCGTTGTTTTTCATGAAATTTTCCATGTATCTTTTTCTGAATGTATTCGCTGCTTAATAAGTTTTCTTAGGGTCAGAACCTCCCAAAATAATTAGATCCTGACCCTAGTATCGCGGAATCTTTGGTTACCATTTTTAGTAAATAAACTACCTATAATGGGTTGTAAAGTGCAAAAAAAGAGGGCGATAAAATAATCGCCCGGTCTCTGTTTCAGGTAATTAAATTCAACCATATGCATATGTCGAGTTGGGTGCAACAGGAACCGCCCTTTCAACAACTTGAGAGGACTCCGTTGTTGAAGCGATTCTTGCCTTGATTTCATTCACAACCGATTTTCTTAACATGGAGCGCTTTGGCGTATGGCCTTGGGAGGCATGACAAAGATTCTGGAATTCCGAGGAGAGAAATGTTTCGGCAAATTTTTTCAAAAATATAAATTCCATTGCGCTGTTCGGCCTTGATTCATGAACGCCAGCCGCGAGGAACTTGAAAAGTTTTTGATCGTTGGAAGATATTTCATGTAATTTTATAGATAAAGCGATCAGGCCATATCTCTCAAGCCTGCTGCCTTGGTGAGCGCTGCGGATGATTTTCATAAGCAGAGGAAAGCTAACAGAATCGCCGTTTTTCCTATCGGGAATGCTAACTACATATTTATAAAGTCCGCGCGTAAAAAGCTTCTCTCTTCTGCTGCCTGATATTGCCACCTTTGCAAAAAACCAAAGATTGCTTGCACAAACCATCGGATCAGGATGCGCTTTGCTTGCACGGCGAATCTGAATCCTAACGACAATTTCGTCGTTAACTTGGGAAAATATCCCCTTCGAGTGCAGAATGGTTCTGTGCAAAACGCCGTATCTTCCCATAACACCGCCCCTAATGAAAAATCACCGGCGCAGATAATACCTATAAAAGGTGTTTTTCTAAAACAAGAAAAATACTTTCATATCAAAAGGATGATGTGTTTTGCAAATTTACGTAGTTAGATCGAGCCCGAAGCCAGCTTAACCTTAAGACCATCGAGGTCTTTCGTGAAAACGATCTGGCAAGCAAGACGGGAGTCCGGCGTTACGTCAAAGGCGCCGTCCAGCATGCCGACTTCTTCTTCGTTCGGCTCCGGGAGCTTGGCTTTCCATGCGGGATCGACATAGACATGGCACGTTGCGCAGGCGCAACTGCCGCCGCATTGCGCCAGAATGGGAACGCCGCCTTCGCGGATGATTTCCATCAGCGTCCACTCTTCAGTGGCCTGCAGTTCGTGCTCGACGCCTTCCATATCCGTCAGATAGATTTTCATAGCCCTGTTCCACTTTCTTTATTTGTAATATTACGACGCATTCTTTCCGACGCCAAGCTTTCCTTGAATGTCGCTGCTTGAGGTCGTGTATTGGAAGCGATACCTCTTGTCCGGATGGATATACATGAAAGCCTTACGCGCCATCAAGGCCGCTTCGTGAAAAGCCGATAAAATGAGCTTCATTTTGCCCGGATAGGTATTGATATCGCCGATCGCAAAGACGGTCGGCTCGCTGGTTTCGAAGTCCGCCGTATTAACGGGAATGAGGTTATCCTGCAAGTTCAACCCAAAGTTGGCCACAGGGCCGAGCTTCATCGTCAGTCCATAGAACGCGAGAATGGTATCGCAGGCAACCTCAATTGTTTCCTTGGCGTCGTTGATTAATGAGATGCTGTGCACGTGTCCCTTATCGCCCTTAATCTCCGTAAAGTTGGCGATAATCAACTTCATTTTTCCGGCTTCGACCAAGGCGCGCATTTTACCGACGCTGTCGGGCGCTGCGCGGAATTCATTGCGGCGATGAACCAGCGTTACATGCTTGGCAATCGGTTGAAGGTTAAGCGCCCAATCGAGGGCCGAGTCCCCTCCTCCGGCGATGACGAGGTTTTTGCCTTTGAATTGGTCTTTTTTACGAACGGCGTAAAAAACGGATTTGCCCTCGTAGCTTTCGATATCCTTGATCGGCGGGCGTTTGGGCGTGAAGCTGCCGCCGCCCGCCGCGACCACCACCATTTTTGCCTCAATGACGGTTCCGGCATCGGTCGCGATGCGCCATTTGCCGTCCGGAAGTTTCGTCATGCTTTCGGCCATCTGTCCGAAGTGGAAGACGGGATGGAAGGGCTTGATTTGTTCAAGCAAACGTTCGGTTAATTCCGACCCCGTGCAGATGGGAACGGCAGGAATGTCATAGATGGGCTTTTCGGGATAAAGCTCGGCGCACTGGCCGCCCGGTTTGTCGAGAATATCGATGATGTGGCATTTAATATCGTTGATGCCGAGCTCGAAAACCGCAAACAGCCCAGCAGGGCCGGCGCCAATAATGACGGCGTCGGTTTGGATAGGGGATTGTGATTCAGTCTCTTCCATAACCATTAATTCCTCAATTTACGAACAAGGGAACGTATCATCAAGTTTTTCGTGCGCAAGCGGAAAAATATGTTTTAAAAACATAAATTACGCGTAAGCAGTGCATTTTCTTGCCGCGAATTTCTTGCGGCAACCGTCAACCCCTCCCCTAACCCCTCCCTCAAGGGGAGGGGAATTAGGCTCCCGTATATTTCGGCTCGCGCTTGGCGACGTAGGCTTTCATGCCTTCGCGGAAGTCGAAGGTACGGGCAACGGCAGCCCAAGTCGTCGCTTCCTGCGATAGTTGCGTGTTTAGGTCTTGTTCGAAGGCTTTGTTGATGAGCCGTTTGGTGGCGCCCAGAACGCGGGTCGGGCCGCTGGCGATAATTTCAGCCCAAGCCAAGGCTTCGGCTTCAAGCTTGTCGTTCTCGACGGTTTTATTGGTCATGCGCCATTTTTCGGCTTTATCCGCGTCGATATCCAATCCCAAAAGCAAAAACTCGTTCGCGCGCGCCATGCCGACTTTGCGCGGCAGGAAGAACGTCGCGCCCCCGTCCGGAATCATCGCATGGTGCATAAAGCCAGCGCTGAAAACGGCGCGTTTTGTCGCTATCACCAAATCGCTGGCCAGCATCAGGCTTAACCCCGCTCCGGAGACGCGGCCATCGACGGCGGCGATCACGGGTCTTTCCATCGCCAGCAGTTCGCGAATGGCGGAAAAGAAATACTGCACTCTTAGAAAAACCTGTTCCTGAACGGCATTGCTGTCTCCGGTAAAACCCGTCATATCGTGGCCGTCCATAAAGTGATCGCCTGCGCCGCGCATAAGGACGGCGCGAAGCGAGCGGTCGTCGGCGACGGATTTAAGTTTTTCGGCCAGTTCCTTGGCCATTGACGTCGTCAGCGCGTTGCCCGTGCCGGGACGATTGAACGTGATGACAAGAACGGGGCCGCGCATTTCAAATAGGACTTCCGATGCCATGGTTTATCTCCTGATTGCGTTTGTCAGGTCTATCCTAACTTCCTTGCGGCGGCAAAAGAAAATCAATACAATCAGGCATGCCTTTAAATGAAATCCTGATGGAAATACAGCAGATTGGAGCCGTTTTGCGCGTCAGCGCTATTGACGCCGATACGGGTATGGAAGTTGTTTTTCAGGCTCCTTCTTCAACGAGTCATGCCGATATACAGAGGCTTGCCGCCAGTAAGTTGAAATATGTGCTGAGAAAAGAAGCCAAGGCCAAGGGGCGCTATTCCAAGGAAAAAGGCGGCAAATAGGCCAAAAAGCAGGCAATTTTCGGTTTAGGATTATATTAAATATAACGTGTGAAAGTGAACATCTTGCTTGATTCAGAGGGCAACCTCGTCTAACAGTTGCCCCCTTCAAGTGAGGCACGTCCCCTTCGTCTAGAGGCCTAGGACATTACCCTTTCACGGTAGTAACACGGGTTCGAATCCCGTAGGGGACGCCAATCAGGTATGAATCTGCGTACTTCGGCGGATGGGTCGATTTGCCTGCCATTGGCGATAAAGGTGATTCATTGGTTTAATAATTGTTAATCCGCAATCGCTTATCTGTAGGATTTTATTTACACCTCCGTTCGTCCAACCAACCATATACCTTGACTATAGTATATTTATAGTATATCATTGGCTCTATGATACGGAGCTTCAGAAAGCGCAATCCAGCCCAAGAGATATTTGAGGGCTATTTTGTGAAGGGCATTGATAAAGCCGTTCAGAAAAGAGCGCATATGAAGCTGTTGGCCATCCATTATGCCGTAAGGTTAGAAGATTTACGCATTCCGGCAGGGAATAATCTGGAACCCCTTCGGGGCGATCGGAAAGGCCAACACAGCATTCGTGTTAATGACCGATGGCGCGTATGCTTTCGTTGGAGCACTGGCGGAGCAGAAGACGTTGAGATTGTGGATTATCCTAAGGGAGGAAGCCATGACACGCAAACGCGATATTAAGCCGGTGCATCCGGGTCATCTTTTGGTCGAGGAATTTATGCGTCCAGCCGATGTTACTCAGTACAGGCTTGCCAAGGACACGGGGCTTTCTCCTATCCAGGTTAGCCTTATCGTGCGCGGGAAGCGGGCCATTACCGCCGAAACGGCTATGCGCCTCGGTCGTTTCTTTGGGATGTCTGCCGAATTTTGGATCAATGCTCAGGCGCACTATGATCTGCAAACGGCGGAGACAAAGCTCGCGCGTACCATTGATCGCGAAGTTATGCCGCTGCATGATTGTGTTGTTCATGCCTGATTAAGGGCCTGCGGCATGAAGCGTTTAGACGAGCAACACCGTCAGGTGTTGCGAGACAGGGCGAGCGGCGCGTAGCGCCGAGAAGCCACTATTTTTATGAGCGACGAGCCCATCATAGGGCGCTGGCGCGATAACTTTTGAGTTAGACCAGCGATTCACGTTTTGCATTGAAGCCATTACGCTTCAATGCAAAACGATCGCGGTCTAGAAAATTGCCTCGGAGCAAGCCCGCTCTTGCGGGCGCAGCGAGAACATCCCGTAAAGTTCAAAACAAATTTTACGGACGCGAAGGCGGACGCTCAAGAATACTTTACAAGTTTTCAATCTGGACACTGGCTTTCGCTTGTGTGACGACGGCGGAAGCGCTGAGACCCGTCCCCCGAAGCTTTAGCGTAGGAGGAAGCCAATCCTGCAGGGTACGCCCTTGTTTTTAATGCGTTAAATAATTAGATGCAGACTTAATATGTTTTCATCTAAGTTTGGCGTTCGATCTGGCGAAAGAAGACATGCCGATGAACTCAACTCACATGTGGTGTTTTTATCTTTCCCCGTCTGAGGCGTGGGAGGCTATGTATCAGGATTGTGCAAAAGCGACGAAATCTATTGAGCTGGAACAATATATATTTGAAAACGATGCCGTTGGTCAGCGCTTTATCGAACTGTTTATCGAAAAGGCTGTGCATGGAGTAAAAATATTTATCATTTGTGACCGGTTTGGCAGCTCTTCTTTTTATGGCTCCCCCTTGATTCAAAAGCTGCGCCATCATGGCGGACGTATTTATTTTTACAACATCATTCGTTACTGGGATGTATTCCGTCCATGGCGGTGGTTTCCGCGCACGCACATCAAAACCCTTCTCGTGGATTCAAGCATTGCCTATACAGGGGGCGTATGCTTTGCCGAGCAAATGAAAAATTGGCGGGACACCCAGATACGCATCACTGGCCCAGTTGTTGAGCAGATACGGAAAGCCTTTGATCGTGCGGAGCTTATTATAAAACACAAAAGACCTGCCCTGCGTGCGATAACTACAGATAGAGCAGGAGAATTTATCTATTTACAAAGCTATCCGCTTTTATCTTGGCATATCATTTATGTGGAGCTGGTCAGGGCCATTGGTCAGGCAAAGCATTTTGTTTATCTCACAACGCCTTATTTTACACCGAACGGCCATTTCCGGCGCATGCTCCGAGACGCTCCTGCCAGAGGCGTGACAGTCATGCTGCTTGTTCCGGAACATTCGGGTTCAATGCTTACCGACTGGGTATGCCTGTCTTATGCCGGCAAGCTTCTTGAAGCGGGCGTGCGGATTTTCCTTTATCAAAAATCCGTAATTCACTGCAAAACTGTTGTTATCGACGATCAGTGGGCGACAGTCGGCAGCACGAACATGGATATTCTCAGCTTCTTCCGAAACCGCGAATCCAACCTTATGATAAGAAATACAGATGCAGTGGCGGATCTTAAACGTCACTTTCTTGCTGATCTGGGAAGCAGCCTGGAATTGACGCGAGAACGTCTCGCCCAAGTGTCTTTCTGGAAAATTGTGATCGGCTATTTAGCTCGATCGCTGAAATCCTTTTTGTGATGCGCATGAAAACCTGCAAAATTCTTCTGAGCAATCTTGGTTATGCCTGCGGTTTTAATGGGAGACTCTCGCATCATCTCATTTATGCGCATCGGCATGTCTATTGCTCCCCGAAAGTGCAGAAATGTGCGCTTCAGCAATTGAATGCGCTTATCGCGCAGGAAGATCCGGATATCTGTTGCTTTGTGGAAATCGATAAAGGCTCTTTTACTTCAGCCGGCTACAACCAGATCCAGACCCTCATTAGTGATAAATACGCTTATTTCGATATTGGAAACAAGTATGCCATTACCAGCCGATTTCGATCCTTTTTTATGACAAAAGGCAAATGCCTTGCGTTTGTCTCTAAGTGCAAGCTTTTGCATGAAAAACTTTATTTTGGATGTGGCATGAAGCGCTTGATTTATAAAGTCGCTGTTGATGAAAGATTGACGCTTTTTTTTGCGCATTTTTCCCTTAGTAAACGGGTGCGAGAGCGGCAAATCCTTGAGGCCAGAGAATTAATGAAAAACGCTTCGGGCGATGTTATTTTTCTCGGAGATTTTAATATTTTGACCGGAATATGCGAACTAGACCCGCTTTTAGAGCAAGGGTCGTTTATTTTGCTCAACCGTGAAGATATTCCAACATTTACGTTTCACAAACGCAGGCTGGTGCTTGATTTATGCATCTGCTCGAAAAGCATTACAAAACAAGCTAGCTTAAAAGTTATTCCTCAGCCCTTCTCTGACCATGCCGCCCTTATTCTTGAAGTCACTTGTAATTAGTAAGAGATTTATTCGGAAAAGGGTTTCATGTATCCGCCGATTAAATCCGCCATTAATTATGTTGTTTTGTTACCGTAGTTTAATAAACTCGTGAAAGACGACATTATCGCGCTGGCCTGCACACAAAAAGAAAGTCCTGATATGAGCGAGAGTAACGTAAAACTTATTGTATATGCTCAGAAGCAAACGGCTGAACTCTTTGTCGACGGGCAACTCTTAAAAAAATATCTCGTTTCGACGTCGAAGAATGGTTTGGGCTGCGAGAATGACAGTTACAAAACGCCAACCGGACTTTTCAGGGTATCGGAAAAAATCGGCGCCAATGCCGTGCCGGGGACTGTCTTTGAAAGCCGTCTGCCCACGGGCGAGGTATGGTCGAGTGATAAAAGCAATCCTCTTCATGACACCAAGGACGACCTTAAACTGACGCGCATTCTGTGGCTCGATGGCTGCGAAAGCCAAAACGCCAATACGAAAAAGCGTTACATTTACATACACGGCACAAATCGCGAAGATTTGCTTGGCACCCCCGCTTCACAGGGGTGCATACGCATGAGCAATAAAGACATCATCGAGCTTTTTGATTTGATGCCGGTGGGCGCGAGCGTCGAAGTACAGTCATAGTATCTGCTCCATAATTCCAGCATCACCCCCACCCAACCCTCCCCCATCGAGGGGGAGGGTTTTGTCTCTTATGTAAATTATAGGGAATGACTCTACCCTCTATAAGCGCTTGAGCAGCTCTGCGGCGAAGGTCGATAGCGTGTCGTCGCGCGCGCCCATAATCACGATCCGGTCGCCGGAACGCGCCTTTGACACGAGATAGTCGCCGCTGGCGGCTCTTTCGGGAATAAAAATGGCGTCGCGCCCCTTTTTCTTGATCTCCGCAACGACATCGGAACTGCTGACGCTGCGGTCAGTCGTGCCTCCGAAGTAAACAGGGTCGGGCATGACCAGAATGTCCGTTTCCTTCAAGTGACGGGCGAAAACGTCGATATATTCCGTCCGCAACAGACTGAGCGGGCTATAGCCATGCGGTTGAAAGAAGATCAGCAATCGCCCCGAAAAATCATGCAGCGTCGAAAGCGTCGCCGCGATTTTGTCGGGGTTGTGTGCAAAATCGTCAATAATCGTAATGCCCTTTTGCGTGCCGACAACCTCGAGCCGCCGCCTTATGCCTGTAAATGTTTCCAACGCCGCCACGGCGCGGAAAACGTCGACGCCAACGGCATGTGCCGCCGCCAAAGCCGCAAGGGCATTCACGACATTATGACGACCGGGAACGCCAAGCCTTACGGGGTATTCTTTCCCTTTTACCCGCAGGGTGAACGAAATTCCGTCCTGCGCGGGGCGCAGCTCCGTTGCAAAAAAGTCGGCGTTGCCGTCATTCAGGGAATAAGTCAAACGCCGCTCCTGCGGCAGGGCGGCGGCGAGATTATTCACCTCAACATTATCAAGGTTCAGGACGGCGATTTTCGCCTTCTTGATAAAACCGCCGAAAAGATCGCGCAGCTCCTCCATCGATTTGTGGTCGTGCGCGAGGTTGTTTAACACCGCCACCTGCGGCGTGTAATGGACGATGGAGCCGTCGCTTTCGTCGACTTCGGCAACGAAAATTTTGCCCGCGCCGACCACGGCGCTTGCGAAAGGCATGTCGGACGTGACAAAGTTTTTCATCACTGCGCCGTTGACGACGGTCGGGTCTTTGCCGGTTTGGCATAAAATCCAGCCGATCATGCCCGTGGTCGTCGATTTGCCGCTTGTGCCCGCGACGCCAATCGATTGCGGGGAAGCATTGAAAAAGTGCGACAGCAATTCGGCCCGCGTCATCATTTTCAAGCCCAGAGCGCGGGCGGCGCGCACATCGGGCACCTGCTCTTCAACCGCGGCGGAAGTGACGAAAACGGCGTCGGGGTCGGTCACGCCGCTGCCGTCCTGAGGGAATATGGCGATGCCGCGGCGGCGCAGGAAATCGAATTTGTCCATTGTCCGCCCTTGATCCAGAGATCGGTCGGAACCGGCGATACTCGCGCCCGCTTGTTGCGCGATCAGCGCCAAGGGCAACATGCCGCTGCCGCCAATTCCGCAGAAGAAGTAGGATGAGGGCATCGTTATATTACCTTTAGTGAAGAACGGATCGTCGGGGCGCGCAGGAGAAACCATCAACCCCAGTCGAATAAGCGCCCTGTCAAACTACGCGCCGGAAGGCCGGTTTTCAAGGCGGACGCTTAACACCCTTTCGCCTTTATTCTCAGCGCCGAGATTTATTCTGTTTGGAACGCCCCTTTCTTACAGATTAATGAGTTGGGTTGTAGGGCCGGTTTGTCTGTAAACAAACACTTTGAGCTGTAAAAAACCCGTGTCGTGGATTTCCGAAGGCGACCAATCGCCGCGTAAAATGACATCGTTCGCCACGACAATGGTACCGGGTTTCAATTCCTTTTTAAGTTTTTGCTCTAGGCGCTCAAAAATATTTTCAGTCACATAAATAATAATCGCGTCCGCGTTCGAGATATCATAAGGCCAGAAATCCGCCCGCTTATATTCAAGGTTCTTGGGGCCGAAGACCCGTTGACGAAGAACGGAATAGACCCAAGGAACGAATGAAATTTCGATGCCGATCACTTGGGCGCTCGGCAAAGCTCGAGCGACTTGCGAGGTCAATCGGCCGTTTCCGGAGCCAAGATCGATGATCGTATAAGGTTTGTCTGATGGTTTTAAATCGACTTCGCTTTTAAGAATCTCAATTATCTTCCTTCTCGCTGATGGAAAGGAAGTGATCGTCGGCACGCCTGTCTTCAGCGTGTAAAATTCACATACAAGCGCCAAACAAAGAATGACTCCAAGCGCGTACCATAAGAACAAGATTTCCTCCGTGAGGATTGGCGTGAATACTGATCGATAAACAATACGCCTTATTTTCCGGGTGCAAAAGAGCGGACGGTTCTTTAGTCCGACAAATGATTCGATAATGCGCCGCCTAAATTAGCGCGAGCGCCTGTGTGCGTGGGCTAAGATATACTTTATTGCGAACATTTCCCGTTTATGTCACACCCGTAAAGCAAGTTTTTCTCTTTATCACAGGAGGACGTGTCATGAAACAGTACGGTGCGGAACTTATCGGTACGTTTTGGCTTGTGTTAGGCGGATGCGGAAGCGCTCTTCTGGCTGCTGCCTTTCCTCAAGTCGGTATAGGTTTTCTTGGCGTTGCGTTTGCGTTTGGCTTGACCGTTCTTACGATGGCTTATGCCATTGGCCCTATCTCCGGCTGTCATCTTAATCCTGCCGTTACCGTCGGCTTATGGGTCGCCGGTAAGTTCCCCAAGAAAAAAGTGTTGCCCTATATGGGGTCTCAGGTTGTCGGGGGCATCATCGCCGCCGCCGTTCTTTATGTGATTGCTTCCGGCAGACCGGGTTTCGATATTACGGCCGGGTTTGCTTCAAACGGGTATGGCGCGCATTCTCCCGGCGGATATTCCTTGGGTGCGGCTTTCGTTACCGAAGTTGTCATGACCATGATGTTTTTGGTCATTATTCTTGGGGCGACGTCCAAGCGCGCGGCACGCGGGTTTGCGCCTATCGCCATCGGGCTTGGGTTAACCCTGATCCATCTTATCAGCATCCCCGTCACCAACACGTCGGTCAATCCTGCCAGAAGCTCTGCCGTAGCCTTAATTCAGGGCGGATGGGCTCTCGATCAACTTTGGTTGTTCTGGGTCGCTCCGATTGCCGGCGCAATTATTGGGGCTTACCTGTTCGGTCTTGTTGCAAATGCTAGCGACTGATTGATTTTGAGGCACACCCTTCCGATGCCCTCTTTACGGGATCGGCGGGTATTGCATCAGAAATTGCTTATTACGGGCGTACGACGAGGTCGTCCTTGACCGAGGTCACGCCGCGCACTTTGCGGGCAATCTCTACAGCTTTAGCTCCGTGCTGTTTGGAGTCGACAAAACCGCTGAGTTGGACGACGCCCTGCATCGTTTCGACGTTGATTTGAAGAACCTTCAGCTTTGGTTCTGCTATAATTTTGGCCTTAACCGTCGTCGTAATGGTTGTATCGTCCAGATATTGTCCCGGCGTTTCGCGTCCGGAAACCATCGAACATGCAGCCAGCGATGCGAACAGCATGCAGGCGATCAAAAGTTTCGCAGGGCTTTGTGAGTATTTCATGATGTCCCCTTGTGATGGATTGTGTCGTTAAAGCAGACCTTATTTCACCCTAATCTTATAAATTTTTGTTCTGGCGGGCGAGACTCCTTTTTCCCAGGAACGACAGTACTCAAGCGCTATTTCCGTCGTTCCTACCTTTACGGCTTCGAATGTCCAGGTTTCTTTGCCCCAGGAGCCCATCAGTCTCGGATGTCCAACTGCGTTGTACTTTTTTTCGACAAAACGCAAAATGGTTTCATCAATCGGTTTCACGAGCTGCCACTGGAATCCCGTTGACGGGTTCGTTTCCACCGTAAAGGAGAATTCCTCTCCGAGAGAGACCGTCATTTTCTCCGAATGGGTGCTTGCGCTGGAATCTCCCGCCGACAAGGGTAACAAAATTATTGCGGCCAGAAGAACAAGAGATTTGCATGTACGCATGGGCAAACCTTTAGGTAGGAGGAAGGGGCTTTCTTTATACAGCATTATCATAGTTCAGAAAGGCTCATTATTTAAGTCGATATTGACGGCGATGCGCGTCTTGCCAAAAACCCCTATGGCGATTGATGTTAGGCGCTGTAGAATTCGTGCGTATTGACAAGGGAAAGGCGGCGGCATTCCGGTCGGATTTGAAATCGCGCTAAACATGCGACAAAGGAGTCGCGTCACTTCTCGAGAAGGCGCGGGATTAAGATGCCAGTATCTATTATTCAAAATATCCTTTTATCTTGTCGCCTGTTTCTTTTCCGGTTTTCCGGATCGTTGCGCCAAGCTCTTTCGCCAGCTTAGAACTGGCTACCTTCGATGCGCTGTTGGTGATGGCGCCAAGAACCTTTTCGATAACGACTGCCGGCGTTGTGCCGCCTTCATTTTTGCCAATGTTCGTAAGATGAATAACAGGCAAACCCGTGGACAGCTTTTTTCCCTCAAGCATCGAATGGCTTATGGCAATCTGTCCGTCGCGTACCGTCAGATTGTTGATGATTATTTTGCGTTCTTGTTTGTTTGCGCTTGCGGATTTTTCGGTCGTGTTCTTTCCCTTATTAGAGGACTCCGAATAGGCCTTAACGCTGCGCATGATTGTTTGAAGATTGCTTTCGCCCGTTTTGTTGATTTCATACGCGATCTGAGGTTTTTCGATACTGATGTCTTCAATAACAATGGGGCCGTTGCCTGTTATTGAGCTTGTATCGAGCTTGACGGCGATGTCTCCTAGATAAAAGGATTTGTCCGCCTTAAAGCCTTTGGGGCTACCAATACTTAATCCGGTAAGCGCGGCTTTGCCCGTTGAAAGAGTCATGCTTACTTTGTCGAGCGTTACGTCCGTTTGAGTTGCCGCCGTGCCGTATTTTTCGATTGCCGATCGAACTATATTTGCTTTCAGAAAAAAGACGCCTGTTCCCAAAAGCACAATGAAAAGCGCGACACCAATCAGAATTTTCTTCAGCATGTGAGCCTCCAAGGAAAAACCGTAATGCGGGATTTCAGCCTAGGCTTGCTTTTGCTCGACGGCAAGGTCGCCTTGATAATACCTTGCCGGATGTCGCTTATTGCCGTTTACAGAATCGGTAAATTGGTAGAGATTCCCGGTGATTCCTTGTTCCCGGCGCATCATGACATTTGTGATTTCCGAAATTGCGAAAGACTATGAACAGCGGTTTACCCGCGCCGGTATTTTAAAACCGCAGCAAGAAGTCTATTATATTTTAAAGAAAATTCTGGGAGACAAAACGGAAATCGATCGGGAATGCAGAGATGCTCTTGAACGCGCCCTGAATTTGCGCGAACAGAGAATGCCCATAGAAAGAATTTTTGGGGTTACGGATTTTTGCGGGCTTTCTTTGCACACGGCAGAGGACGTTTATAAACCCTATCCGGAGACGGAAGACCTCGTTCACTATGCACTGTCCACCCTTGGCGACGAAAGAAAAAATATCCGCATTCTCGATCTTGGCACAGGAACGGGGTGCATCCTTCTTTCTCTTCTGAAGGCTTTGCCGGAATCCTCGGGCGTCGGAATTGATCTCAATGAGAAAGCGCTGGATGTGGCCAGAGAAAACGCAAGAGAGAACCAGCTCTTCGACAGAGCCGAATTTAAAATCGGAAATTGGAGCGAAGACCTAACCGAAAAATTCGATTTGGTTATTTCCAATCCGCCTCGTGCGCCGACGGAATTCATTCCAAACCTTCTTCCCGAAATGCGTAATTATGACCCCCCGATTTCGTTGGACGGCGGCGCCGATGGCTTGGACTTTATCAGGAAAGTTGCAGCAGATTTTGACCGGCTGTCGCAAAGCAAAGCTTTGTGCCTGTGCCAGCTTGGGGCTATTTATGCTTCCGAGGTCGTTCAGATATTTGAAAAAGCAGGTTTTTCCGACGTAAGAGTCATGGGCAATTATGCCGGAGAGCCGTGCTGTCTCGTCGTTAAAAAGGGTTTCAGCGTTTCTCCTTTCCAATGGGTTAACGACCATATTTGGAAGAGATTTTTTGGTTAGTGCGAATCCCCCGCCTTTATCGAACGCCGGAAAATTTTTAGCCTTATCTAGGCGTTAGAGCCTTTTTCTGCCGGATTAACCTAATATTTAAGTGATTAGGGTATGGTAAGGCATTGGAAAAAATAATTTTATTATCGGATTGATACTATGGTTGCGCATAAAACCCGGATTATCGATGGCGTCCTTGAAAGAGCCGCTCTTGGCTCGCTTGCCGACGTCGTAAGAGCCCTTGAATTGGGGAACACGCGCATTGGACCCGTCAGATCGGAAAAGCTTGTTTTTTCCGATCCTGAATCGGCTCAATCGCTGCGCGACGTTTTTTTGGAATCTCCGGATCGCGTTTCTTCGTCTTACGCAACGCTGAAAGTGCGTCAGCAAAATCATGTGGAATTAATTTTCGAGGCTCTTCAAAAAAATCGCAGCGTCTCGGAAGATGAAGCCCCCTGCTCGGTGTGCATCCGCCTTCTCGATGCGCCTGTCAAAGAAATCCTGAAGCACGATATTCCGCATATGTCCATTGTCACCCGCCTCGCGCTAAATGCATCGGAACGCGGCGTGCAATTGGGGCTGAGCAAGCCGACGCTATATATAAATCAATTAGAGGCCATTTTTGCGGCGTATAAAACCTATAAGAATAAGTATGCGGATAAGGCCGGCATCGGGCTTGAGATTATGGTTCCGACTGTCGAGACCCTGAGGGAATTGTTGGCCGTCAAGAAAATGGCCGAGGACGCGGCTAAACTCCATGGATTTGAGAAAGTTGATTACAAATTCGGCATGCTTCTGGAAACAGCCGAAGCCAGCAAGCATATCGGCGAGCTGGAAAAAGAGGCCGATTTCATCGACAGGATTTCAGATAGTTTACCCCGCGTTGATCTTGGAGATTCGCTGTCCCTTAATGATACAGGAAGAACAAATAGCCCTAAGGATGAGCGGGGGTTAAAATCGGGCATTTCTTCCAAAGAACCGCCCGTAGCCGACTTATCCGCTGCGGAGGTAAAAAGCGCAGGAGAATCAATGCCGTGAAAGTAATTCGGCCATTTAAACTGAAGCTTAATTATGATAGAATAGGTTTGTGGTAGGGTCTGTATTTGCAAGGAGAGATTACGATGTCGAATGGCATGATTAATATGGCGAGCGGCGATAGCGGGAAGATGGTTCTTGAAACGGAACTCACCGCCGAACAAAAGTCTGCGCTGCAAATCGCCCTGAACAAACACAGCGCTAACGGCACGTTTGTAAACCTTGAAGCAGGCAAGAGGTGGTCTGTTAAGCGGCTGAAAGCCTACAAGCCTCTCCCCGGCGAAGGTCTGGCAAAGAGAGCTCTCCACAAGCACGCCAACGCCGCTGATATCCATTTATATAGTTCATATAACCCCATCGATCACATTAATGGAGATATCAGATTTCCGCTTGGGTATCTCGATAATGAGGACGGTTGTTTTTACACCTCATTAGGGGGATGCGACCCATACGCTCAGCTTCAAATCAATCCGAATAACGGCCAAATGAAGGTTCACTATTTTACGGATAAACGCGTTTCCGATCAGGGTCGGAAAAATTTTGCCGCGGGCGTTGCAGGTTTTGCTCAGGATGCCTACAGGGAAAAGATGGGCATTGATTCAACCGGCCCAGAAGCGGCTGCTTTGGTCGCGTTAGGCATTTTGCCAACGGACAAGAGAACGTCGCCCGGCAGCAAGCAGAAACCCGAAAATACTTTTGATATCGCACGCGTGAACATCGATGTTTCCGGATCGGATGCTTTAAACTTGGCGATGTATAAAGCGCTCTTTGAACGCCATAAAAATGGCCTCAGCAAGGGCGACCTGATTAAGGTCACAGGATTTGAGCCGAGCGATGCTCAGCTGACGAGTATTGGCATGACTCCCAAAGACGTGCAGGATTGGAAAGGTCAGGTCAAGGCGGTAGAGACGGCGGAGAGCGCGCAAACGGCCAGAGTTGCCAAGGAAGCCGAAGACGCTAAAATGGAGCCGCTTTTGAAAGAGATGAGAGAAGGAAATCGTTTAAGTCGGGAACTTTTGAAGGTTATTTCAGGTGTAGTTCCTCCAAAACCTCAGCCCGGCACGCCTCCGAACAATCAGAATCCGCAGCCGACGGTACAAAAAAAGTCTTTTCCAAAATTGCCTATAGCTTAAGGCGATGCCTAAAAGAAAAGCCCCCGTCAGGGGGCTTTTTTTATGGTGCACTTGATTACCCGCCCGCCTTCCGGCTTCGCCCAAGAGGGCTACGCCGGACAAGTCGCGCCGCCTTGTCCGCCGAAGCTTTTGGCGCAGGCGGATCGCCCTGCCCCTCGCGACTTATTATTTTTTATAGCCGCTCGGGTCATGAACTCATGGGAGCCCTTCACCATCTCCGAACAAACCATTAAACAAGGGGGCTTTCGCCCCCTCGTTTAATGGTGCCGTTGGAGAGGATTGAACTCCCGACCTTGGCTTTACGAAAGCCCTGCTCTACCGCTGAGCTACAACGGCGGATATATCCGCTTAGACAGGCGTTTGCTCTTAAAGGCTTCCCGCTGTTTCGTCAACGAATTTTGGCATCATCCTGCTGTTGCCTTACGAACAATCCTCGCTTATACCTCGCTGACCCATTATCAGGAGACTCATTGATATGCCTTACGTTGTTACAGAAGCCTGCATCCGCTGCAAATACATGGATTGCGTCGAAGTGTGCCCCGTCGACTGTTTTTACGAGGGTCAAAACATGCTGGTCATTAACCCCGATGAGTGCATCGATTGCGGCGTTTGCGAGCCGGAATGCCCGGCAGTAGCCATTCTTTCCGATACGGATCCCCGCGCCGAGAAATGGGCGCCCGTCAACCGCGAATTCTCCGCCAAATGGCCCAATAGCACCCATAAGAAGGCTGCGCCTGCGGACGCCGATTCAATGAAGGATGTTCCCGATAAGTACGCTAAGTTCTTCAGCGACAAGGCTGGCGAGTAACATTTATTAATAAAATACGACTCTGAGTTGATACTTCTTGGAATAACCGTTAATAACTGGCCGACTCATTGTCCTCCAACGTATTGTTATACAACAATATACACACATAATTACGTGAAAGTTTTGTAATAATCCCTAATAAATGGTATACGTAGACTCGGCGCTGGGCAAATCGCCGTAACTAAGCAAAGGAAATTTGGGCTTCAAAGGGAAGAAAGATTGTTTCGCTTCCGTTTTGTTGTTTGCCTCTGTTTTGTCACGATGATGTGTCAGAAGTGCGCGTTCGGAGTTTATGGAAAGCAAGGGGTTCAAGCAAATGGCTGAGAAGTTAGAATTCAAGAAGGGCGATTTCGTCGTTTATCCCGCTCATGGTGTTGGTCGTATTGAAGGCGTCGATGCGTTCTCCGTTTCAGGTCAGGACGTTATGTTGTATTCGATTTGCTTTGAGCAAGACCGCATGCGTTTGAAGGTTCCCGTTTCCAAAGCCAAGACTTCGGGTCTTCGCCGTTTGTCTTCGCGCGACCGCATTAAGGAAGCTTTGTCCACCCTTCAGGGGCGTTCGAAGATTCGCCGCGTGATGTGGAGCCGCCGCGCGCAGGAATATGAATCTAAGATCAATTCGGGCGATCCCGTTTCGATCGCCGAAGTCGTGCGCGATTTGCATCGCGGTTCGGATCAGCCGGAGCAGTCTTACAGCGAACGCCAGATTTATCAGGCCGCACTGGAACGTCTGGCTCGCGAGCTGGCCGCCGTCGAAAAGATCGATCAGGAAAAGGCGACCACGAAGCTGGAAACCGTTCTGACGAAGGAACGCGAAAAGAAGGCTGCCTAAAAGTTTTTGAGTAGAGGCTAGGAAAAGAGCGGAGCTTAATTATAGGGCTCTGCTCTTTTTTTGTTTTTCTCAGGTTATAGGTTGAGTCATTTTGGATTTATTAATATCGAGCGTTAACCGTTTTTCTCAAACCATAGTTTAAAAAAACGCGTTTAATTTGGACTGTAGGCTGTGAAAATGGGCATTCTCTCAGGCTATAGCTTGTGAGACAGGCTATGGGTTGAATGTAGGGAATATGACTTCAAGAATTGGATGAGCCTGACTTATGACCCCTCCCGCAGGGGGAGGGGAAAAGAGTCATTTGCCGCGCGGACGCGCGGCGCTGGATTCCCGCTTTCGCGGGAATGACGAAGAAAAAAGCGGGAATGACGAAGAAAAAAAAGCGGGGATGACGGTGGTTAGGTGCCGCGGCCGCCGACTGTCATTTGGTCGAGGCGCAGGGTCGGTTGTCCCATGCCGCAGGGAACGCTTTGGCCAGCCTTGCCGCAATAGCCAATCCCCTTGTCGAGCGCCACGTCGTTGCCGATCATGCTGATGCGCTTGAGGGCCTCTGCCCCGGAGCCGACCAAGGATGCGCCTTTGATGGGACGGCCTATTTTCCCGTTCTCGATTTCATAAGCTTCGCTGGCCGTAAAGACGAATTTTCCCGTCGTTATATCGACCTGCCCGCCGCCGAAGTCCGGCGCGTAGATTCCTTTTTTGACTGAGGCGATGATTTCGTCCTTCGTATAATTACCCCCGCGCATGATGGTGTTCGTCATTCTGGGTATGGGTTGGCAGGCGAAGCTTTCGCGCCGCCCGTTGCCCGTCGGCTTGACGCCCATCAAGCGGGCGTTGAGCCTGTCTTGCATGTAACCGACTAAACGTCCGTCCTCAATGAGGGGCGTGCAGGATGTCGGCGTGCCTTCGTCATCGATGCTGAGCGAGCCGCGCCTTTGCTCCATCGTGCCGTCGTCAACAATGTTGACGCCTTTCGCCGCTATCTGTTGCCCCATGAGTTCGGAAAATACCGACGTTTTTTTGCGGTTGAAGTCTCCTTCCAAGCCGTGGCCTATCGCTTCGTGCAGCAAGACCGCCGGCCAGCCCGCGCCTACGACAACCGTCATTTCCCCCGCAGGGGCTTCGATAGCATCGAGATTGACGAGCGCTTTGCGCAGGGCTTCGTCCGACATATGTTGCCATTCGGACGGGTCGAACCAGCGCGCATATTCGGCGCGGCTTCCGCCGCCGGATGATCCCGATTCCATGCGGTCGCCGTCGCGTACGACAACCGAAACGCTGAGCCTTACGAGGGGGCGAACATCGGCAGCGCGCCAGCCCCCTGCCCTTAAGATTTGGATGGCTTGCCAGCTTGCACCCAGAGAAACACTGACTTGATGGACGCGGGGATC
The DNA here is from genome assembly GCA_041649025.1 of Bdellovibrionales bacterium. Taxonomy (GTDB): domain Bacteria; phylum Pseudomonadota; class Alphaproteobacteria; order UBA9219; family UBA9219; genus CAIXLI01. Next base: position 136,412 of record JBAZNY010000001.1, on the reverse strand, counting down.
TCGTGCGCGAACATAGGCGTCTATTTGTTGAAGCAGGCTGATTTTGTCTTCGAAGCTTTTTCCCAAAAGCGGATTGGCGTCGTCGTAAAGATGGCGGTTTGTGCCTATGGGCGCCGCGCTCATGATGCCTCCATGACCCGCTTGCACCGTGCGGACGGTTTCCGCCGCGCGGCGGATGGCTTTTTCGTCCATTTCAACCGCGTAGGCAAAGCCCGTCGTTTCCCCAGACACCGAACGCAGGCCGAAGCCCTGCGTCGTGTCGAAACTCGCGTTCTTGAGCTTGCCATCATCGAAGACGAAGCTTTCGGACTGGCGGTATTCGAGGAACAGTTCGCCGTCGTCCGCGCCGACCAGCGCGTCATCGACCGCACGTTCAACGCCCGCGCGGTTCATGCCGGTTTGGCCGAAAAAGAGATCGTCGGTGAGGGAGAGAGAGGTCATAGGATTCCGCGCCCTAAAAAGAAAGAGTCAAGCTACGCGACTCTGATAGGGGTTTCAAGTTGTTGCGGCAGGTGATAATAGGGGTAACTTGCTTTAAAAATCGGAGAAACGATGACCGCCCCTTTTACCAAAGATACGCCCGTGACGGACGAGGTTTTGAACGTCCTCGCCCTTACGGCTACGAAGACCCTTTCTTCGGTTGCAGAAGACGGCTTTTTCGCCAAACTGAGCGACCGCGACTTTATGCGGGTTGCGGTTCTGCTTGCCAAGAAAAGCTACAATGAGGGCGGGTGCCCTATCGGCGGCGTCATTATCGACAACAAGACGCGGCGGATTATCGGCAAGGGGCATAATACCCTTGTGCAGGATAACGATCCATACAATCACGGTGAGACATCGGCCATTCGCGACGCCGGACGGGTGGATTTCAGCGCGACGACGATTTTCACGACGCTGAGCCCGTGCGACATTTGCGCGACGCTTATTTACATGCGCGGTTTTAGCCGCGTCGTCGTCGGTGACGTGACGAACGCTTCGGGCAATGAGGACATGGTGCGCGGCAAGGGCATTAAGGTCGATATTCTGGAAGACCCTGTCGGCATCGCTTTGTACGCAAAATACAGGGCTGAAAAGCCCGATCTGGATATTGAGGATTGGAAGGGCTTGGCTGCGGTCAGGAAAGCTAAGGGAACATAGGGCGTCCTTATTTAATTGCTCTATTTATTTTAATAAATCAGCCCTTATCAAGGCCTTTTTTCTTTGTTGAAACTATTACCATTTGATAGTTTTTGCTCCAAGAGGATGCTTTGCTTAAGTAGGCGGTGTTCCTATTTTTATAGATATTTTAAAACGTTTTTATTGAGATTGAAAAATGATTGGCCTGCCCGAAATCAGATTTAACGGAAAAACTCCCTTTGAGATGAGCGAGGCCGAGAGGCTTGAGACCGCTATGCGCCTTGTGATCAGGGGCAAGGCTTACGAATACGGGCATACGGAAATTCCACAGGATTTCGGGCTTGCGACAAGTACTTATAAGCAGGCCGCGGATTTGGACGGCCCTGACTGCCTCTTTCACCTCAGCAAGCTTTATCTGAAGAGGTGCCGCGGAACATCCGACGATCAGGGCTATATCAGAGAGGATATAGCTCTTACCGCTTTCTCCTATTTCGCGCCTGAAATAATCAAAGCGCCTGAGGTTGCTTTCGCTTTCGGTTTGCTGTTCGAGCATGTCGGGCTTCGCGCTCTGCAGAATCCGGCGGCGCGCGCGATGAACGGCGATCAATACCTGTCATGGGCGGCCACATATTTTTATAGGGGATCCGTGCTGCCGGATGCCCACGGATACGACGCGCGCGCCAAGTGCGCGAAGGCGCATAAGAGTTTAAATGAGCGCGGGTATGGCGCGGAGGCCAAGTCGAAACCTACACCTGTTCCCTTACGCCGCTTGATGATCAGGCTTCTTCCATCACATCTTTTACCTTGCCTGCGAGTTGCTTGAGCGTGAAGGGTTTGGGGAGGAAGTAGATGGTCTCCCCGGACGTAAACTGCTCGCGCAGGCGGTCTTCTGTGTAGCCGGAAACAAAAATAACCTTAATCTTCGGCCATTTTTCGCGCACGTGCTTGTACATCGTCGGCCCGTCCATTTGCGGCATGACGACGTCGGAGACGATGAGATCGACCTTATCGCCTTCATTTTTTAGCACTTCTATCGCTTCTTCGCCGCTGCGCGCCTCAAGGATGTTGTAGCCCTTGTTGCGCAACGCCCGCGACGAGAACACCCGGACGGCGTCTTCGTCTTCGACCAAAAGAATGGTGCCCGCGCCGGTTAAATCGGGCCCTGGCTTGTCGTCATCGTGCACATCTTCGGCTTTGACCTCTTCTTCGGCCGCCGTTTTAACATAGACCGGCAGATAGACGGTCAGCTTGGTGCCGACCCCTACCGTGCTTTCAACGCCGATAAACCCGCCTGTTTGACGCACGATGCCGTAAACGGTCGATAGCCCAAGCCCCGTGCCGGAGCCGATTTCCTTCGTCGAGAAGAACGGCTCGAAGATACGTTGCAAGTTTTCAGGCGGAATGCCGATGCCGAGATCCGCAATTTCGATGGCCACATAATTCCCCGGAGGCATGTCGTCCTGCCCCCGCATCACATGCATTTCCTGCTTGTGGTTGCGCGTGTGAATCGTAACCGTTCCGCCGTTCGGCATAGCGTCGCGCGCGTTGACGACCAGATTGATGATGACTTGTTCCAACTGACCCTGATCGACTTTAACAAGACCGACGTCGCGGCCATGAACCATTTCGAGGCGGATTTGCGCGCCAATCAGCCGGCGCAGAAGATTGGTCAATTCCGACAAGACGTCCGCAAGACTTAATATCTTGGGCTGCATGGTTTGCTGGCGCGAAAAAGCCAACAGCTGGCGCACCAGATTGGCGGCGCGGTTGCCGTTCTGCTTGATCTGCATAATGTCGTTGAAGCTTTGATCGCCAGGCTTGTGCCGTTGCAACAACAAATCGCAGAAGCCGATCATGGCCGTCAGAAGATTGTTGAAATCGTGAGCGATGCCTCCCGCCAACTGGCCGATGGCCTGCATTTTTTGAGATTGGGCAAACTGGATTTGCAGATGCTTTTGATCCGTCGCATCGATGAAGTAGAGCATCAGCCCGCTTTGTTCTTCCGTTCCCGTCAATTCCTTGCTGACAAGCCCAAAGCGTTTGACGAACACTTGCGTGATGATCTCGCGATCACCCGCCATTTTAACTTCAAGCGGTCTGGTTTGATCATTTCCGTTCAATACCTCGGCCAACTTATCCATCATGTCCTTGCGATCGGACGGATATATAAGTTCCGACAGGCTTGTCCCTATAATGCCCCCACGCGGGCGGTGCATTATCCCGTGGAATGCGTGATTGCATTCCATAACCGTGTACTTCCCGTCGACCAGCAAGATGCCGATGGGCGCTTCGGCAAACAGCCTTTGGAAGCGGTGTTCCGACACCGACAGGGCTTGTTGCCATTCGCGTTCCGGCGATTGGTCGCGCACGACAGAGCGCGTGCGCAACGATTTGCCGTTTTCCTCTAATATAACGGATTGCGTAATGGCGACCGGAAACAACGTACCGTCGCGGCGGCGCATGACCACTTCGCCCATGACTTCGCCCTGAGGGCCCGACGTTATCGCATGCGCGGCGACGCCTTTCGGCGGATCGCGCAAAACGTCATGCAGGCGAACATCGCCTTTAATCAGCTCTTCCGGCGTTACCTGCAGCCATTCAGCCAACGTCTTGTTCACAAATCGGAACAGCCCGTGCTGATCGACCGAATAAATACCGACGGGCGCGTTGGCCATAAAATCGACGAGCTTGGCTTGCTCGTCGTGCATGGCTTTTTCCATGCGGCGGCGTTCGCTGATGTCGTCAAAGCGCCAATGAAAAAAATTTGCGTAACCTTCGAGCGGGCGCGCCACGATGCGCCGCCACTCGATGACTTTGCCGCCGCGCACAATCGGAAGCTCGGCGATGCCCGCGTGGCCTTTTTGAAGCGAGGTGCGAATTTGGTTGAACTCGTTGATAATAGCGGGCGTCGACGAAAAACGCGACGCCAGCGCCGTTTCCGCGTTCTGTCCGCCTATATCGATCCATCCGCGAAAAGCCCTGTTCGCCAAAACGAGATTGCCTCGTTCATCGGTGATCAGTTGCGGCGTCAATACGCTGTGAAAGGCTTCGCGCAGGAGAAACTCCTGACGGCTTTCGGGGCGCGCGCGCTTGGAGAGGCGCCACGTCGTTCCCGCCACGCCGAAAAGCATGAAGGCGATGAGAGAATCAATCCCTATCGCGAGGCCGCCAGAAACCAGATGCGGCACGAGGATGGCCAATGTCCCCAAACCCGTCATGGCGGCAATGCCCCATAAGGCTGAGGGAACAACGCTTTCGGACATATTTTCCGACCCCTGTTTCTTTAACGGAAGGGGTTTTGTTTCTGATGTTTGTGTTTCGGTCATAAAAGGTAATGTCGCGATTCTATTGTCGTCTCGGGGCAAATTATCGTTGAAGATTCTTCAACTGCGGAACAATACGAACCTCCTCTTAACAGGGTCTTAACGCCTGATTTTATAGGGTTCTTTTGCATCTTTTTTCTGATTTTCAGGTGTTTTTTTGGGCGCAAAAAGAGTGTCCGTTTAGAATCAGTCGGGCTAAATGCAGGTTGACTTTCACGCATCAAAGCGTCAAAACAACGCCTCTTCTCGGCATTATTTGATATCTGCCGATTGTTTGGTGTCGCGGGGTGGCTTGTCCTCCGAAGCCCGAAGGGCGTAGGAGGAAGCAGCCCGCCCCCGGCTTTCGCCGGGGCAGGCTCCGCCTTTGCGAAGCAAAGGCGTAAGTTTGAGAAGCTACCGGGCTCATAATCGCCGGTAGTTGTTTGGTATCGCGGGGTGGAGCAGCCCGCCCTAGCCTTTGCGAAGCAAAGGCGTAAGTTTGAGAAGCTACCGGGCTCATAATCGCCGGTAGTTGTTTGGTATCGCGGGGTGGAGCAGCCCGGTAGCTCGTCAGGCTCATAACCTGAAGGTCAGAGGTTCAAATCCTCTCCCCGCAACCAATTCTTAGAAAAAGCGCCCCATTCGGGGCGTTTTTTCTAAGAACCGATTGGATTGATTTGAATCTATGAAGGAATAGGTTCATGACCCGCCTTCGCTATAGGCGTTCCAATCAAGTTTTTACCATTCAAGAGAGCAAACCAAATCGGATTCCGCATAAATTTTCTTTCTAAGCGAAGAGAAAAATTTGCGGAATGACGGCAATAGGTTTGGTCATACATATAAAAGTTGTTTGAAACGGCGTAAAACTTCGGCAAAGCATTCAACGAGCCGCAAGCCGGTTTCTCAGGAATTTTTTGGCGGGGATTTCGAAATACTTATAACTAAAGTGCGAGACCGTTATCGTGACCAGCACAAAAACAACCGCCAGCGGGATTGTTCTTTCCAGCTCTATCCCCGCTTTTTCGGTGACGCGCAGGAGTTTGGGAACGAGCATGATGATAAACATATGCCAGAGATAAAATCCGTATGAGTATTCTCCGCTCTTTTTTAGGATAAGCCTCAACACGTTATTGGCCGGGGTCGAGGTTGTCGCAAAACAACAGATCATGATCAGGCTGATCCCATAAAACCCAATTTCGCAAAATGGATTACTTGAAATCGACTTCACAAAAACCGTCACGCATAACGCTCCCAGCGTCGCAATTATTCCCGGCACTATTTTCCCCGAATGAACGGGCACCACAAGCGCCGCCAACCACCCTGCCGTAAAGCAAAACAGCCCTGTGACATAGTGCTGCTTAAAAATGCCACATATCCATTGGGTTTTTGGGTAAATCGCCCCGCCGTTCAACTGAACCAAGACAAATAATATCACGACCGCCGATATGGCTAATCCCTTTATCCATTTCCGCCTCGGCATAAAGAGAAAGAACGCCCACAGGCTGCACCACATCTCGACGCTGATGCTCCACGACGGCCCGTTAAAGAATTGGTGGCCTCCGAAAAGCATTTGAGTCAACGTGATGGTTTCCAGAATTTCCACCACGCCGCCGCCTTTGAATACGTCAAACGAAGGCGCCGCTCCTGTTTTGAATTTATAATAGGCTCCTGCCGCAACCATCAGAAAGCACAACACGTTCGTGAGGATATAAAGGGGATAGAGGCGCGCCAGCCTTAACCCGACATAGCTGCGAAATGTCAGGCTGCGCTTTTGTATCTGCTTGCGGTAGGCATGCGTTAAAACAAAGCCGGACAGCATGAAGAAAAAACCGACCCATAGGCCGCCCGCAACAGGAAGTTTGTAAAAAGCAAAATCCCTGAAATGAACAAAGGCTATGACGAGCGCCGCAAGCCCGCGCAGGCCGTCCAGATATAGGAAATGTTGCGTGTTGCCTAATGCCGCCCCTTTGGATTGATTGAGATTTGTTTGGATAGGCATTTTTCTCTTACGCATCTTTTCGTGTGCCAATGACCATAGCAACACATCAGAAAGCATTCCAGCTTTAAGCTGCCCTATTCTCAGGGCTAATTATGGAAATTGATGCCTATCGCCAAACGTGATAAAGATTCGCTTAGAACCTCTCACATATACAGGTGGCCAATGCAAAACATAAAATTCTCTACGGCGATGATCCTCTCGTTCGGCTTGCTTTTGGGATGCGCGCAGTCCTATCAACCTATCGTCGATATGAAGGGCGTCAATAGCGCCAAGTACCAACGGGATTTGGCGGAATGCCGCCAGTATGCCGAACAAGTTGACGTTGGCGGCGACGCTGCCAAGGGAACGCTTGTCGGAGCCGGACTTGGCGCCGCTTTAGGCGCTGCTGTCGGCGCCATCGGCGGTAATGCCGGAACCGGAGCTGCGACGGGCGCGATTGTCGGCGGAGCCGGCGGTGCAGCAACGAGCGGCGGGGGTGCGGCCGTAAGCCAGAAGAGCATCATCAATAAATGCTTGTCCAGACGCGGCTATAGCGTATTGAATTAGGACAAGCTCAAAGCCTAAAAAAAGCCCCCGATGGATTGGGGGCTTTTTTGTTTTTTCCGCAGATCAAACCTAAATTACATTTTGGTGCAAGCGATCGAACCGTAAGCGACTCCCGCATAAGGATTGTCACGCGTACCTACGTGATAACAGCCCGTGCATGACGGCATGCCTGAGTACACCCCTACGCAAGTTACTGGGCCTCTAGAGGGCCCCGATGGGCATGGGGCATTAGGACAAAGGTATGTTGCGCTCGGAGCAGATGGCGTCGGTGTAGGCGCTGGAGTCGAAGGAGTAGCGGCGGCACTTGTCATCGCTTTCCAGACTCTTCCGCCGCTGTCGCTGTTCAAGCATGCAACAACATTTTTGCCGTCCTTGTCGAGCATCGAGGTGCCAAGCGTGAACGCATTGCACGAGTTCGGAGTTGTGGAATTATAGCAAGTCCTGGCTTTTGGATCGCACTCTACCGCTTTTGCGGCCATCGGAAGCGAGCCGCACACGAGGCCAATCGTGACGGCGATTAAAACAGATGTTGTGTGGCGCATGGGCGCTCTCCTTTTATTAGAGGCAAATTACCTTTGCTAGGTTTAGAAATATTATATTAACAACTGATAAATTTGGTTTTTTTGAAGTATTGCTTGGTGTTTATTTGCGGTTTTTATGATTATCATTACATCAAAATTCTCTTTTGTTTTCAACATAAAAAAAAGAAAATGGGATCCCCGCCTTCGCGGGGATGACGGTTAGTTCATTTGAATGGATTTTGTTCTAAATCAGCGTTGCAGCGCTTTTGCCGTGGCCAAGGTTTCGATAGTTTCTATGGTATTAAATTCCGGCGCGAGGCTGTCGTACGTTTCAAATTTCCCGAAAGCGCGTTTGGCCGGATTTTTTCCCATATACCCGCCGTGAACGGGATAAATAAAATTCACGCCTCTTTGCGCAAAAAAAGTATCGAGCGTTTGAAGCATCGATTTTTGTTCTTCGGCGCTGAGGTTCTGGCTGAAGCTCGCCAGAGGCGAGACGTCAAGCGACCAGTCGATAAACGCAAAAATCGGAATGTCGCCGTAGGCTTGCCGGATGCCCGCAAGTTTTGCGTCCCATTCCCTGGCATCGAGTTGCTTTTGATCCATTTCCTTTGCCGAGGGAGTCACGGTTACAAAGTCAGGTTGCAATCGCGGCGATAGGGTCAAGAGGGAGTCTTCGCCCTGCCCCCACGTTCCGACCAGAATATATTTCCCCCTATCCGCGCCATACCGGCGGATATCGTCAATGATTTTCACGGCTGCGCCGTAGGATTCTTTGACGGCGGGATGATGGGTGTCGTTCGTTGCATTAAAAAATAACTTTGTTTGGGACAGAAGGCCGTCGATCCACAGCGCGTCCGCGCCGAGGTCTATTTGTTTCTTTGCCAGATTGATGAGGAGAGATTGAAACTCCGAATTTGTAATGTCTGGTGCGTAGGCCGTCGCCAGACGGCGGTCGTAGGGATGGACATCGCTGCCGGAAAGGCGCGCCTGAACTTCTTCTTTTGTCGAGCCTTTATCACGCAGGATCACGTTCCATTTACGGGGATCCAGCGCCATCGCCCATGTTTCATCGGGCGAATAGACCCTGCCCGACATGGGGTCGACCTCGATTTTTGATACATGCTGCGCGGGAAGAGAGCCGCAGAAAAGGAGCGACGGGTTTTCTCTTTTGATTCCGGCGATCCATTCCCTTAACACGTCGTAGCTTTTTCCCGTTTTTCTTATTCTCTCGGTCAGACGATCGATCCCCTCTTCGCGCGCCAGAGAATGAAGTTGCGGGGGGATGCGATCGGGAGAATCCACAATCGGTTCATCTTTCCAGAAGCCCCTGAATAGGAAATCCGCGCGCGTTGCCTTGAGGATGGCGTTCGTTTCTTCAAGGCTTCGCTTTATTTCAACGCCGTCCGTGACGTTTTCATAAACGAGGCCGACTTTGACGCGGGAGAGCGCGGCGCGGGAGTCTTCGGATGTGTCCGCGCGCGCGGGGAGGCTGCACAAGGAGAACAAGAAGAATGCGCATATGAATAAGTGAAATTGTCTGATCATCACGCCCTTCTTAGAAAGAAAAAAGGGATAAGCCAAACGGCCAACCCCTCCCCTAACCCCTCCCTCAAGGGGAGGGGAAAGATTTTAGTGCTTATGGCGGAGGTAGTTTTCGACAAGGGTTGGGGCGGGCGAAGTGCTGTCAATGACACTGTCGTGGTAGTCCTTTTTCTTTTTCCGGTTTTCTATTCTGTGCCATGCCCGTTCGTGGAAGAAGAAAGCGACGACCTGAACGCAAGGTTCGACCATGCCGATCGCCAAGGCCACGCGCCAACTGCCGCTCAGCAAATAAGCAACGGCTATCGCGATGGTCATGTGCATGACGCCGTAGCTTAAAGATTTCAGAAAGGTCTTTTTTATCGACACGGCTGTTCTTCGTTTATTTTCTTTTCTTTTTTACCGCTGGGAGGGCTTCCGGCGTTGGCTTTGTTTCTTTGTATTCTTCCCAGCCGATGCTTCGCCCTATATCCCACAGGCGATCCGCCGTATCGCTGGCGAGCTTCTTCCACCTGTCGGCTTCGCTTTGCGCGTGTTGGGAGGCTTGTTCTAAATCAAAGGCGCGTCGGCGCCAGAAATCCAATTGAAAGTCCTGCGTCTGTAGCTGGGATTTGTAATCCTCAACCTGCTGGCGCAGATGATGGATTTGAGATTCCATATACTCGCGGCCGCCGGTCAAAAACGAGAACACACCCGGCGATTTGACTTTGGTATTGGTCGACACGGCTCGGGCCAAATCCCCAAAGCTAAGCCCGTCGCGCAAAAGCAGTTGGCGGGCTTTGCGGACGGCAACAACCGCCTCGCCTTCGTGGTTTGAATCCGCCAAGGCAAGGATCTTGTCGAGCTGTTCAGGTGCGCGTTTATCCATCGCGCGACCTTATACCAAACTACCAATGAAAGCATCCACGCCGTCTGACTTCACTCGCTCTGCGCCTCGCCTGTCGCTTGCCGGGCTAAGCGGATTGTTTATAAACGTTTTTTCAGTCCGGCGAGCGACAGGCTCCTCGCAACCGCTCGTGACCCACGCGAGTCACTTCAAGCGTTTGTCGGTATTACATAGGTTTGCCTGATTCGCAAAGACCGGCGCCCCACCGCGTACAGAAAGATAAATTAAGAGTACCAAATCGGATTCCGCCTCACCTTCGCTAAAGCTTCCGTCGGGGACACAATAAAAATGGGCTTCAACGCCCCCTTTAAAATAGGGAACAGAGCCTTCAGCCCATTTTATTGTGTCCCCCGTGCTTTGCCGATTGCATAACCGTACATCCCCATTATAGTCGTCGGATAATCAATTCTCAGATCAAGGAACATAACTTGAAGGCTCTTAATAGTCTGGTTATCTCAGGGCGCGAAGTGCTGCCCCTTATCGAAGGCGGAAAAGGCATCAATGTCTCAACCGGCGCAAGCTCGGGCGCTTGGGCCGCTACCGGAGGCATCGGAACCTTTTCCGGCGTCAATGCCGACAGTTACGACAAGCAAGGAAACGTCGTTTCTCAAATTTACCACGGAAAGACGCGTAAGGAGCGCCACGAAGAGCTTATCGCTTTCGGCATTAAGGGCGGCATCGCGCAAGCTCAAAGAGCGCACGAGATTTCCGGCGGCAAGGGTCGCTTGCATATGAACGTCCTGTGGGAAATGGGCGGTTGCGAGCAGATTCTGACCGGCATTTTGGAAGGCGCTAAGAACCTTATTCACGGCATCACCTGCGGCGCAGGAATGCCGTATCGCGTGGCGGAACTCGCCGAAAAATTCGGCGTTTACTATTATCCCATTGTTTCCTCGGCACGCGCCTTCCGTGCTTTGTGGCTGCGCGCTTACAACAAGCACCGCAGCGGCCTCGGCGGCGTCGTTTATGAAGACCCGTGGCTTGCGGGTGGGCATAACGGGCTGTCCAACAGCGAAGACCCCTTGAGACCCGAAGACCCCATGCCGCGCGTTATGGCTTTGCGCGCTCAGATGAACGAATACGGATTGAACGACGTTCCCATCATCATGGCGGGCGGCGTCTGGTGGATTTCGGATTGGGAGCATTGGCTCGACAATGCGGAAATCGGCCCTATCGCGTTCCAGTTCGGCACGCGCCCCCTCCTCACCAAAGAAAGCCCCATTTCCGATGCGTGGAAAAAGCGGCTTTTGACCCTGAAAAAGGGCGACGTGTTTCTCAACAGGTTTTCGCCGACGGGTTTTTATTCTTCCGCCGTCAATAATGCTTTTATAGAAGATTTAAAGGCGCGTTCCGAAAGGCAGGTTGCCTACACTCACGAGGCCGTGGGCGCTCATACCGAAAGCTTTCAGGTCGGCGTTGTCGGCAATCCCGTGTTTCTGACGGCCGGCGATACGGCTCGCATCAAGGCATGGCAAGCCCAAGGCTTTACCAAAGCCTTGCGCACTCCTGACAGCACGCTTGTGTTTATTACGCCGGAAACAGCCAGGGATATTTTGAAAGATCAGTCCAGTTGCATGGGTTGTCTGTCGGCATGCCAGTTTTCGAATTGGTCGCAAAACGAGGCCGGAACCACGGGGCGTATGCCCGATCCGCGCTCATTCTGCATTCAGAAAACGTTGCAGAAAGTTAGCCATACCGACGATTGCGAAAACGCGTTGATGTTTTCGGGGCATAACGCCTATCGATTTGCGGATGACCCCTTTTATGCCAACGGATTCATTCCTACGGTAAAACAATTGGTTGAACGAATAGCGACGGGGTATTGATGACCACGACGCCTGTTTTCTTTCTGATCGCAGGCGAGGCTTCCGGCGATTTGCTGGGCGCGCGGATGATGCGCGCTCTTTCCGTCAAGCTTGGCGGAAACGTTGAATTTATGGGCGTCGGCGGGCCTTTGATGCAGGCCGAAGGGCTCGATCTCATTTTTCCACACACAGAATTGATGCACTTCGGTATTTTTGAGGTTCTTCGGCATATTCCCCGGATTCTTAAACGCATCCGGCAAGCTGCAGATGCCGTGATCGAAGCGCAGCCGACGGCCTTGATTACTATCGACTCTCCCGATTTTTGCTTTCGCGTCGCGAGGCGCGTCAAAAAAATGTCGGGCGACAACATCCGCCTTATCCACTACGTCGCGCCGACGGTATGGGCATGGAGGCCGGGCCGCGCCAAAAAAATCGCCAAATTTCTCGATCATCTATTGGCGGTATTTCCGTTCGAGCCGCCTTATTTTTCTCGCGAAGGGTTGAAGTGCACTTTTGTCGGCCATTCAGTCGTCGAAAGCGGCGCGGACAAGGGCGACGGCGAGGCTTTTCGCGCGGCCCGAAATATTTCCCGCGATACTCTTCTTTTAGCCGTATTGCCAGGAAGCCGGATGAGCGAAGTTTCGCGCCTCCTGCCCGTTTTCCGCCAAACGGTCGAGATTTTGCATGCAAGGCATGCCGATTTGGAAATCGTCGTGCCGGTTGTTTCTCATCTAAAAGAGCGCATTGCCGCCGACGTTGCGACATGGGGCGTGCCCGCGCATATCGTCGAGGACGAACAGGATAAATACGACGCGTTTGCCGCCTCGACCGCCGCTCTGGCTTGTTCGGGCACTGTTGCGCTGGAGCTTGCTTTAGCAAAGCTGCCTTCCGTTATCGCTTATAAAGTCAACGCGTTGACCTATTTTCTCTTCCGGCGATTTATCCGCGTCACTTTCGCCAATCTCGTCAATATTATGCACAATAAGCTCATTATTCCCGAATTTCTCCAAAACGACTGCGTACCGGAAAAAATTGCAAATGCCGTCGACACCTATCTGACGAGCCGAGGCGCGCGAAACGAACAAATCACCAAGCTGGAAGCAACAGCCCTGTGGCTTGGGCTCGGTCAATTTGTTCCTTCACAGCGCGCTGCCGATATCGTGCTGAACGTCGTAAGGCCGCCTGTCGTTCTTCAAGTTCTGCCTGCCCTTGTCACAGGCGGCGTCGAACGCGGCACAGTCGAGATTACGGCCGCTCTCGTCAAATCCGGCTTTCCGTCCATTGTAGCGTCGTCGGGCGGGCCTATGGCACTTGACGTCGAGGATGCGGGCGGTTTGCATCTGACGTTGCCCTTGGCGTCAAAAAATCCTCTGACGATGCTGCTTAACGTTATCCGCTTGAGCCATATCATCCGCAAATACAAGGTCGATATCGTTCATGCCAGAAGCCGCGCTCCGGCGTGGAGCGCTTTTTTTGCCGCCAAATTGACGGGCGCGATTTATATCACAACTTTCCATAACGCTTATGGCGCTACGTCCGCGATCAAGCGTTTTTATAATTCGGCTATGGCTCATGGCGCGCGGATCATCGCTATCTCGGATTTCGTCGCCGATTACGCCGAGCACACGTACGGAATTTCCAAGGATATTATACGCATCGTGCCTCGCGGCGTGGACGTCGAAACATTCGATCCGCGCAAAGTCAGCCCTGCACGACGGGAGGCCCGGCGAAAAGAATGGAACTTGCCCGAAGGAATGCCTGTCATTCTTTTGCCCGGCCGCATGACGCGATGGAAGGGGCATATGGTGCTGGTGCATGCTCTGGCAAAGCTTAAGCGGCGCGATTTTATTTGCATTATGGTCGGCGGCGGCAAAAATTCCGCCTACGGCCACGATGTCGAGAGGGAGATTGTACAGGCCGGACTAATCGATAACGTCCTCCTTTTCAACACGTGCAAGGATATGCCTGCCGCCTATGCGGTTGCCGACGTTGTCATTGTTCCTTCCACGCGTCCCGAAGGGTTCGGTCGCGTTGTTATCGAGGCTCAAGCCATGGGCGTGCCCGTCATCGCCACAAACCATGGCGGCGCTAAAGAAACAGTCATTCAGGACAGAACCGGATGGCTGACGACGCCCGGCGATGCCGAAGAATTGGCAAAAACGATTGATGCCGTTCTTTCCCTGCCTTTGGAAGAACGGGAAGCGCTGGCAGCTAACGCTTTTACGCATATCCGAGAAAATTTTACCACGGCCACTATGACTTCGAAAACACTGGATATTTATCGCGAGGCTTTGCGCCTGCGTAATTAACGGCGGTAGCCCTCGCACACTGCCGAGGCTCCACCACTAATTCCGTTGCACGTCCACATCCATCCGTTCGATCTTTTGACGCGGGAAGCCGTTCCAGACACGCAGAGCCCGGACTTGGGCGCCTCGGAAAAACTTTGACCGTTTGCCGCGCCACAAGCGCCATCTACCGGCGGGCCAAGAGAGATTGAGCAATCATCAATGGAGCGATATTCGCTAAAATTGATATTTGCATAATACGCACTTTTTATAGATGGATTCGAGATGTCCCAGACATAATTGTTTCCCGATGCCATGGCTGAAAAAGTAATTTCTTGCGCTTCAATAATATCAACCAAGTGACAGTTTTTGTTTCCTATTCCGTCATCCGAGCAATCATTTCTACGATAAAAAAATTTAATGGGGCTATCCATCGTCAGCGAGCCGATCGTTGTTTTCGTTTCCGCAGGTTCGGCGACCGAACCGTTAAGCCGCGTATAGCCGTTGATGATGATGGGGTCGGATAATGAAAATACTTCTTTGGGGACAAGGTTATCCGTAATTTTATCCGGGTTCGCGACAACTTCTTTGTCCCACGTCCCGTTACACGCAGACGGTACAGCCGTATATTTGACCTGCGGAACGGCATAGGCAAAGATCAGCCCTTGCCCGGCGTATTTAAGAAAGCCCCTGTACTCGGCTTCGTTTGCTTGCGGTACATAAACGTCCCGTGTGCTTTTGTTGTCGAAAAAGCGCAACCCCATCGATGGATAATTGGCAAAAAGAACATTGATCGACATAGGTTGAATCTGTAGCCCGTTGGCAATGTTCGGTTTAGGAACCTGCACATTGGGCCCTATCCCCAATTGGCGGATTACTCTATTTGCTGGACCCTTGTCCTCTACAGCGGAAGCTGTTGATTCCATCTGTTCATCAGATGGGATCGGCGTTTCGGATTGCGCATGCGCAAAAGATATTGTTCCTCCAATGTAAAGAAAAACAGCCAGCGCAGCGGCAAGAAATTTTCTTTCGATCAGCATGTAAAATCCTCGTCCCTATTAATTCAGTCTAATGTGAATAATTCTTTGTGTAAACGCTGCCTTTTCAATCCGGTAGCAAGGCATTTTTTCTTAACGCTTTGAACCTGCGTTCGCCGCTTTAGGCTTTAGGGCGATACAACGCTTGGAAAGACCCTCGATCAGGAATATACTGCCTACACCACCTCTGGCCAGGAGTCTTTCATGCGCGTGCGCATTTACAGACCTTCCAAATCAGCCGCCCAATCGGGATATGCCCTGACGCATCAATGGGTGGTCGAAGCCGAAAATGCGATGCCTCGATTTGCCGAACCGATCATGGGGTGGATGAGTTCAAAAGACCTTTGTTCCGAGCTGAGGGGACGTTTGCGCTTTCCTTCGGAGGCAGATGCTTTGGCCTTCGTGAAAGGCAGAGGATGGAGCGCCGTTGTCGGAGAACCTTCGGTACGTCATATACGGCCTCGAAATTATCTGCATAATTTCCGAATCATTCGTTCTCAGGATCAAGAAAGAGCCTCTTACTCCCATAAAACGGCGAATTAATATACTCGTAACGTCCTTTGTGATATAAACGCGCTCAGGGGAGTATGCTTGCCCTTCAGGAGTCCTATGTCTTCCAATATTCTCGTATCCTCTTCCGTTAGCGCTTCCGCCATTGCTGCGGAGTATAGCATTTCGACGGCTCATCCAAAAAATGAAACGGTCAATGAAGCCATCAATATCGGGAATCTGAACGAGCAAAGTGTCATCGTTTCCATCACGGACGACGGCGCCGTTGCAACAACGGCTGTTTCCACGAGCTTTGTGTCAAAGGGAGGGACGGTCAGCCTCTCGCAGGCCATCGATAGCCTTGTCGACGTCGTTTTTACCCGTTTTCAGTTGATGGACAGCGAGGGCACGATTATCGCCGACAGCGACGGAGCCGGGGCTCTCTATACCGCCTATTCGGATTGGGTGGACGGAACGCTTTCGATCAGCGCGGGAACCTATACCGTTACTGCCACGCCGGACACCGAGTTTACCGGCGACATCGCTCTTACCATCAACGCTTCCGAACTTCAGGGCACGAGCCTTCAGGTCGACAGCGCCCTAACGGGCAGCGACACTTCCGAGTATTATAATTTTTCGCTTGCCGGCACGAACATCAAGCTCGATTTCGACGCGGGAAGAAATTCGGGAGATACACGCGTTATTCTTTACGACGACAACTATAAAATCATCGCCGACAGCAGCGGCAATTCCTATCAAAGATCCCAATATCTCGCCATGACCTCCGGCACCGGTCTTGCGTCGGCATCGGGCGATTACACCATTTTGGTCACCTACTCCGATACCGCCGATATGACGCAGGACGTCGATTACACGTTCAGGCTTTATTCCGGCAACAGCTATGCTGCCGTATACACAACCACGGCTAAGGCTCAACCTTACGACGGTTCAGCCAAAGGTTCCGTCGAGGCCGCTTCCGACGCCCTGCTTTACGAGGCATCGGCATACAACAAGATCAATACAAACGCTTCCAAGGCCATTAATGTCGGTTGGCTTCAGCAGGACAAGTCGATGCTTGACGTTTTTAGCATGCTGACAAGCGCCGATAACACCAACTTCTATATTTTTACCCTGCAGCAAGGAAACAACCTTAAGTTCGATTTCAATGCCTCGACGACGCAAAATGAAGCCGGTATTCGCGTGCAGCTGTTGGACGGTTCCGGCTCTTACGTTTATGCCGACAGCGGCGGCACGACTGAACAACGAGCGCGTTACGAAATGCTGACGTCTTCCACTGGCATCGACGCAAAAACGGGAAATTACGTTATCAAAATTACATACGCCGACGGAGTCGATAGAAACAATCTTCAATACGAGTTTGGCGTTTATTCGGGGTCGGCCTACGCGGCGCAGTATAAAACCATTGCTTCGGCGCAAACCTATGGCAACGCCATTCTGACGAGCGAACTTGGCGGAAGCTCCGCCGCATCCGCCGGAATCGCGGCCTATTTATCGGCGCAGATGAATGAGGACGAAGATTATTTGTCGACGAAGCTCTCCGAAGCGCTCAAGACTCTTTATTAAATCTTTTTCTTAGCGACCAGATCGTCGATCAGCCAGCCTTGAAAATGTGCAACCCCCATCTCACGGCCTAGCGCAAGCGCGCGGTCGTTGTCGCAATGGAAAAAGATAAGTTTTTCTACCGGTAATTCTTTGATTTTTTTGTAAATAGACGGGTCTGTCAATTGAAGAATCCGATCTTTGGATACATTAATTTTAATACTATCAACGACAAATTTTCCAAGATCGAGGTAGACGGCAACCTGAGGAATAACGCTGTCAATGATGACGCGGAAACCCTCTCTATGCAAAACATCTATGGCCGTGAGCGTTAATAAAAAATCCTGAATCAAATCGCCGCAATTAAGTTCAAATCCTATCAGTTTTCGCTGATCGTGCGGAACGGCGCGAACAAACTGGGTAAAAACGGATCCCATGATCGTCGTAATGGAGAGATTAAAGTTGATCGTCCGACCTGCAATAGCACTGAAAGAAGAAGTTACCGAGCTTAGTAATTTTTGATCGAGCATACCGCAGATGGAGAAAAAGAGATGCTCGGACTGAGCCACTTCGACTTTCGGAAAACGCTCGCGTCGCAAGTCCTCAAAACTAATAAAATATTCCTCGGCAATCGGCGCCCATACGCCATTGTTGTCCTGATAGATTCTTTGCGTTCTGCCGTATCGGCGAATTTCCAATTCTTCTATGAGGTGCTGAATCTGATCGACACTTTTTGCCGTCAACTGGCCTTTCGTTTCGTCAACCTTATCCGCCGGAGGACTGACCGTCATTCGCGCGCGCACTTCTTCGATGTAGGCGTTTGTGCGTTCGCGAAGTAACGAGTAGTTTTCAGGCATCCTGTAGATTAAGAGAAACACGTTGGCGTTGGCTTTATATTCCTCGAGCGCGGCTTCAATCGCCCGCGCAGCCATGAGACGCGCCTCGCCCGGATTTTCCCATGTAAGAAACACGTCGCCGTTCGACATTTCGCAAAAAGAGCCGTTGGTAGTGGATGCGAAGGCTTTGAGTTTATTCTGCGCCAACTCCATCGCGCTTGTATTTTTGGCCAAGGGTTCGATGGCCGTCAAAATAAAATTCAAGACCAAATAGGGCAAACTCGCTCTTTGCATGCGCCGAACGCGCAAAATGAAGTCCTGTTCGCGCACAAGATCGGAAGGGGTTTCTTTTTTGTCTTCAAATTCCCAAATACGCATGAAGGTACTCTATAAAACGCAAGCCTCATTCTGTCATGCTTTGTGTTAACAACAGGTTTCTATTTTATGGGCCTTATCGAGAAAAGCCTTTATTTTGAATGGGGATTTCTTGCCCGTCGCCTCTTCAACGCCGGACGAAACATCGAGGACACGGGCTCCTGTCGCCATAACAGCGGCCTCAATATTTCCTTCATGAAGTCCACCAGCCAAAAGCCAGGGCTTTAAAAAAACCGCGTTTTTGAGCAATGACCAGTCGAAAACAATGCCGTTTCCACCCGACGGGCCGCCTGTTGCAGGTTTAGCATCGAGAAGGAGGATGTCGGCCACCTGCTCATAGGTTTTTGCTTTTTCAATGTCTTGCGATGTCGCAATTCCTATGGCTTTGATTATGGGCAACCCTGTTATTTTTTTAACGGCTAATACGCGTTCAATCGTTTCGTTTCCATGCAACTGAATCATCTTAAGAGGGGCAATTTTCAAGACGCGCGCCAGATCATCATCCGAGGGATCAACGAATAAACCGACCGTTTGGATTGGCGCCTCGACTTGCGCCATAAGCGACGCTGCCGTTGACGCGGCGATCTTGTGCCGCGATTGATCGCAAAAAACAAAGCCGAGATATCGCGCCCCGCCCTTCACGGCGGCGGCAACGGATTCCGCATCGCTCAGGCCGCATATTTTGACTTCTATTTGCAATCCATTTCCTCGACGATGCGCCGCGCCGCTTCGGCCGGATTTTCCGCTTTCGTAATCGGACGGCCAATCACGAGATAGGTTGCTCCTGCATCGTAGGCTTGGCGCGGCGTCAATGTGCGTTTCTGATCGTTCGCCGCCGACCATGAGGGGCGAATACCGGGAACCATAAGGACAAAGTCGTTGCCTACTGCCGCGCGCAAATGCAAAATTTCTTCCGCCGAGCAAACGCAGCCGTCTACGCCGCTTTCTTTCGCCAGCTTTCCTAAACGAACAACTTGTTTTGAGGTATCTTCATCCTGCCCGATGGCCGCAAGATCCGTTTTGTCGAGGCTCGTTAAAACCGTCACAGCCAATAGCTTTGGCCTTAAGGCTCCTGCCGTCGCGGCGGCTTCGGTCGCGGCGCGCATCATCGCGGGGCCGCCCGATGCATGAAGCGTGATAAAAGCTGGCTGTAACGGCAGCAATGATTTGACGGCGCCGGCAACCGTGTTGGGTATATCATGAAGTTTTACATCAAGAAATATCGGCAACCCTTTGGAAGCTATAGCTTTATATCCATTCACGCCGTGGGCTAGAAAAAATTCCAATCCTAGTTTAAATCCGCCGACTTCGCCTTTCAGCATCTCGGCCAGTTTTTCGGCCTTTGAGAGATCGGAGGTATCGACGGCACAGAAAATATGGTTCATGGGCGGCTCCAAAAAGACGTCTTCGTTTTGACTTTTGCGGCATTGCCAAGATCCCGTTTCAACGCCGTCAACTCCTTATTCAAACGACGCGCATGAAGCCTGTGCGACAAGCCCGTAATCCACCCCCAGAAGCTTCCGAAAAAGAATCCAAAGGCTAGGGGCACAAGGCCGACAGCATAAAGGGGCATGAGCATTGTGTCTTTGAACGGCCACAGAGCCACGGATACCTCTTGATTGTTCCTTGACGCAAAGGACAAAACCAGAAGCAAAACGATAATACCTAAAATGCCGGAAAAGATTCTCATATTCCAGAGTGTAGCCTATTTGCCGCATTTTCCAAGTGGAGACAAGAAAAGCCAACTAAGTTCATATTATCTACTTACCCGACGCCATTTTGAGGCGCTCGAAGGCGCCTGCGTAGCCACGGTGAGGCACACCGTAAATATCCGTTAGCCCTTGCGATGGAGCCCATCTTTCTATGAATGCCGTGATGGTTTCCGGCCTTATGTTTCCGTAAATAGTGATTTTTTTCGATTTGCCGTTGGGATCGCTGTTGCAAAGCAATGCCGCTTTTCCACTTAGCGCGACCGCTATTTGAGCCGATAAAAGATCAAGCGAGTAGCCCTCGCCAAGATATTTATGGCGCAGGTCTTTAATGATCTCGGAGCCAATGATGACCGAGGGCGCAAAGCTCAAGAGTTCCCCAAAATGCCTGACCCTTTGTCTAACATAAGCTTTGTCGGTATTTGAGCCTTCCGCAATTTCCGCCACCTTAAGATCCAGGACTTCTTCTTTCGTTATGTACGAACCCTTAGTCGTGTGATCGGGGCACTCCCCGCGAAGCGCTGCGGAAAAACAATGATCCATCGCGGCCACAACAAGATCCCGTCTGGTCGGAACGATATTTAGCTGTTTAAAAAGCTGTCCCAAAGACGAGGCTTCCCAGTAATCCTTAGGTCCCATGTTATATCCCGGGTCGCCCTCACGATGGTGGTCAATGATTTTCGAGTCTATCCCTTTGGGTTCCGGTATCGTGCGGCATTCGATGTAAATAATCATGTCGTAATCATCGACGGGAACAGGGTCTGCGGCATAGGCGTTCGCGGGCGATACACGCCGCCCATTTTTTGTCGCGTAGTCAAAACTCTGCCCACGAGATTCAAGCACCTCGTCAAGGCGATCCATTTCCGGGTCTTTGGCTCCTAACAAATAAAGGGCATTCATATATTTATTCCGCATCATTTGGGACAACGCATGCTTATACCAGAGGATCAATGAAAGTGGCCATACCGTTCGACATCCCTCGCTCTGAGCTTCGCTTTT
This sequence comes from Bdellovibrionales bacterium, assembly GCA_041649025.1. Lineage (GTDB taxonomy): Bacteria > Pseudomonadota > Alphaproteobacteria > UBA9219 > UBA9219 > CAIXLI01. Next base: position 115,405 of record JBAZNY010000001.1, on the reverse strand, counting down.
TCTTGTTGAAAAATCTGCTTTTCTGCAAGGCGCTCCACGCAACCGCCCGTGACCCAAACGAGTCTCTTCATTTTGCCGCTGGTATTACAACAATAAAATGAGGCGGCATAGGGCGTTGCCTTAAGAAAGACGCCCGTTGTTTTAAAGGCGAATCGCGGATATGAACAAAAAGCTATAGTTAATCGAAAAATTCTCTCGTTTTTCGAACGAACAACGAGGCATCGGCGCTCGACTCTCTCTTTTGCTCTGCTATAAAAGCGGGACAAATGAATGTTTGGATTCCTCTTTTTGCTTCGTGCGCCCGTAGCTCAGCTGGATAGAGCATCGGTTTCCTAAACCGGGGGTCGTGGGTTCAAATCTCGCCGGGCGCACCAATTAAAAAGAGGGCAATAAGCCCTCTTTTTAATTGGTTCGTCTGGTGGAGCTGAAAAACCCGCCGGGTTCATGACCCGAGCGACTAAAAGATTTTAGGTCGCGAGGGTCAGGGCGAGCGGCGCGAAAGCGCCGAGAAGCCAATTCTCGCACGGGCGCACCAGCCTTCGCTGCTACGCAGCTACGGCTGGCGGGTTCTCTTCGCAAACGAAGTGAGCAAAGGGCGCGAGACAATTTTAATCTTATTGCTTTAGATTCTCATTTGAGAAAAAAGTCTCTCATGTCCCCGTGAACCCCTGTGGGGACCATCGCCGTAACCTCCCCTTTTAGGATGATTGCCGTAACCTCCCCTTTTAGGATGATCGCCGTAACCTCCCCTTTTAGGATGATCGCCGTTGCAGCTATCATTATAATGATTGATCTTGTTATCACAGCATAAGTCACTGTTATTACGCCCACACAAGGAATCGCTATTACTGCCGCAATGATGGGGATCCGTCGATCCAGTTAAATGCGTCTCAACAGTATGGATGATGCCATCCGGCCCCCTTACTACGGTTGTTGTGACACCGGAATAGGGATAGCAGGCCTCTTGGGTCGTGACTGTTACTACATAGGTCTTTGTCACTGTTTTTGCCGCATGCTCGCAAGCTGAACAATTATCCACTATGACAGTTTTATCCGTTGCTTCCGAAGGCAACGTATCTGTAGCCCCTGTCGCTTCTGGCGTTGTTTCAGCCACTATTTGATTTTGGCTCGGCGCATCAACCTGAACGTTCGCGCCACCGGTAATAAACCAGCCGAACATACCGCTGCCCGCGCCTAATAATGCGCCTATAGCCGCTCTTTTCATGATAAAGACTGCGTTTTTCTCGAACGCGTGAATGATTGCGTTCGGATATTCCGACAAAGTTTTTGCTTTTTCTTTTTCCGGAAGATTTTTGTACGCATAATACGTTCCGAACATTGTGCCGACGGCCGCGCCAGCAACCGCGCCAACAACGATGGACGCCGCAAGCGTGGGGCCAAAAAGCGCTACGGCTGCCCCTTTGAACGCGTTTCTGATGAGCATATTGGCGACAGAACCGACAACCATGCCCGCGCCGATTTCGAGGATAACCTCGGCGCCAAATTCCGTGCCGGAAGGCGTGTAGGACTGTTGCCCAATTTTTTCAAAAATGTTCTTTTTAAATAAATCAGAATCCGGGGAACCGGAATTCAGGATACCAAAAAAGGCAACGGCGTCGTCAAAACTTACTTTTTCGTATAAGCCCCGGTCGACTCCCTTAGAGTTTTCATAGCTCTCTTCATATTCTTTAAGGTCGTTCTTCAAGATTTTTTCGCAAAATTCTCCGTAGTCTGCATCGGATGGATCGGGATCAAGAAGCGCAAACAACGCCTGACGTTCGGCAAAACTGAGTTTTTTGAACAACTCGTCATCGTTAGCCGCGCCGTGCAAGGCTTTCAGATTGCCGAGCGCGCGAAGATATTCATTAAATTTTTCAGATTTGCCTTGTTTCAGCGCCATAAAAATATCTCCCGATAGAAATATGTGACTCTCGCCGGAGACACTGTCGTCAAATATCACGAGTCCGGACTATACACGCATTTCAAGATTCAATCAAACGGTTGAAAATGAAGGAAAAACGCTGATAATTCAGCCTCTAAAACCGGCCAAAAAATATCGGCACGGTGTTCTGACACCTCGCCGAAATGGTTTTGATAAACCCTCTAAATCTTATAGGGCAGCAGAAACTTTCACGTTACAAGCACAAATAAGGTTGGTCGTAAGTGCGTTACGGCACGGCTCACACATAACGCCGCTGACTTTTTCCGTGATGTCATAAAGCTTGCCGTCGAAGAACATATTACCAGCTACATCGCCGGAACGCTTCAGATGATCGCGAAGACCGTAGTCCTTAAACACTTGATCTTTGGCGTTCGAGTATATCGTTTCGGTGACGTAGTCACGGCTCCAACCGTTGCCGGTGGCAACGTTCACCGAGATTGCTTCCGCCGCCTTCGCATCCGTCAGATCAACGGGATTTCCGGCATAATCTATAACATTTTTACTGATTAATTTACCGTCAACATAAAAGGCATCATGCTTCACGCCATGTTCAACAACGACCGTGCCGACGACTTTGCCATGGCTATAAAACTTATCATTCCACCAACCGTTGGCATTCTCGGGAACCTGACCATTCCAACCGCAGACGCCAACATGTGGCGTGGTTGAAGCCGCTTGGTATGCCGTATCCGTAATTTCAGAAACAGGCGCAACGGTTGTTGCTTTAACAACCTGAGCACCCGCGCCGCCGCTTTGCGGTTGCTGGTTGTTCCCTGTAGAAAGGGATTCAGATCCGCCACTTTGCGGCTGCGTGCTGTTTACGGCAGTGGCGTTATTCACCCCTGCCTGACCGCCACCCTGCTGTTCCGAAACGTTCGCAGCAGATATTTTATTCCCCGACGCCTGATTGCTTGCCGCCGGAGACGACTCTTGAGGGGCAGCAGCCTGCGGCGCCATATAATTTTCCATGACATAGTTCAGTCCGACGTTGAGTGCGCCGGCGACCAGACCGCCCGTGAGGGCTCCCCAGAACGCGGCTTTCACGCGCGGATTTACCATGAAGTCCGTTTGAATCTTTACGCCGAGGATCGTTTTGTCGATGAAGCGCACTTTTTCGATCTTCTGTTCGGCATTTTCTTCGGTCTTTCCGTTAGCCGCGTTTTCTTTCTTCGCTTTGTAAGCGCGGAAATCTTCGCGGAAAACGCCGACAGCGCCGCCGGCCAGCGCACCGCCGACGACAACGACAGCCAAAGGAGCCAAGGGCATTGCCACAGCGCCGACGGCAAGCGTAAAGCCCGCTCTGGCGATAAAGCCTATTCCAAGGCCGGTAAAAAATTCCGTCGCAAACGGATGACGAACGCCCCATTCGCACGCGGCGTCAAGGAACGAGCGGTTGATATCATTCATGTTGGCTTTGTTTTTCTCTGCCTTCGCTCTCTCATCGATTTGAGCCAAACAAAAGTATTCCGCTGCGGCCGGAAAATCTTTATTTAGAATATCCAATCCCTTTTCGAAGCCTTTAAAACTTTCCGAGGCATAAAAATCTCTCTGCTCTTTCATCAACGGAGCTTTATCCGCTCGACGCAACGCAATCAGCTCATTAAACGTTTTGGAAAGGCTCTGTAATTCCGGAGGATCTTTAGGAAATATTTTAGCTTCCACGTAATCAAGGTCTCCATATTGAGCGAGAAGATCCATGCGCATGCTGATCTGGAGATAGGCAACCGCCGCAGACAAATCCTTAGCCATGCCAGGCTTTTCGGGAAATTGAGTAGAGAGGGCTTGAGTAAACAAGCCTCCAAAAGCCGGAACAGCTATGTTGTTTGGCAAACCTTTGCGCTCATCGACAAGACGGCGCGCGGCGGCGAGTTTTTCTTCTTTGTTTGTAACTTTGCCCAGTTCATTTTCAACAGCCGCGGAATCTTTGCTTAGATCCCTGAGTGTATCTCCACGATCCTTAAAAGCCTTGCGGGCTGCAGCGACCATGTCCGGCGTAATTTTAATATTCGACGGAAACTTGGCTTGAAATTGCGTAATGACATCGTTGTCGTTCTGAATCGAGGCAACGAGAGAGTCGAGATAAATTGAATCTTCAAATGAAAGTACCGCCTTCATTTCGTTATCTATTACGATCAGCTTGGCCTGCATTTCGGCGGCGGCAACCTCGGTACTGTTATCGACGGAGGTCAAAAGGTTTATAGCAAACTCTTCGGAAGGCAGTTTTGATGCAATATACGGATCAAAAGGCTTAAATGGATTGACGCTCATGTAATAATCTCCGTCATATATGTTTTTGCGATCTCGGGTGCTTTTGAAAGCGCGTTATGGGGATTATTTATACTCCTTTTTTGTGAAAGTAATTTATGAAAATTTACGAATTGTTATGGTTAACGGGGCAGAAAAAACAGCCTGTTAAAGCCAATTATGCACCCAAGACGGGTTATTAGACTTTCTGCTCGTTGATCAGGGTACGGTAAACGACGACGGCATATATCGCCATCGCTGCGCCTGACACTGCCTCCCACACGCCGTTAATCAACGCCGAAATCATATGAGCCTGAGGCGAGGTTGCGCCGAAACTCCCGACAAAATGAATGCCTATGACAAAGAGCGGGGACAAAACGATGAACAAAATAAAGAGTACGACCATCGATTGCCACCAAATGCGCAACAAGTCGTTTTTTGTCATCCTCGCGCTTGTTCTGAAAACAGGCTTTTGCCGCAAAACGGCCAACGGCGAAACCAGGTAAAAAAGAAACAGGCAGAAGTAAAAATAGAAAAACCAGATATTGCCCACGAAGAGCAGGACGAGATTCGCAATTCCCAAGGCTGAAAACCCGTGATTCACTATGTAAAGGGCGCCTTCGTCGGAGCTCATAATCAAAAACATATTGATAAGGCCGCTTAGGGATTCGGCGGGAGTCCGCCCCGCCGTATAGGCGAAAACGACAAAAATCAGAGCTAACGGCAGATACAAGATCGCCGCCTTCTGAATCATGACCCCCAGCCAATAAAGGAAGTTCTTTACGGAAAACGCGGGCGCGTTATCGCGCATCGTTTGGCGAAGATAGAGAACCGTGAAAACATAGGACGAAAACATTGTCGTCAGTATCGTCAAGGCCACCGGATAAATCAGGCTTGGCGCTTGAGCGATTAAGATATCCATGTGTTTTGCGGAATCTCCCCGCGCTTGCATGAGCTGATCTTTTATGCCCGAAATATCGTAACCGACGAACGCAAGCCTCTGCCCTATCGCAACGACGGCGGCAAAGATGACAACCCATTGCCATTCCGCTTTTATAAACGCGATCATATCGCGCAGGGTCGCGCGCCAAAGAGACGCGCGCTTCAAAACGGTGTCGTTCATGTCCTTGTCCTTATGCGAATTTGTTTTCGGCTAAATCGGTGTAGTAATCCAGACTGTCGATAAGCTCGCGCCCCCAAAGGGCTTCCATTTCCAAGACTTTCTTTTTGTCTTCGATTTTTTTGGGCTCCAGGTCTCCTCCCGCCCCGTAGTAACGGCGGTAGTAATAGAGCGCTTCAAGGGCATATCGAAAGGTGTCGGGGAAGCTTTCGTCGTCTTTGACGAGTTCGAGGATGCTGCCTATCTCCTTGGCGCCGCCGAGCAATACGGCTTCCTGAATCGTTTGCGCCATGGAAGAGGATACCTTGGGAACATTGGCTGTGAACATGGGCGACCTCGGAAATTGTTGAGGAATTTTCCCCTTTAATTAGGAAAATGTCAACCTATTGAAGAAAACAGGGCAAAAAATTCAATGAATTGATTCTCTTACTGCATAAATACTGGCACATAATTGCGGGCTTATGCTAACAAAACTATGGAATGAATAGAAAACCAAATCGGATTCCGCATAAACGCGCATTTTGCGAAGAACAAAAAGCGCGTTTTGCGGAATGACAAAGGGTTTTTTGGGGCTTATCTGGTTACGCTTATTGAAATTATGGAGAGTTGGAAAACATGAAGGTTATTTTGGCTCAACCGCGCGGTTTTTGCGCCGGCGTCGAACGCGCCATCGAAATCGTCGAGACGGCGCTTGAAAAATTCGGCGCCCCCATCTATGTGCGCCATGAAATCGTCCATAACCCCCATGTCGTCAAGCGCCTGAAGGAAAAAGGCGTCATCTTTGTCGAAGAGACCGATGAAGTTCCCGAAGGCGCCGTCGTCATTTTCAGCGCGCACGGCGTCACCCCGCAGGTCGAAGCTCACGCCAAGGGACGCAATCTGACCGTTATCGACGCCACCTGCCCTCTCGTGTTGAAAGTCCATACCGAAGGGCAGAAATACGCCAAGAAAAATTATGAAATCATCCTGATCGGCCACAAAAGTCACCCTGAAATTGAAGGCACCTTGGGGCGCATCAGAAGCATAAAGGGCGACGTGTATCTGGTCTCCGACATCGAGGACGTCAAAAAGGTCACTGTCAATAATCCAGACCTTCTGGCTTACATCACGCAAACGACCCTGAGCCTCGACGAAACAAAAGACGTCATCGACGCTTTAAAAGCCCGCTTTCCCAATATCGTCGGCCCCGCGACCAAAGACATCTGCTATGCCACGCAAAATCGGCAAGGCGCGGTGCGCGAATTGGCGAAGCACGTCGACGTCGTTCTTGTCATCGGCGCGCATAACAGCTCGAACTCGAACCGCCTGCGCGAACGCGCCGAGGAAGTCGGCATTTCCGCCTATCTTATCGAGGACGCTTCGCACCTGAATCTCGACTGGGTGCGCGGCAAAGACCGCGTCGGCGTAACCGCAGGCGCTTCGGCTCCCGAAGACCTTGTGCAGGATCTAATCGAACGCCTGCGCAAAGAGTTTAAGAACGTTGAGGTCGAAGTCATGTCGGGCGGCGTTCAGGAAAACGTCCATTTCCAATTGCCGACGTCTTTGACAAAAGCAAAGCCGCGCAACATATAAATGTGGTCACATAAATGACTTCTAACGTCAAACGCCTTCTCGACATCATGGCGCGCCTGAGGAGCCGCGACGGGGGCTGCCCGTGGGATTTGGAGCAGACATTCAAGACGGTTGCACCCCATACTCTCGAAGAAACCTACGAGCTTGTCGACGCGATTGAGCGCGGCGATCCAGAGGCCATTCAGGACGAATTGGGCGACGTCCTTTTTCAAATCGTTTTCCATGCGCAAATGGGAAAAGAGGCCGGGCTGTTCGATTTCGACAGCGTGGCAGGACACGTCGCCGACAAGATGATCGAGAGGCATCCGCATGTTTTCGGGGAACGCGACGTCAAGACGGCGGAAGGCGTGGCATCTAACTGGGAAAAAGACAAGGAAGCCAAACGCTCGGCAAAGGCGGGAAAAGAAGGCCGCACACTGAGCGTTTTGGACGGGATCAGTTCCGGGCTTCCTGCCACGACGCATTCCGTAAAACTTCAAAAACGTGCCGCACATGTCGGATTTGATTGGCCAAATGCCCGCGACGTCTTTGCCAAAATCAGGGAAGAAATCGGCGAATTGGAAAAGGAAGTATCGGACAATAAGGATAAAGCGTTTTTGGTGGACGAGCTGGGGGACGTTCTTTTCGCCGTTACCAATCTCGCCCGCAAATTGAACATCGATCCCGAAATGGCGTTGCGCAGCACAAATAGAAAATTCGAGCGCCGTTTTCGCGGAATTGAAGAGGCGTTGGCCAAGCAAGACAAGAACATCGCCGACGTTTCTCTGGACGAAATGGAACGGCTTTGGAACGAGATCAAAAGGCAAGAAAAAAGCAGCCGCCCTATAAAATAGAGCGGCTGCTTAAATTCATCAGCAGAAGGACTCTTAAGCCTTACGCTTGCGAGCCTTGACTCCACCCAGAACCATCATCGCGCCTGCAAACAGGGGCAACGCGGCCGGAAGCGGAACGGCTGAAATCACGAGGTTGTCGAAACCGAACTGCGTGCCTTTTCCAACGGTAAGCTGAAAAACAGGATTGCCGCCCGAAGACGAAAACAAAAGGGTGTCGATATTCGCCATATTCAGGATGAAATTATAAGAATCAACCGTGCTGAGAATCAGCGTGGCATTATACTTTTCGACGCCACCAAGCATTCCGATGATATTGAGTTCCAAGCCCTCATTCCACGCAGCCATAAAGTAACCGCTGGTCAGAGTGAAGGGAGTCGTCGCAGTAACTGATTGAGCAGAAGTGCCATATGCATTTAACGCAACATTATTGTACGATTCCGCGCCATTCGCAAGACCACCGACTGTTTTGACGGTGATGTCTTCAACCAAAAAATTTGTCCAATTCAGACCAGCGTATCCGTTCGGGATAGCTGCCAAATAGGAATACCCGTCAGGATCCGGAGTGGTGTTGGTTGCAATATCATCGAACGTGTACAAAGCCGCGCTCGCAGGAACAGCAAGCAGCGTCATAAACAGGGCGGCGATAAGAGTGGAAATGAGTTTCATGAATGTCTCCATTGGTAATTGGTTGCCGGATAATCGCAGCTAATATCGTTTAATAGCAAGAAGATTTTATGGTTGCGTGCAAAATTTTATCCTTATTTCAATCGTACCGTTGTTTTTTAATTTATTGATTTATTTGGCATTATGAATTTCGGCTTTTCTATTAAGGTTAATGACCATCCGCGTTTTGCCGAAACAAGCTAAGAAAATGGGATCCCCGCCTTCGCGGGGATGACGAAAGGGAAAAATGAGTCACGCGCCAAAAGAAAAGGCAGACCGTTTATGGTCTGCCTAAATTCTTTACCTAACTCCGGATATTAGACCTTGCGACGACGCGCAACAATCCCGAGCCCAGCCATTCCACAAAGGAACAGCGGCAAGGCGGCAGGAAGAGGAACGTCCGGAATTCTGCCGGGCACATTGTCAATTGTGTCCCCGTCAGGGAGGCCGCCGAACCGAAGATTGTCGACACCGAACGCGGTGCCATGTCCGCCCGTGTACCCATGAGCTTCGCCGCCGTATGAAAAAAACGTCACTTCATCAACGAGCCAATTCAAATCAGCAAGAGAAAATATCGAGCTCGCGGACAAGGTAATCTCCCTCGTATAAACTTCCGCACCCGCCTTTAATCCCGTAATCAAAAGGGTCAGGCCATCGTTCCATCCCGCAATGAAAGACCCGCCGTTAAAGGTGAAAAGCTTCGAGGAAGAAAGAGAGGCAGGCATCGCGATGCCTGTATCGCCGAGCGCTCCGTTGAAAGCGAGCTGGTTCGGAGACATAACGCCAATACTAAAACCCGAGACCACGGGATTTAAGTTTCTGTTCATGACGTAGAAGTTGGACCAGGTCAATTCCGCATTCTGATAGTGATCCCCAACAACGCCCAAGCCCGTGCTGTCCACCGCAATATCGTCAAACGTCAGCGCAACCGCGCCAGCCGGAATGCTGTAGAGCGACAAGATTGCCGCCGCAAGAAATGTAAATAACGTTCTCATGTATATCTCCTTTGAGAAAAGTGTTGCATATAATTGCAAATAAAAACGCACAATTGCAAGATAATTTTATCCACAGCGCGCCCTTTTTTATCGTTAATTTGGTTCGGCGGATAGGTCTTAATTCATTAATTTCGCAGGCCTAAAAAATTCAGCCAGCCCCACTTATGGTTAATGGAACTCCAAAGCAGCCGATCTATAGAAGGACGTATGTTTCCGACGAGCCGATCAACCGTGCGTCAAAGCCGCAGCCAAAGCACACTCGCGCACTTCTCTAACACAATTCTCTTCGGCACCCACACAAATATATTTTTTGCAGTCATCCGGTATCTCTAATTTGATGCATCTGCCCGCAACATCTACCTTATAGCAATTAGGATCGATTGGCGGCGGAGGCGGCGGCACGACATGAGAAATATCTGCCGGAGCAGCCCCCGTAACATGAAAAAGAGGGGCAAAGACAGGCCATAACGCAGAAAAAACTTTATATTCCGCGTCTTGCTTCACTATGCCTGCATCATGAAGCCATGTCGCCAACTTTAGCTGGCTTGCTGACAGGGCCGTTTCGTCAATATCAAAGTATTTCCAAATAATGCCGCCACTATCGCTGGAGCCCGTGGCAGCGTTTGTCAGCCCCATCGTCATACAGCCCATCAATTGAGCAACCACAGGTTTGAGGGCATCATAATATCTGCCCGCCACATCTGCTCGTCTAGGTGTCGGCGCCGGAGTCGGTTCAGTCGTGGGAACCGGCGTTGTTTCTTGAGGTATGACGACCGGCTGCTCGGGCATAACACATGTAGGGCAATTTCTGATAACCAAACCAGCGGCAGACGCGATTAAACCAATCGAGCCGCCCAAGATGATGGAGCGCGATTTGGAGCCTGAAAAGGCGTTATTGATTACAATCTTGCCGCCCGCGATACCCAACCACTTCCAATCGAATAAAGTCAGGTCTTTTGTTTCCTGTGATTTCTTCTGATCAGCCGACATTGTGACTTGATCGAGCGCCAATTTAATGAGCGCACCGCCACCAATGCCCGCAGCGCCAGCCGCCAGCGCAGACGCAACCAAGGGAGTCATTACTACGCCGCCCAAAAGCACTGCAGCCGAACATGCAAAATAGCATTTCAGGGTGTAGCCCGCATAGGCTGTGCCTGCGATCAACACGCCGTTTTTGGCCGCGTTTCTGAGCGTAATTTTCTTGACCTGACTCCACAGGCTTTCGACTTCTTCTCCCTCTTTCAGAGGAACGAAGGTTGGCCACGACGAACTTTTGTATTCAAAAAAGCTACGTGCATCCGTTGAGTTATCTCCGTACGGATTAAGAGGGTCAACACCCATTGGAATCTCCTAAAAAAATTCGGTTATCGCTCAGGCAATATCATGGCGATCAAATAATGTAATATGCATACATTGCCCGGTTGGAAACTATAGCTTGAAACATATTTGTACAAGCACATTATCGTAAAAAGAATGATTTCATGCCCTATCCGATAGACGGGCTATATGATGCGTACAGATGCTGCTTTAAAAACAATCTGTAGTTTGGTTAATGGACGTCCGCAAGACAGGTCGCGTTTGCCGGAACAGACTTCTGCGATTTAGGCAAGGAAGACTTTCTGGTGCGAAGCACAAAACTAGAAGCACTCGCCTCGGGCTCCTTTTTCGGTTTTTTCCAGCGTCAGGCGCGTGTTCGCATTTCTGGGCTCTTCCAACAACCCGACTTCTTTATCGATCAAGGCGTCGCCGACCTTTTTCGTTTCCGGCAAGGCATAGTCGAGAAGATACTCTTTAAGAGTCACAAGCGCGTTCGGCGTGCAGGTTTTCTTGATGGCTCCGATTTTCGCGATTTTCAGAAAATCTCCGCCCTCACGACCCTTTGTTTCGCAGGCCGTGCACCACGACGGAATAAAGCCGTTTTCGAGGAGTTCTTTGACAACCTCGTCCAGTGAGCGATGGTCTCCCACAAAAAATTGTCCGGATACCGCTCCTTTATCGTCCGCCGAATAGCCGCCCGGATCCGTGCGGCTGCCTGCGGATATCTGAGAAACGCCGACTTCCAGCGTTTTCCGGCGCATTTCCGGATTCTCGCGAGTCGACATGATCATGCCGGTGTAAGGAACGGCGAGGCGCATGATCGAAATCATATTCAAAAAGTCGTCATCGGAAACTTTGTTTGGGGGATTGAGCGACACGTCCGAACCCGTCGCAGGCTCGATGCGCGGGAAGCTTATTGTGTGCGCGCCGGAGCCCTGCTCTTCCAGATGCGAAATGTGGCTTTTCAGTGCCAAGGCTTCAAACCGCCAATCCGCAAGGCCGAGCAAAGCGCCCATGCCGAAATCCCCGATCCCCGCTTGTATCGCCCGATCAAATACGTTCATGCGCCAGACGTAATCGCTCTTGGGCCCGCTCAGATGGTGCCTTTTATAAACGACAGGATCGTAGGTTTCTTGAAAACACTGATAGGTTCCGACGCCGGCTTCTCTGAGTAATTTGAAATCCTCGACGCTGAGCGGCGCAACGTTCGCGTTGACGCGCCGGATTTCTCCATTGCCGTCTTTGACGGAATAAATGGTCTTCATCGAATTAAGAACATATTGGAAGCCGTCGTCCTTTGCCTGATAAGCCTCGCCGGCAACCATGAGTATTCGTTTGTGGCCTTGATCGATCAAAATCTTCGTCTGCTCGGCTATTTCTTTTTGAGTCATCGCGATGCGGACGATTTCTTTGTTGCTTGCGCGAAAGGCGCAATAATTGCACTCGTTCTTGCAAAGGTTGGAAATATAAAGCGGCGCAAACGTCACGATACGATTGCCGTAGATATGCAACTTGACCTCTTTGGCCAGATCGCGAAGCTTTTTCGACAAGTCGGGGCTTTTGATGCCCAGCAAAACGGCTATCTCTTCGAGCGTGACGCCCTTTAATTCCCTGTCCTCCAGAGCGCCTGTTTTATGCTCCATGACTTCGTCGAGTTCTTTTTTCTTTTTTGCAAGAAGCGCTTCAATCGCGGGTCTGTCTTCCGTGCGCGCCTTTTCGACAAGGGAGCGGATGTAGGGAACATTAAGCCAGGGAACGGGGCTGAAAGAAGTGTCTGAGGTTGTCATTTTGACTCCTGAAATCTTTGGGAAATCTCTCCGTGTTTATAGCCGCGCTTAAAAAGCGAAGAGAAGTCTTTTGAATCTTTGTGAAGATATGTAGTCTACGTCCGTCAAATTGCGTTTGTCCATATAATTAGGCCGAGTAAGAATGATGAACGACGAGATGAAATACACGGCGGATGAAGCTCTTAAACTTTTGTGCACCGCACCCGCCGAGAGACAGGCTCTCTTCGACCGCGCCAATGAGGTGCGCAAACGAGTCATGGGCGACGATGTTTTTCTGCGCGGCATCGTCGAATTTTCGAATGTTTGCGCGAACGCCTGCGCGTATTGCGGCATTCGCGCGCCGAACGCCAAGGTCAATCGCTATCGGATGGATGCCGACGAAATTCTGGCCGTGGCGAAGCAGATGTCTGACTGGCAACAAGGAACCATCGTTCTTCAATCGGGCGAGGCTGACTCTCCCGAAGAAAACAAACGCATCGGCGAGATCGTCAAACGCATTAAAAAAGAAACAACGCTGGCCGTGACGCTTTCGGTCGGCAATCGGTCTAAGTCCGTCTACAAATATTGGCATGAGTGCGGCGCGGACAGGTATTTGTTGCGGTTTGAAACAAGCGACCCCAAATTGTTCGCCCAGATGCATCCCGATTGCACGCTTGAGGAGCGCCTTGCCTGTCTGGATGCGCTGCGCGAGACGGGATATCAGGTCGGCAGCGGGTTTATGATCGGCGTGCCCGGAGAGACGCTCGAAATTCTGGCGGACAATATTCTGCTGTGCCGCAAATACGATTTTGACATGATCGGCATCGGGCCGTTTATTCCGCATCCCGATACGCCGTTTGGCAACAAGAAGAATGCTTATAGTGACGACACGGACATGTTCTTTGTCGCCGTTGCCGTTTTGCGAATTTTCAACCCCGATGCGCATATTCCCGCGACGACGGCTTTCGACGCCGTGTTTCCCGGGCATGAGGGGCGCAACCTCGTTCTTCAGCGCGGGGCGAACATTTTCATGCCGAACAGCACGCCGCAAAAATACCGCGGAGATTATTTGCTTTATCCCGACAAGCCTTGCGTTGATGAGGATACGGGACAGTGCGCTTTGTGCATTCAGGGGCGGATTAGTTTGCTGGGGCGATCAATCGGCGAAGGCGCGGGACATACGAAGAAGAAGCGGGACAGATAATAGTTATTTCCCTTATTTTTTAACCAAAATAATACTGCATCACGGCAACGCCTTGTAATATATAGGGTATTTACTATTTCTGATGATGGCGAGAAATATCCTATTACTATGATATATCCCTTGACATAGCGCGTGACACGACCTATATAGGTTCTGCACCCTTAAGAAAGGTGCGTTTGGCCGGACTTCGGACCCGTTCAGCTAGCGGATTCGGGATAGTGCCGGAGAAAGGCCAAAAAGGTGGTAACGGCTACCGCTCCGCGTGTATCTCTCGCGGAAAGGAAGCGCGCGCTCCTTATATCTTTTGATCGGTTTGTTGATTGGTTTTGTGTTTTTTAAAAGGAAAAATGAGAAGATGAATGAAAAAAAGCGGATAAAAAAGTTTGGAATTTGGAGCGGGTGAAGGGAATCGAACCCTCGTCAGTAGCTTGGGAAGCTACAGCTCTACCATTGAGCTACACCCGCATTTCTCCATCTTATCGTCTTCAGCTCCAGCGGCAACTTTTAAGGGATGCTCGCCTTCGCTCGCGGGCATTGAGCTACACCCGCATTTCTCCATCTTATCGTCTTCAGCTCCAGCGGCAACTTTTAAGGGATGCTCGCCTTCGCTCGCGGGCATTGAGCTACACCCGCATTTCTCCATCTTATCGTCTTCAGCTCCAGCGGCAACTTTTAAGGGATGCTCGCCTTCGCTCGCGGGCATTGAGCTACACCCGCGTCTTTTTTGTCATTTTGGCGCTGCTAAAAATAACATGCCGATTTCTTGCTTCTCCCCCCCCCCCTCCCTAACCCTCCCCGCGAGGGGGAGGGAATTAGAATAGATCGCGGGGATGACGCCAAAAGTTTGACGGGCGCAATGTAGCATTACCGAAGAATGAGTCAAAGATTGATGGCAAGAGTTGTTCAAAATACTCAAATGGCGGTTATTGCGGAAAGGCCGACTGGATCCCCGCCTTCGCGGGGATGACGGGTGGGGTTTCGGGGATGACGGCGCTCCTATTGTAGAAGCAAGTCTGAAGTTTTGGTTTTATTGAGTAGAGAGAAAAAGATTTCAAACTGGATACCGGCTTTCGCCGGTATGACGGGTGGGATTGCGGAGATGACGGTTCGATATATACAAGAAACCAAATCGGATTCCGGATAAATTCGCATTTTTGCCAGTAAAGGCAAAAAAGCGAATTTTCCGGAATGACGAAGGATAGAGAGATGGATCCCCGCCTTCGCGGGGATGACGATAGGACAATAACGACAAGAATTGGATTAGCCCAACCGCCAACCCCTCCCCTAACCGCGTTATAACTACTTATGTTCTTATGACAGTCGCCGTTTCGCGCCCGCAAGGGGAGGGGAAAAGAAGGCCACCTCACCCGCCGCCACGTAGTGGCGGCACCCTCTCCCCCAATGGCGGAGAGGAAATTTTTATGCCGCGCCGACGCGCGGCGCTGGATTCCCGCTTTCGCGGGAATGACGAAGAAAGAAAACAAATGGGATCCCCGCCTTCGCGGGGATGACGGGTTTGTTTTTGAGGGAAAAAGTTAACGGCGGGAAGGGCTGTAAAATGGGCGTCAAAGGGGTTTTAACCTCTTGTTTATCACATTCTTCTATCTTGTTTTGTCTTGTTCTATATTGGTTTGTCCTGTTTTAAATCGTTAACGAGTTGGCGCCCATGATCCGTATTGCCCCTTCCATTCTCTCGGCCGATTTTTCCAAACTCGGCGATGAAATTCGCGCCATCGACAAAGCGGGCGCGGACTACATTCACATCGACGTCATGGACGGCCATTTCGTGCCGAACATCACCATCGGCCCGAACGTCGTGAAGGCGTTGCGCGATTGCACCGATAAAATTTTCGACGTTCATCTGATGATTTCTCCCGTCGATCTCTTCCTGCACGATTTTGCCGTCGCCGGCGCCGATATTATCACCGTTCATCCCGAAGCGGGCCCTCATCTGCACCGCACGCTGGCGACGATCAAAACGCTGGGGAAAAAGGCGGGCGTCGCCCTGAATCCCGCGACGCCTCTGGCGGCTCTTGAAAACGTTTGGGGAGACGTCGACCTTATCCTTGTCATGTCGGTCAATCCGGGTTTCGGCGGACAGTCTTTCATCACCTCGCAGCTCGATAAAATCAGCGCGATCAGGGATCGCATTAAAGCCATAGGCAAACCCATCGACCTTGAGGTGGACGGCGGCATCGATCCCACCACGGCAAAACAAGTCATTGCCGCCGGAGCCGACGTGCTCGTGGCGGGCACTGCCACTTTTAAGGGCGGCGCGGCACGTTATGCTTCAAATATCTCGGCGTTGCGCGGTTCTTCATAGGTTGAGCGGGAGATAACGGTTAATGACTCCAGCGACCAAACTCTTAAGTAAAGTTAGGCGCGGCGTTTCAAACGTCGCTTATGGGAATCCGCTTTATCAAATTATCCTCGCGTCGGGGACAATGCCCGAACAGCTGCACTTCACGCCAGCAGATCCGTGGCCGGGCGATGCCGTCGCAGGCATGGCTTTGTTGGCGGAACAGACGTCCATGTTCGATCTGGCCGAGGATTCGTCTTTGCGCAACGCCGCGCCGACGCTGCGGAATCTGCGCGCCGTCGGCACAGATGCTGCGCGCGATATGTGCGTGCGCCTTATCGACAGTTGGCTTTTACAATTCGACGGTTGGGATAAGGACGAGTGGCTGCCGGAAAATTTAGGCTCACGCATTGCAGCGTGGATCGGGTTTTATGAGTTTTACGCTCCTGTCGCTCCTGCGGATTTTACGCAACGATTGATCGCAAGCCTGTACCGGCAATGGCGGCATCTGGAGCGAACCATCACAACTTCCCTTAAAGGCGTCGAGGCGGTGCAGGCGGCGCGCGGCCTTATCTATGGCGGGTTGAATTTTCCGGACGGCGACGGGTCGCTTGGATTGGCTTGCGACCTTTTACAACGGCAATTGGCGGCGGAGATTTTGCCCGACGGCGGGCATATCTCGCGCAATCCTTCCGCTCAGCTTCATATTCTTCGGCACCTCGTCGATATCCGCAATGTTCTGGAGATGGCCGGAATTCGCATGCCGCCTTCGATCGGCACGGGGTTGGCCGCGTTGATCCCCGGATTGAAATTCTTCCGCCACGGCGACGGAGGCTTGGCTCTTTTTCACGGCTCAGTCGAGGAGTCGCCTCTTTTGATCGACTCCGTTTTGACCCAAGCCATCGTGAGGGGCCGCGTTTTGCGCCGCATGCCGGAACTGGGATTCGAGCGCATGATTGCGGGGCGAAGCTTGCTCATAGCCGATGTCGCCGCCCCTCCTCCGCCCGCTTACGGCAAAGAAGGCCACGCCGGATTGCTGAGTTTCGAATTTAGCGTCGGTCGCGAGCGGCTTATCGTCAATTGCGGCGCTACGCCTTATGGCTCTGCCGAATGGCGCGCCGCCTGCGCGGCAACCGCCGCTCATTCGACTTTGACTGTCGACGACACCAATGCTTGCGATATTGACGAAGAAGGCGGCGTTTCGAACCATGTGCAGACATCTTCTCAACGCTTTGAAGAAAACGGAGCGCAAATTCTTGAGATGGCTCACAACGGGTATTATTCACGCTTTGGATTAACACACACGCGCACGCTGAGACTTTCCACAGACGGAGAAACTTTGGCGGGACGCGAAATTCTTCAGGGGCGAAAACATCGCGATTATACCTTGCGTTGGCATATTCACCCCGCCGTTCAGGTTTCCTTGTCTCAGGGCGGACACACGGCTTTGTTGCGCGCGCCTTCGGGAAGCGGTTGGAGATTAAGGGTTGAAAAAGGAGAGCTTGGGTTGGAATCCAGCATCTACTGCGGCAGCTCATCGCCTCGCAGAACCATGCAAATTAAAACATCGGGAACGACAGAAGCCGAGGACACAGTTGTGTCGTGGAGTCTGGCAAGAGAGAGAAAATAATTTGCTCTCTCCCAAGGAGTCCTCAGTCCCGGACTATGGGGTCGGCTCTCTGCGGCGTTTACGAGCGCCTGTTGTCTTCGTCGGCATGATCTTGCCGATGTGGGCGGTCAACTGAGCCGATAAGGCTTCGCGCGTAACCGGAATTCCCAGATTCTTCTTTTCGACGACGGTCTCTGCGACGGCATCGTTTTGCCTAGTGCTGGCGGGCTTGCCTGTTGTAGCGAACTTTTTCGTATATTCCATGGCGGCCTCCTTTGTCAGTATTATCGCTCCCTCAATAATCCTGCCTCTATTATACCACTTCCTGCCCCGCACATCGGCACTCGTTTATTACTTTCAATGGCATCGATAACATTGACTTAATGTCTAAAAGTTGGTTTTGTGGTTAACCTTCCTCAAATGAATCGGAGATCCCATGCATAAGGTTCTTTTATTTCTCGCCGCCGCGCTTATCGGTTTTCTTCCATGCTCCGGTTTTGCGGCCGAGTCTCCTGCTGCAGCTCCAAAAACTCCAGTTGCCGCTAATACGTTCACGGACGCCCAGCGCGGTGAAATCGAAATCATCATCAGGGATTACCTGACCGAAAAACACCCCGAAATTCTGGCGCAAGGCCTGCAAAACCTCCAACAACGGGATCAGGAAGCTGCGGATGCCAAAACGAAAGAAAAAATCGCCAGCGAAAAAGATCGGCTTTTCAACGATTCCGCGACTCCAATTGCCGGAAATCCGAAAGCCAAGGTCACCCTTCTTGAGTTCTATGACTATCTATGCGGCTACTGCAAGATGGCGGAAGATGCCGTCGAAAAGGTTCTTAAGGAAGACAAGGACGTCAAGGTTGTATACAAAAATTATCCGATCCTTGGGCCCGTCTCCCTCGAAGCCGCCAAGGCCGGCTTGGCCAGCGTCAAGCAAGGCAAGTTCCAAGAATTTCATAGCGCCCTGATGAACAAGAAAGAGCATCTGACAAGCGAGATGATTTATCAGGTTGCTAAGGAAGTCGGGATTGACGTTGAAAAATTGAAGAAAACGATGGGCGAGGCTTCGATCAACGATGCCATCAACGCCAGCCTTAAATTGGGACAAGACCTGGGCGTTCGCGGAACGCCTTTCTTCATCGTCAACAGCGCCTCGTTTCCCGGCGTCTTGAACTACGAGCAATTGAAAAACGCCGTCGACGCTGCGCGTAAAGCAAAATAAGGTTTCTTGTCTTGATAATTTGAGGTGGTGAATGGCGAAGCCTGTTCTGGTGCTAAACGGCCCTAACCTTAATATGCTTGGCGTTCGCGAGCCTGAGATATACGGCAACGCGACCCTTAAGGATGTCGAGGCTTTGTGCGCCAAAACGGCGGCCGATTTCGGTTTGAAGATCGATTGCCGCCAGAGCAATGATGAAGCGGAGCTGATAAACTGGATTCAGTCAGCTCGCGACACTCATGCCGGTATCGTTATCAACGCGGCTGCTTTTAGTCATACTTCCGTGGCCATCATGGAGGCCTTAACCTTAACCGAGCTTCCCGTCGTCGAGGTTCACATCACAAATATCCATGCGCGTGAAGAGTTTAGGCGCCATTCCTACGTTTCCGCTGCCGCTAAAGCCGTCATATGCGGCTGTGGCATCGACGGTTATGTCTATGCTATAAGCACCATCGCTAAACTGCTAAAAGCTAAAAAATAGGGCATAGATAGTTTTCCCTATTCCCCCGGGTTTTTACCCAAAACCTTAAACAAAGATCGTAGCTAATGCCTAAAACCAACAAATTTGACCTCGATACGGCGTCGATCCGCAAACTCGCCAAGCTTCTGGAAGAGACCGGATTGAGCGAAATCGAATACGCTGAAGGCGATCGTAAAATCCGTTGCGTCGGCCCTCGCGTTGGAGCCCTTCAGGGTTTCACCCCTGTTGTTTCCACTCCGGCTTTGGAAGTGTCCGAAGCGAAAGAGCCAACAGGCACCCCCATTACATCGCCAATGGTCGGAACCGTCTATATGGCGTCATCTCCCGACGCCGCTCCCTTCGTCAAGGTGGGAGACAAGGTCAAAGAAGGCGATACACTTCTTATCATCGAAGCCATGAAGGTCATGAACCCCATTAAAGCTCCGAGAGCCGGAACAATCGGCTTGATCCTTGTCGAAGACGCCAAGCCCGTCGAATTTGGCGATACCCTTATCGTCCTCGAATAGGAAGCAACGTGTTCGAAAAAATCCTCATCGCCAATCGTGGAGAGATCGCCTTGCGCATCCATCGCGCTTGCCGCGAAATGGGGATCCGTACCGTTGCCGTCCATTCAACCGCCGACGCCGACGCTATGCATGTGCGCCTCGCCGACGAAAGCGTGTGCATAGGGCCTCCGCCCTCCAAGCTTAGTTATCTCAATATTCCGGCCATTTTAACCGCTGCGTCCATTACCGGCGCGGACGCTATCCATCCCGGCATCGGCTTTTTGTCGGAAAACGCCAATTTTGCCGAAATGGTCGAACAGCACGGTTTTGCCTTCATAGGCCCCACGGCCGAGCATATCCGTCTCATGGGCGACAAAGTCACGGCCAAAAAAACGGTCAAGGACTTTGGCTTGCCGACTGTGCCCGGTTCCGACGGCGCATTGAAGGATCTGGACGACGCAAAAAAGATTGCTGCCGATATAGGTTTTCCCGTTCTTATAAAAGCGGCCGCAGGCGGCGGCGGCAAGGGAATGAAGATTGCGGAGAGCGCCGAGAATCTTGAAGAGGCTTATACGTTAGCTAAGAGCGAGGCTTTGGCTGCCTTTGGCAACGATGAAGTATATATGGAGAAGTATCTCCAGAAACCGCGCCATATCGAAGTGCAATTGCTGGGCGATACGCATGGCAATGGCATCCACTTCGGCGAACGCGATTGTTCTATCCAGCGCCGCCATCAGAAGGTTATCGAAGAAGCGCCTTCCCCCGGCCTTAATGCCTCGGAACGCGAGGAAATCGGGAAGCGCGCGGTGGAAGTCGTCCGCCGCATAGGATATCGCAGCGTCGGTACGATCGAATTCCTTTATGAAAAGGGAAAGTTCTATTTCATTGAAATGAACACCCGTTTGCAGATCGAGCATACGATTTCCGAGATGGTTACCGGCATCGATCTGGTGCGCGAACAAATTCGCGTCGCGGCCGGGCTGCCGCTTGGCTACAAACAGGACGAAATCAAAATTAACGGCCATGCCATCGAATGCCGCATCAACGCCGAAAATCCCGAGACATTCACGCCGTCTCCGGGAAAAATCGCCGGCTATCATCCTCCCGGAGGCCTCGGGGTGCGCGTCGACAGCGCCCTCTACGACGGTTATCGCGTACCGCCTCATTATGACAGCATGATCGCCAAGCTCATCGTTCACGGAACCAATCGGAACGAATGCATGCTGCGCCTGCGTCGCGCTTTGGAGGAATTCGTCATCGGCGGAATCGACACAACGCTACCTTTACACCGCCGTCTCGTTGTGGAGCACGACTTTATCAACGGCGATTACGACATCCACTGGCTCGAAAATTTCCTCGAAGGAAATTAGTAGCCTTTTACTTAGCAGAGGCGAAATCCGATTTGGTTTCTTGCTGTAAGAAAAACACATCGGATTCCGGATATATTTTCTTTCGTCTGCTTGCGCAGCCGAAGAGAAAATATTCCGGAATGACATGTCTAATTAAATCCTGCCCCCCTGGGCGGAGATCTCTATTCCCGGAAGATGTCCATAAGCTTCTTTTCGAACTGTTCGTGAGCTTGCTTCTCGGACATTCTATCTTTCATTTGCAGAAGAGCGGCCGCAACGACAACCTCCGCAACCTTATCCATCTTTTTGCCGATTTTGGCCTCGAAAACGTTTTTCATCTTCTGCTTAAGCAGTTCGTGATGGGCGCTTTTCGCCAAACCTATAAACTCGTCAACCTTTCCGCAGCATCCGCAGGTGCAGTTTTCACAACCGCAAGTGCATCCGCAGGTGCATCCCGTATCGTCAGAAACGTCGATTTCACATTGTCCGGATTTGCATTCTTTCATTTTATGTTTCCTCCCTTTTGAGGTTAGGCGACGTATGAACTAAGGATCGCATCTGTTCAGGGTACACGATAAACTGATGTGAGACAAGCCGCGCCCCTCGCGTAAGCGCCCCTAACCCTAAGTAAATTAAGAAATTATTTTCTCCCAACACTTGACAGCCCTCTTCGGCAGCCGTTGAATGCGCCTATGTCAAATCGTTCGTTGCCCTATCCTACCCCGTCCATGCTCCTGCATGCCTATGCTGCGGGCATTTTTCCTATGGCTGAAAACGCTCATGCGAAAAAATTGTACTGGTTTGATCCTCCGGTGCGCGCGCTTATTCCTCTCGACGAAAATTTTCATGTTCCACGCCGACTTGTTCGGACACTCCGTCAAGCCCCCTATAGAATAACCGTAAACCGCGCTTTTTTGGATGTCATGAGGGGGTGCGCGGAACCCCGCGAGGGACGGGAAAAGACCTGGATCAACTCGGAAATATTCCGCCTTTATACCTCTCTGTACTATTGCGGAAACGCCCACTCGATTGAGGCGTGGGAAGGAAGGGACCTTGTCGGCGGTTTATACGGCGTTTCCATAGGCGGCGCTTTTATCGGCGAGAGTATGTTCAGTCGTAAAAAAGACGCCAGCAAGATTGCTCTCGTTCATCTTGTCAGCCTGTTGCGGCATTCAGGATATAAACTGCTCGACACCCAATTTCAGACGCAACACCTTGAACGTTTTGGAACATTCGAAGTATTACGTTCAATATATCTTTCGATGCTGGAAGCGTCGATAAAAACACAGGTAAAGACATTTCCGCGTTATCCGGACTGGGGTCAGTTATTGAAGGATGTTTTATCTAAAAATATAGACCAGTGATTGTTGAATCTAATCTCGACTTCACTCGCTCTGCTCTGCGCTCCGCTTAGCCCTTATTGAAACGCCTGTTTTTCCACACCACGCTCCACGCAACCGCTCGTGACCTAAACAAGTCACTTCATGGATACGTTGGCACTACAACCGATAACCCAGATATCGTAAACCGGGTGCTCCATTGCCGATAATGCGGGGCTTGAGGCAAACATCCATCCTTTGAAAATGGCGCCTTCCTGCGCACCGACTTTTGTTTCGCTGACTTCCAGAAAAGCGGCGGATTCCGGCGGCGTTTCTTCCGGCAACGTCGTACGGCACGTTTTAGTAACAATGCTGAGCGCGCCGAAATGGACTGTTTTGCCGACAGGAAGTTCTATTTCTTCAACGCGCGCCGTCATCTTATCAAGCGCGCGAACCACCGCAACCTGCTGTTCCTGCGTCGGCACGACGGCAAAGGCGGAAACCGGATAAAAAATCGCCAACGCCGTACAAAGGAAGAGGATTTTTTTCATGTTACGGATGCGCAGGCTCAGCGGTTTTGCCCGTCGACCCCTGCTTGCTGCTGTAGATTAACTGGCCAATTAAGTCATCAAGGCGCATCGGCGCTTGCGTGCGCGTAACCCTGCCCGTGCCGTCCGTTTTGATCATCGTCTCATCTACTCCGGGTTCGAGCGACAGATACTTACCGCCAAGCAAACTTTCTGAAGAAACCAGCGCAATCGTATCGGTTGGGAGCTGAATCGAACGAGCAAGAGTCATCTCCACCGTAACAAGATACTGATTATCCCCAGGCTCCGTGTTGAGCTTAAGCCCTTCAATCGAGCCAACTTTGACGCCGTTGATCTTAACATCCGAGCCTTCTTTGACACCATCAACCATCGGGAAATTCGCCGTAATGGTATAACCTTTGACCTTGTTGAGGTCGGCGGTGGATTGCGCAAAGACCAGAAACAATCCGGCAAGCGCTAAGACGACGGCGCCGAGAATTGTCTCAAAAACATTGTGTCCCATGAAATTTTCCTCTTATCGTTATGTTTATTAGGGTTTCCACGCTTCGTAAACTCCCGTTATGCAGGGACGACTCTCGCCTTTGAGCGAGGGCGGCATCCATGCCTCAGGAGTTCCTGTTTTATTGATGCTGTGCGGCTTCTGCCACGCCGGACGCGCATTGTTTGGTATCGGCGCTTCCGCCGTGTAATGCAACCATATGTGCCATTCGGGCGGAACTTTCGTTGGATCCGGTTCGCCCGCATAAAGCACCCAACGTTTCTGCCGCATGCGGCTCCCATTAGAGGGGCGCGGTTTCCTACGTTCACAATAATAGCGGTTCCCAAACGAGTCGCGTCCGACTTCCTTGCCGCGCAGAAAAGTCTGCAGCAAGGTTCCTATTTGCGATATGCGGCGTACGAAAGAGAAGGATTCGGAATTGGACATTTAGGATTCGGGGGATTAGAGAACAGGGTTTGTTTATAAATGCTGTCTTGCTGTTTTTGAACAGGAAAGTGAGCCTTCCGAAGTCTGCCATTGGGAAAGATGATATATCGTTTTCTTTCCCCGTATGCTGAACGCCCCTTCCTGCCCTGTTAGTAACTTTTCCTTTATACCCACTACATTTTGTGGCATAAGATAGCTGGTATACCTTACCTTGTGGATAACTTTTTAGCCGAACGTTCCTTGCATGACAACTGTCGTGAAAAAACATGAGTTCTTGCTGCCCTTTGCGCGTATTTATACGCGCAAATTGGACGACGCTTTTGATTCGATCCCCTTTCAATCAAGCGCGTTTTTTGGCGATGAGGGGGTTCCCGCTTTAACCTCGCCGATGACATGGAGTCCTGAAGCCGTTTCCGTCATGGCTGAGGCTGCTCATTCTGGCGTTCCCGCGGATTTACGCGCTAATGAAGAAAACACGGTTCCGAGCTGGTTATGGAGTCATAAAAATAATAGCTCTCGCTATGAGACCGAGGCTGATTTGCGCGATATTTTCAATCGCGCCGTAGGTTCCGCCACGGCAAAAGCGTGGAAGCTCGGCCTGTTTACAAGCGAAAAACACGCCCGCGCTTTTCATGACGAAGCACGTCATGCCTTTATGCAGCGCCATATCGCCGTTTTGCCCGAGGTCATAGCCTCATGGGGATTATCGTGGGCTTACGGCATCGATGAAGAACAAAAACATCCTTTCGTGGATAAGAAGAAAGAGTTTTCCACATCGGTTTCTAATGCGGCTATTGATGCTTTGGTCGGAAAAACAAAAAATGCGGCAGCGCCGGCATTATGGAAAAAACTTTTTTCTCTTCGTGAAAAAGGCGTTTCAACCGTCTCGTTGCGCTTTTCCGACATCGCTGCCGATTGGCATTCTTCTTCGGAAAATCCGGCGCAGGCTGCAATCGACCTTCTGGCTCTACGTCATGACGACGGCAGAATTAATATCCATGCCTTAAGGCAAGCGGCGCGTTTATTAACTATTCTGCTCGATTTACATTCCCGTCCCGACGTTACAGTCGGCATCGCCAATCTTTCCCCGCTTTTGATGGCCTCAGGTCTTGCTTATGACAGCGATGCCGGTAGGGCCATGGCAGCATCGCTTATTGCGCTGGTGACGGCTGAATGTACGGCAACCTCGGCAGAAATGGCGTCTCTGCGCGGCATGAGCGATGACTTTGTTTCTAACCGAGAGTTCGTTATGCGGTCATTACGCAATCATCGCCGCGCCGTCTACGGGGACGGAAACGATTACGAGAAATTGTCGGTTCTTCCCGCGCCGTTGCCGCTGAAGAATTGCCCCGATTTGTCCTTGGCTGCGGAAGCTCAACGCCGCTGGGACGAAGCTTTGGAGCTCGCGCGCGCTTTCGGGCTTCGCACCGCGCAAACAACGGATTTAACACCTTCGCCCGCTCTTGCCGTTTTGATGGAAAGCGCCTCGCAGGGGCTTGAGCCGATGGCGCAGCTTACTTCCTTAAAGCCTGACGATTCCGGCGCGCCGCGCTGCGTTTTAAATCCCGTCGTAGATGAAGCCTTCGCCCGCATGAACTATCCCCGCGCCGTCGTGAGCGCCGCAACGCAGAATATCGTCGGCGCTTGTTCGCTACGCAAGGCGCCACGCGTGAACGCCTCGACCCTTAAGGCGCACGGGCTTAACGACGTCGCCTTGGAGAAAATCGAGTCTTATCTGCCTTGCGTTAATTCGATCAGGCTTGCCGTTACGCCCTGGATTATCGGCGTCGATTTTTGCCGTTCGCAATTAAAAATTCCCGCGCACGATTTAGAGTCGCCTCGTTTCGATTTGTTGCGGCGACTTGGTTTTACCGATGCCGAAGTCGACGAGGCCAATACTTATTGCTACGGATACGGCACGGCGCGTAACGCGAAGTCCCTACCCCTTCGGCACAGGCCTTTGTTTGCATGTGGCGATGAAATTTCGGCCGAAGCGAGGCTTCGCATGGCCGCTGCCGTTCAAAGCTTTGTTTCCTGCGATGCCGGATTCAAGGTCACTTTATCCACGTCTCAAAGCGTCGAGCGCGGCGCAGACATGGCTCTTTCCGTATGGAGAAGCGGCGTCAAATCCATGACGGTCGTTTTCGATTCTTCCCTTAAATCAAAACCCGTCGCCAAATCCGCCGTGCGCCGCATCAAGGCAACGGCTCAGCCCATGGCCAAACCCGTTGTCTCGCCGCAACGGCAATCCGTGAGGAAACACGCGCCAGTCTTATCGGCAAGAAGAAGCCCGGCCGTCCGGCGCGGGGCGCGGTAAATTTTTGCAGATTAAGCGGAGGGCCTGGTATTCAGCGTGCATCTCTTGGTGCTTGCGGTGTTTTGCTCCGACATTTCTATATACTTTGGATAAAGCTCGATAGCCGTTTTACAAAGTTCGGCATCGCGATTCCCCAAAATCTTTTCGTACTCATGCATATGGGCATAAGCTTTTTTAACAAGCCGCGCCGCTTCATCCGTGAAAGTCTTCTTTCTCATTTCCGGCATATTGTCTGCGAAATATTCTGTGGCAAGCGATTCATCCAAGAGCGCCATGGCGAGATCAACGCATAAGTCGGCGGCTTCTTTGAATTCTTCGGATGTATATTTATTTTTATCCATATTCGTCATATGTCCGAAATAAAAATTGGGGGGCTTCTGTTGCCCGGTGCCCCCCGTACCGCGTGCAAGTCACACACTACCTTACTTCCGCAAGCGGATATTAGGCAGCGAGTGCAACCTTGCTCATGTCAACATTGTCGTTGGCATTTATTAAATTGACCCGATAACGGCGGTATCATGCCGGGCAAAAACCATGTCTTTACTACGCGCGTCGATCCTATTTCGCCCCCGCCAATTTTCGCGCTTTGCCCGAAGATTGGTGGAGGCGCCGGGTACCGCCCCCGGGTCCGCAGCGTCTATTTTACAAGGCGTTTATCGCCATAGTCGGTAAACCGACCCTCTCCTTATACCATAAAATGGTGCAGGAAAGTAAATCAGGATTTTGAAGGCTTTTTAAGCCAGAAAAATGGCTCTAACGACTTGATTTTGTAAACCCAATTAGCACCCGGTACGATGGGCCCGTTATTAAATTCTTGGCCGACACAGGGATGAATACATGCAGAGGCTCTTCGATTTCCGCTACCTTGCTATCCCCCGTAAACCTAAACTGTGCCGTCAGTACTTGGCGCTGCAAAACGGCATCGGACGGATCAACGACGGCTATAAAATACGGAAAGCTTATTTGGTTTCCACCTAAACGAGGCCCCTTCATCGCAGAAACCCGGACTTTAAAAGAAATGTCAATTCCTGTCGGGTCGTCTTCGTCTTTACGATAGGCGCAGTCGCCCTTAATTTGTTTAAGGCTCGCTTTAGCCACAAATTGCGTCACGTCAGGTTTTTCGCCGCCGTAATCAAACTCCTCATCGGCTTGCCTTAAAATAGCGACCTGAGGACATATGAGATTGTCCGTTCTGATTTCCGGCTCCGGCATTGAAATCTCTTCTGACACTTCCGGTTTTTTGTTACTTGAACAAGCAACAAGGGCTAACAGAATAAGAAGGCTGCCGAATTTCTTCATGATTAGTCTCCGGTTGTTTTGCAAATAAATCTTCAAGCCTTGAGTTTGTAGCCGCTCTCAAACAGGTGATGGGTCGCGCCGAGAAGCCCAAGATTGACGGCAAGCACGAACGCCATCCCTATCCATAAATTTCCTTCCGCGCTGCCGATAAAGCCGTAACGAAAGCCGTCGATGAAGTAGAAAAACGGGTTTGCCGTGCATATAAAACGCCAGCTTTCCGGCAGGCTTTCGATACTGAAGAACGTTCCCGACAGCATTGTCGCAGGCAGAACGACAAAACTATGTATTGCGATCATATTGTCGAATTTATCCGCCCAAATACCCGTGATTGTGCCTATCAGCGCCAACATCATTGAGCCCATGATTGAGTAATAGAGGATAAAAAATACGTTATAAACTTCGATATCCACGAAAAAAACGAGGCATGCAATACAGGCCGCCCCTACGATGAGCCCGCGTACAATGCCGCCGATCATATAACTGAGGGTTAGTTCAAACGATGACAAGGGAGGCATCAAAACATCCACGATATTGCCCTGAACCTTGGATAAAACCAGAGAGCCTGCCGTATTCATAAAAGCATTCTGCGCCATCGTCATCATGACAATTCCCGGCACCAGAAAGGCCAGAGAAGAAGCGCCTCCAGCGTGTTGCGGCCCTCCGCTCAGCACAAAAGCAAACATCGCAAAAAACAGGAGAGTCGAAACGACGGGGGCAAAGATCGTCTGCAAATAAGCTTTCAGAAATCGCTTAATTTCCTTGTCGATCATCGTCCAAAGGCCGAGCCAATTGACGGAGCCGATGTCGCGCGGACGTAATACGGGAACGATTGAGGTCATTCTTGTACCTTACCCACTTTCTTTGTCGGATCAACGCCCATACACCAACAAATAATTGCCTTGTGCGCATGAAGGCGATTTTCGGCTTCGTCCCAGGCTGCGGACTGCGCGCCGTCCAGCACGGCGTTTGTCACTTCTTCGCCGCGATGCGCCGGCAGGCAATGCATAAATATGGCGTTCTTGGCGGCTCGTTTCATTACCGTTTCATCGACGCGGAACGGCGTCAGCAACTGTTCGCGGACGCTCACGTCGCTGTTGTGCATCGACACCCAACAGTCGGTAAGAACGACATCGGCTCCTTTTCCGGCATCGATATCCGCCGTGACTTTGATTTTCGCACCTGCCTTTTGCATGGCGGACAGAAGCGGCGCTTGCGGGGCGAATTCAGGCGGACAAATAATCGTCAGCGAATAATCCATAATCGGCGCGGCGTGCATCCAGCTTGTCAGCACATTGTTGTCGCCATCGCCGTACCAAGCGACTTTTTTGCCGGACAGGCTGCCAAGGCGTTCTTCCGCCGTCATAAGATCCGCGACGACTTGCCCCGGATGAGAGTTGTCCGTCAGGCCGTTGATAACGGGGATTGAGGCTCCTTCGGCGAGCTCGTGCAATTTATGCTCGGCGAAGGTGCGGATCATGACTATGTCAACGTAACGCGATAGAACCCGCCCTGTATCCGCAACAGTCTCGCCGCGCCCCAGCTGAATTTCAGCGCCCGTTAAGGTCGTCACGGATCCGCCCAATTGGCGCATCGCAACCTCAAACGAAACGCGCGTACGGGTCGAAGGCTTTTCGAATATCAACGCCAGAGTCTTGCCTTCCATCGGACGGTAAGCCAAGGGCGCTTTTTTCAATTTATGCCCAAGCGCAATGATCTTTTTGACTTCTTGCGGAGGAATGAGATTGAGGTCGAGAAAATCCCGACAGTCTGCTGCTTTTTTCATGTGCCCACCTACCCGTTTCTCAAACCATACCCAAATTTCGCCCAAAACAAAACAGGGAAGGCTTTCGCCTTCCCCGCATTGAAACAAATAGGCAAAAGCCCTTAGCGTTTGCTGAACTGGAAGCGTTTGCGCGCTTTGACACGCCCATATTTCTTGCGTTCGACGACGCGCGCGTCGCGGCGCAGAAATTTGGCTACCTTCAAGGGCTTGCGCAATTCCGGCTCGAAATAGGTCAGAGCCTTGGAAATGCCGTGCTTAACGGCACCGGCTTGTCCCGACAATCCACCGCCGACGACATTGACCTCGACGTCAAACTGATTGGCGCGATCTGCCACGGCGAAAGGTTGATGAACGATCATCTGCAGAACAGGGCGCGCGAAGTAAACTTCGACGGGGCGTCCGTTGACGACGATCTTGCCGCTGCCAGGCTTAAGCCAGACACGGGCAATGGCGTTCTTACGCTTGCCGGTAGCGCATGCGCGGCCAAACTTATCAACCTTCTTGACGTGTTCTTTCGGCGCATCAGGATCAACAACCGGGGTTTCGACAACGGCTGCCGTTTCGACAGCGATCGTTTCTTCCTTCTTGGCCTTTTCTTTCACTGCGGCCTTGATGCCGGTAAGAGTAGATGTCTTTTTACGCGTTGTGGTGGCCATGTTTTAGCCCCTCTTATTCTTGCTGTTACGGGCGGCGAAATCGATTTTCGTCGGGTTCTGAGCGGCATGCGGATGTTCTGCGCCTGCATAGACCTTGAGGTACGTCATCTGGCGACGCCCCAAAGGACCGCGCGGCATCATGCGTTCAACCGCCTTTTCAATCACGCGTTCAGGATGTTCGCTCGCGAGGATGTAGGCGCGCGTACGCTCCTTGATCCCGCCCGGATGTCCCGTATGATAGTAGAAATTTTTGTTCTCTGCCTTGCGGCCCGTCATCTTGACCTTCTCGGCATTGATGACGATAACATTATCGCCGCTGTCAACCGACGGTGTAAACGTCGGACGGTGCTTGCCGCGCAACATCGCGACAATCCCAGCCGCCAATCGACCCAAGATGACGCCGTCGGCATCAATGACGACCCACTTCTTTTTGACGTCTTGGTGCCGCAATTCGAAGCTTTTGCTTTGCACCGTTTTTGCAATTCGTATTTTTCCGGACATGGTGTCTCCTCAAGTTAGGCGCGGGTTTTACAAATTTTGATGGGGCAAAGTCAACATAATTAAGCAAAATCGGGGATTATTATTGTGTGGTATTATAATACCGCATGTTCGCCTTTTTGCAGTATTTGATTGCGGAAACACCCCAAAAACGGGATAAAGCCGCATGAAAATAGCTATTATTCCTCCCAAAAACACGATTTTGGTCAAATAATGACAATAGATACCATCATTCGCATCATCGACGTGCAGAACTCAGCTAAGGTATGCAAAGTCGTATACGCAGCCGAGGATCAAGAAACATTATGTGTCTGGGAAGGAAGCGCACCGCATATCGGTGATTTATTTATCATTGATAAACGGCATCCGGGCAGAAACGCGCAAAAAATTGGGGAAGCAAAAGAAGGAAGTTGGGTTGCCGATAACGATGCTTTGAGATGGAGAAAACCTGTATCTCCGAATAGTAAAATGACTCGCATGGAGGTTTTAAGACAAAGGCATAGCATTCGACGCACACTGCGCGATTATCTGGATGGACAGGGATTTACCGAAATCGAAGCTCCCCTGCTCGTTCACGGCGCGCCACCCGACATGTGCCTCGATTCTTTTAAAATCGAAGACCGATATCTTATTACGTCATCAGAATATCAGTTAAGGCGGCTTGCTGTTGGCGGTTTTTTGCGCACCTATTCCCTGACAAAAAATTTCAGGTATGGCGATGGCTCTGGCAGCGTCCGCAACCCCGAATTTTCGATGCTTGAATGGGGGCGCATCGGCGCTGAAATGCGGGCAATTGAAAACGATGTGGAAAATATGGTTGAGGAGGCTCTCGATGCGCTGAAGATGCCGACATCCATATCATATCGCGGACATAAAATTAATATGAAAGCTCCGTGGGACAAAATGAGCGTACAAGATGCCGTGGAGCGCATAACTGGTGTTGTAATGAATGATTTTGGAGCAGACTCTTGTCGCAAAGCCGCAGAAGCAGCGGGATTAGAAATTAGGCCAGATTGGTCTGAAAATCGGGACTTTCTTTTCAGCCTTCTTATGGATGGCATTCAACCAAAACTTGGAGAAGACCGTCCTGTTTTCATAACGGATTGGCCGATGTTTCAAACGACGACGGCGGCGCCCAATCCTTCCGATTCCACGCTAGCAATACGGAGCGAATTATTTGTCTGCGGCATTGAAATCGCGGATGGGTTTGCAGATTTATCCGATGCCAATATGCAGGAGCGCGTTTTTAAGGACGCGCTTGCCTTGCGCATACGTGAAGGCAAAGAAGCCGTCGATTTGGACGAAAAATATCTTGAATCCATGCGACTTGGATATCCATGCGGAGCCGCGATGGCTATGGGCTTTGACAGGCTTGTGATGCTTCTGACCGACCAGAGCGAGATCAAAAACGTGTTAGCGTTCGCGTGGGATGAAGTTTAGACAGGCGTTCGCGGTCTAGTGTATCGCCCGAACTCTTTTCAGCGTTTCTTCTTTTCCCAATAATCCGGCGACATGGAAGATTGGGGGCGAAACCGTCGAACCGCTTAAGGCCGCACGCAAAGGCTGGGCGACGGCGCCGAGATTAATGCCTTTTTCTTCGGCAAACGTCCGGAACAAGGCCTCAAGCGTTTCCGAAGTAAACTCAGGAAGTTTTTCCATGCGCGGCACCAATTCGGTCAAATATTCTCTGGCTTCCGGCGTCAGGACTTTCCGCGCTTTTTCGTCCAACGTAAATATCCCCGAATAGAAGTAGAATTTCGTCATCTCGGCGATTTCAACAAGCGTTTGCACGCGCGGTTTTAAATCCGGCATCGCGCGCGCTAAAAGATCCGTTTGATCTTGAGTCAACGGCCTTCCTATGACTTTAGCAATATACGGCGCGGCCACTTTGGCTAATTCCGCGTCCGGCATTTCCTTAATGTAGTGCGTGTTGACGCTATTGAGTTTTGCAAAGTCGAAACGCGCGGGAGACTTGCCGACGCTATCAAGGTCAAACCATTCGATGGCTTGCTTGATGGGGATGATTTCGTCGTCGCCGTGCGACCAGCACAAACGCAATAGATAGTTGCATACCGCTTCTGGCAGATAGCCGCGGTCGCGGTAATCGCTGACGGCAGGCGCGCCGTGACGCTTAGACAATTTTGCGCCGTCCGGCCCCAAAATCATCGGCAGATGCGCAAAGGTCGGAATTTCCCAACCCATGGCTTTATATATCTGCACTTGCCGGAATGTATTCGTCATGTGGTCGTCGCCACGAATGACGTGAGTAATGCCCATGTCATGGTCATCCACAACAACCGCGTGCATATACGTCGGCGTTCCGTCGGCGCGAAGAAGTACCATGTCGTCAAGCTGGCTGTTCTGAACCGTAATGGTTCCCATCACGGCATCGCGAACCGTCGTTTCTCCAGTTTGCGACGCTTTAAGGCGGATAACCGGCGGGACGCCCTGGGGCGCGTCGCTCGCGGGGCGGTCGCGCCAGCGTCCGTCATAACGCTGCGGTAAACCCTTGGCTTTTTGTTCGGCTCGCATCGCTTCAAGCTCTTGCGTCGAGGCGTAACAATAATAGGCCGTTCCGTTGGCGATCATTTCCTTAGCCACTTCGGCATGACGTCCGCGTTCTTCATACTGCGAGTAATAATCGCGGCCTTTATAATCCTTGTTGTCCCAATCGAGACCAAGCCACCTCATGCCGTCTAAAATCGTCTCAATCGACTTCGGCGTCGAACGCGCGCGATCCGTATCTTCAATGCGGAGCAGGAACTTGCCGCCGTGGTGCTTGGCAAACAGCCAGGCGAACAAGGCTGTGCGGGCTCCGCCTATGTGCAGGAATCCTGTTGGACTAGGGGCAAAACGGGTAACAACGCTCATGGAAACGACCTAACCTTGTGCTAGAAGAGAGTCGTTGCACTCTAATGACTTCTTTTGCTTTCGTGAACCCCTTACACGCCCATATTATTTATTTCGAACAAGAGCGTACGCGCTGGCCTTTTTGGCTGCCTGTCGCCTTGGCTATGGGCGTCGTTACCTATTTTTCATTGCCCTTTGAGCCGTCTTGGGGCGTTTTAATTATAACGCCTGTTCTGGCGGTTGCCGCGTGGTTTACGCGGGCTTTTTCGTGGCCTTTGGCCATCGTTCTGTTTGTTCTTACTCTTATAAGCACCGGCTTTTCTGCGGCAAAAATCGAGGCTCTTCTTGACGAAAGACCGATGTTGAACCAGCAGTTGCCCGTTCTTCCTATTTCGGGGCGTGTCGCCTCGACTGATATTATGCCAGACGGGATCAGATTGACGTTGATACGTCCCCGTATCGGCGATTTGGCTCCTGAAACGACGCCCGAAAAAGTCCGCGTTAAATTCAGCGAACTTGCTTTTGAAGACGCTCCCCCGACCGGTTCCGAAGTAAGTTTTGTGGGTCAGCTTAACGCCTTCAGCGAACCTGTTGCTCCGGATGCAACAGATTTCAGGCGGTACGCCTATTATAAACATATCGGCGGACTCGGTTGGAGCCGCGATGTCATTACGATTATAAATCCTGAACCGAATGATTATTCATGGAGCGAAAAGTTTTCATTGTCGCTTGAGCGCGCAAGGAAAGCTCTGGCACGGCATGTTTACGAAAGGCTGCCCGGCGACGTTGCCACGATAACCGCCGCGCGATTGAACGGCGAACAGACCGCCATTTCGTCCCCCGTCATGGACGCCATGCGCACGGCGGGGCTGGCGCATTTGCTTGCGACATCAGGCGCCAACGTCACTGTTATGGGACTGTTGATTTATTTTCCGTTGCGCATGCTTTTGGCGTTGTCGCCGTGGCTGGCGTTACGGTTTCCCATTAAAAAATGGGCGGCTGTTGCGGCCATATTTTCGGCGCTTGCCTTCACCTTTCTTGTCGGGTCGCAAGCGGCGACGATGCGTTCAATGATTATGGTTGCTCTGGCCATGATCGCGATTACCGTCGATCGGCACATCAATTTGTTACGCCTAGTCATGATGTCGGCTCTTCTCGCGATGTTGTTTGTGCCATCAGCAACCATGGGCCCCAGTTTTCAGATGTCTTTTGCCGCCGTGTTTTGCCTTGTTGCAACAGGACGCAATTATAGTTGGAATCAAGAGAAGTCTGCTTTCTTGATTCACCCCTTCTTTGCGCCTATCGGCGACATCGTTCGCATGTCTTTGATCGCCATCGCGGCGACAACCCCCTTTTCAATTTATCATTTCCAGACGTTTAATCTTTACGGCTTTGTTTCAAACACGCTGGCCATTCCCCTTACCAGTTTTTGGATTATGCCCTTTACGATCATGGCGTATCTGACTGCGCCTTGGGGTGCGGACGGATTCTTTATCGACATGGCCGGAATCGGTAATGCCGCGACCATTCGCATTGCCACAACAGTCGCCGCTTGGCCGCATTCCGTATTCTATTGGCCTGCAATGCCTGATGGGGTTCTCATTGCTATCGTCATTGGCGGCTTGTGGTTGTGTTTGTGGCGAAAGAAATGGCGATATTTCGGTTTGCTGCCGATTGTGTTTGGAATGCTTTATCCTTTGTATACGGCCAAGCCCGATTTCTTTGTTTCCCCGAACGGCAAGGCTTGGGCTGTCGTCTTGGACGACGGGCGGCTTGCGGTATCGAACATCAAACGCGAAAGGTTTGCCGTCGAACAATGGCAAGAACGATTGGGTCATGTCGAAATAGTCGACGCGAAAGTTTTGCCTCCCGACAACGGACAAGTCTTATGTGACGATGCGGGATGTGTTTATCGCCGCAGTAAACTTATCGTCGCCATGCCGATTGTTGAAGCAGCGGCGCTGGAGGATTGCGCGCGTGCCGACATCATCATCGCTCCGTTCACGATCAACAAATGCGAAGCAAAGACGATTATTGATAAGGGGGCTCTTGATGTGCATGGGGCTTATGTCCTCTATTTCGATGAAGAAGCTTTGCGCCTCGTCACATCACGCAAAACCAAAGGCGCGAGACCGTGGAGCGTCGGATGGATAGGCATAAAAGAAAAAGCGGGAGACACCGTCCCCCGCTTTTAATGATTTATGGTTTGCCGATTTATTCCTTGTCAGCCTTTTTGGCTTTCTTAGCGGCCGGCTTTTTAGCCTTAGGCTCTTCTTCTTTTTCGGCCTTTTTATCAGCCTTCTTCTCGGCTTTCTTTTCGGTCTTTTCTTCTGTCTTCTCTTCGACCTTTTCTTCATCAGCCTTTTTGGCTTTCTTGGCGGCCTTTTTTGGTTTCTCTTCCGTCGATGCTTCCGCTTCTTCAACCGGAGCGCCAAAGGCGGCTTCGACTTGAGCCTTTTCGGCCTTTGCCTTAATTACTGCAGCGCCTTTTTCAGCTTGTACAACGGCTTCTTCAGGCGAACGAGCAACGTTGACGACCACTTTGGTCGTTACTTCGGGGTGCAGCTTAATTTTGACCGTAAACAGGCCGAGCGTCTTGATCGGCGCGTCGATTTGAACCTGAGAACGTTCGAGCTTTTGCCCAACATCGGCGGCAGATTCAACAACGTCGCGTGCAGTAACAGAACCAAACAATTGTCCCATTTCGCTGGCCTGACGAATTACAACGAGCTTGAGGCCGTCGATTTTCTTTGCCAGCGTTTCCGCTGTGGCGCGATCTGCCGCGTTGCGGGCTTCAAGTTCTGCGCGTTGCTTTTCGAACAACTCCAGATTGGCTTTGGTCGCACGTAACGCCTTCTTATTAGGCAATAAGAAATTACGCGCAAAACCCGGGCGCACCTTGACCGTCTGGCCCAGATTGCCGAGACGTTCGATACGTTCCAATAAAATAACTTCGATCATAGTAGTTCTCCTTTTTCAACAGATCCCCGCCTTCGCGGGGATGAGGTTTTTCTAAGCTTTCGCAAAACGGCGAAAGCTAAGAAAAAGCCTCAATTTGCGTTGCCGCGCTTGTCAGCGTAGGGCAAGAGGGCAAGAAAACGTGCACGCTTGATGGCCTGAGCCAATTCGCGCTGCTTTTTCGCGGATACAGCCGTGATGCGGCTCGGCATAATCTTGCCGCGCTCGGAAATAAAGCGCTTCAGAGTTACCGGGTCCTTGTAGTCGATCTTTGGCGCAGCCTTGCCCGTGAAGGGGCAGCTTTTGCGGCCACGGCGGAACCCGCCGAAACCACCGGCTCCGCCACGTTCGGAACTATCGCGACGCGGACGCTCGGAGCGTTCGCCAAATGAAGATTCTTCTCTGCTCATACGACTTCTCCTTCAGATGGGGTGGCGTCAACGTGTGGCGCACGACGCGGACGATCAGAACGGTCGCCACCACGGTCGGAACGATCTCCACCAAACGAAGGACGTTCGCTGCGTTCATCTTTGCGTAAAATGGCGGACGGACCAACTTCGTGTTCTTCAACACGAACGGTCATGAAGCGCAGAACGTCTTCATTCAGCTTCATATTGCGTTCCATTTCCGCAATCGCCGCCGGAGGGGCGTCGATGTTCAGAAGAACGTAGTGGCCTTTTTTATTCTTGTTGATGCGATACGCGAGGTTGCGCAATCCCCACGGCTCGGTCTTTGTGACCAGGCCTTTGTCCTTGACGATAATATCGGAAAAAATCTTGGTCAGCGCTTCGACCTGTGTGGTCGGAACATCCTGACGCGCGATAAAGATAGACTCATAGAGTGGCATATTCTGCACTCCCCTTGGGTTAAAACGACCGGACGCTAAACCTCGAGCCTATCCCGAATTTCAGCCGCTCCGGCCAAGCCCTTTCCGAAGAAAGAGCAAGGAGCAATAAGTTGCGCGTTTATAGCGATTTGTCGCCGGAATGCAAGGAAGAAGCAAAAAAATAGTAAAAAATGTTGGTTAACGATGGATTAGAGATCAATTATACTTGCCCCACGGAATTTTCTGCACATAACAGGGTGTAAGATAGGCTCTAACGAATATCCGTTACATGGGGTTTTTGTTAATGAAAAACAAAGTCAGAAAGAAAATATTGTTCATCGCCACAGGCGGTACATTTAGCGCCGTACATACCGACGAAGGACTGAAACCTTTTTTCGATCCGGAACAGCTTATCGCCATGTTTCCGGAAAGCAGTAAGCTAGCAGATATTAGCGGCGTACAACTTTGCCATTTGGACAGCACCAACGTCCATCCGAAGGACTGGACAAAAATGGCGGAGTTTCTCGGCGCACATTACGATGAAGCCGATGGGTTTATTATTGGGCACGGAACGGATACGCTTGCGCAAACCGCCGCCGCCCTTTCCTACGCCGTACAAGGTAGCCGTAAACCGATTGTCTTAACAGGATCTGTGCTTTCAACGGACAGTCCGAATTCAGATGCGCGGCAGAATTTTCTGGATTCCGTCGTAGTTGCAGTTGACGGTACGGTTAAAGACGTTTGCATTTGTTTCCATGGTAATATCCTGAAGGGCACACACGCGCGCAAGATCACGAATGAGGCAACAAAATTTACGAACGAAGAACTTAAGGTTTATTCAACCGTCAATGTCCCGACAATCGGTAGCGTCAAAAATGCCTTCGTCCTGAAAAACGCGGCCTACAGGGAATGTAAATCGACTACAAAATCGGGCAGGCTAGAGATATTCGCTAAATTCGATCCGCGCGTAGGGCTCATCAAGCTCTTCCCCGGCATCGAAAGCAGAATACTCAATTTCTACAAGGATACGCGAGCCATTGTGATCGAGGCCTTTGGCCCGGGAAATATTCCCTTTACCTATTCCAATTGGCTTGAGGATATCCAACGGACAGTCGCCGCGAACATTCCCGTATTTGTCACGACTCAAGTCCCGTTTGGCGAGGTCGATATGAATCTTTATGAGGTTGGATTCAAGGCAAAACAGGCTGGCGCAATCTCTTGCGAGGATATGACGATAGAATCCGTGACAGCCAAATTGATGTGGATATTGGGCAACTTCCCGGATATTTCCGGCACACAAATCGCGGCAAAATTTAATGAAGATGTCGCCGGCGAATTTTACGGAAGGACAGACGGCAGAGTCCCAAATGGTTAAGTCTCAAACACCGTCACTTCTTGACGCTCCACGCGCAGGTGCCAACACGCCCGAGTTCAGCGTCAGCGAATTGTCCAATCTCGTCAAAAAGACGGTTGAGGAAACCTTCGGCCTTGTGCGCGTGCGCGGCGAGATATCGGACTGCAAACTTCATTCAAGCGGACATTTATATATTACCTTAAAGGAAGGCAATGCCGTCCTTGCCGCCGTTTGCTGGCGCGGACAGGTCGGACGGCTGGGCATCAAGCCCGCTATCGGAATGGAAGTCGTTTGCACCGGAAGGCTTACGACCTATTCGGGACAGTCAAAATATCAATTGGTCGTCGAGGCGATGGCTTTGGCGGGCATCGGCGCGTTGCTCAAGATGCTTGAAGAGCGAAAGAAGAAACTTGCCGCCGAGGGATTGTTCGATGCGTCTCGCAAACGCGCTCTCCCCTACCTGCCACGCGTTATCGGCGTCGTGACCTCGCCGACGGGCGCCGTCATTCGCGATATTCTACACAGATTGGCCGAAAGGTTTCCCCGTCCGGTTCTCGTTTGGCCTGTTGCCGTGCAGGGCGAAGGCGCTTCCGAGGAAATCGCGGCTGCCATTCGCGGGTTCAATGCCCTGCCCCTTTCAGGCAAAGTCGTGCGTCCCGATCTTCTGATTGTCGCGCGCGGCGGAGGCAGCGTTGAGGATCTAATGCCATTCAACGAAGAAAACGTCGTTCGCGCCGTTGCCGATAGCAAAATACCGGTCATCTCCGCCGTAGGCCACGAAACCGATACGACGCTGATCGACTATGCCGCCGATTTGCGCGCGCCGACGCCGACAGCGGCGGCGGAAAAAGCGGTTCCTGTGCGGGAGGAATTATTGACGCAAATTGTCGATATGGGCGCACGTCTCTTTCAAGCGGCCGTTCGATTTATTCAAAACGGGCGCGAACGCTTGCGTTTGACCAAGCGCGCTTTAGGCGATCCGGCGCGCGCTCTTGAACCTTTAGCGCAAAGATTGGATGAAAAGGCCGAGCGTTTCTTTTTGGTGTGGCGGGGATTTTTCGATCAACGGCGTTCGCGATTAAGCGAAATTAGCGGACGCCTTCGCCACCCGCGGGATATTCTGAAATTGGTCGCACAACGCTTGGTCAATGCCGATCAGAAGATGCTTTTTGCGTGGCGCACGCTCTATACGCGCAAACTCAATCAGCTTGAGAACAAGAGCGCCGTTCTTGAACATCTGTCGCCCCGCGCCGTTCTGGGGCGCGGCTATGCCTTGGTTCAAGATGCCAAAGGCCGTGTCGTCGCCCTCGCTAATCAGACAAAAACGGGCGACAAACTCAGCATCGAGTTTAAGGACGGAAAAACGAACGTTGTGGTGAAATAAGAAAAGTACGGAATATGAAGAGGTTATCCGACTTCCTTCATGGGAAAACCGGTGAAACTTTCTTCATCCATGTCGCCTTCGTCACTTCCGGATTTCGACTCAATGTTCTTGCGCCGATTGGACAAAATCGTTTCCGCCATCATAGAGATAAGCGCACTGGCCATGCCAAACAACTGCATCGCTTCGTCCATTGACGCTGCCGCATCGGACACCACGAGGGGATTGCGATAACGTTCCTTGATTTGCGCCAGCATTTGAATCACGCGCCTGTCGGGACGCATGGCGCGGTCTTCTTCGTCCGCCAATGCGGCAAGCTTCTTGATGTAGATCGAATAGTTGCGTTCCGCTTTCGCGGGAACCGACCCAACATATATTTCATAATAACTGCGCAGGGTCATTTCTACCGAACGCAGCGTATGAACGACGGCTGCCGTTCCAAGACCAAAAGCAAGGGCGCGACCGGCCGAGCAAAATTCGTTTTGCGCCGCTACCGGAATAGCGCCGCGAAGACCTTCGGCAAACATTTCCTGCGCGTTTTCGGCAAGATCGTAGGTCGAGTATATGCCGCATTTATCGGCGATATACGTCGGCGCGCAATTAAGATCCGCCGCCAAGGCATGTTCAAATTTCTCGACCAATCCGCGCAACGTCGCCAATTCATGCGTATCGATGCGGTCTTCACCGTCTTGGTTCTTGAGTTGCTTGGTGGAGGGATCGATAAAATAACGATCAAAGATAGCGCCGATTTTATTTAGCAGCTTGGTAGCGTCGGATTTGGACGTTGAGAGCGCAATCGTGTCGCCCTTGATGAAACCGTCGAGCATCGTTTGAATTTCGCTAAGCGGCCCGAACATATCGGCGACGCGCATGCCGTTCTCGCCAAACAGACAGTGCAATCTCGCGCCTAATTCATAGAAACGATACGAGTTGAGTTGTTTCATTTTTCAATCTTTTCCGTTCTTGTCTGCCCACTATGAGGGGAAAGAACTTTTGTAATGACCCGAATACGCGACCCTATGCACTTCAGCAATAAGCGAATTATTTTCATGCCCCACGTTCGTTACGAAACGGCACCGGATTCGTCAATTGGTTATTATGGTTAACGTCCTTTCCTTTCCAACATTCGTTGTTGTGGTGCGGCATGAAATTAAAACAATTATGAAGTATATTCCTGCGCTTCAAATACATTCCTCCCTTTATCGAGTAAAACCCTTGGAGAATCGGGAGCCTTTACCGATAATTGCCAGAACCTTTTTCAGGAAGTCCCCATGTCCGATATTTTCGTAATTGACGATCAACATCCCGAAGATCTTGCCATGTTGCAGGCGCTATACTCGCGCAGCCCAGCCAGCGTCGTGACCCATCTGGATAAATTGAAGGCATCAGGCAGCGGCAAGTTTATGGATCAATACTACGTCGGCTATGGCCATGCGTCGATCGGCGACTGCGCGTCGACAACTCTTTTTATCGAGCAGGTCTCCATGCTGGTGGCCAAAGCCGTGCAGGACAATCCGCTTTACAACGGGCAGGAAGCTTCCACGCGCTATCTCGATTTTTCAAAGCAATCCGTTGTCGATCCCTATAACTCTCCGGCAAGTAAAAAAATCCAGTCGCGCTGGATGGAAATTTATAACCGCACGTTGCCGCTTTTGATCGAAGGACTGAAAAAACACTATCCGTTTAACGCGGGAGAATATAAAAACGAAAAAATCTGGCACAACACTCTGGCCGCCCGCGCTTTCGATATTTCGCGATCGCTTCTGCCCATCGGGACGACCACGCTTTTGAGCTGGACGACTTCCTTGCGCGCGGCACGCGATCATGTGCGCCGCCTGAAGCACCACCCGTTGCCGGAAGTCAGAGATGTCACAAAAAAGATTTTCCAAGGCCTTGTCGATAAATATCCGCATAGTTTCGATGCCTCCGACATGGATGTGACGGACAATCCTTTTGACGTTTACGCCGCAGAATTTGCCGTTCGTAATAATTTTGTAAGTACTGACGACCTTCTGCGCCGATTTGCGCCGACGGACGATGAAATGAAGAATATCACGGCGGGCGGCGTTGTTTCCCGCTCCAACACCGTCGATTTTAAGGCGCTGCAGGCAAACGAAGCCAAGACCTTGTCGGCACGGCCTCCTTTTGCCCCCCTGCCCTGGCGTTTGGAATCTTATGGCCGTTACAATTTCCTCTTCTTACTCGATTTCGGCTCGTTCCGAGATTTGCATCGTCACAGAAACGGCGTATGCCAAATCCCCCTTATCGACGGGCGATACGGATTGGCTCCCTGGTATTTGGAACAATTTGCCGAACATCTTTCTTCTTCCGAAGATGATGTACTGAAACGCGATGTTGCGGCACAATTTGCCGCTATTGCAGATTTACCTAAACAAGGCGTCTCTGTTTCGCCCGCAATGAATCAGTATCTTTTCCCGATGGGGACACAGGCTTTGATTCACGCTTCCTACTCCGTCCCGGAAACTGTTTATGTCGGCGAACTGCGCTCCGGGAAAATGGTGCATCCATCCCTGCGGCCCATCGCCCAAAAAATGTTGGGTGTTCTAAGGCGCGACGTTCCCGGCATGGCCGTTTATGGGGATCAGGAACAAGATAGCTGGAGCGCCAAACGCGGAGAACAGACGATTATACAGGTTGGCAAATGAAATCCGGAACGCAGCTCGACACAATCGAATACTCTTCAAACAACGACCGATATATCACTGTTTCCACTTTAACCGGAGGATCATCATGACAAACATTCAAGTCCTTCTTGTCGGCGCTATACTGATTGCTGGTAGCATCCTTGCTACAAACGGCATTCATTCCGCAAAGGCCGCTTATGGCGGCGGGCCTTATCAGCTTATGCATCACAGCAATACTGCCGCTAATGCCGGCGTGTTCCGGCTTGATACATCAACCGGCGGCATCAGCTATTGCTATATTAGCGGCTCCCAATCTTTGACCTGCACAGGCGAGATTAAGTAGGGCAAAAGCGTGCGCGAACTCTGCGCTGGGGTCTGCCTAAGAGCGGCAGATATTGCCTCTTGTTCGATATTCCAACATTAAA
This sequence comes from Bdellovibrionales bacterium, assembly GCA_041649025.1. GTDB lineage: Bacteria > Pseudomonadota > Alphaproteobacteria > UBA9219 > UBA9219 > CAIXLI01. Next base: position 72,526 of record JBAZNY010000001.1, on the reverse strand, counting down.
GACGATTTATAATGTTTTGAAATGCAAGGAAACTTGCTTCTCGGCATCGGTTTTGCACAACTATCGATGATTAGAGAATACGCGCCTTTTTATCAAAAACTCGGCAATAAATCATGGATGTTTCCGGAATCAATCAAAGTTATCTCGGCGCTCAGGCGTTTAAAAACACAAACGGCGTCAAAGCCGCAACAACCGTTGCATCGCCAACAACTCCGCAAAGCGATGACGCCGCTTTGCAGGAGCTTATCGACTATTTTTTTGAATCTCCCGCACAGAGAATTGTCGATAATTGGCTAAAAGCTCATGGCATTACAAAAGAACAGTTCGACGCCATGTCGCCCGAGCAGCAAGAGGCTCTGAGAAGGCAAATGGCAGAAGACATCAGGGACAAATGCGAAAAAAGGGCGGAAGAAAGATCAAAAACCGGACTTGATATACTCGTCTAAAATGACTCACTTTTCCCTATGACAAGAGCTTCCAAACAAATCTGCGTCTTCTTCTCTCTTTACATGAAGTTCTTCTTGTCTCAACAAACCCCTGTTTCGATTCACTATTCGAATCTTTGGTTCAAGTGCAAATAAAGTTCTAAAGACCCTTGCGAATCAAAGCACTCTGACTCAAACTCGCACTTCGTGATTCCTCAGTTTTCTCCGTTATGGAGTTTTTCGTGTCCGCTCAATTACATTCCCTAGAATTATGGCGTCATGCCTTTGTTGCCAGCGTACGCGGCGATGCACCCGATCTTTCCGCTCGCCAGATGGCTCTCATGCTTTCCGTGTATTTGGGCGATGGCCCTCATACAGTTCGCGGCCTTGCCATGGCTTTAAAGATATCAAAGCCAGCCGTTAGCCGCGCCCTTGATCGTTTAGGCGAGCTTGGCTATATCCGCCGCCAACGCGACGACCTCGACCATCGTAACGTTTTGGTGCAAAAAACTGCCGGTGGCGCAGGTTTTCTGACTGAGTTTTCCAGCCTTATCGATGCAGCTAAAGAATACGTCGCTTCGATTCCCGCTAAAATGATCGACTTTGTAATTGAGGCCGAACCTGCGGCTTCTTCGGGCGTGCATGCGCCTGCGGCAGAGATGTGGGCTCGCGACGCCGCCGAATGAAAATCGACCCTCGAATTAACGCCTACCGTAACGATTTAGCGGACAGGTCTTTGTGTGACTCCGTTAAAGCCGCGAAATACGTCGATCCTGTCATACGACAGTGCCTATGCGGCGTTTTACCGATGCTTGAGGCACCTAAAGAAGATGCGCGGCAGGTCAGCCAAATTCGGTATGGCGAGTTCATGGACGTGTTTGAAACCCGCAAGGACGGGTTTTTGTGGGTGCAAAACAGAACTGACCGTTACGTAGGTTATGTTCCAGACACGGGCGGTTTGGGAGAGTCCATAGCCATGATGTCCAATAGAGTCACGGCGTTACGTACCTTTGTTTATCCAGAACCTGATTTTAGAACGCCCCCATGCGATGAATTGACGCTTGGATCTTTTGTCAGCATTAGCGGAAAGAGCGGGCGTTTTCTCGAACTATCGAACGGCGGTTTTGTTTTTGAATCGCACGTTATGGCAACCGAATTTGCCAATACTGCCGATTACGTCTTTACCGCAGGACGATTACTGCATACGCCCTATTTATGGGGCGGAAGAACACCTAAGGGCATTGATTGTTCTGCAATGATACAGTTGTGTCTGGAAATGGCGGGCATCGACGCGCCCCGTGATTGTGATTTGCAGTGCGCCGCCTTCGGAAAGCCTTTAGACGCGCACTGGCGCGATCTGGCATGGCAACGCGGCGACATTGTTTTCCTTTCCGATAAAGTCAATCACGCCGGTTTTATGACCGATAGCAGTCACATTATTCACGCTAATGCATCCTTTACAATGGATGTGACGGTCGAGCCGTTGGTGGATCTCGTCGCGCGCGGCATAGAGATTATTGCGACGGGAAGACCGTAATTTGCATGGATCCGCTTCGCGGGGATGAGGTTTTTCTAAGCTCTCGCAAAGGGGCGAGAACTAAGAAAAAGCCTCACTTTGCGGCGACAGGTTCCGTTTCGGGATCGGGTTCTTCGCTGATCCAGGCGGCAAAATCTTCGTCATCCTCGGATGTTTCGGATTCCGGCTCGTTGTCGGATTCACGCGGCAAGTTTGACATCGCGGGACGCGCATCAAGAAGTCCTGCGGCTTTCAATTCATCAAGGCCCGGGAGATCTTTCAAAGACTCCAAATTAAAGTGGCTAAGAAAGTCAGGCGTCGTATGCCATGTCAAAGGACGTCCTGGCGTATCCCGTCTTTTACCCGGGCGTATCCATCCAAGCTCAAGAAGAATGTCCAACGTGCCCCTGCTCGTTTCAACACCGCGAATGCTTTCAATATCCGAACGCGTCAGGGGTTGATGATAGGCAATAATTGCCAACACCTCCGCCGCCGCGCGTGGCAGTTTACGGCGAGGCTGGCGCGTAATCTTCATATGAGGACTGACATCAGGCGCCGTACGAAAGCTCCACTGTCCATCCGTTTGCACCAGATTAACGCCCCGCCCCTCATACTCTTTTTTCAAGGCTTGAAGCATATCCAAAATATTCGCATCTTCGCCGAACTGCTGAGCAAGCATTTCGGTTGTCACGGGCTCGGCGCTCGCAAATATCACGGCTTCTAAAAGACGCAGGTCTGAGGGGATGTCGGCATTATCGGTCATTGTTCACTCACAGGATTGCTTTCAGGTTTTTCACGGCGGCGTAAATATATAGGAGAAAAAGTTCCTTCTTGCCGAAGCTCAAGTTCGCCGTTTTTCACAAGCTCCAACGTTGCCGCAAAAGTCGAAGCAATGGCGGAACGAATCTCTAAGGGCTCTTCCGCCGCCACGATGTCAGGCAGATAGTTTTGGAGGACGCCCCAGCTCGGCACCATACGGAGCAAATGCCGCAAACGCGATACGCTTTCTTCAAGACTATAAAGGCGAGTGTGTCTGACGTTATAGGTTTCGGGCTTACGACGCCGCGATGGCGCGCTGAGAGCCGTCAGCAAATCCTGTATCGGCAAAAAGTAAATCGGCTTTTCTTCTATTTCAACCGGCTCAGAAATGCCGCGCATAAAAATATCCGATCCCAATTGCGGCCTTTCCTGAATTTGTTTTGCCGCTTTCTGCATCGCCTCCAAGCGCAGCAACTGGAACTTCAGCGCCTCGGCCATGGCGGCAGGATCGTCCTCGTCCTGAGGCCGTTCTGGCTCCGGCAACAGCAGGCGCGATTTTAAATAGGCCAGCCACGCGGCCATAACCAAATAATCGCCTGCAATTTCTAGCCTTAAGCGGTGCGCTTCAGCGATGTAACATAGATACTGTTCGGCAAGCGGTAAAATTGCGAGCTTGCACAAATCGACCTTTTGTTCGCGCGCAAGCGACAACAACAGGTCAATCGGGCCCTCAAACCCATCCAAGGAAAGAACCAAATCAGCAGGATCGCCGTTTTGATCGATGGGTATTTCTTCTGTTTTTAAACTCATATCCGCAATGCCATAGAATCAAGGAGGTAAGGGGGAAAGTTAGAGTCTCGCCACATAAAGCACAAGAAGAAGATGGTTTTTCAATCCCCTGATTTTTGGAGTTGGTTCTCTCAAAAATCGTGCTAAAACAAGCCTCTTTATTAGGTTCTTAAAGAAGAAACTCTATGAACATCAACGTTCGCATTGCCCCCTCGCCCACCGGATTGCTGCATATCGGCAATATCCGCGCAGCCCTGTTCAACTACCTGTTTGCCCGCAGGCATGGCGGAACCTTCATGCTGCGGCTCGACGATACCGATAGAGAACGCTCGACCGAAGCGTTTGCCGATGCGATCAAACGCGACATGACGTGGCTTGGATTAACATGGGACACTTTCGCCAGACAATCCGATCGCATTGGACGTTATAAAGAAATACTGGAAGAGCTTAAATCATCGGGTCGTGTTTATCCCTGCTATGAGACGCAGGGTGAATTGGACTTGAAACGCAAGACACAGTTGGGGCGCGGATTGCCACCCATCTATGACCGCGCTGCATTAAAATTATCAGCGGTCGACCGCGCCAATCTTGAATCAAAGGGCCTCAAACCGCATTGGCGCTTTAAGCTCGATTCTTCTGACGTCGTCTGGGATGATTTGGTTCAAGGACATAAGGTTCTTCATACGACTGCAATTTCCGATCCTGTTTTGGTGCGCGAGGATGGCGTGCCCCTGTACACCTTCTGCTCGGTTGTGGATGACGTTGACGACAAAACAACGCATATCATCCGAGGCGAAGATCACGTCACCAACACCGCCGTGCAAATTCAGATTTGGCTTGCCGTAACAAAAACGCAGCCGCCTGTATTTGCGCATTTTCCCCTGATTGTAAGCGCCGATGGAATCGAAATGAGCAAACGCCTCGGCACGCTATCCATTGCCAGCATGCGTGACGACCTAGGCATCGAACCGATAGCCATTACTTCCCTACTTGCCAAACTGGGCACATCGGATTCCGTCGCACCGCGGCTGACGCTTGATGAACTGTCGAAGGAATTCGATATCGGCAAAATTTCTCATGCAACGCCGAAATTCGATTTGGAAGAACTTAAAGCTCTCAATTCCAAGATTTTACATCTAACCCCTTTCACCTCGGTTCGTTCGCGGTTTGAAGCGATGGGGCATGCGAACATCGATGAAAATTTCTGGAACGCCGTGCGCGCCAATATCGTGACTTTCGGCGATGTGAACACGTGGGCAAAGGTGGTTTATGGTTCGATTACGCCCATCGTTAGCAATGCCGGATTTTTAAAACAGGCTGCCGATCTTCTTCCCGCAACGCCGTGGAACGAGCACACGTGGCACACTTGGACTGAAAGCCTGAAGGCAAAAACAGGACTCAAAGGCAAAGATCTCTTTATGCCGTTACGTCTTGCTCTTACTACTTTCGATCATGGGCCGGAGATGAAATTTCTTTTGCCTTTAATCGGCAAGGAAAAAGCGGAAGCAAGATTATCGGGACGATGTGCTTAGGATCACAGTTTTCATCGCCCCCTCTATATAGACACGCATTGGTTGAGTTTTATTGTATGTATAATTGAATATTTTTAGTACGTTCCGGCCCTTAACATTCCTTTGTATGTTATCGTATAATATCAAAACATGCGTTTATCGTTTGTAATTAATAAAAAATTCACTCCCGACATTGTATATGTCGAACACAACCAATGCGGGAGAAAGACAAAATGGATATTTCAACAAGATTTCCCCATGCTCGTATTCTTGTCGTCGACGATAGTGTGTTTGATCGTCGCCTTATTTCTATAGCTATGAAAAAGGCGGGGTTTCACAAAATTATGACTGCCGACGATGGAGCCGAGGCGGTCCAAAAAACTTATGATTTTTGCCCAGATCTCGTTCTTCTTGATCTGAATATGCCTAATCTTGACGGATTCGGCTATTGCGAGATGGTTCGTAACGATAAAACGTTGCCCCGTATGCCTATTATCGTACAAACAGCCATGAAAAATCGCCAATCGTGGATGCATGCCCTCTCCTGTGGCGCTGATGATTTTCTGACAAAGCCCTTAGACATGGCAGAACTCACGCTGCGCATATGCGTACATATCGAACATTTTTACATGCTGCGCGATTTAGAAAATATGTGTGATTACTTAAAAATGGAACTCGATAATTCTCATAGATTGCTAAACGATATTGAAAAATCCGAACTACCTTTAACAAAAATAAATCTTATGAATCGGCACTACGAAGTCTTGGAACAGATCGTTCACTCGTCTGGCTACGCTTAAATTCTCACCAAACGATTCCTTTTATAAGATTCTAGATTTCCGAAATTGCGAATCGTGTTTTGGTTAACAAGTCTGATTCTCCGGTATTTTCAGACGGTTACGGGTGTATGCGTCGTGGTTTTCAACCTCAACAATGCAACTTTTAGTGGGAGATCCAAATGCTAAGCAACCTGAAGATTAGCCAACGTCTGTTGTTGATTGTCGTTGCAATGCTTATTGGTATGTCAGCAATCGGTGTGATCGGGCTGATTAATTTGAAGGATAACCTGCTTCGTGATCGTCAGTCCCAGACTAAGGTAACTGTCGAAACTGCGGTTGGCATTATCGATTCATATTATAAGCGCTTTCAAAAGGGTGAATTCACGGAGGAGGATGCAAAAAAGCGCGCATTGTTAGCTGTTGGCGGCATGAAGTACGATAACAATAGTAACTATGTGTTTGTTCTCGACTCCACGGGCACCTTTCTTGCTCATCCGAAGTGGGCTGGGGAGAACCATATTGATGCAAAGGACGCCAACGGATTTGCTTTCGTCAAAAGTTTCGTTGACGATCTGCAAAAAGGCGGTTCTTTCGGTGGTTATATGTGGAAACGCGATGCCGATAAGCCCCCCGTCCCCAAAATTAGCTATGTCGCACCATATTCCGCTTGGGGTTTGGGCATCGGCACAGGCATTTATGTCGATGATGTCGATGCCGAGTTTATGCGGAATGTAAAAATTATGGGTGGCATTGCGTTGGTTCTCTTTCTGTCAATCGGCGGCGGAGCTCTCGCCATCAGCCGGGGCATCACCGTACCTCTTGGTATTATTACCAAGGGCATGGACAAGTTGGCCGGCGGCGATAAGACCATTGAAGTCCGCTTTACAAAAAATAAAGATGAAATTGGTGGCTTAGCGCGCGCTTTAGAGACATTCAAATCCAATGCCATCAAAATGGAGGCTATGGAGAAAGAGCAAAAAGAACAGGAAAAACGCGCGGCGGAAGAGCGTCGTAAGCTTATGAATAAGATGGCGGATGACTTTGACAGCAGTGTGAAAGGGGTTGTCAACACCGTCTCAGCCGCAGCTACAGAGATGCAAAGCAGCGCAAAGTCTATGTCGGCCATTGCGGAGGAAACGAGCAGTCAATCGTCCGCCGTAGCTTCCGCTGCAGAAGAGTCATCGACAAACATCCAAACTGTTGCTTCTGCTTCTGAAGAACTCAACGCATCTATCGGAGAAATCAACCGTCAGATCGGCGATTCCGTCAAGGTCGCAGCCGAATGTATGACGGAAGCGGAATCAACGGGCAAGGTGATGAAATCGCTGAGCAAGTCCGCCGAAGACATCGGCAATGTCGTAAAGTTGATCGAAAGCATCGCAAGCCAAGTCAATCTTCTTGCGCTCAATGCGACGATCGAGGCTGCCCGTGCTGGTGATGCAGGACGCGGGTTTGCTGTCGTCGCCAACGAAGTCAAGAGTCTGGCAAATCAGGTTAGCCACGCCGCCAAAGACATCACGCAGCAGATCGGGGAAATTCAAACTCAGACGGGTCAAGCGGTAGGAACCATCGAAACGATTACGTCAACCATCCGCCGCATCAATGAGATCTCTACGGCTATTGCCGCAGCCATCGAAGAGCAAGGCACTGCCACTAAGGAAATCTCCCGGAGCATTCAGGAGACGGCACAGGGAACGAAGGAAGTAACACGGAACATTGCGGGCGTTACGCGAGCTGCTTCTGAGACCGGTACGGCATCGGGGCAATTGCTCGATACTGCCGGTCAGTTGGCACATGAGTCCGAAACGTTGCGTAAGGTCGTTGAGGACTTTATAGCCGGCGTTCGTAAAGGATAATGCTTTAGGCGGCCATTGCGGCTAATTCGCCAAGGAGTTTTTTGACTCCTTCCAGTCTGCGTGTCGGGTCATCCCATGCTCGCATGACAACCAGTTTTTGATCCGGCCGCACGGCAACCGTTCCCACGTTCTTGCTAATCCACGCCATTAGACGTTCGGGGTGGCTGAAGGTGTCTTTATATAAAGTTATTATCGCGCCTTTTGCCGCAGCATCGACTTTCGCAACCCCTGCCTTACGGCAAATCTGTTTGATTGCCACCGTTTGCAGAAGGTTTTCAACCTCAGTAGGCAGGGGGCCAAAACGGTCGATCATTTCGGCCGCCAAAGATTCAATTTCAGCATCGTCTGCTATTTCGGCTAAGCGACGATACAAACCAAGTCTCACGTTAAGATCGACAACGTACGTTTCGGGAATAAGCACGGACAGACCAAGGTTAATTTGAGGAGTCCAACGATCCGGCGCTCCTGTAGCGTCGCCCCCTCCCGCCCGCGCTGCAATAACAGCGTCTTCAAGCATTTGTTGATAAAGCTCGACCCCGACTTCGCGTACATGTCCTGACTGCTCTTCACCAAGCAAATTGCCTGCGCCGCGAATATCCATATCGTGGCTTGCAAGTTGGAATCCCGCGCCGAGCTGTTCCAACGTCTGAATAATCTCAAGCCGCTGCTGAGCCGTTTTCGATAACGCTTTTTCCGGGTCATAGGTTAGATACGCGTACCCCCTAAGTTTACCGCGCCCTACCCGCCCACGAAGTTGATAAAGCCCCGCCAAACCAAATCTGTCGGCTCGATGGAGAATAATCGTATTGGCATTTGGAATATCAAGCCCGGATTCGACGATATTTGTCGCCAACAGCACATCAAATTGCCGAGCATCAAAAGCGGTCATGATGTCTTCTAATTGGGTCGCATTCATTCGCCCGTGTGCACTGACGATTTTAACCTCAGGAACAAGTTCTCGTAGTTTTTGGGCAACAGATGCCAAATCCTCGATATATGGGCAGACATAAAAGGACTGTCCCCCACGGAAATGTTCGCGCATGATCGCTTCGCGAATAACCAATGGATCGTAGGGTAAGACGAAGGTTCGTACCGAGAGACGATCAAGAGGCGGCGTGGCAATAAGGCTTAGCTCGCGCACTCCCGCAAGGGCTAATTGCAGAGTTCGCGGAATGGGCGTTGCAGTTAGCGTCAACACATGCACTTCGGAGCGTAGCTCTTTAAGCCGCTCCTTCTGCTTTACGCCGAAATGCTGTTCCTCGTCGATAATCATAAGACCAAGGGCACGGAAGCTAATTTCTTTACCTAAAAGCGCGTGAGTTCCAATGACTATATCGACGCGTCCTTCTTTCATATCCTCCTTAACGCGTTTGGCCTCAGAGGCCGATATCATGCGCGATAATTGAGCGATGCGAATGGGAAACCCTCGAAAACGATCTGTAAAATTATTGAAATGCTGCCGCGCCAAAAGCGTCGTCGGAACAACAATGGCGACCTGAAGCCCAGACTGCACAGAAACAAAGGCCGCCCTTAGGGCAACTTCGGTTTTTCCAAAACCGACATCGCCGCAAACAAGTCTGTCCATTGGCTTGCCGCTTGATAAATCAGCAAGCACATCGGAAATGGCGCGTTCCTGATCTTCAGTTTCGGAATAGGGAAAATGTGCAGCAAATTCTTGATAGCTTCCTTCCGGAACATCGATGACTTCGCCTTTTTTTATCTCACGTTCGGCAGCGATTTTCATCAGGGCTTCGGCCATATCTTTAAGCCGCTTCTTAACGCGTGATTTGCGCTGCTGCCAGCCTAATCCGCCGAGTCTATCCAAAACGGCGCCGGACTCTTCTCCGCCGTAGCGTGTCAAAAGGTCTAAATTTTCAACAGGCACAAACAACTTGTCGCCGCCATCATAAATCAATTTCACGCAATCATGCGACAATCCAAGAACAGATAAGCGCTCCAATCCTTCATAGCGCCCTATGCCATGTTCGGCATGAACGACAAAATCCCCCGGATTGAGCGACCCAAGCTCAAGCTGAAATTGTTTGGCTGCATGGCGTTTTATCGGCGGACGAACCAAACGGTCGCCGAGAATATCCTGCTCGGTAAGCACAGCGAGATCAGGCGATATAAAGCCGTGTTCAAGCCCAATAATAATTAACCCGACAAGCTTTGTATCAAGCTTCCGCAACGCTTCATAACTTGGCACTTGAGTTTGAGCCGAGATTCCGTGCGCACGGAGAAGACCGGCCATGCGATCTGCGGAGCCTTGGCTGTAGCAGGCAAGCGCAACACGACGGTTATGTTTTTGCTGATCGGCAATATATGTTTGGACTTCGCTATATAGGTCTTTTTCCTTCTGTGCGGCACGTGCGGAAGCAAAATCACGTCCACGCTGACCTTGACAGTTGAGGGTTGAAGAATCAACGGACGCAAACGGCGACAATGTAGAGACAGCCCTGCCCTCAAGCGATCTTTCAAGCGCTGCTTGCGATAGATAAATACTTTCAACAGGCGCAGGCTTGTAAAAAACTCCATCTGCTTTCTTTTTAGCCCGCTTCGTAGCGTCATAAAGGGAAAGGCGTGCCTGATAAAAATCATCGATCTGCTGAAGACGCGATGTTATGGCCTCAAATGATTGGTGATCAAAAACTACTGGCGCTTCCGGCAAATATTCAAACAAACTAAAAAGACGAGGGTAGAAAAGCCCAAGCCAATGCTCAACGCCCGAAAATCTTTTACCTTGCGTCACGGATTCGTAAAGGGCATCTCCGTCCGTCACCGCACCAAACAACGCGCGGTAGGATGAACGAAAATGTGCGATTGATGTTTCGCTTAAAATTACTTCAACGCTCGGATTCAAATGAAACCGGTCGATTTTATCGGTTGTCGTTTGCGTTAGAGGATCAAAAACGCGGATGTTCTCTATTTCATCGCCAAAGAAATCGAGGCGCAAAGGCGCTTCATATCCTGATGGAAACAAATCGACGATTCCGCCCCGCACGGCACACTCTCCTGCCTCGCGAACCGTTCCAGCGTTTACATAACCATTCTGTGCCAGAAAACCGCGTATTTTCTCGAGAGGTAAAGAATCACCAACGGCAATATCTAAACTGGATTGTTCCAGAATATCCGGTGGCAATGTCTTTTGAGTAATTGCGTTAATTGTGGCGATAACAACGCAGGGTTGTTTAAAACCCTTCCGCAACCTGCTCAGAGCTTCAATTCTTTGACCCACAATATCGGTATGCGGAGATACGCGGTCATAAGGGAGGCAATCCCACGCAGGAAAAGGCACAATTTCGCAATGTGGCGCGAAAAAGGCCAAAGTATCGGCCATCACAGCCGCTCGAGTATCGTCCTGTGCTACATAGAGAACCGGTACACCCATGCTTCGGTCTGCGATTTCAGCTAGCAGTCGCGCGTCATGGCCTTCAGGCGCTCCGGCAAGCGTCCTGCGGTCTTTTGTGTCAATATTCCAGTCGGCGGTAAACATTTGGCGAGACCTTTATCCATTTACCATAAAATTTCAATGGCATTCAAACTGCCCCCGTTATCCACATAATCCACAGGCTGATTGTTGTAACATAGGGTGTTTTATCTGTTAGCATCCCTTCATGGCAAATTCATCCAATCTTCCAGCTTTGCGCGCCGTTTCGTCTTCTGACGCCATTGGCGCCGTTCGTACACCTCCACACAACATTGAGGCCGAACAGGCTTTACTGGGCGCTTTGCTTGTCAACAACGTCGTTCATGAAAAAATATGCGAGTTTCTTGAACAAGATCATTTTTACGATCCCGTTCATGGCCGTATTTATGGCGCGATTGCGACACTCATCAATCGCGGTCAAATTGCGGATCCCAAGACATTGCGCGGCTTGTTCGAAAATGATCCCGCCCTCGCAGCGGTCGGCGGCGCAAACTATCTCGTCGATCTGGCCGCCAATGTCGTTACGATTTTTAACGTCGAAGATTACGCGCACCTGATCCACGACCTCCATCTGCGCCGTCAGTTGATATCGCTTGGAACCGATGTCGTCAACGAGGCTTTCCAGCAAGATCTCGAAAAGCCGGCATCATCGCAGATCGAATCCGCAGAAGCCAAATTGTTCGAACTGGCACGCACGGGCGAAACCGATCGTGGTTTTGTTAAACTTGAAAAAGCGTTATTCGTTTCCATCAAGCTTGCCGAAGAAGCTCATCGACGCGACAACCATATCACAGGCGTCACGACGGGCTTTACCAGCATGGATCGCATGATGGGCGGTTTGCAGCGTTCAGATCTGGTTATTTTAGCTGGACGCCCGTCGATGGGTAAGACCGCGTTGGCTACCAACATGGCCTTTAATGCCGCTCATGCTTATTTTAAAAGCGAGGGACGCGAAGGATCGGGTGTTGCTTTTTTCTCTCTTGAAATGTCGAGCGAACAATTAGCAACGCGCTTATTAGGCGATTTTTCCAGCGTGCCTTCCGATAAAATCCGCCGTGGAGAAATCAAAACCGAGGACTTCACGAAATTTGTCGAAGCATCACAGATCTTATCGCGCGTGCCTCTCTATATCGACGATACACCTGGCCTTTCCGTCGCCGCCTTACGCACACGCGCACGGAGACTTAAGCGTATGGTTCCCAATTTAGGCCTTATTATCATTGATTACCTGCAATTGCTGCGCGGAACAGGGACTAGGCGCGAGGAAAACCGCGTACAGGAAGTATCTGAAATTACCCGTAGTCTCAAAGCGTTAGCCAAGGAATTGGATGTTCCTGTACTTGCTCTATCGCAGCTATCCCGCGCCGTTGAAATGCGCGAAGACAAAAAGCCTCAATTGGCGGACTTACGTGAATCCGGCTCCATCGAACAGGACGCCGACGTCGTGATGTTTGTCTACCGCGAAGAATATTATCATGCGCGCAGCGAACCGAGCCGCCGACAAGATGAAGACGAAGGCCGGTTTAATGACCGTTATAGCCGTTGGATGTCGCGCGGCGAGGAAGTCAAAAACATTGCGGAAATTCTCGTGGCCAAACAACGCCACGGCCCCATTGGGACAATCGAACTGCACTTTGACGGCCAGTTTACGCGCTTCTCGAATCTCGAAAAGAGATTGGGAGACGTGGAGTAAGCATTCGTTGTCATTTCTATCTTCTCAAGCGACTTCTTTGCTTTTGCTCCCGTCAGTCCACGATTATTTTCTCCCAGAGTTTTACACGTGTCCCTAGAATTTGCCTAAGGTTATAGCCTGAGTTTTTTGGCATTTATTAAAATCGGTATTTTCCGATTTTCTTGAACTATAGTTTGAATATTCGTGTTTTTTTTGAACTATAAGCTGTCTATTCGGCCCTTTTCTCAACCTATAGCCTGTGACTCAAGCTATAGGCTGAATTGGCGCGCAAACCACCCCTGCCGAGCGGTCGGATAATAAATTTATGGCGGCGATGGAACAACGAGAGATGTAGAATTCGCCATGGGATCCTGGAGGCCTGACGCAGCGCCCCATTCTGCATCTACAGTCTGCATGATTGCTTGATCCACAGGGGTTTTAATCTTTTGAATCCATTCTTCTTCGAGCGCCTTGAATATCTCCAAAGAATAAGAAGAGCGAAAGTCCTCCAAAAACTTCATTCCAGATTGAATGGCCTTTGTGCCTAGTGCGAGTCTTGTGTCGTTTCGTTTTCCTCTTCGCATAACCGCTTTCGCATAGGCATCAAAAAGCTCTCCCATTTCCGGATAGTTATCGATGATTAGGTCTGTCGGAAGACCCGAGCGATAGGAAATATTTTTTGGCTGAGCGGCTTTCCAATAAGCTAGATAGACCTGCGCAAATGCAGATACCAAATATCCTTCAGAGGGCCGTAGCGGAGAAAATAATGATGCACGATTTGTCGTTATATCTGCACCGAGGTTCATCAGCATCATTGCCCAAAAGAACCGCGTTCTTTCATTTTGCGAAATGCTGTCTTGTTTTTCAAAAAGGAGGGTCTTTTCTGTCTTGTCAACGGTCCACACCTTGCCTGAACCGGAACCCGCGTGTCTGAGCTTCAGATTGAGCGAACTCTTCGGAATTGAATCCAAGGTGTCGTTCAGCCTTTTCCATTGTTCGGCGTCAAACGTTTTCAATTGCCCGTTTATAAGGGTGACTATTTTGCCGTCCGTCAAACCGCTGTCTTGAAGATTGTTGTCTCGCTCGTATTGAGCGACCGCTTTGGCTAACCAATCAGCTCCCCAGCCGCCATGTTCGGCAATTTTGTTCTTAAGCTCAGCAATCATCTCTTCCGTAAGCGGAGTGCGGTCTATAGCCCGAGCACCATCAATTTGCTGGCTTATGGTCAATGTTTCTTCATCTGTCGTGAATACTTCAACCGTACAGGTTGGGGAAAGGAGCCGCTCTCTGTGTCCGCTGGTTTTTTGGGATGGCCTAACCTCTCGCCCAGGAGCAAGGACCGTCGTCCCTTTGAGAATGTCATAGGCCGTAATGCAGTGGGCCATTGCGAAGCTGCGCGATCTCTTATCCAGTACAGGCTCGGTATCTCCGATGTAGGGGATCGCTTCGAGAATAACCGTTCCCTGGGGCGTTGAGGTGTGAGGGGCGGTCCACGAACGCATGGCGCGCCCCAATTTTTGAACAGTATCGACTAAAGAGTTTCCGGGATAGCTTGCTATGAACTTAACCCGCGGAAAATTAAAACCCTCCTTGAATTTTTGATCGCCCACTACGGCCATATAGCGGCCCTGTTTAAAAGCTTCGAGCCGACGGTTCTGTTCCGCGCTGCTATGGCCTACTGAATGTACCGAAATAGCCACGCCATCAAAACCGTTGGCGCGAGCTTTCTTCTGAAGGTCATCGTTTTTATTCAGTTCCTCAGCCAGATCATCGGCGTGGCGGGTGTCAGCAGCAAAGAAAATGGCAATCTTATCGGAGAGTGGTTGCCCGCTAATTCCGTCTTCCATGGTGGCATAGGTACTAACCACCATTCGAGACCATTCCTGCTTCTTGAATACCAATTTCTCTTTATTATCGATGTCCGTTCTCGCGGGATCGGTCAAGGACGGTACAACGCGCATGATTGCATACTGAACATGTGCATATTCGGATAAAAAGCCCTGTTCAATCGCCTCATTTATACCGATGTGATACACCATATTGCGATGAGTCAGTTCAAGCGTCTTTTCCTGATCGTATTCAGCCGTTGCCGTCACACCAAAATGAACAGTGTTTGCCATGCGATCATTCATGAGCTGCTGGCGACGCACAGATAGCCCATAATGAGCCTCGTCCGTAATATGCAGTCCGATATCTTCGGCGCGCATCTGGCCGCTTTCGAAAAGCTCAACCCACGCGTCGTAAGTCATAATCGTGATAGGCTGACCAAGCTCTTTGCTTCCGCCGCCATAAATGCCGATATCCTCTTTGAGTTCGGGTATGACCGTTGCAAGTTCGTCCCTCGTCTGCTCCAGAAGCAGTGTAGTTGGTTCGACGATGATTGTTTTGAAATGTTCCCCTTGTCCCCGCTCCTGTGCAACCAAATGGGCATAGCGCGTTATGACAGCGAACAATCCGGTCTTTCCGGTGCCTGTTGCCATGTCGACGTAAGCGCGGCTGAGGTCTTCGGGACTGTTCGGCGATGATAAAAAAGCAAGATACCCCTTAAGAGCTTCCTTCTGTGGAACGTTAAGAGGCCGTCCAGGCGATAACGTGCCATCCTTAAGGGCGCGAGAAACGGCTTCAGTAATAATTTCCAAACGGTTTTTCATATTCGCATTATGGCAAAGCCAGATTCTTATAAGGCTCTATCTTTACTGATCTTCCAGACCAGAGTCTGTGATTAAAATACTTTCTATGCATAAAAACCCTCCTGTTCCCAAGAATATGGAGAGTTTTTTCTGCTCACCTCTTAACCACAAATATAGAACATCCTCATTTTTCGGCAGCAAAAGGAGTCCGCCACCTCAATTCGGCAGTTCCTCTTTAACCATTTTCCGCAAATTTGACAGTCATTAAGTATTGTGTCCCCGGAATTCCATCGGCACGATCAAGCTGCACGTCGATGGACAGTTCACGCGCTTCTCGAATCTCGAAAAGAGATTGGGAGACGTGGAGTAATTAATTCGTCGTACGGCTAGGTTAACTCCACTGCAAAATCCTCGGATTCGCCGTCACCATAATATCTTCCGCTTTGTGCTGTAAATTTTAAAACGCGGATGTCAGGGTCATCCATGCCTTTTGTGTAATATTGTTCGTCGCTGGTTTTCCAGATCATTTTTTTGGAAGCCTTGTCGCTCAACACTTCCATTGTTCCGATAAGCAAAACAGCTTTATCTTCTGTAAAGAAATATACACAAGCTTTCGGATTTTCCAGATAACGCTCTGTTCCATCGTACAAGGCATTTGTCGAAAAATAGATATGCTTAATGCCGTCCCTTTTTCTCGGGCGCATGGCTTTTGTATGAGGAAAACCGTCTTTATCGACGGAAGTCATAACGCAAACACTAAGCCGATCGATAAAATCGCCGACGGTCTTTTTCGCGTTTTTCATCTGCGTTTATTTCTTCTTCCTCGTAAACGCTGCGGCTAATTTGCGCATTGTCGAAGCCTGGCGTTCGGTCGATTTTGGCGGAGGCACTGCCGGATTTTGACGCCTGTCAGAGGGAAGCCGCGACGATGAGACGATATCGTCGATGGCAGAACGCGATAGTTTTTCGGGGCTTGAATCGTCCACATTGTTGTCAGAGGTAAGCCTCAAATAATGGTCGATATGCCCCGTGGCTATCGCTTTGAGATGAGGTTTGGTCATTGCCAAGAGCAATGCGGGATCGCGTACAGCCCATGTGATAAGGAGCTTGTGAGCGTCGTGTCGATTTTGACCCGTCGCCGCCAAAGCTTCCTTGATTTTCGCGCGCATAAGGCTTTCCGGCATAAAACAGCCTCCCTTTCGTCGTTACGCCTTGGCAGCGGCCATGGACGTACCTTCACGTTTTTCGCCGTGAACATAAATGGGCTTCGATTTGCCCTCAACAACGTCTTGAGTAATAAGAACCTTTTCAACATCCATTGTTCCTGGAAGTTCATACATGGAATCAAGCAAGACGCCTTCCATAATTGAACGCAGACCGCGCGCACCTGTTTTGCGGGCAATGGCCTTGTTAGCAATGGCCTTTAGTGCATTATTATCAACCTCAAGCTTAATGTCTTCCATTTCAAACAAGCGTTGGAACTGCTTGACAAGCGCATTCTTGGGCGACGTCAGAATATCGATGAGCGCCGCTTCATCAAGATCCGTAAGCGTCGCAATGACGGGCAGACGTCCGATAAATTCAGGGATGAGGCCGAATTTCAACAAATCTTCCGGTTCCGTTCCCTGCAAAATATCCCCCGTACGACGCTCATCGGGGCCTCGCACATCAGCGCCAAAACCTATCGAGCTGCCGCGTCCACGAGCTGAAATAATTTTTTCAAGTCCGGAGAACGCGCCGCCGCATATAAATAATATGTTAGTCGTATCAACCTGCAAAAATTCCTGCTGCGGGTGCTTGCGACCGCCTTGTGGGGGAACAGAGGCAATCGTCCCTTCCATCAGCTTAAGCAAAGCCTGTTGCACGCCTTCACCAGAAACGTCGCGGGTAATTGAAGGATTGTCCGATTTACGGCTGATTTTATCGATTTCATCAATATAAACGATGCCGCGCTGAGTGCGTTCGACGTTATAATCAGCGGCTTGAAGCAGCTTGAGGATAATGTTTTCGACGTCTTCACCGACGTAGCCGGCTTCAGTCAATGTTGTCGCATCGGCCATCGTGAACGGCACATCGATGATGCGCGCCAATGTCTGCGCTAAAAGCGTTTTGCCGCAACCGGTCGGCCCCACCAAAAGAATGTTCGATTTTGCCAACTCAACATCCGAGCTGCGCGCACCATGAGCCAACCGTTTGTAATGGTTATGCACCGCAACCGACAAAACACGCTTGGCGTGATCTTGGCCAATCACATAATCATTGAGGATCGCCATAATATCTTTCGGCGATGGAACGCCTTCTTTGGACTTGGTAAGCGTCGTTTTGCTTTCTTCACGGATAATGTCCATGCAGAGTTCGACGCATTCATCGCAAATGAATACAGTCGGACCAGCGATCAGCTTACGCACCTCGTGCTGGCTTTTACCGCAGAAGGAGCAGTAAAGCGTGTTTTTTGAATCTGGGGTCGTTGGCTTTGTCATGAAACTCTCTTAATCCTAGCTGTATTAGCTGATCCACACTCTAAAAAATATTGGTTACCAAGGCGTTAAGTTGCTTATTTATCTCCTTCCGTCTTTTCCGGACGCTTTGAAAACACTTCATCGATCAGACCAAAGGCCTTTGCCTCTTCTGCAGACATAAAATTATCGCGCTCAACTGCCGCAGAAATCTTCTCGATTGATTGCTTACAATGATGGACATATATCTCGTTTAACCGTTGACGTTGCTTAAGAATTTCACGCGCCTGAATTTCGATATCCGTCGCCTGCCCTTGCGCACCGCCAGAGGGTTGATGAATCATAATGCGGCTGTTGGGAAGGGCATAACGCTTTCCTGCCGCCCCTGCCGCCAAAAGGAGCGACCCCATCGAACAGGCTTGGCCGACGCATATGGTTGAAACGGGCGATTTGATATATTGCATCGTATCGTACATCGCGAGTCCGGATGAAACGATGCCTCCCGGCGAATTGATGTAGAACGAAATTTCCTTGGACGGATTTTCGGATTCAAGAAAAAGAAGCTGGGCACAGACAAGGCTAGAAACGCTGTCGTTCACTTCGCCTGATAGAAAAATGATACGTTCTTTGAGCAGCCGCGAGAAAATATCGAATGACCGCTCTCCGCGTGAGGTTTGTTCAATTACAATCGGAACAAGCATATTGTCAAACGTCTCAAGGGGGTGGCGTTCTGTAGATGACATCGGGAAAAGCTCCTATTGATAAGGCATCTTGAAGGGATTCTAACAAATACCGAGGCGACTCTAGCGCATTAATCCTAGAGTCCGCAAGGGATGGTTAAGAGGGGAATATCACGCTTGATACGAACAATAACAGCGTCTTCGCAGACAAAATGCGAACCCAATTTGCGTGGAAAATTTGAGGAATCAGACGAGTCCCTTGTTGACAAGTTCGTCTTTGATGTAAGCGTAATAAATAGGTGCAGCAACCAGCCCTGCAACCCCAAAAGCAGCATCCATGACAAGCATGGCAACAAGAAGTTCCCATGCATGGGCGCTAATCCGCGATCCAATAATGCGGGCGTTGATAAAATATTCAAGCTTGTGAATAAAAATAAGAAAAACCAGCGCGCCGACAGAAGCTCCGGGGGAAACACCTAGCGCGATGAGGAAAATGACCGTGTTCGAGATGATGTTCCCGATAATCGGCATTAGTCCGACGATAAAGGTAACGGCAATCATCGTTTTGACGAGCGGCAGATGAAAACCAAGCGTCGGCATAACGATGGCAAGGAAAATCCCCGTCAAAAAGGTGTTAAGAGCAGAAATCCTGATCTGGGAGAACACAACTCTACGAAAAGCAAGACTTAGGCATATCGCACGGTCATCAAGAGCCTTGGTGAAGGGCCTCTCTTTTATCTCATCCGTCGCATGCACTGCCGCCAAGCCACCGATGATCATCCCAAAAATGATGTTTACAAAAAACATTCCGGCGCCACGCCCAAACGCGCTCAAATATCGGGCGTTACTGAGCAGCCACTCGTGAGCCTCTGCCTGCCATCCTTCAATGTTCGAAGGCAGATTCCCTATAATCCAATCCGGCATGCTTTTACGTGCTGAATTAACGACGTCCGCCATATGCTTGATTAAAACGACAAGGCTTTCCGGCTCATCGCTCACAAATGACGCGAGCTTGACGCCCCCTATCGTAAATAGGGAGATAACCACCAGAAAAATTATCGCCAACAGCATAATCTTTGCCGCATTCGGCAAAACGCCGACACGGCATAGACTTTTAGCTCCGAATACAATGATATTATAAACGAGAAGTCCCGCGAGCAACGCCGGAAGCAAACCAAGCAGCAAAACGGCTATAAGGCCAACCGCCATAACAACATGAGATGCAAGGGAAATTTTCTCTGGGTCATATTTGCTCATGCCTTATTCTGCCAGATAAATGTAAGTCTGACTAGACCATGCCTGCGCATTATTAAAATATTATCAATTTCATGCTGATCTTAGCGAGACGGCCTGAAAAATTATCTTTAGAGGCAAAACTATGATTGATTACGTTGTCTGGTTCATCTCCACCATCATGGTGATTGCGACCGTGATTCTTCATTATGAAGTCATCATGGTCGTTTCCGACCGGATTATTCCTTGGGCACAAAAATGCGCCCGTTCGCGTCGAGTCATGGCGTACGCCATTGCGGGTCTTCTGTTTGGTCATATCTTAGAAATATGGCTATTTGCGCTTGCGATGAACGCTTTGGTTGCTTTCCCCGTTCTGGGCGCGGCAGAAGGTGCCTTTGGAAATGATTTTAGCATTCTTCTATACTTGTCGTCTGTGAATTACACCTCCCTCGGAGATAATGGCATCCGTTTGATCGGCCCCGTTCGCGCACTTGCCGCAAGTGAGTCTCTCGTCGGTATGATGATGATCGCTTGGTCAGCGGCCTTTGCTTATCTGAAAATGAAAATGATTTGGGAAAGACGTAGTGCGCGCAGAAAATAGGTAATATAATACTACCTGTTCATCTTATGCTTGCTCTTGGCAAAAAGCGCTTCTAACTCTTCCGGCAAAGCGTAAGCCCACGCACTAATCGAACCCGCGCCAAGACAAATGACATAGTCGCCTTCTGTTGCTAATTCAGCAATGATCGAGGCAAGCTCTTTAGGGTCGCTCAAAGAATGAACATTGCGATGACCATAAGCTTGCAACCCCGCGACCAAAGCATCGCGATTGGCTCCTTCGATGGGCTGTTCACCTGCAGTATAGACATCCGCAACAATGACACTGTCGGCATCGTTAAACGATTTGCAGAAATCGTTGAACAGATTTGACAAGCGCGTATAACGGTGCGGCTGCATAACAGCAATAATCTTGCCCTTGTCTCCTATGGCTTGCCGCGCGGCTTTCAACGTTGCAACGATTTCAGCAGGATGGTGGCCATAATCATCAACTATAGTTATGCCCTTCACGACTCCGGTGCGCGTAAAACGCCGTTTTACACTCTCAAATTTTGCCAAAAATGAACGCAATACATCATCGCTAATACCTAGCTGCAAACCGACGCTGATCGCAGCTAAGGAATTTTGAACGTTGTGAAGTCCAATGACAGACAAAAAGAAATTATCAATTGTTCGAGTAACGCCTTTTTTACGATCCGCCACAACAACATCAAAACGCGTTCCATCCATTTTTGGTTCTATATTAATCGCGCGCACATCGGCTTGCGGAGAAAAGCCGCATGTGATGATCTTACGATCCTGAACACGCGCGACAAGCTCCTGAACTTCGGGATGATCAACGCACAATACGGCATAGCCATAAAATGGGATGTTCTGCACAAAAGTCTCATAGGCACGTCTTACCGCATCAAAATCATGGTAGTGATCCATATGCTCAGGATCCATATTGGTGACAACAACTACCGTAGCGGGAAGTTTAGTAAAGCTGCCGTCGGATTCGTCCGACTCTACAACCATCCACTCGCCAGATCCCAACCGCGCATTTGTCCCGTAAGCATTAATAATACCCCCATTGATAACTGTCGGATCAAAATTTGCCATTTCGAATAGGGATGCAATCATCGACGTTGTGGTCGTTTTTCCATGCGTGCCCCCGACAGCAACGGCCCACTTAAGACGCATAAGCTCGCCAAGCATTTCGGCACGGCGAACAACGGGCAAAAAGGCCTCTCGCGCGGCGACAGCTTCCGGGTTGTCTTTTTTTACGGCGGAGGAAACAACGACGACATTTGCTCCGGCTATATTTTCGGCTTTGTGTCCGATGTTGATTGTGATGCCTTTGTCGCGCAAGCGCTTAACGTTAGCGTTATCGCTTAAATCGCTACCTTGAACTTTGTAACCGAGATTATGCAGAATTTCTGCGATCCCGCTCATGCCGATTCCGCCAATTCCTACAAAATGGATAATTCCGACGGATTGCGGCGAAAAATGTTCGCGGCTTGTTGCTTGAGTCCAGTTCATCCTATTTATCCGACACCTTTAAATTTTCAAAAAACACTCCGGTAGATTTAACAAGCGTAGCAACACAATCAGCAAGATTGTCAACCGCCGTTACTTTACCCCAAGCACGCGCGGCGGCTGCCGTTTTTGTCAAAGACGACGGAAGAGCCATCAATGATTCCAATCTAACGGCTAAGGACTCCGGCGTAAATGCCTGTTCTGGAATCAACCACGCGCCGCCTGCTTCTGCTACAGCTTCAGCATTGGCCGTTTGTTCTCCAGCATGTCCGCCGGTGAATGGAATTAAAATTGAGGGTCGCCCGATTACTGTAAGCTCAGCAATAGTCGAGCCGCCGGAACGGCATATTACAAGGTGCGCCTCAGACATTCTTTCGGGAACGTCATGGAAGAACGTCGCAAGCTCTGCCTCGACGCCGATAGCAGCATATGAAGAGCGCGCGGCCTCAATGTCTTCCTTGCGGCACTGTTGCGAAATCACGATGCGGCGACGCAGATGCTCAGGCATTAAAGCCATAGCTTGCGGCACAACCTTGCTTAGTACGCGCGCGCCAAGGCTTCCGCCAATGATAAGAATTTTCATTGGGCCTTCTTCGGATAAGGTCCCATACGGCTTGGCACGTAATGCTATAAAGTCTGGACGAACGGGACTCCCAGTATAAACCAAGCGTGAGCCAACCGGAGGATTCAATCCAATAACTTGTGGGAATGATGTCGCTATGACACGCGCTTTACCCATCAATGCACGATTAGCACGACCCAAAATTGCATTTTGTTCGTGGATAACGATGGGGATATTCAATTGAGCTGCGGCAAATAGCGTAGGAACGGAAGGATAGCCGCCAAAACCGACCACAACAGTCGGGCGCAGTTTACTTAGGCGCCATCGTGCCTGAAAAACGCCGATGCACATTTCTGCAACGCTTCGAATCTTATCAAAAACGCCACTCCCTAATGAACTGGCACGAATGCGATAAACAGGAACAAGCAAATCATCGCTAAACTTTGAACCACGATGATCCGTGATCAAGGCAACGCGATACCCCCTCCCCAACAATTCACGGGCTAAAGCCTCTGCAGGAAAAATATGGCCTCCGGTTCCCCCGGCAGCGAGAACGACGAAGGGAATAAAATCACTCATAAGCCCCCTCCATTGGTTGCATGCGCGCTACAATTGGGTGTTCGGAAAAAGACATCATCCTGAAGATGGGGTTTAATGATTCCTGTATTTTTGCAAATTTCGCGAGGGTCGACGCCATGGATGCGTTTTCCACACCAAACCGTCGCATAAATTTTAGCAGACGTTCCGCCGGGGTCGGCGGCACAGGAAAGGCCTCGAGAGAAATAAGCGCCTGATCATCAAGATTTAACACCTTGCGAACAGCCTTTAATGCCACGTCAAAACCTCCAAGCTCGTCAACCAAACCTATTTTGACTGCTTGTTCTCCTGTAAAGACGCGGCCTTTAGCTATATCCGGCATTTTCTCTAACGGAATTTTGCGCGCCGTCGCTACGTTGCTGACAAAAGTACGGTATGTATTATCCAGAAGCGCATTTACTCTTGCTCTTTGTATGGGCGTGAAAGAGGACATCATATTCCACATACCGGAATTCGGCGCCGTAGAAACGCCATCAACCGACACACCCATTTTCTGCAACAATCCTTCGGCAGCAAACTTTCCGGCAATCACGCCTATGGAACCGGTCAATGTTGCAGGATCGGCAATGATTTTATCGCCATTCATGGCAACCCAATAGCCGCCCGATGCTGCTGATTCACCCATCGATACTATTACCGGCTTACCTTTTTTCTGAGCATGAATGATCGCACGGCGAATGGTTTCCGAAGCCGAAGGCGTACCGCCAGGGCTATCGACGCGGAACAATATCGCTTTTATGGATATATCTTCTACGGCATCAAAAAAAGCCGAAGCAACAATATCCGCCCCCATAATCCGTTCGCCCGACAAGTCTCCGCCATCGAAGCCTTTGTCCACGATAACGCCGGTTCCATAGATAAGTGCTATGGCCGTTTCGTTTTTCGAACTTAGTTTTCCTTCGACGTAAGCAAGATAATCATCAACAGTGGTTTGTTCGGCATCCTTACCAGCCTTATGGTCAATTTCTTCTTCAAATTCATCGGCATAAGCAAGCCTCGTAACCAAGCCCTCCTGTATAGCCTCTTCATCCGTATAGGGTCCCCGCGCCATCAGATTCTTGACGTGATCGACATCCCATTTCCGGCTTGCCGCAATGCCCTGAGCGATCTGATCGGATAGATTATCAATCATTTCCTGCATTTCCGCTTTGACGAGCGGAGAAAAGCTGTCGCGTTGGCCGATTTCCATAAAAGATTTGTATTCTTCGCGTTGCATAAAATCGGCAACAACGCCTACTTTATCTAATGCCGTTTTGGCAAATGGCGACCGGATGGAAACTCCCGTTAAGCTGACAGTTCCAACAGGTTGAAGCCAAATGTTTTCAAAAGCACTAGCAAGAAAGTAGGCGCGGTTTCCCAATCCAAATTCGCCATAGTCCGTTCCATAGGCGTATGTAAATTTTCCTGTTGCACGAAAACGATCTAAGGCTGAGCGAAGTTCCTGCGCCTGCGTTAGTGTTGGCTGTTTTGTACCAAAACGCGCCACGATTCCTTTGACATGGGAGTCCTGTGCCGCATGATCAATCGCCGTCAAAACATCCAGCAGAGCCATTGGATCATCGTCCATGGCTATACTAAATGGTGACGAATCCCTTTGCTCGACGATAGAGCGATTAAAATCAATTGTTAGAACAACGTTCGCAGGTTCCGGCTCTATGCGGCTTTGCGCATCAAAAGCGACAACACAGCCCCAAATGATCAGCGAAACAATCAGGAAGCCTATTAACGCAAAGCAATTTATTATGAATTTCAGCACGTCTGTACCTATGCAGGAAGGTGGGATTAAAGAATTATCTCAATCTAAGGTCAATGTCACTCGTAAACCGATGATGTGAATACAGTTTTTTGCCCTCCCCTTTGAAATTTCAGAAGGATGATCCTGATTTGAGCCTGCCTGATAGAGACTATTTAAATTTCGGGAACCTTGGATTGTTATTCTTCATAACAAATCGAAAGAATTTCGATTGTATCAATACCTGACGGCGTACGCACTTCTATGGCGTCGCCAACACGCGCTTTAAGCAGCGCCTTGGCAATCGGCGATATCCAGCTAATTTTTCCTTTAGAAAGTTCGGCTTCATCAATACCGACAAGCGTTACCGAATGCGTACCGTCATCCTGACGAACATAAGTAACCGTTGCACCAAAAAAAACCTGTGCGCGGTTTTTCTGCTGTTTAGGATCGACAATTTCCGCTGTTTCTAATTTCTTGGTCAGATAGTGGATGCGCCGATCAATTTCCCGCAATCGTTTTTTGCCATAAATATAATCGCCATTTTCCGAACGATCGCCATTACCCGCCGCCCAGGAAACGACCTCAACGACTTTGGGGCGTTCGACTCGCATAAGTTGTCGCAATTCTTCCCTCAACGCCGTAAAACCGCATGGGGTCATATAATTTTTCACATCCGACGGAACGACTTCGGCTTCAAGGCTTTCGTCGGCTTCGCCATCAGTGTCTTTGGTAAAGGCTTTGCTCATAACTCCTATTGCCCCATCATTTCTTTGACGCGCGCCGCCACAAGATGCGTCTCATCAAGCGGAGTATAATTCCATTTTTCGATGTGCCCCGTAAAAGGACGTGAAAGCCCCTCATTACGCATTGTCTGATGAAAACGCCGGAATTTATCTGAGCCACCCGGTAAATCGATCACCATGACTGGTTTTCCAGTCGAACACGCTTCCGACAACATATTAACGCTGTCGCACGTGACTAAAATTGCGTCTGCCAAGCCAAGCATACCATAGTAGGGGTTTGCCCCATGGCCGTCCCAAATATACGATTGTGTGTTTAGCAGCGCTTTCCTGAGTATTGCGAGATTTTCCGCGCCCGTACGGCGAGAAGTTGTAACCATCAAACTCCCCTCGCGTCCGGCGAGGGATTTTAGTTTTTCAGAAATATCCTTCATTTCTCGCGGAGTTAGTCTGTATACGGCGTTGCTCCCGCCAATCGATACAGCAACACGAGGTGAGGGCAAATGCGCAACTTGCGGATAAAATTTTGCAGCTTCGCTGGACAGCATTTCCAGCGTCACGCGATGCAATGAACCTATCGTGGATATTACGTTTTCGCCCTTTAATTGATCGTGGCGAGGAACAACGACTAAGTCGAAATGTGTCGAATCAATAACAGGGTTCTGAATTTGAACGGTAAAAGTTCCTTTTTCTTCATTTTTTCTCGACATCTCTCGAACATAAAGCGATGCGGGAACACTGGCACGTCCAGAAGCAATAAGAATATCGGGCCATGGAGGTGTTATGGAGTCCCCTTCATCGCTGACTGCATACCCAAGTCCGCAGCGCAAATAAGGACTTAGCTGTTTCCATGGGCTGCGCAGTTTAATACGCTTAACCGCAGGTGATAGCCCAAGCGCTACCGCTAAACCTAGGCATTGGTTTTCCATTCCCGCCCCACCATCGGTAACAACCCAACAGGAAGGTGGCTGGAGGTAAGAATTCTGGGTCGAAAGATGGGCTTTGGCGGTTGGCATGTAAAAAAGATAGGGCTACCCGTTGAAAAAGATAATGTCTTACACAATATCAGTATTTATACAGAGTACTAGTGGTTTCATAGAATGGAAGTTATAGCCGTTTTGTGCTAGCATTGAAGTAGGCTCTCAAGCCAAAGGCTGCGTCATGAAGCTCGTCAAACTCGACCTTACAGATCTTCGTATTTTGCGCGGATTGCAGCAGGACGGCAGCATTACAAATGTTGCCTTATCAAAGAAAGTCGGAATCTCGCCGCCGCCCTGCTTAAGGCGCGTACGGGCTTTGGAGGAGGCAGGATACATTCGCGGCTATTACGCCGACATTGCTGCAGACAAAATGGGTTTTGGCATTACAGTGTTTGTGATGGTTTCCTTAACAAACCACAGTGAAAGCGATATTGCCCATTTTTCAAAATTAATCGAAAGTTGGTCACACGTGCGTGAAAGCTATTTGATGACAGGAGATACAGATTTTCTCCTGAAGATTGTGGCTGAAGACTGGGAAGCTTTCCAAAAGTTTGTTACAAGCCAGATAAGCGGCGCACCAAACGTCGCGCACATTAAATCAATGCCCGCCATGCGTCGCGTAAAATATGCTCCGGGGGTGCCTATCGAGGAGAAAACCGAGACGAAGGCATAGGCAAAAAGTTATTTTTCTTTCATCGAGGAATCTTCTTCAGGCAATGTCACGATGACCTTGTCGACACGGCGTCCGTCCATATCGACGACTTCAAAACGCGCGTTTTTCCATAGAAAATTGTCCCCTTCAACCGGAATACGCCCCAAACGATCGAGCATGAACCCAGCGATTGTTTGAAAATCACCCTCGCCACGCATTTCTTTCAGTCCCGTCAGGGCTTCGACTTCGTCAATCGGCATCATACCATCCAAAAGCCAGCTTCCATCTTTTCGTTGCACGGGGTTGGCAATCATTTCTTGTTCCCGTCCAGGAAAACCACCTG
This sequence comes from Bdellovibrionales bacterium, assembly GCA_041649025.1. GTDB lineage: Bacteria > Pseudomonadota > Alphaproteobacteria > UBA9219 > UBA9219 > CAIXLI01. The sequence continues at coordinate 45,108 of JBAZNY010000001.1, read as the reverse complement.
TAATGGATTCCATAATATCGGTAATTGAAGCTAAACCTTCTACACTTCCGTATTCGTCAACAACAACGGCAATGTGCTGCCCTACTCGTTTGAACTGGTCAAGCAACCGCAAAACCGGCGTCGTGTCCGGCACAATCAAAGGCGCGCGCATAACCGTTGTAAGCGATAACGAGAGGCCATCAAAACTTGCATTAAGTAAATCCTTGGCATGGACGATCCCCAATACCTCTTCCATATCTCCTCTGGCCACCGGAAACCGGCTGTAACCGCTCGCGCGAATAATGCTTTTTTGATCTCTGGGCTGATCATCGATATTCAGCCACACCATGTCTATCCGAGGCGTCATGATCGTTCTTACCGTACGATCGGCGAGACGCATAACGCCTTCCATCATGTCTCTTTCAGCTGGTTTCAACGCTCCGGATTCCATTCCCTCGGCAATGACGTCTTTGACCTCTTCCTCCGTTACGCCCTGATCGGGTGGCTTATGAAGACGTAAAATTTTCAAAACAATTTCCGTCGAAAAAGATAGGATCCATACGATCGGCGCGACTATTATTGCCAGCACACCCATAATATGGGCGACCCGTATGGCTATTGGTTCGGCATATGCTAAGGCAATTCTCTTAGGAACTAATTCGCCTATGACCAAACTAAGATATGTGATCCCGACAACTGTAATGGCTAAAGCGATGGCTTCGCCGTGTGGAGATATCCACGGAAACGTGTTCAGATAGATTCCAAATTCACCTGATAACGTCGCACCGCTGTACGCCCCTACAAAAACGCTGTTAAGCGTCACCCCTATCTGAACGGTTGAAAGAAAAGAAGATGGGGATTCGTCAATATCAAGTACAAGCTGCGCACCCTCATTGTTCTCGTCAGCCAACTGCCGGAGACGAGCGCGGCGAGCTGAAACAATCGCCAATTCAGACATGGCAAAAAACCCGTTCAAGAGAACGAGCAAAAAAACGATGCCAATCTCGGCAATTAAAGACAAAGGCTAACCCTCGCAAAAGAAAAAATTATCTCAGTGAAGTATACACAATCTTTGTCATTTATGTCCCTATAATTATCTCTTCCGGTTTTCTGCCTTGCTTTCTTAGTTCTCTCAGTGTCGCCGATTTATCGCGCTTGGCATAGCGGTGCCCCGACGCGTCCATTAGAATTGCATGGTGATAATATTCCGGCGTCTCAAATCCCAACAAGGCCTGCAACAAACGATGAACATGCGTAGAGGCAAACAAATCCTCTCCCCGCGTAACAAGCGTTACGCCCTGTATATGGTCGTCAACGGTAACGCTGAGGTGATAACTTGTCGGCACATCTTTACGCGCCAGAACGACGTCGCCGAAAATTTCCGGCGTAGCCTCAATTTTACCTCGCACACGATCGTGCCAAAAAAGAGAGCCCGCCGACCGCACAGCGGCTTTAACATCAAGCCGCCAACACACAGTTTCTTGTTGCGCTGATTTTCGCGTGCGATCTCTTTCCGATAAATGGCGACAGGTTCCGGGATAAACGACGGTTCCATCTTCGACGTGCGGCGCCATGCCGGACTTCAGCGCCTCTTGTTCAATTTCGCGGCGCGTACAAAAGCATGGATAAACCAATCCTTTTTCGCGCAGCTTATCAAGCGCCGATGTATAATCGGACATATGCTGCGATTGACGACGTACGGGTTCCGGCCATTTCAGACCCACCCAATGCAAGTCTTCAAATATAGATTCGGTGAATTCCGGCTTGCATCGAATAGGGTCGATATCCTCGATGCGCAAGAGAAACGTTCCGCCATCGGCAGCGCGCGAAGCAAATAACGCCGAATAGGCATGACCGAGATGCAAATATCCTGTCGGACTTGGCGCAAAGCGTGTGGTTGGCATTAGAGTTTACCCTAATCTCCGTCACCCATTTTTAAAGCAGCAATAAACGCAGCTTGAGGAATTTCGACTTCACCAAATTGGCGCATGCGTTTTTTACCTTCTTTTTGCTTATCGAGAAGCTTGCGTTTGCGACTTATGTCGCCGCCGTAGCATTTTGCTGTTACGTCTTTGCGTAATGCCGATATCGTTTCGCGGGCAATAATGCGCCCACCGATGGCAGCCTGAATAGCAATTTTAAACAAATGTTTTGGGATCAAATCCTTAAGCCGTTCACACAAAATGCGCCCGCGTCCTTCTGCATTTGCTTTATGAACAATAATGCCCAACGCATCAACCGCTTCGCCGTTGACTAAAATCGACATGTTGACAAGGTCGCCGTCACGATAGCTCTCAATCGAATAATCAAAGCTTGCATAACCACGACTGATCGATTTGAGGCGATCATAAAAATCGAAGACGACCTCGTTAAGCGGCAATTTGTAAACAAGCATTGCGCGCGAGCCGACATAAGTCAGCTCTACCTGCTCGCCGCGCCGGTCATTACACAAAGCAAGGATGTTTCCGAGATACTCGTCCGGGGTCAGAATTGTCGCCTTAATCCATGGTTCCTCAATGCGTACAATGCGCACGGGATCGGGCATATCAGCGGGGTTATGCAATTCCTTTACGCTGCCATCAGTCAAATGAACTTTATAAATCACTGACGGCGCCGTCGTTATCAAATTTAAATTAAATTCGCGCTCTAAACGCTCCTGAATGATCTCCAAATGCAGCAATCCCAAAAAACCGCAACGGAATCCAAAACCTAAGGCAACGGAGCTTTCCGGCTCGAATTTAAAGCTGGCATCGTTAAGCGCAAGCTTGCCGAGGGATTCCCGCAGATGTTCAAATTCCGTCGCATCGACAGGAAACAGGCCACAAAACACGACCGGTACAGAAGGTTTAAAGCCGGGCAAAAGTTTTTCTGCCGGATTTTTGTCGTCGGTAATTGTATCGCCGACTTTTGTGTCACTGATCTGTTTGATGCCAGCGGTAATAAAACCGATCTCGCCTGCGCTCAATTCTCCGGTTTCGATTTTTTTGGGCGTAAAAATACCGACGTGATCGAGATCGCGCACTGCGCCTGTTACCATGAAACGAACTTTTTGACCCTTCTTAATTGCGCCGTCCACAACACGTACAAGGACAACAACTCCAAGATAGGAATCGTACCAACTGTCGATCAGCAATGCCTTAAGCTGCGCGTCTGGATTCCCCTTCGGCGGAGGCAGATGCTTTACAATCGCCTCAAGCACATCTTCAACTCCCTGCCCGGTCTTAGCGGAAATTGGTACTGCATTTGATGTATCCAGTCCGATCACGTCTTCGATTTGTTGCTTGACCCTTTCAGGTTCGGCAGCAGGCAAATCAATTTTGTTCAGAACAGGCACTATCTCGTGGTTGTTGTCGATAGCCTGATAAACATTCGCCAACGTCTGTGCCTCGACACCTTGTGTAGCGTCGACAACCAAAATAGATCCTTCGCATGCCGCCAAAGACCGGCTGACTTCGTACGCGAAGTCCACATGTCCGGGAGTATCCATCAAATTCAATTGATATGTTTCGCCGTCTTTGGCTTTATAGGTCAAGCGTACTGTTTGCGCCTTGATCGTAATGCCGCGCTCACGTTCAATATCCATGTTATCGAGCATTTGCTCGCGCATGTCGCGTTCTTCGACTGCGCCGCATTTCTGGATAAGGCGATCCGCGAGAGTCGATTTGCCGTGGTCGATATGTGCGATTATCGAAAAATTACGGATGTGAGATTGATCTGTCATTACATATCCTTGTTAAGGCGTGTTTTGAGCATACCGCCTATGTAAATTCAAGATTTCTCGCATATTCGATGCAAACAAGGGGAAAAGGCTTAAAATAAGGGGTTTCAATTAACCGAACCTATATAAGCGCAATTGCTGAAACCAATCGTCCTTCGCTGTTTTCACCACGCAATGTCGATGCGCGATAGCTATAGAAAAGATGAGAGTCGGCGCAAGTATCCGCAGGCGAGGGTTCAACAGAACCTATTCCAAGACCTTTTAATTTAGCCTCGACATAAGCGGGTAGATTAAATTGATAATGACCGCCTCTAGCGGATTCCGTAAAAAAGAGTTTGTTTGACGGGTTTTCAGTCAGAAATGGCGCTAAAAATTCGGAACCAACTTCATAGGATTCTTTCCAGATGCACGGACCAATAGCGGCTTGAATATACTTTCTTTGCGCCCCAAGTTTTTCCATCTCCACTATGGTATTCTCCAACACGCCGCCTATGGCGCCACGCCATCCCGCATGCGCCGCGCCGATAACGGGTACATTCGTCGCAGCCAATAAAACGGGCACGCAATCCGCTGTTAAAACTGCAAGAGCTATGCCCGCCTTGTTCGTCACAAGCGCATCGGCTTCAGGCGCATTCTCAGGGAGCCATATATCATGGACTCTCACAACCTTTGGCGAATGAATTTGACGGCAAAACAATAGACGTTCCGGAGGAACCCCGAAATGCGCCGCCGCCTTTTTTCGTGAACTTAGTGCTTCCGGCTCTGCCGCGCGAAGTTTTAAAAAACATATATTTCCACATGCCCGCGTAAAGAATGCGTGCCGCACGTTAGGCAGTGTGATTAAATTATCTGCAAATAGGATTTCTCTAGACATGACAAACTGCGTACAAAATAACGGGCGAGAACGGAGGAGTATGCTCAAAAACCTCCCCTATTGCCAAAAAAATATATTAACGGAAATACCCTACTTAATATTCTGCCTTGGCCTATTTTAATGAATTTCCATAAGCTTGAAGACTATCTTTACCTGCCACAGCTTTCGTATATGCTGCTGCGACCCTGAAATATGTTCTCAATACAGGGTCTACCCATGAAATACCGTTTCTGAGCATAAAATGACCTTAGATAATTTCGATATAGAAAGCGGGAAAAACCGCAAAACGGAGAATTTTCCGGTCGGGTCTTTTTTGATCCGTCCAGATTTGCGTCCCCATATTCATGCTTTTTATGAATTTGCCCGTGCCGCTGATGATATAAGCGACCACCCTTCTCTGAAAGCACAAGAAAAGGTTTTGCGTCTCGAAAAATTTGCCATAACCCTTTTGGACGATCACAACAACGATATTCCTGCTGCCGTCGAATTACGAAAAAGTCTTCGTCAACTAGAAATTTCCCCTCAGCACAGCCTTGATCTTCTGACAGCGTTTAAACGTGATGCCATCCAGTTACGTTATCGCGATTGGTACGATTTGATCGACTATTGCAATTTTTCTGCTGCCCCCGTTGGAAGACATGTCCTCGCGCTGCACGGCATTGGGAAAAGCGCCTGGAGAACCAGCGACGCTTTATGTAACGCCCTACAAATTATTAATCACATCCAAGATTGTTCGGACGATTATCGTCAATTGAATCGCGTTTATCTTCCACAGGATATGCTTGCCGTCTATGGTGCGCACATTGAAGATTTATCCGATATAGAATCCTCCGAAGGACTACGCGCAACATATGACGCGCTGCTTGAACGCCTTGCTCCTTTGCTGCAAGACGCCCGTGAGCTGCCGCACCATATTCCGGACATTCGTTTGAGAGCTGAAACCTCTATTATTTGCTCTCTCGCCGAGAGTTTAGTTAATTTGCTTCGTAAGCGCGATCCATTACGTGATAATGTTAAACTCGGAAAATCTTCCATTTTTTGCGCGACAATAGTCGGTATGGTAAGAGCCTTGCCATGACCCCTCTCTCTTATACTGAAGCAATACATCAAGTTAAGAAACAAGTCTCCGCCTCGCGTTCGTCTTTTCATGCCGGAATGGCTGTTCTTCCAAAAAATCGACGTGAAGCTATGTATGCGCTTTACGGCTTTTGTCGGGTTGTAGACGATATCGCAGATGAGAGCCTTTCTCCCGAAGTTGCTGCGAGCAAATTACAAGAGTGGCGCGTGCGCATTTCAGACATGTTTAGAGGCAAAACCTCAGATGCCGTTACGACTGCGCTTTTACCATCGCTTCGCGCCTATGATCTTGTCGAAAAAGATTTTCAAGAAATTATCGACGGCATGGAAATGGATTCTATGACCATCGTCGCGCCTTCTCTTGCAACTCTCGACGTATATTGTGATCGCGTTGCTAGCGCCGTTGGCAGAATTTCCATAAGGATTTTTGGCGATGCCGGTACGGACGCGATGAAAGTCGCATATCACCTGGGTCGCGCCCTTCAGCTTACAAACATTCTTCGCGATTTGTCCGAAGATGCCGCGCGAAAAAGGTTATATCTGCCTTGTGAGTTGTTGGAAAAACACAGTATATCTTCACGCAACCCAAGCGAGGTGTTACAGTTTCTGCAGCTTCCTCTCGTTTGCCGCGACTTAGCCTCCATAGCCCGAACACATTATACGCAGGCTGATATCTATATGAAAAAATGCCCTGCTTCGGCTATGCGCCCTGCCCGTATCATGCGGGATTATTATGGCGCAATACTTGGCCTTCTGCTTAAGGAAAATTGGCGCGATTTGTCCTTTCGCGTAACAATACCAAAGTGGAAAAAAATATTTATCTACATAAAGGACATCCTTCTATGACCTCACGGCGCGTACATATTGTCGGCGCGGGAATGGCTGGCTTGTCCGCCGCCTTACAACTAACTTTATCGGGAGAAAAAGTCACGGTTTACGAAGCCGCCCCTTTTGCAGGAGGCAGGTGTCGTTCTTTTCTCGATCGCGAGCTCGGCTGTCGTATCGATAACGGCAATCATTTGGTTTTGTCCGGCAACGCCGCTGTTCGGGATTATTTGTTTTTGATTGGCGCATTGAACACGATGGGTGATTCCGGTGAGCCCTCTTTTTCTTTTATGGATATGACCAACACAAACCGCTGGGTAATCGAAATGGGCAAAAGCCCTTTCCCCTGGTGGATTTTTGATAAAAATCGTCGCATTCCAGGAACAAAGATTCTTGATTATCTGTCTGCCTTGCGCGTTATGTTCGCCGGAAAAAACGATACATTAAGGGGGTTAGCTGGGAATAAAAACGATCTGTATACCCGTTTTTGGGAACCTTTAATTATTGGCACCTTAAACACGGAACCGGAAATCGCGTCGGCTCGTTTGTTACGCAATGTTCTTGTTCAAAGCTTTGCTGTTGGCGGCGATGCCTGTATTCCCCTTATTCCAAAAGTTGGATTATCGGAAAGTTTTGTTACACCGTGCCTCAATGTATTGCGTCAGCACGGCACAGAGGTCAAATATTACCAACGCCTGCGTTCTATGCTGTGGGAAGGCGACTGCGTGCGAGAACTGGATTTCAATAGCACAATTGTCGAGCTAGATCCCCAAGACTGGGTAGTTCTTGCCCTGCCAGCATGGTTTATGCGCGAACTTTTGCCCGAAGTCCCAACGCCGACCGATTTTCGTTCTATTCTTAACGCTCATTACCGCGTTGATGAAACGTCCATTAAAGACGGATTTATTGGTATTGTCGGCGGTTATTCAGAATGGGCTTTTGCGCGAAACGGCCTCGTTTCCGTTACGATTAGCTGCGCCGAGCGATATAAAAACATTCCGGCTCGCGATATGGCAAAATTAGTATGGGAAGAAGTCGCTGCTGTTTTTAATCTTGATCCTAAAAAACTTCCTTCACATAGAATTTTTTTGGAAAAGTACGCGACCATTGCCGCAACGCCAGGGCAAAATATCTGCCGTCCCGCATCATATACAGGCTGGAAAAACGTGGCGCTAGCAGGCGAATGGACGGCAACCGGTTTGCCTTCAACTATCGAAGGCGCCTTGCGTTCCGGAATGAAAGCCGCGCAAGTTGTCATGCGCTGGAAATAAAAAAACATCCAACATCCTGAAAAGAGTTTATCTTCCCATGATGTTGGATGCACTCCTTTAGTTTATTCTAGCGTGTCTTATCGTCATCTGAAGAGCCGCGCGTGCGCTTACCGACGTTCTGGTAGGCGATGCGCGCATGGTCGACGCAATAAGGAAGCCCCTCGTGCGCCGGGCAACCGCAAAAACGAAAATCCGGAGAACGCGGATCCCCAACAGGCCAACGGCAATGACGATCTCCCGCCTTGGTCATCGCAATACCTTCGCTTCTCACGGCCCCGCCTATGCCTTCCAGCGAGCGGAAAATATCTCTCGCCGTCGGGATTGTACGCATCGAAGCTGCGCTTGAAGAAGCAGGAACCATAGGCAGATGCCGCAACATTCGTTTGCGACTCGATTTTATCGATCCCAGCCCCCCTGTCGCGCATTGAAGCCCAGTTCCAGGTGTATCGGTAGATTTTTGAACCGATAATTTTAAGCGATGTGCCTTGCCGATAACCGCATTACGGGTCAAACCGCCAATGTGCTCTGCAATCTCGCTTGCACTGTGATGCCCCCACATATCCTTGAGCATCTGAATTTTTTGCTCGGTCCATGTCATAATTTATAAGCTCCTGTCCTGGTGGTTTGTTGGCGGGAAGAACTTCGCCCAGAATCAATGCGATCCCGAAATAAGCCCTTTAATCTTTAGACTGTTAACCACTAGATTTTGTGGTTTGTTGGTGTTGTTCATACCACGGAGAGCGAATCGATTCTACAAAACACATCATCTTGTGGATGAATTGTGAATAGCAACTAAATATGGTTTTTTAAGTCTATGAATTCTTTGTGTATTGCTAACTTACTAACAGGCAACAGAAATTCAATTTGCACAAATAAGAGGCAATTTTGGGGATTTTATCCACAACTTTTTTGAATCGAATCAGATTCGCACGTTTTAAAATTATTAAAGCGAATCGATTCTTTTTATTTCCTGAATAATTCTTCACGCGAAAATCATAAATTGAACACCTGCAATCAAAAGCCATACACCGGCATGCCTGTTTTTAGCTGTTTGTATATTTTGTATATTATACTTAAATGCTTTGTGTAGATAAGAACAGAACATCCCAAAATTTAGCACCTTCCTTCACTATAATTTTCACAAGCGGTGAACGATGAAGAAGGCCATTAATATATACCCAAAACTGATCACTCTAGCCAGCCTTTGCGCAATTCTTCTTTTGTCTCTTCTTGCGCTCAATTTAGTGGTTTTGAAAAAAACAATGCTGGAGGAACGCAAAATCGCTATTCGCCAGCTTGTTGAGACTACGGTCAGCACGATAGATTTTTATCACCAGATGGCAGAGAAAGGTGTCTTTTCCGATGCCGCTGCACGTGAATACGCAATAAAAGTCGCTGAAACCGTGCGCTATGGCACAAATGGATACATGTATGCGCTCGTCCCACCTGAGGGCTTTATGGTTTTTCATGGGGTAACGCCTTCGCTAGTAGGAAAAAAATTTATAGATAATAAAGACATCAATGGAAAATTTTTTTTCCGGGAAATTATTGAAACAAGTCTCAACGGTGGTGGATACACCTCTTACTATTGGCCAAAACCGGAAGGAACAAAGGCGTTTCCCAAAATTGTTTATTCCGTTTTATACAAACCTTGGAATTGGGTGATTGCGAGCGGTGATTATGTTGATGACATTGACGATGCCTTTCTTAAACAAGCCAAATCTTGGGGAATTAAAATATCGTTTCCCATTTTTCTTCTGTTTTTGATCGCATTTTACCTGGGCAGAACTATCTCCAAACCCATCGCCGAACTGAAAAAAGCGAAAGAGGCCGCTGAAGCCGCCAATCAGGCAAAAAACGATTTTCTTTCCACCATGAGCCATGAAATACGCACACCAATGAATGCCATTATTGGCATGTCACAATTGCTGCTTGATACCGATCTCAAGGAGGAACAATTAACTTGGGGAAAAATTATCTACCAATCAGGAGAAAATCTGCTTGCCCTCATCAACGACATTCTTGATTTTTCAAAGATTGAGGATGGAAAGCTTCGGCTCGAAGCAATTAATTTTGATCTTTGCGCCATCATCGCCGACGTGACAGACGGCCTTTCGATCAAAGCTCGCGAAAAACGACTTGAAATCTTGGTCGATATTTCTGCCGATGTTCCTCCATATATTATTGGCGATCCGGGGCGATTTAAACAAATTTTGTACAACCTTGTCGGCAATGCCATTAAATTTACTTCAACGGGACACGTGCTGATTCAAATTGCCGTAGGATACATCAGCGAAGAGTTCCTTACGCTAAACATAAGCGTCCAAGATACAGGTATCGGCATTCCTCAGAACAAGTTGGAACACATTTTTGAAAAGTTCGCTCAAGGTGAAGAATCAATAACGCGCCGCTTTGGGGGCTCCGGATTAGGATTGACAATAGCACGGGAGCTTGTCGTCCTCATGGGTGGAAAGCTAAACGTCTCAAGCGAAGAAGGAACGGGGGCGACTTTCTTCTACGACATCCACGTCAAACGCGGAAAAATTGAACAAGAAATAATTACGATGCCCCATGTCGTTTTAAAAGGACATCGGGCTTTAATTATAGATGATTACGAAACCAGCACGACAATTATAAAAAAATGTCTTGAAAAAAATATGTTGTTACACTGTGACACGGCTGCAACGGTAGAAGAAGCAAAACAAAAAACTCTCACCTCCATTCAAGCAAACGATCCATATACTTTTGTTATTCTTGATTACAAACTCGGCAACGATAGTGGGCTAGATCTCTGTAAATGGATCACAAATAGAGAAAACGCAGCATCGCCCCTTGTTGTTATGTTGACGGCTTATGGGCGCTTAACGTCGCTAGAAAATATGGCGCGACACGGAATTTCTGGTTTTTTGGTAAAACCATTCTTCCCAGTTCACTTAGAAGGCATCTTGAAGGTTCTTCTAAATGATAGACAAAACAACACTCCATCCACTGTTGTAACCCGACATACTATTATAAAAATGCTGCAAGACAGCTCCAGTGATAAATCGCAAGAGCTTATACATTCTTTAATGGGCATGCGAACTCTTGTTGCTGAGGATCTATCCTTCAATCGTATGCTTATGACAAAAGTTTTAGACAAATTCGGCTGTAGTGTCGATACAGCCATAAATGGGGACGAAGCCGCAGAGATGGTGAAGATGAACAATTATGATGTTGTTTTCATGGATTGCCATATGCCGGAAGTAGATGGCTTTGAAGCAACGCGTCGGATTAGAGCGGCTGAAAAAGCAACCAACAAACATACTGTTATCGTCGCATTAACTGCAGACGCAATGGCAGGGGATAAAGAACGTTGTCTTGCGATCGGCATGGATGACCATATCGGCAAGCCTTTTAAACAGGAGCAAATCGCTGCAGTTTTAAAAAAATGGCGTCGTTAGAGGGGAATCGTCTTTGGTTTGGCTGTTTTCAACCACCAAACGATAATTAAGCGCGTGACCATGAGTGCCGAAAATACCGATGTGAGAATGCCGATGGAAAGCGTCACGGCAAAGCCTTTAACAGGGCCAGAACCATAGATGTACAAGAGAAAGGCGGCTATTAAAGTTGTTAGATTTGAATCCATAATCGCCGACAAAGCATTTCTGAATCCTGCATCAATCGAACCGATAACAGATCGACCAAGCCGAATTTCTTCGCGGATACGCTCAAACACAAGAACATTCGCATCGAAAGCCATGCCTATCGTCAGCACAATTCCCGCAATTCCTGGTAAAGTAAGAGTCGCCTGAAGAATTGATAAAACTGCAAAAATCAGCGCGATGTTAAACATCAAAGCGATATTGGCAAAAATCCCGAACAAGCCATAGGCAAAAACAAAAAAGACAACAACCAGAACAATTCCGATAAGACAAGCCGTTGTGCTGGCGCTTATTGAATCCGCGCCTAATCCTGGGCCAACGGTTCGTTCTTCCAATACCTTAATTGGCGCAGGCAATGCGCCCGCTCTAAGAAGCAAAGCAAGGTCTTGCGCCGACTGTGTCGTAAAATGGCCGGAAATAACGCCACTCCCACCCATGATTGCTTCTCGAATAACCGGTGCACTTATGACTTTATTATCAAGAACAATGGCGAATAAGTGTCCAACGTTGGTTCGTGTTGCCTCACCAAAGCGACGACCGCCAATGGAATCAAATTTAAAGCTCACAACGGGCATTCCATCCTGAAAAGACGGTTGAGCATCAACCAGCGTATCGCCGGAAACCATCACGCGCTTTTGAACAACATAGTTTCGATTATCTTCCGTCGAAGGTAGAATTTCTTCGCCCGGAGGCGCACGCAAATCCGAAGGATTGGCCGTTTCATCGACAAGACGAAACGTCAATTTTGCCGTCTGTCCCAATAAATTTTTGATGCGTTCTGGATCATCAACACCAGGTAATTGCACCAAAATACGATTGTCGCCTTGGCGTTGGATAGATGGTTCCCGCGTGCCTGTTTCATCGATACGCCGACGAACAATTTCGACCGATTGGTCCATTGCCAAGCGCTTACGCTCAGCAACGTAGGCGTCGGTCATACGCAAAGAAAACTCGCCTTCCTTAGTAGTAATATCCAAATTACGATCCATTTCTCTAATGGCTTTTTTTGCTTCATCGCCCTGAGAAATATTCGTTAGCTTGAAATGCACCGAGCCCGCCGTAATGCCAAGATTTGTATAACCAATTGTCGGTTTTGCGGCGCGTAATGATGCGCGCACCTGATCGACAATAATTTGCGTGCGTTCTTCGATCGCGCTGTCTACTTCAACCTCCAACAAAAGGTGCGACCCACCCCGCAAATCTAGCCCTAAATTTACAGTCTGATTGGGAAAAAAAGATGGCGTATGTTCTTGCAACCACGCCGCACGTTCGCGACCTAACAAATTTGGTGCTGAATACAAAAGACCAATCGCGCATATAGCAACGACAAGGATGACTTTCCAGCGTTCCAGATAAACCATTATTTTTTCTCGCCCTCATTTGCTGAAACAACGGCCAACTGCGGCTTAGGTTCCAGAGCGGCTATGTTATCGCGATCAATCTTGATCTGCACGCCCTCAGCGATCTCAAGCATCAACTGCCCCTCACCATCTATTTTAGCAATTTTGCCGTGGATTCCCCCTGACGTCACAACGCGCTCCCCGCGTTGCAAGGCTTTGATCATTTTTTCCTGATCAGCAAGTTTCTTTTGCTGCGGACGAATAACCAAAAAATAGAAAACACCGAAAATAAGGATAAACGGAAGGTAATTCATCATCGCCGACTGAGTATCCTCTGCCCCCAAGGAAACAGCATCCTGCGCCAATGCTGAGGAAACAAAAATACTTGTAAGATCAATCATATAATCCTCTCCATTACAGTCAAAAAGCATAGAACATTCTCATCCTGTCCAGTGCCCAAAAACATACACTTTAGATACAAACAAAGGTCAAGGGGCGAAGACCAGAAACATGCGTCTCATGGCCTTCGCCCCCTGAAATCCAATCCTCGCTGTTCGTTACTTGACTTCAACCTCGACACGACGATCCGCGCTCAAGCAAGAAATCATACTGGCACGAGACAAATCAGCAGGGCAGTCCGTTTGTGGTGAGGAATCACCAAGCGAACGAACTTCAATCTTCTTGGCCTTCACGCCTTTGGCAACCAAGAAATCTCTGACATTCTTGGCACGATTTAATGCCAACTTCTCGTTATTGGCCGCATTGCCAATGCGATCGGCATAACCAACAATCGAAATGGTTTTGCCATTACCGGCTCGAAGGTTTGAAGCCAAATGACGAAGCTGGTCTTTGTATTGCTTCGTCAATCCACTCTTGTTGAAGTCAAAGAACACAACGTTCTCGTCGGCATAAATTCGCCCATCGCATATGTCAAAGTTTTCATCAACAAGAACGGCAGATCCGTCCTTCGTCATGACAGCGGCTCCGCCGGCGGTATGAAGGATGGCGGCATGAGCCGAACTGGACATCAAAGAGCCCAAAGCGATAACAGCAGCCAGGGCAACAGTCTTGCTTGAAAAGGGGGTCATTTTCATTCTCTCGATTTCTGTTAGAGGGGAAGGAAAGGAGGTTATCCACAACGATGTGGATTATAGCGACATCATGGGGTTACATCAATCCCCTATCAATTTCTTTGACTTGGGACAGCCCCTTCGATAGGGTTTGCCTCGTTTATAGCGCATAAAGGCCATATCTCCGCATGAATCCCCTTGCTCTTATTGGACGTACTCTCCTTGATTTTTTGTCGGTTGTAGGCCGTTTGTCGCAATTTGCGATTCGCAGCGTTAGACATTGTTTTTTGCCGCCTTTTTATCTTCGTCAGACATTAAAACAGTTTCTTGACATTGGTTATTACTCCCTTCCCGTTGTGGGATTAACAACCCTGTTCACGGGTATGGTTCTTGCACTGCAAAGCCACACAGGCTTTTCCCGGTTTGACGCCGAAAGTGCGATCCCGACCGTCGTCGTACTCTCCATCACGCGCGAATTGGGGCCGGTTATGGCGGGTCTGATGGTCGCGGGGCGGATAGGCGCATCCATTGCTGCCGAATTAGGGACGATGCGGGTGACAGAACAAATCGACGCGTTGTCTACGCTTTCAACAAACCCGTATAAATATTTGATTGCTCCCCGGTTGATTGCGGGAACACTCATGTTGCCTCTTCTTGTCTTAATTGGCGACATTATCGGTGTCTTCGGCGGCTTCGTGGTCAGCGTCTATGATTTAGGGTTTAATGCCGCAAACTATATTTCGCAGACTTGGCAGTATCTCGAATTTAGAGACGTCACCTCGGGCCTATGGAAAGCTGCAACCTTCGGCTTTATTATTACGCTGATGGGATGCTATCACGGATTTAATTCTAAAGGCGGAGCGCAGGGCGTGGGCAAGGCGACTACCAATGCCGTTGTTTCCGCATCCATCCTTATCCTTGTGGTCAACTATTTGCTGACCGGCCTGTTCTTTGCCGGAAAATAAAATGACAGATATTCCTAAAATAGAGCTTTCCGGCGTTACAAAATCCTTCAACAAGAATCACGTCCTGCGCGGTGTTGATTTATCCGTCGGGAAAGGTGAATCCGTTGTCATCATCGGCGGGTCAGGATCCGGTAAATCTGTTATGCTTAAATGCATACTGGGATTAATGGACATCGATAAAGGAACGATCAAAGTCGATGGGCAGGACGTCACTAATTTAAGACGCAGCGCCCTCGATGCCCACCAGACAAAGTTCGGCATGTTGTTTCAAGGCTCGGCACTTTTTGACTCATTGCCGGTTTGGAGAAATGTGGCTTTCAAGCTTATCCAAACGCCCAGACTCTCAAGAAAAGAAGCTAAAGAACGCGCCATTGAAACATTAGCCTCTGTCGGTCTTGCTCCGGACATCGCAAATCTTTATCCGGCTGAGCTTTCCGGCGGCATGCAAAAACGCGTTGCGCTGGCGCGCGCCATTGCCTCAAGACCTGAAATTATTTTCTTTGACGAACCAACGACGGGCCTCGATCCCATTATGGCCGATGTCATCAACGAACTGATCGTTAAATGCGTTCGCGAACTTGGGGCTACGGCACTTTCAATCACGCACGACATGGCGAGCGCGCGAAAAATCTCAGACCGCATCGCGATGATATATGAAGGCCGCATTATCTGGCAGGGAAGCAAAAAAGATATTGATAACTCCGGCAATCCATACGTCGATCAATTCATCCACGGCCGCGCCGAAGGGCCGATCAAAATGCAGATAAGAAAATTATAGGTTTTCCCTGCGTTTTTTGACGCAACGCCGAGTGTAGTGCTGCATTTTAGAACAACCCCGTAATTTTTCCATCCGTTGTTACGGAAATATTATTTGCGGCGGGAATGCGTGGAAGCCCCGGCATCGTCAAGATATCTCCGCAAAGAACGACGATGAATTCCGCCCCAGCCGACAGTCTCACATTTCGCACAGGAATAATATGCCCAGTCGGCGCGCCTTTAACTGCAGGATCGGTTGTAAAGCTGTACTGCGTTTTGGCAATACAGACTGGTAATTTTCCAAAGCCATCTTTTTCAAATTCATCCAGCTTCTTTTGCGCTTCTGCATCAATCGTAATATCGACCGCTCCATATATCTCTTTCGCAACAGTGCGGATTTTTTCCACCAACGACATCGAATCTGGGTATAGCGGCTTGAATTTCGACGGTTTTGTCTTAATTGTGCGAACGACTTCGTGAGCAAGATCAACGGCTCCCAAACCGCCCATCCCCCAATGATCGGAAAGAACGCAAGGAACGTCGCGCTTTTCAACTAGCTTGCGAAGCAATTCCATCTCGGCTTCCGTATCGGAACTGAATCGATTGATGCAAACGACAACCGGAACGCCGTATTTTTTGAGGTTAGAGATATGGCGATCAAGATTGGCAAAACCTTTCTTTAAGGCATTGATATCTTCGGTTTTCAAATCTTCCTTAGCCACTCCGCCGTGCATTTTCAAAGCCCTGATTGTTGCAACAAGAACGGTGCAATCGGGTTTCAAGCCAGCTTTACGGCATTTAATGTCGAAGAACTTCTCTGCCCCTAAGTCAGCGCCAAATCCCGCTTCCGTGATAACGTAATCAGCGAGCTTTAGCGCAGCCTTAGTGGCGATAACAGAGTTGCATCCATGTGCGATGTTGGCAAACGGGCCGCCATGAATAATCGCAGGATTGTTTTCGAGCGTTTGAACCAAATTTGGTTGTAGAGCATCTACCAACAAAGCCGTCATCGATCCAACGGCACTCAGTTCGTTAGCGCGGACGTAACGGCGATCTTTTGTTTGGCCTACAATGATGTTGCCGAGCCTGCGTTGAAGATCTGCAAGATCGCTGGCGAGACAGAAGATCGCCATGATTTCGGATGCAACAGTGATATCAAAGCCATCTTCGCGAGGATAGCCGTTGCCCGCGCCGCCAAGTGACTGCACGATGTGGCGCAAGGCACGATCATTCATATCCATCGCTCGGCGCCATGCGATGCGCCTCACATCTATACCTAGCGAATTGCCCCAATATATATGGTTATCGACCATTGCCGCCAACAGATTGTTGGCCGTGCCTATGGCATGAAAGTCGCCCGTAAAATGGAGATTAATGTCTTCCATCGGCGCAACTTGAGCATATCCACCACCCGTAGCCCCCCCTTTTTGCCCAAAACAGGGACCAAGGCTTGGTTCACGAATGCAAATAAGAGATTTTTTGCCAATATGATTCAAAGCGTCGTTCAAGCCAATGGTCGTTGTGGTTTTGCCCTCGCCCGCCGGGGTTGGCGTGATTGCGGTGACCAAAATCATTTTTCCGTTGGGACGATTTTTCAGCGTGGGAATATAATCCAGAGAAATCTTCGCTTTGTAATGTCCATAAGGAAGAACGTACTTGGATGGAATACCAAGCCTGTCACGAGCAAGATCAACAACTGGTTTTAATGAGGCAGTCTGTGAAATTTCAATATCTGTTTTCGGTGCCGAATGTTGATTGTTTTTTCCTTTCACTTTGTCCTTGGAAACATCCTTTTTTGCTGCACTCATGAGGGGCTCCCTTAATTGGGGTAAATATGGATATCACTATGTATGTCCGTATAAAGATGGTCAAGAGATAGAATCTTAGAGAATCAATTTAACACCCTGAAAACAACCAATTTCCAGAAGATATAAAAAGCCCAAATAACACAGGCTCGGCTGTTTGCTTTTGCCCTATTTAACCTGCTTTTAAGGACTTCGTACCCAATATTTCCCCTTATCCTAAATCATTGAGGATGCCCGTGAGTATCGACATGTATCTTGGTGGCTTGGTTTCGTTAGCCCTTGCGATTTATCTTGGCTACGCGCTGTTTCATCCTGAAAAATTTTAGAAAGATCCCTTCATGATCGGAAATGCGCTGCTCCAATATTTCGTGTTTGTCCTTGTGACACTAGCCTTATCCATGCCCATCGCATATTGCTTTACGCGATTATTCGCCACCGAAGCCTCGGGTGGTGGTTTTACCTTTTCACCCATCGAACGTTTGATCACAAAAGTCGTCGGACCACAATTTTTTCAACAACAAAATTGGAAACAATATCTTTTCTCGTTGCTTTTTTTCAATTTCATCGGAGCCATCGCGTTGTATTTGATGCTTCGGTATCAAGGGCATCTTCCCTGGAACCCTCAAAACTTTGGGGATTTACCGTGGCCTCTGGCTTTTAATATTACCCTTTCTTATCTGGCGGATACTGGTTGGCAATCCTATGCCGGAGAAGCCACGCTCAGTTTTTTCAGCCAGATGGTCGGACTGACATCGCAGAATTTTTTGTCCTGCGCTACTGGGTTAGGCGTTGCTTTTGTCATAGCGCGTGCCTTTGTTCAAAGAGAGAACCCGGTGCTTGGCAATTTTTACGCCGATGTTGCACGCTCGATAATTTATGTTCTTCTTCCCATGATGCTTATCTTCGCCCTCTTTCTCATCTGGCAGGGCGTGCCGCAAAGTTTGATTCCTTATGTGCATGCCACAACCCTAGAGGGCGAACAACAGATCCTCGCGCAGGGTCCTGTTGCAAGCCAAATTGCTATCAAGATTCTCGGCGCAAATGGGGGCGGATTTTTTAGTGCTAATGCTGCGCACCCTTATGAAAATCCGACGCCGCTCTCTAATTTTTTTCAAATTGTCGCTATTCTCGTTATTCCGGTTGCCCTTGTTCTTTCCTTCGCACAAATGCTGAGAGATAAACAGCAAGGATGGTCTTTGCTTATTGGTATGACGCTTTTATTCATGCTGCTTGTGGCTCTGTGTATGTATTTTGAGCAAACGCCACATCCAATTTTGGAAACACTTAATGTCGATCAAACTATCACTGACATTAACTCAGGCGGTAATATGGAAGGAAAAGAAGTTCGTTTTGGTATTTTTAATTCCGCCTTATGGTCCGTGGCAACGACGTCGACAACGCAAGGCTCTGTCAATTCAACACTTGACAGTTACATGCCGCTTGGCGCGATTGTTCCCCTTCTCAATATGCTGTTTGGTGAAGTTATATACGGCGGGGTTGGATACGGACGATATGGTTTTTTGATATATGGTATGATTGCCGTTTTCATTGCCAGTCTGAAGATCGGACGCACGCCGGAATATCTGGGCAAGAAGATCGAAGTAAATGAAATTAGACTTGCTGGCCTTGTGATACTTATTGTTCCCATTTGTACGCTTTGTCTAAGTGTCCTTAGTTTATTAACGCCTGCGGGCGCTGTTTCTATCACTGCCGATGGGCCTCATGGACTTACTCAAACGGTCTATGCTTATGCCTCTACCGCAAGCAACAATGGTACAGCATTTAACGGCTTTAATTCGAATACACTTTATCAAAATGTTATTCTGGGCTTTGTCATTCTCATAGGGCGATTTGGCGTTATCATACCTACTATCGCTATTGCCGGATCTTTAGCCGCAAAAAAAATAACCCCACCCTCAGCCGGAACTTTTCCCACACAAGGCCCGCTCTTTGTCACCTTGCTTATTGCCGTCATCCTTTTGTTTGGCGGATTGGTGTATTTCCCCATGCTGGCGCTTGGCCCTATCGCCGAGCATCTTTCTCTTTTTGCGGGATAGAAACGTAGTATGTCCAAAAAACACAAACGCTCATCTTTATTCGATCCGGATCTGTTGCGTGCAGCAACAAGAGGGGCATTTATTAAGCTTAAACCAAGGGTTTTGATCCGAAATCCTATCATGTTTACAGTCGGCGTCGCGAGCCTTTGGGCTACCTTTTTAACCTTGCGTAACGCTTTTGGAGGAGCTTTTTCAGCCGTTGATTTACAAATATCTCTGTGGCTGTGGTTTACTGTTCTGTTCGGAAATTTTGCCGAAGCCCTCGCCGAAGGCCGCGGCAGAGCTCAAGCCAATAGTTTACGTAAAACAAGAACGGAAACTCTCGCTAAAAAAATATCGAGCATTGATGCAACAAATTTTACGATCGTCCCTGCTGCAGAACTGCGAACGGGGGATTTAATCGTAGCTGAGGTGGGGGACATTATTCCTGGAGATGGTGATGTTGTCAAAGGTATCGCCACTGTCGATGAATCATCAATTACCGGCGAATCCGCACCCGTTATTCGCGAATCCGATAGCGACCGTTCAGCCGTTACCGGCGGCACACGAATTATTTCTGACCGGATTATCGTCCAAATTTGCGCAAATCCCGGCGAAGCTTTTCTTGATCGCATGATCGGATTAGTTGAGGGCGCACGTCGACAAAAAACGCCGAACGAGATTGCGTTGAACATTCTTTTGGTTGGAATGACCCTGATATTCCTAATTGTTTGTGTAACATTGCAAGGCTTTGCCGCCTACAGCGGCAAACTTCTTCCTGTCATTTATCTGATTGCGCTGTTTGTTTCCTTAATCCCAACAACAATCGGCGGTCTTCTTTCCGCAATTAGAATTGCCGGCATGGATCGACTGGTTATGTTCAACGTTATCACTAAATCTGGTCGCGCCGTAGAGGCTGCCGGGGACATAGATACTTTGTTGCTCGATAAAACAGGAACCATAACGTTTGGAAATCGGATGGCTAGCGAATTTATTCCCCTTTACGGTATTGGGGAAATATTTTTAGTCGAAGCCGCTTTGCTCTCCTCCTTAGCCGATACGACTCCAGAAGGAAAATCTATCGTTCGTCTAGCCAGAGAAAATTTTGGATTAACTGCAGAAACCGTTAATAAACCAAATATGGAGTTTGTTCCCTTTAGCGCCAATACGCGCATGAGCGG
This sequence comes from Bdellovibrionales bacterium, assembly GCA_041649025.1. Classification (GTDB taxonomy): domain Bacteria; phylum Pseudomonadota; class Alphaproteobacteria; order UBA9219; family UBA9219; genus CAIXLI01. The sequence continues at coordinate 24,570 of JBAZNY010000001.1, read as the reverse complement.
TGTTGACATCAACGGCCTTTCCATTCGCAAAGGCTCTCCTGATACAATTCTTGCGTATTGTAATATCAAGGAAAACCTGGAAATTGCATTAGCTATCGAACGAGTCGCAAAAACAGGCGGCACCCCTTTGTTGGTTGCAAGGAATAAAAGCATTCTGGGTATTATTCATTTGAAAGATGTAATTAAGCCTGGGATTTATGAACGCTTCGCTGCTTTGCGACGTATGGGCATCCGGACAATAATGCTCACGGGCGATAATCCGATTACAGCTGCGGCCGTTGCAGCAGAAGCCGGAGTTGACGATTTTCTGGCAGAGGTTTCTCCTGAAATGAAGCTCTCCATCATAAGACAAGAGCAAGCTTCTGGCAGAATGGTTGCCATGTGTGGAGATGGATCAAATGACGCCCCTGCCCTTGCGCAAGCTGATGTCGGCGTTGCCATGAACGCTGGAACAATGGCTGCCCGTGAAGCAAGCAATATGGTCGATCTGGACAATAACCCCACTAAATTAATCGAAATTGTCATGATCGGGAAACAACTCTTGATGAGTCGAGGTACACTTACGATTTTTTCGCTCGCCAACGACGTTGCTAAATATTTTGCAATTCTTCCAGCCTTGCTCATAAGCATATATCCCAGCATGAAGGCCTTAAATGTTATGCATCTCCATAGTCCAGAAAGCGCTATTTTGTCTGCGATTATTTTTAACGCCCTGATTCTGATCGCGCTTGTACCTTTGGCTTTAAACGGCGTGAAATTTTCTCCTGCGCCCGCTAATATCGTTTTACGGCGAAATCTTTTTATTTATGGCCTGGGGGGTATTGTAGTGCCGTTCGTGGGAATTAAGGCGATTGATTTGGTGGTTTCTGCTTTCATGGGAGCTTGACGATGCTTCGGGAAATTCGCTCTAGCCTTGGGCTTTTTACGTTTCTGTCCATTCTAACCGGCGTGGGTTATCCTTTATTTGTGACTATCGTCGGGCAATCCTTTTTTCCATACCAAGCCAATGGAAGCATCGTGAAGGAAGGAGATAAAATTATTGGCTCGGAGCTTATCGGACAAAATTTCTCAAGCGATCGCTATTTTCATTCCCGACCATCTGCATCTGTCATTGGTTATGATGCGTCTTCTTCTGGGGGAAGCAATCTGGGGCCATCATCAAATAAAATGATAGATGCCGTCATCGTACGCGTAAAAGAGTTGCGAAACGCGGATGAAACCCGTCCTATCCCAGTTGATCTTGTTACATCATCTGGTAGCGGGCTTGATCCCGATATTTCCGTCGCATCGGCCCACTTTCAAGCAGTCCGAATTGCCAAAGCAAGGGGACTTCCTTTGCAGCAAGTCGAAAAAATGGTATTGTTAAAAACAACGCATCGCACTTTTGGCTTTCTTGGAGAAAAGCGCATCAATGTGTTGGCCATAAATCGTGCGCTTGACCTTTTGTCATCCCCTCCCATCACACCGCTAACAATTCCATGACAGACGAAGAAATACGCCCTTCTCCAGACGCTTTGCTTAAAGAAGCTAAAAGCGAACACGTTGGTAAATTGAAAATCTTTTTGGGCGCAGCACCAGGAGTTGGCAAAACATTTGCGATGCTTAACGCTGCGAAGTCCAAATTGGGCGATGGGACTGACACTATTATCGGCATTGTTGAAACGCACCAACGTAGCGAAACGCTAGCCTTGGCACAGGGTATCGAGGTTATTCCAAGGCAAAAACTTAATTATCGCGGACTAAGCTTTGAGGAAATGGATCTGGATGCCCTTTTGAAGCGCAAACCAAAGCTCGTTTTGGTCGACGAACTGGCTCACACCAACATTCCGGGCGCTAGACATCCAAAACGCTATCAAGATGTACAAGAAATCCTTGATGCCGGAATTGATGTTTATACAACTCTTAACGTTCAACACATTGAGAGCTTGAATGATGTCATCACCCGTATCACCGGCGTCAAAGTTCGAGAAACAGTTCCGGATAGTATGGTTCAAATGGCAAATGCCATTGAATTAATCGATTTGCCGCCTGATGAGCTTTTGCAACGATTAAAAGAAGGAAAAGTATACATTCCAGAGCAGGCGCGGTTGGCCGTTAATCGCTTTTTCACACCGAGCAATTTAACGGCACTGCGCGAGCTGGCCCTACGGCAAGCAGCAGAACGCGTCGATCAACAGATGACGGATTTAATGCGCCGTCATGCTATTTCGGGACCGTGGCCAACAAGTAACCGCGTTATGGTCTGTATTTCTGATGATAACCAAGCCGTTCCTTTAGTTCGCGCCGCGAAACGCAGCGCAGAACGGCGGAAAGCATCCTGGTTCGTTCTACACATAGAGACCGGCCGTCATAGAGCCCTGCCGGAAAAGGCGCACAATAATATCTCACAAGCTTTTGCACTGGGCGAAAGCATGGGCGCAGAAACGATGACTGTTGCAAGCGAAGACATTTCCGGTGAAATATTGCGTATTGCTCGAGAACGCAATGTTAACACGATCCTTGTTGGCAAATCACTTCGGTCTCTTTGGTCGCGTCTCTTACAACCCTCGGTTTCAAACGCACTCATCAAGAATGGCGAAGGTTTTGATCTTCTTTTGATCAACAATTTGGAGGGGAGAATACGAAGCTCTGATACCCAAAAATTAACAAGTATTTCCGAAACATCTTCGTGGAAATTTTCCTGGCTTTCTTTTGGCAAAATGCTTTTTATTGTAGGCTTTGCCTATCTAGTGGCCTATGCGTCAGCCCCTATCGCTGAACCAATATCGCTGTCTTTATTGTTTTTAATCGCCGTTCTCCTGGTTGCTTTAGATATTGATTTTATTGCCTCTCTTTTTGCAACGTTCTTATCCGCTTTTGCGTTAAATTTCTTTATAACAGCGCCAAATTTCTCTCTTCTTCCACAGAGAGAAGAAGATGGCGTTCTGTTGTTCTTCTTTATTGCAATTTGCCTTGCGACGAGTTTTATTGCTAACCGCGTGCGCCTTCAGATCAATATTACGCATCGCCATGCAGATCGCACACAAGCTCTCTATGATTTTACAAAAAGCATTGCTGCAGCGGCAACGATTGACGACGTCTCCCAAGCAACTGTAAGACGCGTGGCAACAACAATGGGCGCATATGTCGCTATCCTAATGCCTCATAATGAAAGGCTGAATATTGTAGCTTCAATTCCAGCTGATTTAACATTGGATACGGCATCAAATGCCGCGATGGATTGGGCGTGGAGACATCACAAACCGGCAGGATTTCAATCCGATACGTTGCCAGGAGCTCCCTTTTACGGTTTACCCTTACAAGCAGGCGCGAACATCGTTGGGGTTATTGCTATCAAAACAAAGGATGGGAGCGCCCTGACTTCAACACAAAACAATTTTCTCTCTAGTTTAACCTATCAAGCTGCCGCAGCCATCGAGCGGGCCAAACTAGTCACGGACGTTGCACAAGCACGGTTGCAAACGGAAATGGAAAGGCTTCGCACAAGCCTTTTTTCTTCTGTCAGTCACGATATGCGCGCGCCCTTAGACAAAATAGTTCAAGCATCTAGAAATTTAAGTAACGATTGGAACGAAATTTCCGCAGATCAACGGCTTGCCTTGGTTTTTCATATCGAGCAGGAATCGGATCGTCTTGATAGATTTATTGAAAACTTTTTGGATATGACCGAACTCGTTACCGGAAACATGAACTATAACCTAGCATTAATGAGTTTGCGTGATGTAATTGAATTGGCTATGGCGCGTCTTGTTCGAAGCCTTAAGAACCGCAAAGTCATTTTTGACTGTCCCGAAAATTTGCCTCTCATCGAGGCCGATGCTTCCGCCTTGCGGCGTGTTTTTATCAATATAATTGAGAACGCTTGCTCTTATTCCATGCCCGATCAACCAATAAAAATTACCGTGCAGCAAGAAGGAAGTTTTATTAAAGCTATCATCAGCGATCGCGGTATTGGCATTCCTGAAGGTGAGCAACAACGCGTATTTGATATGTTTTATAGAATTAATAAGGATACATCAGAAGTGGGCTCTATAGCAGGCGCGGGGCTAGGCCTTTCCATCTGCCGTGGCTTTATCGAAGCACACCAGGGGCATATTAGCGCACAAACAGGTGAGGATGGAATTGGAACCAACATCATCGTTACTCTGCCAATCAAGGCTTCAATGGTCTAAATCCGGCACATTCGCAATATCGACGATGACGGGCGTGTGATCGGATGCTTTATCTTTACCCCGTGCTACGCGATCAATAACGCACCCTTTTGTTCTATCCGCTGCTTCAGGGGACAAAAGAAAATGATCAATACGAAGTCCTTTGTCTTGCTGCCACGCTCCGCCTTGATAATCCCAAAAACTGTAAGCCCTCTGATGCGGGTGTAAGGCGCGGAATATTTCCGTATACCCCAAACTTATTATATCACGAAATGCAGCGCGAATTTGCGGATGATAGAGAGCGTCTTTTTCCCAGCCTTTAGGATCGTAAACGTCAAGCTCTGTAAAAATAACATTGAAATCGCCGCCTAAAACGACAAGTTTTTCTTCGCAAAGCAGACTTGCGGCATGACGTTTAAATCGTGTCATCCAATCAAGTTTATAAGTAAATTTATCCGTATCGACAGGATTGCCGTTAGGAGCGTAAATTGAAGCCACACGAAGGCCGTTAATTGTGGCCTCTAAGTAGCGCGCTTGTGTATCTTCTTTAAAATTGGGCAAGCCTTCCTGCGCAGCCTCAATTTTATGAAGGCTGGCCAAGGCAACACCGTTATATGCCTTTTGTCCAAAGGCATATGTTTCGTATCCGGCAGCTTTAAATTCCATTGCCGGAAAAGCATCAGTCTCGCACTTGATTTCCTGCATCAACAGAACGTCCGGCTTCGCCTCATCCAGCCATGCAATAATATTCGGCAAACGCGCACGGACTGAATTGACGTTCCATGTAGCTATGCGCATGAGAATTCCCAATCTCTTATAGGCGTGGTATACGACGAATCCTTTATCACAAAAAACCCCTGAAGGCTCGAATCTCATAAAAATGCAAATCTCAAATCAAATGAAGCTAAATATCATTGGAGTCTTGCTTCTGGCTTTGCTGGGAGTTTCCGCTTGGGCCGCCTCACAACATTTAAGTGGATATTCCCTTTTTCCTTTGCTGTGCATAGGATACGCAGCTTTTCGCGTCATATTCGAATTGACCTATAACCGCGCCAATGTACCAACTCTGGCGACTGGTTTTGTCGGACGCAGGAAAATTGCGGCTGTCTTACAACGCGAAGTATCAATGAGGGGAAAAAGCCCCTTTACCATCATTGATCTTGGTTCAGGACGCGGTGAATTAACGCGGTACATAGCAAATTCAATCCCGGTCGCACAGGTTACCGGCATCGAAATAGCGCGAATTCCTTGTATGCAGGCAGCCTTTGTTCAACGCTGGTTGGGACCTAAGAATTTATCCTATCAATGTTGCGATTTTTGGCCTTTCGATTGTTCAAAAATTGATGCTGTCGTTTTTTATCTGACCCCAACGTATGCGCAGCGCGTTGGTGAAAAGTTACATAGGGAAATGAAATCAGGAAGTATCGTCATTTCGCACACCTTTCCCCTTCTCGGCGCATGGATACCCGATAAGGTATTGACCTTCCGCTCACCGTTTAAGGAAGTGGTTTATGTATATCGGAAAGAATAGCAAATTACGCTGCTGCGGATAAAATAGAATTAGCGTTTTTCCTCTTGCCATCAACTTCTTGATTAACAATCGATAGCGAAGATGTCGTGTTTAGTTGCATATCTTGAATTTGTCCAAATATCATTGCATTAAAAAGTGTCGACATTCTATTTGAAGCAAGAGTTGTGTTTTCCGCCCCTGTTTGCAAATGAAGAGAAGAAATAGCGTTGGTGACAGCCAATGCTCGCGAAACCGTAGATGTCTCTTCCGTTATATTGGCCGAAGGGGACAATTCTGACAATTTTGTCGTCGAGGCTTTTGATGATAAGCTTGCGACTTGCTTCAGGCCGGAGTCGAATTTCTCTGAAAAACGTTGATAAATTTGTTGCAAAGAACGCGCTTCGCCCGTCTTTGCATAGAATACTGACTGATTTGCAGCCGCTGCTGTAGGCAAAATCTCTGCAGCAGCAGCTTTGGGATTATTTCGCAGCTCGCGAATAAAACTGCTTGCCCCTCCTGCACCAAGGAAATGGGCAAGATAAAGCTCAGTTCCACCGATCTTGCCTCCAACTTTTTGCTGAAGCGCTGCGGCATTTTCTTTATCCAATTCACCGGCCATTTCCGCTGAGATATTAGGGTCTTTGCGTAAAGCCAAAATAGCCTTACGCATTTCCGAATTTTCAACGGTTAAACGGCCGTCAGAATCTGACGTAATCTGCGCGGCATAATTGCCAAGGCCATATTGATCTCCATAGTTTTTGACCACCTGCAACCATGTCTGATTGGTGAATTGAAACAATCCGGTAGCGCTACTTGTTGTGGCTGTAGCCAAAGGATCAAAACTGCTTTCCTGCGATGCTTTTTGCAAAAGATAGGAAAAATCGACACCTGTCTTGGCCGCAGCGTTTTGAATTGCACGAATAACACGCGAAGACGCACCAGCATTATCCGCTTGTTTTATAAGCGAATTTATCGCATTTGCTGTGGAAATTTGCGAGCCCACCTTATTATCTCCTCTTCCCTGCCCCCGTATAAGCAATGTACGTGCCAAATACTTCTTCGATATATTAACAGACAAGAACGCACAGGCATCAGCTATTTATGTTAGTACATTTTGTTAGTATGTTTTAGCCGATCATTCAGTATCCTTTCCGATGTTTTTACACAAAATAGTGAGGCGTTATGCCGTTTCCTTATACCCCCCCCCTGTCAGAAATTCGTTTTGTCCTTACCCGTTTGATTGGAATCGACAAATTATCTTCGCTCCAAGACTACGAATCAGTAGGAGAAGACATTGTTGATGCCGTTTTATCCGAGGCCGGAAAGATTGCTTCAGAGGTTTTTGCCCCCCTAAATGATATTGGGGATAAAAACGGCATTATGTTCTCGAACGGTAATGTCACCATGCCTTTAGGATTTAAAGACGCATACAAAGCGTTTATCGATGGCGGCTGGAACGGAATGCAAGTTGAAGAAAAATTCGGCGGGCAAGGTCTGCCCTCGCTCATAGGAATGTCGATCTTCGAAATGTTGCAAGCGGCAAACGTCTCGCTTGCTTTATGTCCTATGTTGAACGTAGGCGCGCTTGAACTTCTTACGGCACACGGAGACGAGTCAACCAAGAAAAAATATCTGACCAAAATGGTCAGTGGAGAATGGAGCGGCTCGATGGACCTGACTGAATCCCAAGCAGGTTCAGACGTTGGCGCAATCAAAACTAAAGCTATTAAAGAAGGCGATCATTACCGAATTTCCGGTCAGAAGATTTTCATCAGTTTCGGCGATCACGATATGGCCGAAAACATCATCCATCTGGTTTTGGCACGCCTGCCTGATGCACCGGAAGGCACACGCGGTTTATCTCTGTTCCTTGTACCTAAGTATCTCGTCAACGACGATGGCAGCCTTGGAGAAAATAACGAAGTGCATGTCGTCTCCATCGAACATAAGATGGGCATGCATAGCAGCCCTACGTGCGTTATGGCCTTTGGTGATCAGAGGGGGGCTCTTGGTCATCTCATCGGCAAAGAAAATGGCGGCATTGCCGCAATGTTCACGATGATGAACAACGCGCGCATCAACGTCGGCGTGCAGGCCCTTGGTGTCATGGAGCGGGCCTACCAACACGCCCGCGACTATGCCAAAACCCGCGTCCAAGGTCGCCCGATCAACGACCCTAAAGGTTCGCCTGTACCAATTATCCATCATCCCGATGTTTGCCGCATGTTGCTGGAGATGAAATCCACCACAGAGGCCGCACGAGCTATTGCCTATCACGCCGCTTATTCAGTTGATGTCTCACGGCACAGTAAAGATGAAGCGCAAAAAGCCCAAGCCTCGGCACGGGTCGCTCTTTTGACCCCTATTGTCAAAGCCTGGATAACGGATCGAGCCAGTGAAGTGGCTTCAACCGGCATACAGGTGTTTGGCGGCGTTGGTTATATCGAAGAAGCGGGCGCAGCACAGCATATGCGCGACGTTCGCGTCCTCATGATTTATGAAGGAACCAACGGCATTCAATCCCAAGACCTCGTCTTTCGCAAACTGATCTATGATCAAGGCGCTGCTTTCAAAAATATGACGGATGAAATTGACTCCTTTTTAAAATCATGGCCAAGCGTTCTTCCTGATAATTTCAATGTTCTACGTGAAAATCTGGTGCATGCTTTAACCGCACTGAAGGATGCTGCCTCTTGGTTATTACAAAACGGCAAGGCAAATCCCGCGCTAACAGCAGCTTCATCTGTCTCTTTTTTGCGATTGTTTGGAAATGTATTGGGTGGATTTTATTTGGTTCGCTCCGCCCTTCTCGCTCATGAAGATTTATCGTCAAAGAAGGGACATTTCGAATTTCTTGATTCAAAAATTCTTTCGGCTCGTTTTTATGCCACACAAATCCTTCCACAAAGTACAGGGCTTGCAGAAATTATCCGCATGGGATCAGATGCGACAATTGAAGTGAATGAGGCAACTTTTCTTTAGGTATTGTTTCCAAAATATTGATCCGAGAACCAGGCTCAGACGGCTGTATGCAATGGGCACAAAAACATATTTCTTAATAATCTTTAGTTTTCAATGCGTTACGAATATTCTTGATCAAACTTCATCTCCTATTAAGCTCGGCTTGATATAGTTCCAGTCGTAATTAGGACTAATTTTTAAAAATATGGCGCAGTTTATTTCAGCGCCACGTGTGGTGATAGTATGACAGACGTAAATCCAGTAAATGCCCCTACCCCGCCTGTAGTCAGCGCGCCTTCTGTTGCGCCCGTAAACAATGTCCAAACTCCTGCGGATAGCTCAACGCCACCGCCAGCAGCCTCTGTAAACGCAGCCGCTACCTACACTGCACTTGCAACAGTGTCGACATCGAATATTCGCGGCGTTGGAGTCAACCAATCAGCCTAAATTGTGCCGCTGGTAATTGTTTGATAGGCGCTAATTACCTTATCGCGAATTGTCGTAATTTCAGTCAGGACAATTTCGGCATTATCCATCGCCGTCACTACGCTAGCGAGATCGGCCTTACCGGATACGGCCGCTGTAGCCGCCTTTTCTCCCTCGTGCAAAGAGGAAACAGCATCGCCAAGAAAACCCTTGACCATTTTGCCAAAGTCTTCTCCGCCAGCCGTCGGCGTTGCGGAAATATCTCCGGAAGAATCAAAAATTCCTCCGCTTTTTTTATAAGCCGATACGGCATCTATAGGATTCATAACCATCTGTCCCCCCTTTTATTGGAGCATCCCTATTGTTTTCAGAACCATCGTGCGCGACGCGGCGATTACATCAAGATTGGCTTGATAGGATCGGCTGGCCGCGCTCATATCCATCGTTTCGATCAGCGGATTGACATTAGGCTGCATGATATAGCCTTGCGCATCTGCTGCAGGATGTGCAGGATCGAATTTTTTTACAAATTCCGAGTTGTCAGTGCGAACACCATCAACCTTGACCTTGTAGGCTCCTAAAGCTTTATCGAATTCTTTTTTAAACGTAATAACCTGACGTTGATAAGGTTTTTGACCGGGCGCAGACGGCGTCGTATTCGCATTTGCAACGTTTTCGGCAATAATCTTCATCCGCTGGTTTTGCGCTTTAAGCGCCGAACCAGAAATAGCGAAGATATCTGTAAACTCGTTAGACATCACCTATCCCATTCACCCGCTATTGCCCTTGATGGCAATTTTAAAAAGCCCCGTCATTTTACGATAGATTCCAGCCATCGTCTGATAATCCATAGATGTCCTCGATACTTCCGCCATTTGTTGCTCGATATCGACAGTATTGCCGGATGGAAGAACCTCGGTATCTTTCGACTTTATCGTTTGAGCATTAGTTCCCGCCATCGAAGCCGGAAGAATATGGCGTGAATTTGTCGTCGCCATGCTCCCGGCTGCCTGCTTAAGCGCATCCCCAAAACTGAAAGGTTTAAGCTCTAGTTGCTTGTATCCTGGCGTATCGGCATTCGCCACGTTTTCGGCAATTACAGCTTGCCTTTGATTGAGGTACGACATCTTCTGCGTCAGAATGTCGAACAGCCCTGAGATGCTAGAACTCATAGATACACCCCTCGCCAGAAAGCTGGCCGATGCACGAAAGAAGTATGTTTGCCCTCGATGGTTAACAAAAGGTTAATTGCCCTTTTCGAAGAGTTAAGCTAGACTCACCACATGGAAGAAGGTCGCGATTTTCAACCCAACATCTCACCGATTATCTCGCCTGGGCGGCGCGCCGTTGCTGTTGCTTTAAAGGGAAGCATCGGGGAGCCGTCAGAAGGAGGTCCTGATTCTCTCCCAAAGGTTATCGCATCTGGCTATGGAAAACTAGCAGAACAAATTCTTGAGATGGCCTTTGAGAAAGGCATAAAAGTTCGCGAGGACGCGGATTTGGCAGAACTGCTCGCCACGCTTGATCTTGATACGCCCATTCCAAGCGAGGCCATCGTTGCGGTTGCCGAAATATTGGCAAAGGTTTATGAAGCAAATGCAAGGCTCGACCCCCTTCCCGCTATTAAAGGACAAGCGTAATGCCCGCTCTTTCAAGCATAAGGACGGAATCAATAGTTCAAGAATTTGAATCCATTGACGCTTATCTTCAAGCCGTTCATGAGATTCTTCAAGAAGGGCACATGCCTGATGTCGTTGATCTGGATGATAGAATCGCGCATTTGTGTTCTAATGTAGAGGGCGCTCCTTTGGATATTCAGGAAACCTGTTTAATAAAACTTGGCGAACTCCTCCAAAAGCTCAATGATTGTGAAACCCATATGACTGCCCTTCATACAACCACGGTCAGAAGCGCACAGAAATGACCGATCCTTCTGATATTTCCTGGTTACGCGTCATTCTCGCCTTTTGCGTTGTGTTAGGGCTTATGGCGGGGCTTGGCGGCATATTAAAGTACATTAATGCACGTGGCTTCATGCTTGCCTTAAAGGAAAAGCGTGCACGAAGGCTGAAAGTTGTCGAAAGCCTCCTTCTCGATACAAAACATCGCTGCGTCATTGTGCGTTGCGACGAACGTGAACATTTGCTTCTTTTAGGCGATCAAAACGATATAGTCGTCGAAGCGAATCTCCCTCCCGTCAAAACACAAGATATTTCATGAAGCGTTCGTTGAAATTTTTGGCTTTGTTCCTTGCTGGAATACTGATTGCTCTTGGAGTCGCCTTTACTTCAACCGAGGCCTTCGCACAATCCATTCACTTCGATATGGGACAAGGTCCTTCGGCAACAGCGCGTATTGTGCAAACCGTCATTCTTGTGACCGTTCTGTCTTTAGCGCCATCCATTCTTGTGATGGTTACAAGCTACACGCGCGCTATTGTTATTCTGGCCTTCCTGCGAACCGCATTAGGCACACAAACGACGCCTCCCAATATCGTACTCATTAGTCTTGCTCTGTTTTTGACGATGTTCATTATGCAACCGACTTTTGATCGAGCTTGGGAAAGCGGTATACGTCCATTTATGAATAATCAAATTGACGAAGAAACGGCGTTTGAGCGCACCGTGGAGCCCATTCAAGAATTTATGTTGAAGCACACACGATCGAAGGATTTGGCTTTATTCGTGGAAGTCAGCAAAGCCAACGAAGCCGCAGCAGCCGCGGCAAAAACGCCAAATGCGGAAAAAGCCGTCCCCGCAGCAAAAAAAGACGCCGCCCCCGCCAAAGCTGAGGAAGCTAAAGACGATGTTTCTCTCCGCGCCTTGATCCCTGCCTTTATGATTTCAGAATTACGACGCGCCTTCGAAATCGGGTTTTTGCTGTTCCTGCCGTTTTTGATCATCGATATGGTTGTCGCCTCCATTCTGATGTCGATGGGCATGATGATGCTGCCGCCTTCTATTATCTCCCTGCCATTTAAAATTATCTTTTTTGTGCTCGTAGACGGCTGGTATCTCGTCTGCGGCAGCTTGATCCAAAGTTACGGCGGCGGATAACAACACAGGTCGAAAAATGGTGGGCCCGGCAGGACTTGAACCTGCGACAACACCGTTATGAGCGGTGCGTTCTAACCAACTGAACTACAGGCCCACGCTGTAGAAACGGCGTCAGGGATAACAAAAATAATTCGCGGCGTCCAAGGATTTGATAAAGAAAAACAGCTTTTTAAGCGCCTCTTTTTCTTGCAATAGCGCGCCAACCGATGTCGTGACGGCAAAAGCCTTCCGGCCAGTCAATTCGCTCGACAGCCTGATATGCTAGTTTTTGCGCCTCCGCAACCGTAGGGGCAACGGCGGTTATACACAAAACACGCCCCCCGTTAGCTGTAATTTCCCCTTGCGCATTACGCGATGTACCGGCATGCAAAACGGCAACATTCGGGATAGCTTCCGCATAATCAATGCCCCGAATAACACTGCCTTTTAAATAATTTCCCGGATATCCGTCCGCTGCCATAACAACGCCCAGTGCCGCTGTCTCATTCCACTCCATAACGGCTTTATCCAACTTGCCTTGGCTGCAGGCGTACAATAGCGCGAGCAAATCCGATTTCAGGCGAGGTATCATGACTTCCGCTTCCGGATCCCCAAAACGGGCATTGTATTCGATCAGTTTTGGCCCCGTTTTTGTCATCATTAACCCGGCAAAAAGAACACCGGTGAAGGGACGCTCTTCTTTTTTCATATACTCAACCGTAGGGATGATGATCTCGCGCATAATGCGCTCTTTCATCCCTTCGTCGATCATCGGCGCAGGGGAATAGGCTCCCATACCGCCGGTATTCGGTCCTTTATCACCATCGAAGACAGCCTTGTGATCCTGAGCCGAAGCAAAAAACCGCGCCGTTCTCCCGTCGCATAGCGCAAAAAAACTGGCCTCTTCGCCTTGCATAAAGTCTTCAATCACAACTTCAGCGCCCGATGGGCCAAAAACCTGGCCAACCATTGCAGCATCAACGGCCGCAATTGCCTCACTGACTGTGCTTGCAATCGTAACGCCTTTGCCCGCAGCAAGGCCGTCGGCTTTAACGACAATTGGGCCCTGTTGTTTTGAAACGTACGCTCGCGCATCTTCAACGTCTCTAAAGCGTTTATATTTTGCCGTCGGCACGCCAGCTTTAGTACACAAATCCTTCATAAAACCTTTGGAGCTCTCCAATTCTGCCGCCAGTTTGCTGGGGCCAAAGCAGGTAATTCCCGCCGCGACTAATTGGTCAACAAGACCAAGAGCAAGAGGAACTTCCGGACCAATGATAACAAAATCGATTTTATGTTCACGAGCCGTAGCTACGATTTTCTTGACTTCGTCAGTTTTTACCGGAAGGCACGTCGCTAAGTCTGCAATCCCCGCATTGCCTGGAGCGCAAAACAGTTTGTCGCATAAAGGCGACTTAACAATCGCTTTACAAATTGCGTGTTCGCGTCCGCCGCCGCCTACAACTAAAACTCTCATTTTGATCCTCCAAAATGTGAAGACGTCTTATCAGTTTCGCGCATGAGAAACCTTGAAATCCTGAATACCCGCAGTTTTTCTTAATCCTTCGCTTAGTTTTACCAGTGTAGCCCCTTTTCGTTTTCCTTGCGAGACAACAACAAAACGCCACTCTATCTGACCCGATGTCTGGTTGATAGAAAACGAGCCTCTCGCCACCTCATATCCATATGAACGAATTAATTGAAAAACCTCTGTTTCCGTAAGTTCGACTTGCTTATGAAAAAGAAGCGTTACTGAAAGGGCATGACGTACGGGCAAATAATCCTCAATTTTTGCCCCCCACATCATGAAAATAGCCGCCAAGAGGGATAACGTGATTGCAGCGCCATAAAATCCGATACCAACAAGAACGCCAATAGCAGATACCGTCCATATTGATGCGGCTGTGGTCAGCCCGCTGATGCTCAATCCATCGCGCATAATCACGCCCGCGCCCAGAAAACCAATTCCGGTCGTTATTCCCTGAATAATGCGGCTCGGATCTACATACTTTAAGGTTTCAAGAGATCGTCCACCGAACCATGTTTCCGGATGAGCCGAAAGAACGACAAAAGCGCATGAGGACATACATACAAGGCCATAAGTGCGCATACCGGCAGCGCGTCCGCGGTAAGAGCGCTCGTACCCAACCAAAAGCCCCAAAAGCAACGCGATAAAAATATTAAAAATTGCGCCAACATTTGTGGCAATCTCTTGCGGAGTCCAGTACTCTGTCAAAGCGTTTATAAAAGAAATGCTCATGGAAACGCCCTTTCGAATCGTCTTTTGTGAAGAATCCGCGAAACCTCGGTATAACACAAGATTATATTGTGCGCATCCGGCAAGCGTGTCATAAAATTTACCTTTCCCCGGTTTTTCATGTCGATCTGCATCCAATATAGCCGCCCTGCCTCCGGTAAAAATGACAGCGAAGTCTTTGGTTTCGATGTTGCCGTTACCCGCTTTCTTTCAGCCTATTTCCGCCATAGCGATGCGCAGCAATTCATATGCCGCCCTACCGATTTTCCGAGTTTTGACCATTTTAAGGAAATTGCCGTCGCCGAAGGCGTCGACGTTGAAAAACGCTGTATTGGGCTTGATCCCCGCCATCCTGATAAAAATCTCCAAAGTATTTCATGTCTCTTTCGCCCCGATCCCCTAATTGCCGATCTCATCTGGCAGCGACAACAGGTACATGGGCGTGGTTTTGCGGCCTGCGGTCTTGTCCATACGATGAGCGGAGAGCGCATTGCAAAAGCGGTTGGAGACCTATGTTTTGCCCCAAGCGAATGTACAGATGCATTGATCTGTCCTTCGGCGGCTATTCGGGATGCCGTACGTAATTTATGGAAAATACATAGCGACTATCTTAACCATCGTTTTGGCGGTGCTTTTTCCTGTCCCGTACAGACCCCCATCATTCCGCTCGGCATTGATAGCGAAAAATTTGCGGGTCTTACAACACCAACTAAACGCGCAGCCCAACGTAAGGCTTTGGGCGCAATGGAAGATGAAATCATTATCCTCTTCGTGGGACGCTTGAGCTTTGCCACCAAAGCGCATCCTTTGCCAATGTTCTTGGCGGCGGAACGAGCTGCAAAGCTTACGGGACGCAACGTGCGCCTTGTGATGTTCGGTTATTTCAAACCAAAGGATATGGAACCCCATTTCCGGAATCTCGCGGTCGATATCTGCAAAACAGTCAAAGCTGAATTTGTTATGAATGACGACCCGCGTTTTCCCGAGGGTTTATGGGCGGCGGCGGATATTTTTACATCCCTCTCCGATAATGTTCAGGAAAGCTTCGGCTTAACGCCGATCGAGGCCATGGCTTGCGGGTTGCCGTCAGTCATTACAGATTGGGACGGCTATCGCGAAGGTGTTCAAAATGGCTCAGAAGGCTTTTTGATCCCTGTTACGACCCCGCCTCCTTCTGCAGGACTGGCTATTGCGCAAATGTACTACAACGAAAATAATTACGGCGTAGCGCTTGCGGGAGCCTCTCAAAGCACGGGCGTCGACATCGAATGGTGTGCAAAATCATATGCCGTTCTTATTAGTGATGCCGATTTACGTCAGACCTTCGGCAAAAACGGAAGAACGCGCGCGCAGAATGTTTTTGATTGGCGACATATTATTCGTGCCTATGACGATTTATGGAAAACCCTTTCGGAACAGCGCCAAGCCGCGCCTCAATGCCGCTCCCTGCCCGACAACTGGCAAGCCATGCATCCCGGCTACCCAAATCCTTGGCAAATGTTCAGAAGCTTCCCCACAACGCATCTTACACCGACCGATATATTGCGCGTTGTTATGGAACCTAAGGAAGTTAATGTTCTTATGAGCCACGGCATGAACCTTTTTGTGCCTCAGCTTTTGTTGTCTCAGGATCAACTCCTGGAACTGATTGCTGTCATCCGCCGCGCCGGAGCCGCTAGAATTCAGGATATTCTGGCTGCTTTTCCTCATGACAGTCATGACCTGTTATGGCGTTGCTTCGGCTGGATGCTGAAATGCGGCATCTGCACGTTTGAACGACCTCAGGCATGATTATGAATATTCCTCTTTTTCCCGACGCCCTATGGATTCGCTTTGCGGCGGGTTTTATCATCGGCGCCATCTTAGGCAGTTTTGCAACTGTTCTTGCCTATCGATTGCCTCGGCGTCTTTCGATTGTATCTCCCCGTTCGCATTGTTTGTCATGCAATACCGTTTTGGGCGTACGCGATTTGATCCCCATTCTTTCATGGCTTTCGACACGTGGGTACTGTCGACATTGCAATGCTAAGATTGGCATAGAATCGTTTATCATTGAACTTGTGACAAGCCTCGCATGTGCAGCGGCGACTGTCGTAATTGGGTTTTCTTTTTGGCTTGCCGTTGTGTATATGGGGATTGTCGGGGTTGTGGTTTTAACGTCATACATAACTCAGCCAAAAATCTTAAAAAGCTAACGACTATATATCAATGAATCCAATCCACATCATCGGCGGCGGTCTTGCTGGAAGCGAAGCAGCTTGGCAAATCGCGCAATTGAACGTTCCAGTCGTTATACACGAAATGCGTCCAATAAAGAAAACCGAAGCACATCAAACCGATTTGCTTGCCGAGCTTGTATGCTCGAATTCGTTGCGCTCCGACGACAGCGATTATAACGCCGTCGGCCTGTTGCACGATGAAATGCGGCGATGCGGCTCGTTGATTATGGCCGAAGCGGATAAACATCAGGTTCCGGCAGGTGGCGCTTTAGCCGTCGATCGCAACGGCTTTTCAGCCGCCATCACGGAGCGTTTAAAAAACCATCCCCTTATCACACTTGTGCATGAGGAGATATCGGCTCTGCCTGAATTATCGCCGGATATGAACTCCGTGATTATAGCGACAGGGCCACTTACTTCAGGCTCACTTGCGGAATCCATTCGAAAAACAACCAGCCTAGATTCTCTATCCTTTTTTGACGCCATTGCACCTATCGTTCATCGCGAAACCATCGATATGAGCAAAGCATGGATGCAATCACGCTATGACAAAGTCGGCCCGGGAGGAACGGGCTCCGATTATATCAACTGCGCTATGAATAAAGAACAATACGAATTATTCGTCAACGAACTCGTGACTGCGCCTAAAGTAGAATTTAAAGAATGGGAAAAGAAGACGCCCTATTTTGATGGCTGCCTGCCCATTGAAATCATGGCCGAGCGAGGCGTTGACACCTTGCGCTATGGCCCTATGAAGCCTGTTGGGCTAACCAATCCGCATTCAAATATACGACCCTATGCAGTCATACAACTACGACAGGACAACGCGCTCGGCACACTTTATAACCTTGTCGGATTTCAAACTAAAATGAAATACGCCGATCAACAGCGTGTCTTTCGTATGATCCCGGGGCTTGAAAAGGCTGAGTTCGCTCGACTGGGTGGATTGCATCGCAATACCTTCATCAACAGCCCTCTTTTACTCGACAAACAGTTATGTCTGAAATCAAAACCTTATATACGCTTTGCCGGACAAGT
Organism: Bdellovibrionales bacterium; assembly: GCA_041649025.1. Taxonomy (GTDB): domain Bacteria; phylum Pseudomonadota; class Alphaproteobacteria; order UBA9219; family UBA9219; genus CAIXLI01. The sequence continues at coordinate 6,973 of JBAZNY010000001.1, read as the reverse complement.
AACCGGCGTTGAGGGTTATGTTGAATCTACGGCGATGGGTTTGCTGGCAGGACTCTTTGCCGCATCTGAACGCAAAGGCCCCGGACGCTCTCCACCACCGCGCACGACAGCAATGGGAGCTCTGCTCGCTTACATTTCGGGCGAAGCTAACGCCGAAACTTTCCAACCCATGAACGTCAATTTCGGATTGTTTCCCCCTATTACCGAAGGAAGAGGTGGACGCGAACGAAAGCTTCTGTATACAAAGCGCGCAAAAAAGGATTTTGCCGAATGGTTGATTAGTTACGCGCCGGAGCTAGCCCCTCACGGCGGGAACGCACCTCGTTGAGAATACTCTCGACGCCCTCTATTTGAATCAATGTTAAATTAGCCTGTTGCCAATTTTCTCCGCGCAATGCCTGCATCAATAACATAACCCCCTGCTCCAACGCCTGTCCTGCTTTTTGAGCCACGCGATCACAATGGCTAGGGTCGGTAGCATCAGTAAGTTCGCGGTATAAATCTTTGACCAAAGAATTGGAATCAACTTCATCTTTAAACTCTTTTCCATTAAGCCGTAGCCAATAACGCCCGCGCCGCAATGGTTCCCGCAGAGTTTCATAGGCCACCTTAAGCGCTTCAAGTTGTTTCGTGGCATGCCCGCGCTCGCCTGCGCCGCGGATTAGAAAGTGTTCGGGAGAAAGCGTCTGACTTAGTTTCGCGTATTGGCGGTCTAATACTTCGCTATCGACATCAAGGCGTCGTTCAAGTCCAAGCCGCGCAAAATGATCCATGTCGCGCACAGGCTGAATTGTCCCGCAGTTGTGGCAAAACAAAGCGCGGATTGAAACCGGTTTTTGGCATAACCAACAGTACGTATCCCCGTTCACCATGCCGACAAATTCATTCATACCCACTACATTGGACATACCGCTCACCGTTTGTTAACTTGTCGCTTCACTTAACAGTATCTCTTAATTTCTTGTTTTTCCTAAAGAAGTCGCCCGCATTGACTACAGAAGGCCTATTTCCAAAGGTTTGTATTACTTACTTGAAATTAACCTTTCGGATTGTGCTAGAGTACCCCTGCCTGTTCCCAGGAATATTAGAAAGGGGCGGGAGTATATCAGATTTTTCGACCCTTTGCAGCAAGTTAGGTGGTCTCATATGCCTGAAGTCCTTTTTGCCGGTCCCGCAGGACGTTTGGAGGGTCGTTATAGCCCCGGAAAGTCTCCAACAGCACCCATAGCCTTGGTTTTGCATCCCCATCCCCAACATGGCGGGACAATGAATAATAAGGTTGTCTATAACCTTTATAATGCATTTGCCGAACGTGATTTTGCTGCAATGCGTTTTAATTTCCGCGGCGTTGGCCGTAGCCAAGGAACCTATGACCGTGGTGAGGGTGAGCTGAGTGACGCGGCTAGCGCACTTGATTGGCTCCAAAGCATCAATCCTAATGCGCGCAGCGTTTGGGTTGCAGGATTCTCGTTTGGCGCATGGATTGGCATGCAGCTGCTTATGCGTCGTCCTGAAATTGAATCCTTTATTTCGGTGGCCCCTCCGGCCAATATGCTTGATTTTAACTTCCTGGCTCCCTGCCCAGCTTCTGGACAGATCATCCATGGGGCAGCTGATGAAATTGTGCCTGAGCCTTTTGTCGCCAAGCTGGTCAATAAGTTGTCAAGCCAACGCGGCGTCAAAATCGATTATCACGTCATTCCCGGAGCGACCCATTTTTTCACCGAAAATCTCGATGAATTAACGACCCATGTCGAAGATTACCTAGATCTCGCGCTGTATCAACGCCCAGTTTCTTTGGCAATGACGGCTTAAGCGAATTCAAAAAATATCTGTTTTAAAATGCCGCAAAGGATTTTAAGCTCTTGCGTATGTCCTTGGCATGTCCTGCCTTCGGCTCTCCTCTATCAGTCACAGGGGTCGCCTTATGAGCACAAGTCATCTTAGCCCCTTAACACGGTGGTTTCGCGTACGGCTTTTGCGTTTTCTCGGAATTGAGGACATCCAAATAAGACTAACCTCTCTAGAGGGAGACATTAGCAATACCGTCCACCCCCCTTCTGTTCATGCCAATGTAGAATTAGATTCTACGCTTATAAAAAACATTCTCTCTTCCTTGCAAAGGCTTACCGAGGGTCTTGTGACCCTTGATAAGAGGCTGGGCGCTTATCGCTCGTCCAGATTTCTTTCGCATGTATCTGAAATCCACCCCAAAACAAAAACTGTCGTGTTTGCCGGAGGTAGCTATTTCGGGGATAATATTAAGTATGCCTATCTTTCTTTCCTCGATAAGGCCTTGAAAGCAGGGATCGGTTGTTATTTCCTTCCTTACAATGCAGCCCAAGTCAAACAACTCAAAGCCGCGGGGCTGCCGTGTTTGCCCTTTGATCCTGCGGAATACACTTCAAATGAAATGGATATTTGTTTGAGCGCAAAAGTGTTGGTGCTTGATAATCATTTTGTCCCATTAAATTGGAGACATCATCTTCCCCATTCGCTGCTTCGTGGAGCAAAAACCATCCAGCTTTGGCATGGCATCCCTATAAAGGAAATCGGATTAGAAACAGTCACAAAAGGTAAAATCGACGATCCGAACGTTGCCGAACTTGTCTCAAGTTGCGGGCCTTTTGATGTTTTTGTCGCTTTAAGCGGCGCTTCTCGCGTGGACTGGGCTCGTAAATTTTCTTTTAGAGACTTTTCTTCGATAGGATATCCGCGCAACGATGTCTTATTACGCGACATCACCCCTTCGGATAAAATCAATATTGACAAAAAAGCGTTTGCTTCCGCCGAGACTTCAAGCAAAAGCAAAAAACCTGTCATTTTGTACGCCCCAACATTTCGAGATTACAAAGACAGCGCTTGGTTCGAGAAAGCGGAAATTTCAGCGCTTGCGGACTATTGTTCGAACAAAGGCTATCTTTTTTATGTAAATCTACATCCGGCAGAACAAGACTCGGTTGAGACGTATCGTCACCGTTATCCCACAATAAATTTCGTCGACCCCCATACAGATATTTACCCCCTTGTCAAATGTACGAGCGTTCTCATTACCGATTATTCGTCTTTGGCTTTCGATTATTTGCTTTTGGATCGTCCTGTTGTTTTTTATAGACCGGATCATGCTGAATATGTTGCGCGATCCAGACACCTGATAAAAAATCATGATCAGTATATTTGTGGGACTATTTCATATACCCCCGACGAACTCAAAAAGGCCGTTGATGAGGCTGTCGGATCCTTTCTTAAACCAGATATAGATCCCTATCGAAGAACACGTCAGGTTTTGCGGCAAAAACTTTTTGATCATTCCGATGGCCTTGCCTCAGAGCGTTTGCACGATGTCATCTTGAATCTATTGGAAGCTCATCCATGAAAACTATTATTACATTCGGAACATATGATTTGTTTCACATCGGCCATTTAAGAATTCTGACAAGGGCAAAAATGCTAGGCGATAAGCTTGTAGTCGGCGTGTCGACTGATGAATTAAACTTTTCTAAAAAAGGCATTAAACCCGTTTTCACTCTTACCGAACGAATAGAGATTCTTCGCGCTCTTTCCTGCGTCGACAATGTTTTTCCCGAAGAAAGCCTTGAGCTTAAAGGAGAATATATCCGCACTTACAAAGCAGATCTTCTTGTCATGGGGGATGATTGGCGGGGCAAATTTGATTGCTTTAAGTCCTTATGCGACGTGGTTTATTTGCCCCGCACGGAAGGCATTTCAACGACAAAAATCAAGGAATATGTCGAAAAGATTGCCTCAGATTCCCTGTAGTTGCCATATTGTTAGAATAATTTTGCCTCAATCGCAGCATATTTTGGCCATAATGAAACACTATCGTTTTTTTAGTTCAGAGGTTGCCTCTCCTTCCAAATCAGGACACCTAGTAATGGAGATAAAAAAATGAAAAGCAAACTAGCAATCGCAGCTCTTATGACCACAGTGCTTATGGCCACACCGTTAGCCCCTGCTCATGCCAAAGGACATCGGCCGCAAGGAAATTCGGACTCAAGTTTATATCTGGGGCTTTTTGCCGCTGGACTAACGGGAGCGGCTATCGCCCTTGCAACAGCTCCTAACACTGTTGTTGTTCGGACTCTGCCTCCCCCACCTCCGCCAATTTATGTGACCCCAGTTCCGGTTTATTATTACAATTATGCCCCTATTCATAGGCATCGGCCGGTTTATTCGCATCGTCCTGTTATGACGTATGGCACGCCGTACCCTGCTTATGCCATCTATCGATAAAAGCCCATCAAGCGGCGTCTAGCCCTTTTTGTAGTATGCCGAGAAAAGCGCTTCCAACATTCAAGAGCCGTTGCCGGTTGTGCTCGAGCACAGGGAATAAAGAACGCCGTTGTTCCAATAACTGCTCCATGGGCAAGGCATGCAGACGCTGAACTTCGGCATAAGCCGCATGAAAGCGGGCGACGGGATCTACGATTCCGTCATAACTTTCATCAATGAGCGGCGAAAAAGTTTGGAAGCCCCATTTATGCAAAGTCGCCAACGTACCGACATTACCAAAGAGAATGAAGGGATTCATCGCCGCTAGTCCCTTTACCGTCTTTTCGGTAAAGCGTTGCGGAGACACCCCTCCCATCTCGCTTTCAGTTACAAGATAGTAGGCTGCATCTTCATGCAATCTGGCATCAAACCGCCAAATAAAGGAGCCCAAAGAACCAGGGCTTGCCGTATTATCGTTCAAATCCAATCGCAGAGGTAATTTTGGCTCAACCTCTTCAATAAGAGCCGCAACATCGGATTCGGGCATACCCATCCATGGAACTAATTTTGCCGCCTCGACTTTTGGAAAGTGCTCCGGCAATTTTCGCATTGAGTGATTAAAGGACACATGACTATCGGAAAGCATGCCATCACGAACCATACTCAGAAAAAGGGCTGTTCGATGTATATGCGGCCAATGATTAAAACAGAGAAATTTCTTGCTTGGAGTCTCACCAATGCGCGCAGGTTGCTGCATGCTCGCTAAAAGTAAGTGCGTATTGAGAGGAATAATTTGCGGTACGCCTCTTTTCGCCTCGCCATTTGTCACAAACAGGGCAAAATCATTCGCAAAGCCTGAATTTTGGGGCAAGTAGACAATAGACTCGGGCTTGCATCCTAGATGCTGTGCCAGACCCGTAACCTGATCGTACCAAATTTGTCCAAAATAGGATATGTCACCCGCAGCACATAGGAAAAGACGGGCCTCACCTTTTTGCAATAGAGCGCGAACAAAAGATGGAATACGTGCAGCAATATAAGGATAATCACCCAATTGATCGGCAGGAAAATTGACATCCAGCCACCACGCTACGGAAAATTTGCGCTGTGCAAAATCTGGAATTTCCTCAGGCCCGCAACAAATATGTAATGGCGCGTCGCCGCAAGCGATAATGACCTCATCCTTCAACGGCAAAAAACAACGCGGATGTTCTTCAACCAGCCGCGACACAAACACCTCGCGGGTTTGCATGCCCTGTACATGCATATCATATAATAATGCCACAGCCTCCGCGCTGGCAAAGCTCGTACGAACAACATTAGCCCGCGCAGCAGAAAGAAATTGCCCCTCGGAATCAAATCGAATAAAATTTTGAGGCTGTCTAAGTTTGCCTTCCGCCAACAACCCTAATAAACGTTCCATAAGCGTGGCTCGCAGGATCATCCTATCCTGATGCAAAACAGTTTTAGTGAGAGAGAGGGACGGTATCTGCCAACTTAGATATCCCCCCATATAATCTAGGCGGCGGTATAAATGCTGAATAATATCTTCATCAAGAACAAAACGCAGAACCTGCCGTACCGCCCAATGAATATTGTTTAATGTTTCAAATATTGAATCGCGGTTCTGTTCAGCGTAACCAACTTTCGCATCGATATATTTTAGAACATGCTGCCCCCATTCGCTCTCAACAACTGAAGTAACTAATTCTTGTCCAACGTTCTGGCTTGTTGTTTGCACATCTATCTCCGGCTCTAAATATCCGTTATATTTCAGACAAATACAGTCACTATGTCAACCCTTACATTATCCAACAATATGAAGGACAACGCAAAGCCACTCAATATATGACGATGGGATGTGCGAACTCCCGCTTTAAGGAGTCAGCCTATGGGGTTAATCAGAAGGCTATCCAACCCCCTGGGCGGCAAGCCAAGCAACAACCTGATCTGTTGAGAGGCTGTTGACTTGAGCGTTCGTAAACGACTGAGCCTGAACCGACGTCATCGACGAAATTTGTGTCGTCGTCATTGCAACAATCTGGGTCGTGCTCAATGACGGAATTTGCGCTACCGTCAACCCACCAACCTGCGTCGTTGAAAACGTCGCTACTTGCGTCGTTGTCAACCCTGTAAGAGAGGTGACGGACAATGCAGAAACCTGCGTCGTTGACAAACTACCCATAAGTGTCGTTGACAAAGCTTCGACTTGCATAGAGGTCAGCCCACCTATTCCCGTCGATGTCAACGATCCAAACTGCGTCGTCGTCAGTGTATTTACCTGAGTTGTCGCCAGTCCTCTAATTTGCGTTGCCGATAGCGCTCCAACTTCTGTCGTCGTTAACGATACAAACTGTGTCGTGCTCAACGCGTTCAGCTGTGCCGTCGTCACGCCGCCAAGTTGAGCCACACTCATGCTTGCGATATCTGTCGTTGTCAAAGCCACAAACTGAGTCGTGGTCAATGCGGCCATCTGCGTCGCCGTAAATCCCGTCAATTGCGTCGTACTTATCGATGCAATGTTTGTGGTACTCAATCCGCTCAAAGACGCTACCGTCAACGCGCCAATTTCAGTCGTCGTCAACGATCCCACCTGTGTCGTCGTCAACGCCCCAACTTGGGTCGATGTCAGTCCTGCCATCTGCGTCACCGTCAACGCCCCGATCTCCGTCGTCGTCAATGCCGCCACCTGCGTCGTCGTCATCGACCCGATCTGCGCCGCCGTCAATCCCGCCAACTG